>CAZWEO010000066.1:0-28612 GCA_964633115.1 uncultured Desulfobacterales bacterium
ATTATACTATGTTTACAGGTAGTTATAAAATCCAACTAAAGATTGACGCTGTGGAGATTTTCTGTTGGGTTTACTGTTGGGTGTTGGTGGCCTTATTGGTATGTATCAAGGTTTCTTCCACCAATGGAATCTTCTTCGAATCTTCGAATTTGATTAAAATTGTGGCTTGACTTAGTTGCCACATTGTAGCACTTTATTATGGGGTAAAGATAATATTCCTCGACATTGATGAACTCCTCCCCTGAATATAAAGGCACTAAAATGAAATTTGTAAGCAATGAAAAAGCCGATGAGTCGCTAGATCTAGTTTGCCGAATGTGTCCAATGCACCTTTTAGAACCTGGAGACAAGTTGAAATGTATGGCAAAAGGGCAAGTTTTGGAAGTATTAACTGATTATGATGGTGCACTTAGTGATATTCCCGATTGGTGCCAAAAGTGCGGACATGAATTCATTGGTGTTGAAGAGGATGATGAATGCTACAAATTTTACATCAAGAAAAAAAAAGAGGCTAAGTGAAATGGAGACTATTTATCTTGATCATGCATCGGCAACACCCGTTTCAGATGATGTGCTAGACGCCATGCTACCGTATTTCTGTGAACGATTCGCCAATCCTTCTAATGTTTACGATATCAGCTCCAAAATAAAGCAAACGCTGGAAGCCCAAAGGGAATATGCAGCAAAACTCATCCATTCACAACCGCAGGAAATCATATTTACTTCGTCAGGTGCCGAGGCCAATAATTTGGCGATAAAAGGAACAGCATTTGCGAGACAAAATAAGGGATCGCATATCATAGTTTCTCTTATTGAGCATCATTCCGTATTAAATTCGGTCCGCTTTCTGGAACGCCTCGATTTCGATGTTTCGTTCTTACCAGTCGATGGGGATGGATTAATCGACCTGAAACGGTTAATCAAAGTCATTCGTCCTGAAACTATCCTGGTTTCTATCCAACACGCCAATAATGAGATCGGAACAATTCAAGACTTTCGGGTGCGTTGCAGCCATTGCTGTCTCCAGCATGGTCACTGAAATGGCTATAGGGAAAAGCCTTGAAGAAGCACGGCTGGTAACAAAAAAATCTGTTGCCGAATCTCTTAATGGACTACCCAAGGAGAAGATGCATTGTTCGAATCTTGGTGCCGATGCACTGGTGAAAGCAATTGAAGACTATGAAAGTAAACGTTAGCCGTTATATCCATCAATCGTTTCGAGGAATGAGCATCATACTTGCTGTAGGCCATCAGGAACCATAACAACAATTCCATTGTCGGGTATAAATTCCCTATATGTCGCCAACATATTCACCCTGACATTCAATTCTCTTGAGATGAGCTCTATGTAAGAAACATGAATATTTTCATGCAATTTTGAACGTTATGCAATTACCAATTTGAAGAAATGATGATAACTACGGGAACTGATCTTATGGCGAGAAGAATAAAAATTGATTCAGATGAATGTATAGGGTGTGAGAGCTGTGTTGAACTTTGCCCGGAAGTCTTTGAATTTAATGAGGAGGCGGAAAAGGCCGTGGTCATTCAACCAGAAGGAGGTCCGGAATGTGTTGAAGAAGCCATAGAGGTCTGTCCTGTGGAATGCATTTACTGGGAGCAGTAATATTGCTCATATAAATTTTATATAGCTTCCACAAATACCCGCATTTTGCCTCCACATACGGCTCCGCCTCTCGTGCCCATATCATCGCTAAGGTCTATCTCAATCACTTCTGGAGCTTTGGTTAGCAAAATGGAGCGCAGCGCAGCGCTGTGAACCTGATTCTCTCCGCAACCACCGCCAACCGATCCATAAATTGTACCGTCCGCGCACACAATCATTTTGGCACCCACCTCCCGTGGCGTCGACCCGGTGCAATCTATGACTGTCGCCAAACATACCGTCAGACCACGCGCTTTGAGTTCATCGAGTTTTTGTGATTATAACTACAAAGGTGGTCGGTCCCAAAGTCATATCATTTAATGCTATGTCGAAATCCTCGACGATAACCTTACAACCTGGAAATCGGGATTCATTGGCAAAATCGGGGCGGTCGTCAAGAACAGTCACTTGGAACCCGACTTGAGCTGAAAACTGAGCCAGAGGAACCGCGATATGTCCGGCGCCACAGATAAGAAGTATCGATTCAGATACAATAGTATTAAAAAAAAGCTCCAGCTTGTCTTGCAACCATGTGATACCGTTCTTTCTTTGTTGTTGGTACATGCGCGCATAGGTGCGTACGTTCTGGTCAATCTGTTCAGATCCAAAGGAACCGACCATAGTGCCATTATCGACAATGATTGCTTTCTGCCCGGATAAGATATCTTTCACGTTCGATGTAACCACAGTGACAAGGCAGAACGGCACCTTATTTTTCAACAGTTCATTCGCTCGCATTAATATATCCATGGATTCACTCGAAATGCTTTTTTCCCTACTTAGAATCGTCAACATCATTTTCCTGGGATAGTACAAAGGACTAAAGCCTTAATGTACCTAATTGGTGTATTTTCAGATAGATAATGCAGCCGCCGTGTGATTCGTTGCAATATATACCACATTGTGACATAATTGGATATATTTTTTACTGATGTTAATATGTAGGTTAGTGTGGAAGTTAAATTTTAAACAATCAAGGTGTATGATGAATAAACAAGGCATTTCGATAAAAAAAAATAAAACTTTGGAAATTCCGGTTTCAGTGCATAAAAAATATGATCACCTTAAGGATCTTATCTCGCATACACGCTGCGCTGCAATTGCATTTTCAGGGGGTGTGGACAGCACCTTTTTACTGAAGGTATGCAGCGATATCCCAGGATATGAAATATTAGCCGTAACCGCCGAATCTGAAACTTTTCCTGAACTTGAATTGGAGCAAACCAAGGTATTGGCACAAAATATGTCGATACCACATATTATTATCAGAACTGAAGAGCTAAGCATTCCAGGATTTTCAGACAATCCGCCCGACCGCTGCTTTATGTGTAAAAATGAACTCTTTTCTAAAATGATAACAATTGCGGATCAATACGGTCTCGATTGGGTGTTTGATGGCAGCAATGCCGATGATGTTGGCGATTTTAGACCTGGTAGAAAAGCCGCCAGGAAACTGGGAGTCCGGAGCCCGTTGGAAGAAGCAGGATTAGGAAAGCAGGAAATTAGGATGTTGTCCAAAATGTTGGATCTTCCGACTTGGGATAAACCTTCTTATGCATGCCTTAGTAGCAGATTTCCATATTTTTCAGAAATCACGCGATCGGCCTTGAGACAAGTGGAAAGCGGTGAAAACTATTTGCGGCAGATCGGTATGCGCGTTTTCAGAGTGCGGCACCATGGTACCTTGGCACGGCTTGAGGCTGGAGAGAATGAAATGAAACTCTTGGGTAATGATGATATCAGGAATCAAATCACTCAACATTTTAAATCAATCGGGTATAAATACATCACAATGGATCTTGAAGGGTACCGTACTGGAAGCATGAATGAAGCACTAAGCAATGAGCTGAAACACGATTACCTACAGAAATAAGTATACCAATCCATTATTCTTACAATTGCTGGCAACGTTGGATATCTTTATCATTTCAAGACATTTGAAAGGTATAGACTCTAAATTGATGAAAAACATAGAACCCACAGTCATTGGATGGACTTATGCGTAGAAATGAAATGATTGATCAACTAAATGATACGGCCAAAATATGGGATATGATTATTGTGGGTGGGGGAGCAACTGGGTTAGGAACTGCCGTGGAGTCTATTTCCAGGGGTTTTAGCACGCTTATTCTTGAGCAGGCAGATTTTGCCCAGGGAACTTCCAGCAGGAGTACAAAACTGATCCATGGAGGCGTTCGCTATTTGCAGCAGGGAAATATTTCACTGGTTCTTGAAGCCTTACGCGAACGAGGGCTACTATTTCATAATGCTCCCCATCTGGTCAGGCATCAGGCCTTTATCGTTCCAAATTACGACTGGTGGGAAGGCCCGTTTTACGGAATAGGAATGAAGCTGTATGACGTGCTTGCAGGAAAACTGGGTCTTGAAGCATCCAAACGGCTGTCCCGGGAAGATACCTTAAAAAAAATACCTACTTTGGAACCGGGAGGGCTCCGGGGAGGCATCATCTATTATGATGGACAGTTTGATGATGCTCGCCTTGCGATAACGCTAGCCCACACTGCGGCTAATCTGGGTGCATGCGTACTAAACTATGCAAAAGTTTCTTCTATATTAAAAAAGGGAGGCTTGGTGTGTGGCGTGATTGCAAAAGACGAGGAAACCGGCAGAGAATATGAAATCAATGGCAAGGCCGTAATTAATGCCACTGGTATTTTTGTAGATTCTATCCGTAAAATGGATATTCCAGACAGTGAGGATCTCATCTCACATAGCCAAGGAGTTCATATAGTCATAGATAAATCCTTTTTACCTGGTGATAGTGCAATCATGGTCCCTCACACCGATGATGGCCGCGTGCTGTTTGCGGTTCCCTGGCATGGCCGTGTAGTTATCGGAACCACGGATACTGAGTTAGATGAATCCTGCCTGGAACCAATTCCTTTGTCCCATGAGGTTGAATTTCTTTTGGCACATGCCGCCAAATATCTTACGAAAAATCCCACCAAAAAGGATATCCTGAGTATATTTGCAGGTATTCGTCCGCTTATTCGCTCAGATACAAGCCATGAAACATCCTCACTTTCACGTGATCACCATATTGCAATATCAGCATCAGGCCTTGTAACTATAGCAGGTGGAAAATGGACGACCTATCGTAAAATGGGTGAGGATGTTGTGGGTAAAGCTGTTGCTGTGGCTGGACTTGATGAGCGCCCGTCACGCACAGAGCATTTAAACCTTTTTGGATGGTCAGCAGATTCCAGGGGCAATGAACCATTTACAGTTTATGGCAGTAAAGCCAGGGATCTCAAACAATTAAAAAAAACATATCCTGAACTGGACCAATTGATCCATGCCAACCTTCCCTACCGCCACATTGAAATCCTCTGGGCTGTAAAACATGAAATGGCACGGACCGTAGAGGATGTGCTGGCTCGCCGTACCCGAGCCTTGATTCTTGATTCAAGGGCAAGCATGGAGATTGCCCCAAAAGTGGCTGCAATAATGGCAAAGGAACTTAAAAAGAAAAAAGCTTGGGAAAGAGAGCAGGCGTTAAAGTATTTGAATCTCGCACAGAATTATCTGCCTTAGAAAATATTTCTTTTATTCATATAGTTTACATTAGTGTTTATGGAAACCTCCATTTTGAACTCCAACAAAAAGATCCCGTAGATTTCAACTCAAAGTCATAATAGATAAAGCACACTAGATAATGAAGATTGCGCCGGATATGCCCCGCCGATCACTCGTTCAGGAAATGTATGCATCCAGCCGCTCTAAACACTCCGGCAGATTCTGCCGACCAAAACCGATGCGGAAGCACTCACCACTGTGTCCGAAATGTGATCCCGGCACCAGTAATACACCCGCCTGTTGCACTAGCTCGCGACAGAAATCTGCGACGTCTCCGCCGAAATATTGCGGAAAGGCAATGGGCCCGGCTTTGGGCGCCTGCCAGTGAAACAGATCTGTATGCCGATCGAAAAAGGCTTCAAGCAACTTTATGTTGGCTTGAATAATTGAAATATTGCGAGTAGCAATAGACTCATGATGTTCCAGGGCTAAGGTCGCCAAATACTCGCTGGGGGCACTGTTGCAGATTGTGGTATAATCTTTGAAGGCCGCCATTTTGTCATAAATTGTTTTGTTGCGGGTGGCAATCCAACCGATTCGCAATCCAGCCAGACCATAGGTCTTGGACATCACACCCAAGGAAACTGCATTCACGTTGATATCCGCAAAGGCCGGCAGGTGGTAACTGGAATCGTATTCCAATCCACGATAGACTTCATCTGAAAAAACGATAAACCCATGTTTGTCTGATAGTGCGGATAAGGCGGTCATGAATTCGGAGTCGGGCAAAAAGCCGGTGGGATTATGGGGAACGTTGATCACCACGGCCCGGGTTTTAGATGTCAATCGATCTTTTAAAAAATCAATATCCAGGGACCAACCCTTGTCGGCTTCAGCTTCCCACGAAATCACGGTGGCGCCGACGCTGCGGGCCACCTCTCCCAGGGACTGGTAGCGTGGCGCATGTACCACCACCTCATCACCCGGTTCCAATACTGTATTCATAAAATTAAATATCGCCTCTTCCGCCCCGGCATGTACCAGAATATGATCGGCTGTGACCTGGTCATACAATCCGGCGATGGCCTGGCGTAGCTCAAGGCTACCAGTGGATTCGGTGTATCCCAACCATAAAGTATGAAATTGCTCTTTGGTTTCCGGTGCCATTAATAGCAGATCGTCGATGGTCATGCTTTCACAATCCGAGCAGCTCAGCAGATATGGAGCCGAGAACTCATGCCGGGCGAAATATCGTTCCAGTTGAAATGGTTCAAGTTTCATGTAAACCCTCCGCCAAGTCCTTCAAATAGAAAAAACGAAATCGATCCATTGCCCGCATCTGTTTCAGCAGACTGTCCAGAAAGGTCAAAGAATTAGCATTCATGCGCTGATGATGAATCATGATACCACTAAAGCCGCCGACAATGCCGTTTGTTATTTCTTCCATAAGATTTTGCCAGCCTTTAGCCGCGGTTTTGTCCTTGCGGGTATGCAAATCCACATTGACCTGAAAATCCTTCATGCCCGCAAGCACTGGCGGGCGGGCTCCCTGGCTTCGGGAAATCACACGAGTGCCTAATTCTAGCAGAACTTCCATTGTTTGCTTTGTAAAACGATTCCAGGGAGGGGTAAAAGCCGGGAAAAAAAAAGACCCCATCAAAGACATGAGTCGATACCTTCCACGAATGAGATCATTTTCGATATCTTGCCGGGCCCGTGCGGGTCCGAATTCTTGCTTCTTGCCCTCTTTCTCATGGTTCACATGCCGCCATCCATGCTGATAAAAACACCATAAATCGGAATCTGTCTCACATATTTCTCGTACTGCTTTCCAGCGTGCCGGGGTCAGCCAGGTTGGCACCACTGCCAAAGAGAGCGGAACGCGGTGACGGCTGAAAACTTTTATCAGATCCCGAAATTGCCGGCCTGGAACCGCCACATCATCTGCCCGAAAGTAAACCGAAATGGTTTGCTTGCCCGATGCTTTATCCAATGCTGCCATCAAGCAATCTTTGATGACCTGGTCTTGGTCTTTGCAGGGGCGGTGCCATACTTTTGATATCGCATAACTCATGGTCAATTCCCAAACCTTCTCAATCGAATTCCGTAATCCCCAATCCGAATCTTTCTCTCTTGGTCGCCATCGCCTTTATGGTCTGTCTACTCCCTACTGCCTACTGCTTACTACTTCTGGGCTCTGCTTACTGCATACTCCTTACAGAATTCTGACTCCTGATTTCTGACTCCTGTCTCCTATAAACCCACCCTCCTACCCTCCTACCCTGTAATTCTCCTCTATCCACTCAGCCGTCCGCTCAGCCCCTGCCAAATCAATCAAGCCCCCAGACCGCTTGCCCTGCGACAACATGGCTTGCATGATATCGGCCATTGTTTCGGGATCAAGATCCGAATCTGCCAAAATTTTTAAGCCACCCAACCGTGCCAGGCGCTCGGCCCGCAACCGTTGCTCCCGATTCTGGGCGAAAGGCCTTACCAGGGCCGGGGTCCTCGCCGCCATCAGGTTCATACTTGTATTGTACCCTGCCATGCTAACAGATAGATCGGCCGCATCTAGAAAAGATAGAAAGTCGGGTGTAAAACGATCCACACGAAGATTGCTATTTTGAAAGGACCTCAACATCTCAAAATCATCCGCATCCATGAAAGGCCCTGAAAACATATAAGCGTAAATCTCTGCAGATAGATGGGACATCGCCTTGGCCACGGATGCCAGAACTTCGATACCCACCTTGCCGCCGCCGGCACTGGCCACCACTAGCTTTTGTTCCGGTTCGATACCCAGTTGCTTGCGCAATTTTTTGCCCGATCCCGGTGCAGGTCGCGGTGTGACAAAACCAGTGTAAACAATAGGACAGCCAATATCATTAAGTCGTGAAAAAGTGGTGTCCAGTTTTAAAAGTTGCGGATCCGAATGTACCAATACGGCATCAAAAAAGCGATTGAGAATTTTAATCACGCGGGCTTCATACGATTCCGCTTTTCTTTTTTCTACGAGCACGTCTCTCAGGCTGCAAACCACCTGGCACGGCGGCAATTCACCGTTGCGGATGCCTTCCAATATGGGATCCAATTCGAATCGAAAGGCCTTGCGTCCAAAGGGGTAAAGTTCGATCAAAAATACATCGGGTGACAATTCTTTAAAAAGATGCATCAATCGATCTTGTCTTTCGTTTTTAACTGCATCGATTCTTTTTTCAACTTCTGTCGTATAAAATTGGGAAAAGTCCGCGTCCATCATTAAACCCGGCAGCGGAACTTCGCGGACATGGTCGGGCAAGGCAATGTCGGGCCGCTCGCCGCCGGTGACCAGCACCACCTCGTGGTCCTCTAATTGCCGGCAAATTTCCAGGGTTCGAAAGAAATGCCCGATACCCAGAACGTGTTGGCAGTAGACGATTATTCTCATTTCCGATGAATCCTATTTATCCGCTGGCTAACCAATGCAATAAAAGTTGGAACTGATCGTAGCCATCAATCACATCTGATAGGCTGTTAGGTGTTTAGACTGATAGAGAGCTAATGTGCTTTAACCCGAAACCCGCAACTCGCTGACTCCTATTTAGCATCACTTTCCGAATTTTGATCGAGCGCTACTGCATTCACTTGCTCGATCATAAGTTCCCTGTCTCGCACAACCACCCAATGCAAATGATGCGGCTTAATAAAAGCTGGTTCATGTGGCAAAAATTCCCTTTGCTCCAAGCTATAGAGCAGGCATTTAATGATGCCTTCATGGGTGACCGCTAAGATACTCTCGCCCGGCCATTTTTGGGCTGCCTCCTTCAATGCCGCCCTTGCGCGCAACTTGGCAGCCTCGCGGCTTTCCCCGCCCGGCGTACAAAACTGCCAACCAGCAGCTTCCAGACTTTTTAACAAAGTAGGTGTCTCGGCTTTGATATCCTGGATCCGTTTGCCAGTCCAGTCTCCCCAGTCCAGCTCCCTTAGACCTGGAGTCCAATGCATGGGAATCTGCAGCAAATGGTTGATCTCCTTTACCGTCGCTACTGTGCGTCCTAAATCGCTGGATAGGATGCGATCGAAGGACTGCTCCTTTAGTCGACGCCCCCATGCATTTGCCTGTTGTCGGCCCATGGTTGTAAGGCCGGAGTCGTTCTGGCCCTGAATCAGTTTGTCTTGATTCCACAATGTCTGGGCATGACGAATTAATCCAAAACGTGTATGGCTGTGACCTTTAGGCATTCTGGTATGTCCTTACAATCCTTCGTAATTGCTTTTCCATTTCACCATAATTGCGGTTTAGATTATGTTCTTGCCGAACATACGCTGCAGCCCGCTCTCCCATAGATCGTCTCAAGCCTTTATCCTGCAGGAGCTTTTGAATAGCGCTGCCAAAGGGCTCAGCCTGTCGCAAGGGAGTTAAAAACCCTGTCTGTCCGCTGGCAACAACCTCTGGAATGCCACCATTGTCAAAAGCCACCACCGGTAAGCCACAGGATTGGCTTTCTAAATAGACCATCCCTAAGGATTCTCGAATTCCCGGAAACACAAAGATATCCCCGGCACTATAAAATTGCGCCATATGTTCGCGCTTGATTTTACCCACAAAACGCACCCGACCGGGAACTTGCTCATGGGCCAGTCGCTCAAGCTTTTGGCGCTCTTTGCCATCGCCAGCAATAACCAGCCAAAAGGACTTATCAATTTTAGCCAGCCGTCCACATGCCTGCAAAAGAAATTCAAGCCCTTCGGTTTTAACATCCGAACGAAACATGGCCGCCGAAAGTATCACGGGCGTTTCCCCAACTCCCCAGGTTTGCCGCAGTTTTTGCCGGGCCCCAGCATCAAATTGAAATGCTTCAGGATAAATTCCCGGCCTTACGTAGGATAGGTGCTCTTGCGGGATTAGCCGTTTCAGATTATGTAAATCTTCCTGGCGATTGCTAAATATGTACTTGGCTGCAGTGAGTGATGTTCGATTCAATATAAATCCGGGCCAAGTAAGGGCATGGCGTCTGCGCTTGGTGGAATAAATGCCCTGGAAGATGACATAGGGAATCTGCCCAGCTTTGGATACCCAAGGCCCCAGCACATCCGGTGCTTTATAGTAGGCATGGTAGGTCAGCCATAAATCGATACCATACTGGGATATCTTTCGGCAGGCCTGCCCATAAACACGCAGCCATCGGATCCACTCCCACGGCTTCCAATATATCCAACGCGCTCGCAACGGACCTGCCTGCCAAATATGGTGACCTTTGGCTGTCAGGTATTCTAAAAGCCCCGTGGCAATCACCAGGTCGCCAGATGGACGCTGGTGACCCAAAGGTTTGAAGGGTGTGTAGAGGGCGATGTGCATTTAGACGGTGTTCGGTTTTAAGTTTTAGGTTACGAGTTTCGGGTTGCGGGTTGCGAGTATCGAGCATCAAGCATCCAGTATCAAGCATCAAGCACCAAGCATCAAGCATCAAGCGGTGAATTTTTGGGCTTTAAGTCTAGTTTTGGTACTTCCCGCTCATATACCTGGTATAGATCCTTAATCAGTTCTCGATTATTGAATAACTGGCCAACGCGCTCCTTGCCGGACGTTATTACTTGGGTCCGGAGTTCGCTATCCGTCAATAAGCTTAACATGGCAGATGACATTGCTTTATCATCACCCGGTTGAACCAAAAGCCCGGTCTTGCCGGTCTCAATGAGCTCTGGAATGGCAGAAAGTTGGGTCGATACCACAGGCAGCCCCATGGCCAGGCTCTCCACAAATACATTCGGTATGCCATCCTGGTCCCCATTGGCAGCTTGCTCACATCCCAGTACGAAAAGATCTGAACGCCGATAATGTGCCAGTACTTGCTCATGGGCCAAGGTGCCCACCCATTCACATGAACCCGTAAGTTCCAGATCTTGAATCAGTTTTAGAATTTTGTCACGGTCATCACCATCACCAATGAGGGTATGTTCAAATTCAATCCCCGTCTGCTGCAGCCGCCGCAGGGCACGGTATACCGTGGGAAGCCCCTTTTTGGGAACTAGTCGGGCCACGGTTATCAAGTGATAGGGTTGTTTCGGTCGTCGATCATTTTTCCCGCCTGAAAAAAGATTCAGATCAATACCGTGATAGATGCGGTACACAGCGGCACGGCCATTGCCCAGTATCTGCTTTAAATGCTGTCGATTGAATTCCGTACAGGTGACCATAAAACGGGCCATGGTCATTTTTTCCTGCAATTGGATCGGGTGAGATGTATAGATGTCCTTGGCATGCCCGGTAAAACTAAAATCGATACCACTCAGTTGACTCGCAAACATGGCCACCGACGTCGGTGAGTGGGCGAAATGAGCATGCAGGTGCACCACATCGTTTCCCGGCAGCAATTTCTGAACCAGGTAACCGGCTTGCAGTAGGTGCTTAATGGTGGCTGATTTGCGGGTTCTGAGAAATCTTCTAAAGGCGGTCGCCATTGCTCCCAGATAAGTACCGGGAGCCTTCACGGCTTGGATTAGGTTGTAATAAATAAGTTGGGGTAGCGCGGCCAAAATGCGCTCTGGCAAATAATCCACTTGGGCCCGGATCTGTTGAACACTTTTGTGGGTGAAAGGTTCACGCGGGTGACGCATGGAAAAGATATGGATACGAATACCCTGGCGTTCCAGCAGCAGAATCTCATTGGATATGAAGCTTTCCGATATTCGTGGATAGCCTTTGAGGATCATACCCAGAACGGGCGGTTTGGTTGCCATGGTTACGACCTGTTCCCTGAATTATTTCTTATACTATATGTCAAAATATGTTCCGAAATTAAGCAAAATTTAAGCGAAAACGATTACCCTTCACCCGCGCCTCAATGACTTCTCGGTCGGCCTTCTTTCGCTCCCCGATCTTACGCGCCGGGTTGCCTGCCCATATTTCATAAGCGCCCGGATTTTTTGTTAAAACAGATCCGGCCCCCAGCACAAAACCGTCCGGTAGATGGCTTGCCTGGTATAACACGATGGAACCGTCATGAATCCACACGTCGCGCCCAATCTCTTTATCCTGCCATAACACACCCAGGTCGTTTTCCAGCAAAGCCAAGGGCTGTTTACCCATGTGGATGGTATCATGGGTGTAGATCCGAGTCCGTGGACCGATGTTGCACCAGGGGCCGATGCGAATTGAACCGGTGCAATCCAACAGAGAAAACGGGCTGATAACCAGATTGGTTTCCAAACCGGAGTTCTGATACGCCTCGGGTGACACGATCAGACGACCTTTATGAATATGCTTATGCGGATAACGCACCGCCTTTTCCATGGCAGCTGACAGCTCAGCCTTTGTCATGGTGGCCGCATCCCCTTTTTGATTCTCTTTGCTCATTGCTTTATAAACCACATTAGAAACATGTTTTAATACGGATTGTTTATAATTCCCGTATCGTTGAGATCAGAAGGCTATTTTTAAGTGGTGACAACTGTTTCTAATGAATAGTATCGGAAGAACTGATCCATGATAAACCCCACCGTATCCTGATTCACATGAAAATTTTCCTTGCCCTCGCTAAAATAGGTTTGAGTCATCAAGGGTCTGTAAATTGTGGCCATTTCGTATGCCGGAAAATAATGAACATTGTCATGCTCAGATACAAACACATCCACCGCAGCCCGCAAAGTTGATTTGGAATTACAGCTGGCACTGATTACATCCAGGTCGTGTCGAAAGGTTGCCCAAAGATGAACCGGTGAAACCGTTACCAGGAGTTGGCAATCCGGATTGTATTGCTGCATCAATTCATGGATACGCTCCAAGTTTTTTAAGTTCTCGGCATAGCGACTAACCCGAAAATGATAGCGGTCCATATTCCCGCCCTCTTTGACATAGGGACCTGAGGGCAAACAAATAACCGCCCCATCATGATAGTCCTCCCATATTTCGGTGAGGCCAAGGGTCAGTATCAGCACCCGCGCTTGCTCTAAAGCACGGCG
The DNA here is from genome assembly GCA_964633115.1 of uncultured Desulfobacterales bacterium. Lineage (GTDB taxonomy): Bacteria > Desulfobacterota > Desulfobacteria > Desulfobacterales > B30-G6 > B30-G6. The sequence continues at coordinate 13,145 of CAZWEO010000066.1, forward strand.
ACTGCAAACCAGATGGTGCGCAAAATCATTTTCGGCGGCCATCACAGAATCATACAAAATAATGCGCCTATAAGGATCTTGTATTTTCTCGGATTGAGGTGTTTGCCACCAGCGTACTTGCGGATTAAAGGATGCAAAGGTATATTCAAAAATCTGCCGCATGGAAAAGGTATTATAGGTACGCTCCCAGGCAGCGCTGGCATGCACCGATGCAGGATTCTGAATTTCTTCCTGAATGTAGTTGAAACCTCTCGCAACAAGGACCTTGCGGATCTCACGTGCAAAGCAGGATCCCATGGATGCAATCGGTGTTTCAGATGTAATGGCCAAGTCTGTTTGACCCGAAACTGGATAAACGCCGTCTGCCGGCGGGTTTTTATAACTGCCGGGCCATACTTGCCATGTCTCAAATTGGTGACCGGGATGGACCTCTGATACTGCCATGATAGCTTCCTCTCAAAACTCATCCCAACACAGTCTAATATCGATTATTTGCCAAATTGTTTATGCAACCTTGGGGTTCAATTTTGCGATCTTAACATACTCCCTGAATCCTGCATGAAATTTGATGAGAATTATATAAACTTTTGTCAAATTAAACTTTAGAATGATTAACATTATTTTCATAATAACCCAATAGGTTGAAAAAAAATTTAAGCATTTTCTCTCATCAAATTTCACCCGGAGGGCCGCCCGGAGATTTCCATATGCTGCGTTGCTGAGGGTTCGAAGTAAATGACTACGACTTCACCCACAGGCGCCTTGCCTATGAAAGTCTCCGGGCCGTGCAAAATTCAAGGACTCATTCCTGATCTGGAAGCCACTTTACCCTAAGATTGCTTTTCATATGTGGTTGTGCACTTCAAGCCATGGAAATTTTTAGCAATTGGATTAGATAGGGTAGTCCTCAAGCTTTTATAGCCTTGGGGTTTATTCTGTTCTCAAAAGCTTGAAAATCTGCTACTATGTGGTTCTATTGCTTCGCGTGTCAAAAGATCAAAAAGAAATTACTATTAGGTTGGATTCAGGCCTAAAGGATGCAAGAATCTACGGATCAAACAAGGGCTTCCAAAAAGGGAGCCGGCTCGATCATGGGCCAGATGGAACGTCAGGTGGTGCTGCCGCTGGGCAAATCCATAGAAATCGCTTTCAAGAATATCCGTGTACGCTTTGCCCGATCAATGATAACCACCATCAGCCTGGTATTGGCTGTGGCTTTTCTAAGTTTTACCAATGTCAGTATCGATGTGGTCAACGGACTCCTATCCACTGAAAAACAAGATATTCGTCAAAAAATTATCCGATTGGGCTACGATGTGCAGCCGTCCCAAACCATGGTTGAAAACACACCCAAACAAAAATGGATCGTGATCCTTTCCCTGCTGGTTTGCGTGGTCGGCATCATCAATGCCCAGCTCATGTCGGTGACCGAACGGTTTCGGGAAATCGGTACTATGAAATGTTTGGGGGCCTTGAATCGATTTATTCTGCGATTGTTTCTTTTAGAAGCCGGCATGCAAGGTTTGGTGGGGGCCGGTGTCGGGGCGCTTCTGGGAGCCCTGTTTGCACTGGTTTCCAATCTGCTGCAATATGGGACTATCGCCATTGTCAGTATTCCGACTAAAGCCCTTCTGGGCTCCATCGGCATGTCCGTTGGGGTGGGCTGTTTACTCAGTCTAATCGGTGTACTCTACCCGGCCTTGATTGCAGCGCGAATGCAGCCGGTGGAGGCTATGCGGGTGGAAGAATAGAAATTTTGATTTGCATTCATCCGCCACGGTGGCCGGAAGAATGCAAATCAAAATTTCTATGGCACGCGACTTTATCGCTATCTTGATGAAGCAGCAAATTTGTATTCGTCCATTTGAAAAGGCTCCCAATGAGGTGAAAGCATATGGCCAATAACAGTAGCATCGTCCGGGTTTCGGAAGTCACCAAAACCTTTCGTTTGGGAAAGATTGAAGTCAAAGCGCTAAAGGGTGTAAATATGGAAATCGATTCGGGTAAGTATATTTCCATTATGGGGCCCTCCGGATCAGGGAAAAGCACGTTATTTAATATGATTGGCGGCCTGGACAAACCTTCCACCGGCAAGGTCTTTATCGATGAGGTCGACATTGCCCAATTGGATGCCTATGAACTCGCCTGGCTCCGCTGTCGCAAAATTGGATACATCTTTCAGACCTTCAACATAATTCAGGTCATGACCGCCCTGGAAAATGTAACCCTGCCCATGATCTTCGCAGGCATACCCAACGAAACCGCCGTTGAAAAAGGTATGGCGCTGATGAATTTGGTAGGCTTAGGGGATCGATTTAATCATAAACCATTTGAATTATCTGGTGGGCAACAACAGCGTGTGGCCATTGCCCGTGCACTGGCCAACGATCCCGCTATCATCCTTGCCGATGAACCCACGGGGAATCTCGATTTAACCACCGGCGAAGAGATCATCGCCCTGCTCAAGCATTTGAGCGTCGAACGCGGTGTTACAATTATTTCTGCCACGCACGATTTCAAAATGCTGAATGTTTCTGACCAGGTTGTATGGATTCGGGATGGCCGGATCGATAAAATAGAAGACCGGGATGAACTTTCCATTTCCATCGGCACGATAGACAGCCGCTAATCCCGCACCAGATACCGCGTCAAGGGGATACGCTTTAATGGGGCTAAACCGGCACCGATATAACAAAACGACCAATTCCAAACCCGCGATATCTCAGCGGGGGTGGCATTTAGTTCTTATGGTCGCTTTTATCTGCCTCGTCCCTCAGGAATCTGCGACAGCATCATCTCAAATACACGATCCGAATCAGTTCCTTGCGGATATTCAAACCCTAGCCGCTCTGGAAGATAGAAGCACCGGCACACCCGGCAATTCGGCCGCTGCTCAATATATTAAAAATCGTTTGACGTCTTTGGGTTTTGACGTGGTTGCATCACAGCGCCTGGCCGTGCCCACATTGCAGCATCGCCAAAGTACGCTGACACTGTCACCGGCTGGTCCATCCATTCCGATTCTTCCCTTTCTAGGCAATGCCATAACACCGCAACGCATACCTGATCCCGGCATAAAGGGACCGCTGGTTTATGTTGGAACCGGAGAACCAAAGGCCTTTAATGGCAAAAAAGTAGCCGGTTCCGTGGTTCTGATGGAAATCGAATCCGCTCATAATTGGGAATACGCTGCTGACATGGGCGCCAGTGCCTTGATATACATCGATCGCGGTAACTCACCCAAAATGATATTGGAGGATAAGTTAGAGCTCTCCCCGGTTCAATTTCCACGCTTTTGGATGCCCGCGGCGCAAGCCCAGGAACTGATGGGATCATTTGATCGTCTCTCGTCAGCTCCAATTGCAACTGAAGTGATCTTAAAATCGGATATTGGCTGGAATCTGTCCTCGACTGAAAATATCTATTGTCTGATACCTGGATCCGATCCTGAATACGAAGATCAATTGGTTCTGTTGGAGGCCTTTTATGACAGTTCCATTCTGGTGGCGGGTCGATCACCGGGTGCTGATGAAGCTTGTGGTGTGGCTACCCTGCTCCAATTCGCCCGATTGTTGCAGGACCAACCGCCGCGTAAAACCGTGCTGTTGGTGGCCAGTTCCGGTCATGCCCAATCACTGGCCGGAATACGTGAGTTTGTATGGGGCTTATCTGAAAAATCAAAGACCATCAAACGAACCCAAAAACGTCTTTCCGCGCGGATCAAACAAACCCGTGCCACCATAGATGGACTTAAATCATGTGGATTTGCAGAAGACCGCTTCCCGCAAGCTGAGCTTATGCAATTGGTGGATGCTGCCCTCAAGGAACGGCTCAAAACAGAAGCAGATCTGGTTTCCCGGCAGTTGATGCAGGCGCGCATGCAGGCAGAATACGAAGCGGATACAGAATCGATTCAGAAACTGGCCTTACTGCGGCAGCAGCTGCGACGACTAACCTGGTTGAATTCCTTTAAGGGCCAACCGTTTGTAGAAAACGATAGCCGCGTGCTCGCGCAGATCACGGCCAGCGCAATCAAAGACCAGGTGGCAATTTTAAACGATACTCAGCGACAATATGACTATCTGAAGGATGTCAATCAGCTTCGCCGTCATGCCAGATCATTTGATATGAGCGCTGCTGTCTCCCTGCATCTTTCCAGCCATGGTAGCGGTATCGGTGCCTTTAACTACGGGTGGATGTACCCCTTTAGACCACGCATCAACCGTACACCCAGTTACAGCCAACTCGATGAGGTTCTGCGCCAAGCTGGCCAATCTGCCGAACAATCGCTGGGTTTGAACAATTTTTTCAAGGACAGTTTGCGCCCCAGCCGGCAAAGTTCCTGGAAAAATTTCTTTATCGACCGCCCGCCTCTAGGCGGTGAAGTTACCGCTCTGGCCGGTTTCCATGGGATAAGTCTGGTGACTACCCACGATGCCAGAGCCAGGTGGGGCACAACCCAAGATACTTTTGAACATATCAATCAGACCTTTGCTGTGAATCAGAGTGCCTTAGTCTGTATGCTCATGCAGCAGTTGACAGGTGCTGTCCGTCTACATGAGGAGAACTATCCGCGCAAAGGTTTTGCCACCTTGACCGGAAGTGCAAAGTTTTTGCGCCATGGGGAATTATTTGCAGATCAACCCGCGCCTGGCACCGTCATTCTCACCTACCAGGGGCCGGCTAAATTTTATACCATTGTTGACCACAGCGGTGAATTTTATCTGAAAGGGCTTGCCGATTCCAAACATAGTTTTCACAAGGCCATACTTGAAGCCTACAAATTTAACCCCCAAACCGGCACCATTATCTGGACCATTGATAAGCAACAAACCAAAAAAAGTGCCTATCGGGTCAAAATGCGCCGTAGTGCCATGCAGACCGATTTAAAGATGTTTGCATCCAAAGGCACCACCCTATTCAATCTGCTGGAACCGAGAACCTTTCGATACCTGACCAAAACCCAAATTCTGGATGGTCGTCGCGAAGCCGAGCCGGTCCGATATTTCTACAGCCGGCTCGACACTTGGTCTTCCAACATCACCACCATATTTATGGAACCGGAGGCACCGCTTAAGGTTACCTTGAGTGATTCCGTGTTGAACAAAAAATTAATCTTGCTCAACAATACCCCCGAAAATCCCCAAGGGCTGGGCTACCGGACCGACAACTGGCCGACTTTACACCGTACCGGCTATCGCGTGGCCCATGACATGTGGTCGCTGCTGTCCCCGCGGATCGACAATCTTGAAAAAAGCGGCATCTTTAATGAGCGTATCGATACCTTGCAGGCCGCAGGCCTTTCCGCTCTGCAACAAGCAGATAATGCCTGGGAAGCCCTTAGGTATGACCGTTTCTACGAAGCCGCATCCAAATCCTGGGCCTTGGCCAGCCGTGTCTATGCCGATATCGAAAAAACCCAGAAGGATGTGCTTTACGGAGTTTTATTCTACATTGCCTTATTTGTACCTTTCTCATTCTGTCTGGAAAGATTGCTATTCTCCTATGCCAACATTTATAAACGCATCCTTGCTTTTTGCGCGATCCTGATCCTCCTAATCACCGTCATCTATCATGTTCACCCGGCATTTCAATTAGCCTACAGCCCCATGGTTGTCATTTTGGCATTTTTAATCATGGGATTGTCTATGATGGTTACTCTGATTATTTTTTTCCGATTTGAACAAGAAATGACCTACCTGCAGAGTCATTCCCACCGGGGCCAATCCGAAGATATCGGTCGCTGGAAAGCATTCGTGGCAGCATTTTTACTGGGTGTCAGTAATTTGAGACGCCGCAGAGTCCGAACCGCCTTGACCTGCGTTACCTTGGTTATTCTCACCTTTACCATCATGAGTTTTACCTCGGTTAAATCGGTCCGTCGGCATGCCCGTATGCTTTACCAGGATCGGCACCCCTATCAGGGATTTTTACTGAAGAATATCAATTGGCGTGATCTGCCCCCACAAGCAGCCACTATAATTGGAAACACCTTTTCCGAAAAAGCTATTACCGCCCCCAGGGTTTGGCTCGAAGAAGAGAACCGGACCCAATCTACGCGTACGCCTGTCCTTTACAAGGGGAAATCATTTGAAGCCCGGGGCGTGGTGGGCTTGTCTGCCAACGAAGCCCGCGTCTCCGGCATCCAAAAAACCCTTATAGCCGGACGTTGGCTATTACCCCAAGATCGCCAGGCCGTGCTGCTGTCAGACCGGATGGCCCTTCATCTCAATATTGACCTAAAGTCTTTTAAAGGCCGTCAAAATTTGCATGACCGAACTGTTTCCATTTGGGGGCTGCCATTTGATGTTGTGGGCATATTCTCCGGCCCTTCCTTGCAAAACCATATCGATCTGGATGGAGAACCCTTAACCCCGGCTATTTTCCCACGTGAAATTTCTGCTGACATGGTCGAGGTTGTGGCTGAAGCCTTGGAGTCCGGGGACGATATGCGTGAGTTTCAAAGTCGCTATCAACATATTGATGCCGACCTGACCGTGATTGTACCTTATCAACGATTATTAGCCACCGGCGGTCATTTGAAGGGCATCGCTGTGCGCCCGCAAACTCGCAACGCCATTCAAGAGATGGCCCAGGAATTGGTGGACCGTTTTGGCCTCACCTTGTTCAGCGGGGAATCCGATGGGACGTACCTATATCACGCTAGCAATGCCATGAGTTACAGTGGTGTCCCCAATATCATCGTACCCATATTGATCTCAATTTTCATTGTGCTTAACACCATGATCAGCAGCGTGTATGAACGCAAACGTGAAATCGGCATTTATACCTCTGTAGGGTTGGCGCCGTCGCATGTATCGTTTTTGTTTATTGCTGAGGCCATGGCGTTTGCCGTACTCAGTGTTGTTTTCGGCTACTTGGTGGCGCAGACCTCCGCCAAGCTTTTTGCCGGCACCGCACTCTGGCAAGGAATAACAGTAAATTACTCCTCAGCGGCCGGTGTCGGCGCCATGGCCCTGGTTATTCTGGTGGTCATGGTTTCGGTCATCTATCCATCCAAAGTAGCTGGCGAAATCGCTATCCCGGATATCAATCGCTCCTGGACGCTTCCCGATCCTATAGACAATCGACTTGAAATTGTACTGCCTTTTTTGATGACCTATCAGGAGCATCGCAGCGTCGGTGGCTTTGTGTATGAATATTTCACCAGCCACCAAGAAATCACCCATGGCAAATTTTCCACCGGCAATTTGGCTTTCGCGTTTGTCTGTGAAACCCCTCCGGGACCAGAGGATGAGGCGGATTGTCCCGAAGAAGCTTGCAGCTATGAAGAGTGCCTGCATATAACTTCGCAGGTTTGGCTAGCACCCTTTGATTTTGGGATCATGCAGCAGGTTGCTTTAAAATTTAAACCAGCCAAGAAGGAAGTAGGATTTTTGGAAGTGCATGTGGAATTGAAACGCAAATCCGGTGAGTCCAATGCTTGGCATCGTATTAACAAAACCTTTCTGCATCAAATTCGTAAACAGCTTCTATTATGGCGATCATTTGATGATACAGCCAAGCAATATTATACAGACCTGTTGACCACAGCCAATGCTAACGAAGAACAGCGGGATAAACGGGTTTAATGGGTTCATTGAGTTTGTTGGGTTTATTGCATTCACTTGACTAAAAACATTATGAGCAATTCAGAAGCGATACAAAATACAGATATGGAGGCTGAAAACAAAGCGCCGATTGTTCAAAAGATTCGTTGGCGAGCAATTGTTTTGGGATCTTCCCTGGCGCTGCTTATTTGTTTGATCACGCCGTTTAACAATGCCTACAAGCAAGGCACCCCATTGGGCGGCGGCCATTTTCCTTTGGCACCTTTCTATTTCCTGGTTTGGATGATCGTGATCACCGCTTTGTTGCGCTGGTTGTTCAAAGGTCGCAATCTGATTACTGGCAAAGAATTATTGGTGACCTGGGCACTCATGGTACTGCTTTCCGGTATCGCCTGGACCGGCTTGGCGCGAACCTTTTTTATCAATTTAACGGCGCCCTATCACTTTGCCACGGTAGAAAACCGCTGGGGAGAAGTGCTGCATCCCCTGCTTCCGGACAGCTGGTTCCCCCAAAATCCTGAATCAATCACCAACTTCTACAATGGTCTGGTCGGTGGACGGCAGATGAGCTGGCTGGAGGTTCTCACGAATATTCCCTGGGATGCCTGGATGAGACCCTTGGCAGGATGGATAGTATTTATCCTACTGTGCTATTTTGTGATGGCGTGTCTGGTAAGCCTGTTGAGTAAACAAGGCATATACCATGAACGCATCAATTTTCCCTTGTTGCGGGTGCCGCTGTTGATCCAGGAAGCCTTCGATAATAATCAAATAGGACGCTTCTTCGGCAACCGCTTTCTACTGGTAGGCATGACGATACCCATATTACTCCATCTAATGAACGGTCTTAGTTTCTACAATCCGTCCATTCCTTCCATACCCACCCTGATTCTGGCAGGCAAATATTTCTCTAAAGTCGGTCTTTTTTCCGGATTTTACAAACTAAAGATTTACATATACCCAGCCTTTATCGGTTTTGCCTTCCTGACATCGAAACAGATTTCTTTTTCCTTTTGGTTTTTTTACATCGCCGGTGCACTCCTGTTTGGTGTCCTGTCACTGATGGGTGCCAACATACCAGCAGGTGCTCTGGGGGTGACCTTTGGACCCACCATTTCCAGACCTGAAGAAATGCAAATGATCGGGGCCTATTTGGTTTTCTTTGTTTTTATCGCCTGGCTGGCACGGTTCCATTTTATGGATATCCTTAAAATGGGCTTCGGTCTGAAAAAATCGGCCGCCCCAGAAGACGAATGGCTTTCAACCGCCACAGCCTTTTGGGGCGTGGTTCTAGGTGGTCTGGCCATTGTATGCTGGTGCTACTTTGCGGGCGTACCTTTTTTATTTTCATTTTTAGTGGTGGCAGCCCTTTTCCTTTTTATGTTGGTAGCCACGCGTGTAATCTGCCAAGGGGGCATTGCCTATTTTACCTTGACGGCAGCGCCCATGGACGGACTCATGGTATTTTTCGGCCCCAAAGCCTTTACCCATATCGGTCTGGTGGTCACGGCCATCCTTCAGAAGGTACTCTTTGTTGATCTGCGCGAATCTTTGATGCCATCCCTTTTTCACGTACGAAAAATATCAGACGGCACCGGGAGCAATCGGCGTATCTTTGCTGCCATCATGATCACCTTGCTATTGGGGATCCTGGTATCCTTTCTAGCCATGTTGGCACTCTGCTATAAATTTGGCGTTCGGGAACTGCAATTTGACTGGGCTAGCCGCACGACACTGACGGTCTATGACAACCTCTTCAGCATCATTGAATCACCTGTGGAACAAGGGCACTGGGTCATGAGTTTCATCCTCGTGGGGGCGGTTCTGATGATGGTATTGGTGATATGCTACCACCGTTTTTATTGGTGGCCGATCCATCCCATCGGATACCTGACAGCCTATAGCTCCGCCATGTGGTATCTGTGGTTCTGCTTTTTTGTTGGATGGCTTTGCAACGCCTTGTGCATGCGTTATGGTGGTGTCATTCTGTATCGCAAGGTCCGATTTTTCTTTATCGGACTGATTATCGGAGACTTTATGATGGCCGGATCCTGGGCTGTTTTTGGTCTGTTTAGTGATGCCAGTTACAATGTTTTGCCCATATAAAATTGCGGAGCAATTTTATGTACGAGGACAAAGAACTTCAGGAATATCGTGATCTTTTAAAAACACCCGATCACTTCGAAGAAGGCTTTGATTGGAAGACGGTGGTAGGTGCCATTTTCATCGGCTTTCTGATGATGCCTGGCAGCATGTACTTGCAGCTGGTGATCGGTACCGGGATCGGTCCGGCCGCCCGGTGGGTCACGATCATCCTATTTGCCGAGCTGGCCAAACGCTCCTACAGCGAACTGAAACAGCAGGAAATCTTTCTGCTCTACTACATGGCCGGTGCCGCTTTGGCCACGCCTTTTCAGGGATTGCTGTGGAGCCAGTATTTGGTACAGTCGGATGCTGCCCGCATGCTGGGTCTGACCGAATTTATCCCTGCCTGGATAGCACCTGGCATGGATTCTGACTCCTTGATGCAGCGTACCTTTTTTCACCGGGACTGGTTGATCCCTATTCTGTTGTTGGTTGGCACGCAGATCATCCAGCGGATAGACCAATTCGGACTGGGGTATGCACTGTATCGGATCACCAGCGATGTGGAGAAGCTACCCTTTCCCATGGCACCGGTGGCTGCGCTGGGAACCATGGCCCTGGCCGAATCCACGGAAGAAAAGAAGAAGAGTTGGAAGTGGCGCGTCTTCAGCATCGGCGGTGTTATCGGATTGGCCTTTGGCACTATCTATGTGGTCTTGCCAACCTTAAGCGGTCTGATATTGATGGAACCGATCCGCCTGATACCGATTCCTTGGATTGAACTGACCGGACACACCGAAAAAATTCTACCAGCAGTTGCTACCGGGATCCAACTCGACTTGGGACTGGTGTTTATTGGGATGGTTTTACCTTTTTGGGCTGTTATCGGCGGTCTGGTGGGCCTTTTAATTACCATTGCGGCCAATCCAATTCTGCACCACTTCGGCATCTTAACACGCTGGCACCCGGGCATGGGTACGGTTGAAACCGTGTTTGCCAACAATTTTGACTTCTATTTGAGCTTTAGTATTGGCTTGGGATTATCGATCGCCTTTATTGGCATATGGCATGTGATCCGCTCTTTTAGTCAAAGTGCCACCAATAAACGCGGCACCCTCAAGGATCTGTTTCAGCCGCCCCCGGGACGGGGTGATTTTAATTTCTGGATCTCCATCGGCATCTATGTTTTTTCGACCGTATCCTATGTGTTGCTTTGTGTTTGGCTGGTTCCCAATTTCCCCTGGATCTTTTTTCTGCTCTACGGATTTATCTATACACCTGTGGTATCCTATATCACTGCACGCATGGAGGGCATCGCCGGTCAGTTTGTCAGTTTGCCCCTGGTACGCGAAGCCAGTTTTATTGCCGGAGCCAAATATTTTGGATACCAGGGCATCGAAATCTGGTACGCCCCTATTCCGATCCACAACTACGGTGAGGCCACCGTTAATTTTCGTCAGATCGAACTGACCGGCACCAGTATTCGTGGCATCATCAAATCCGAGATTGTTGTCTTTCCTGTGGTGATGATTGCCAGTTTGCTGTTTTCCCAATTTATCTGGCGCTTGGCGCCGATACCCTCCAATGCCTATCCCTTTGCTCAGGAGCTTTGGCATCTCCAGGCCCTAAATTCGCTTTTGATGCAAACCTCGACCTTAGAAGGGAACTCCTTATTCTACCAGGCCCTTAATTGGATCTACGTTGTCGCCGGCGTGGGACTGGGGGTGATTACCTATATTATACTAATATTTCTGGGGCTTCCCATTTTATTGGTTTATGGTATGGTGCGGGGTCTGGGGCAGAGCACGCCCCATGGGTTGATCCTGGAGGTAGTGGGCGCACTTCTGGGACGTTTTTATTTTTATAAACGCTATGGCAGCATGTGGCGGCAGTACGCGCCGGTTTTGCTGGCGGGCTTTTCCTGCGGCATGGGTCTCACCGGCATGTTTGCCATGGGTATCACGCTTATTCTCAAATCACTGGGTAGGTTGGCCTATTGATATGACCGCCTTTTTACGTCAACAAGACATTTCGCCTGGTTGGCGGTAAATCCGGGAAGCCGATATCGTATAAACAGCTGAAGGAGATTGCCACCTACTTGGACGGGTACACCATAGATCAGCGCGTGACCGAGCTGGGCATGCGACCGGATCGCGCCGATGTCATCCTCCCGGCCTTAGCCATTTACCGCCGTGTCATGAAATGGGGCCGGGCCGATCAAATCTATGTGCCGATCCTGGGCCTGGCAGATGGTATGATTCATATACTGTATCAGAAATATGTGAACGAGAGCGATTAGATCTAAAGTAGTCTGACATCTTTCCATTTGATTTTCAAAAAGCTTGGAATCTGTTCTAAATGCCTTGTTTCAAACGATTGAAGCCAGAAAAATAGAGACAATCATCCTTTCAGAGCCAACCGGAATGTATAGCCGCAAACTATGGTTTTTGTGGGAATGGTTACGTGAAGAACAACTTGATATTGATGATGCGCGGGTAGGAAATTTCGTTCCTCTCGTTAATAGCAAGTTACAATACGAAGGGAAAGCATATCCGTCCAAACGCCATCGGGTTCGCAACAATTTGCCGGGGACACGTAATTTTTGTCCTTTGATCCGAAAAACAAAAAAGCTTGAGCAATATATAGGCAAAAAACTGTCTGAAGCAGCCATAGAAAATATCGGCCCGACCCATCCCGATCTACTAAGCCGGGCTTCTGCATTCTTATTACTTAAGGACTCAAAAGCATCTTACACTATTGAAGGGGAAACCCCACCACACAATCGAATCGAACGATGGGGAAGAATAATCGGCGAAGCTGGGCAACGTAAGCTCAACATTACTGAACTGGAACATCTACAGCAGGTTGTTATCGCAGATAATCGTTTTATCGATCCAGGTCTGCGCATGGAAGGCGGTTTTGTTGGAGAACATGACCGCAGCTCAGGGATGCCTATGCCTGATCATATTTCTGCCTGGCCTGATGATTTAAAAACGCTTATGACTGGCTTAATTGAAACATATGAGCTTCTTTGCAAGGATGACTTTGATGCTGTTCTATTGGCAACTGTTCTTGCCTTTGGTTTTGTATTTATCCATCCATTTGAAGATGGAAATGGCCGCATCCACCGCTATTTATTTCATCATGTTTTGGCTGAGAAAGGGTTTGTCCCAAGAGGGTTAATATTTCCGGTATCCGCTGTCATTCTGGAGCGCCTAGATAAATACCGTAAAATACTTCAGCACTTTTCAAAACCGCGCCTTGATTTGATTGAATGGCGACCAACAGAGAAAAATAATGTTGAGGTTTTAAACGAGACAGTCGATTTATATCGCTATTTTGATGCAACAAAGCAGGCTGAGTTTTTCTTTGAATGCGTTGAGGAAACAGTAAATAGAACACTTCCTGACGAGGTTGAATACTTAAAAAAGTACGACCTTCTCAATGAATTCATAAAAAATTATATTGATATGCCAGATAGGCTCGTCGATCTACTTATACGCTTTTTAAATCGGAATACGGGTACGCTTTCGAAACGGGCACGAGAGAAAGAATTTAAAAATCTGACTGCTTCAGAAATTCAAGCAATTGAACAAAAATACGCAGAGATATTCGGCTAAAATACGTACAAAAGTAAAGTTCTCGTCCGATGTCATATCTATATCCATTCTTCTGTCCATTAATTTTCAATCCCGATGGAGACAATTTTTGCGTTATGAAGGCCCCATATATCGACCTCCGAGCGAAGCCGATAGCCTTTTGATCCAGGCGACGGTGGGCTGCCCGCACAACAAGTGCAGCTTTTGCATGGTCTACAAAAAAGACCCGCAATTTCGCTGCAGATCGGTCCAAGAAATATACGCAGATACCCCTCCATAGTATTATCAATCAAAGATCGATATCGTTCCTCGCTTTGTTTTAATTCTTCAATTGCATTTTGGCGTTCAGATTCTATTTGTTCTAGTTCTTGTATCTTTTTTTCTAGTTTTTCATATGATGGTTTGCTATGCATGTTATTCCTTTAATACCTTTAGCGATAATTAGTACTGGCCGTCTGGATTACAGATATCAATTTTCTTATGAGAAAGCAAAAAAAAGGGTAATTCCCAATGAGTAGGAATTCCCTTTTCAAATCAACCGAATTTGTTTGATACTATCAAACAAAAATTTTGCTTATTATGTCAACTAATTGAAATCAAGTTCATTTTTCAACTCTGTTACAAAACCTTCAATCCTAAGGATGACCATGTTTTATGAAATCTTCTATTTGATACTAAGGTCAATTTTCAAAGGATTGTTTTGGTAGTTTTAAATAGAGACCTTTATTACAATTGCTTGGAAATAATTCGAATATGCAAAGGGACTTCACCTAAACCTCCTCTCGTAATCCGTGGTAGCTTTTAAGTTTACTCATTAATAACATTCATTAACGATGCTGATTTCAACCAGTTGCAGCCCTAGGTTGGTTAGTGATCAAACTGATCCCAGTAATCACGAGAGCAGCACCTATACCCTGCGTATATGAAAGCCGTTCGCCGAGCAAAAGAGCTGCAAGAGCGATGGTAAATACCGGTTCCGCATTCAATAGAACAGATGTCCTGACAGGACCTATGATTTTCAGTCCTGAAAAGAAGGTAATATGACCGACTGCAATACACAACCCAGATCCAACCAATTTGAGCACCCCACTCATGGTGACGGTGCCCGACGGACCGCCCATGATGAAAAGGAATAGTCCAAACAACATGGTGCCCCCGAAAAGGCTGTATAAGTTAACCATCTGAGGGGAAGCCTTCCGGATCGTAAGGCTGCTGCCCGTAACAAACACTGCCAAGCCGATCGCAGATGTAAAGGCTAACAGAATCCCGCGAATGGGTAACGGGCCCGTGGACTTTACACCCATGATTAGGATCAAACCGATAAAAGCCAGACAAATGGCTATAAGACGCTGGATGGTTATGGGTTCATTTTCGGTGAATTTGGATATTACAATAATAAAGAAAGGCCCGGTGTAAAAAATTAGAACAGCCAAACTTACAGGTATGTATTGGGTCGCACCCAGATATCCTGCACCCATTAGAAATACAGCTATGCCCAAGCACAGTGCTGCATAGCGTTCACGCGGCATTATCCTTTGGGGATTACCAGTTGCTTTATGCCATACCCACAGCAGTACTGTAGCCAACAAATAACGAACTGTATTCGAGGTATTGACGTCTATCCCACCCTTTGTGGCCATGTTTGCGAAGAGGAAACCGATCGCAAATACCAACCCGGAAATTAGCAGCAGGCCTATACCAAGAAGCACGAATCCATATTTAGGTGTGGATAGCATATAAATTATGAATTGGCGTTTTCGGCTTATTCCTCCCATAGGACCTATTTGGTTATTTTGCATATGATCAGGATGCTTAATCATGATAATCGGGTATTTGCGGCATGAAAAATCCGGATCGCTAATCCAGATATCATTTATCTTACCAGAATGCAAAAAAAGGCAATTCCTCCTAAATTGGAATTGCCCGTATTAAATCAAGTCACCTAAATATTACTGATCTTGTGAAAGGAAAATTTCAAGGATTACCTGCAGCGCAGATACGTGGAGAACGTATAGGATTTTTCTTTCAGAGTTAATCTGCTTGCTGACCTGCTATTCCTCGTATGAAAGCAAATCTATGTCAGCAGCTTCTTCCCTCAGCGGAATTAATGCTCGGTACTCTGGGGAGGAATACCAGCTATTTAATGCTTCCAAATTAGCACTACAGCGCAATTTAATTGTAGACATAAAGGTTAAAAGTGTGTATGGTGCAAA
>CAZWEO010000067.1:0-28427 GCA_964633115.1 uncultured Desulfobacterales bacterium
TTTGATCCTCTTCAACTCGGAAGTCCCAATAGAGGACATACCGCTATTTATTTTAGTTAAACCTCCGTAAATAAAAATAGGCTGTTAGGCTATTAGCTACTAATCGCTTGCCGCTGAATACTACCACTTGAACACTCGAATCCTGGAATCCTGATCCCTTCTTTACTTTCAAAGAGATAAACACTTCTAAAACTAAAAGAGCGATAGTATATATGACTGTCGTTAAATGAAGTACCAAAAAGCTGCTATTGCGATGGCAATCCGATAATATCCAAACAACGCCAGTCCGTACTTATTCAAATAGCCGATCATCCATTTGACCGAAAGTATGGCTGCCACAAATGCCACCAGCAGTCCCAGCATCATGGAGCCTAAATCGAACATGGCCAGCATATCCTGGCCGTGTTTGAGCACATCGTAAACCGAAGCAGCGGATAAGGTGACAGCGCCCAAAAGAAAACTAAACTCCACCGTGGCCTGCATGGAAAGACCCAGAAAAAGGCCCCCCAGAATAGTGGCCAAGCTTCGGCTGACCCCCGGCCACATGGCCAGGCACTGGACTAAGCCGATCAATAGGGCCGTCTTGGCGGTCATATCCTCGATGGCTTTGCCCTGATGCAGGTCAATCTTCCTAGATTTGAAGATGAAGGCAATCACCAGAATGGCGACACCACCCACAAACCAGGCCAGGATGACCGGGTAGATGCCAAATAATAATCGCTTGATGACACCTTCCAAAATCAAACCGATAATGATGGCAGGCAGGAGCGCCAATACCAGATGTGCTAATAATCGTCTGCCCTCGGCATCACCCTTGAAGATGCCCATCAAAATCCTTTTGAATCGGTGGGCACATACGACTAGAATAGCCAGAATGGCACCGAATTGAATACAAACCAGATAGGCATTGACCGCCTCCATGGCGGTTGTGGTTTCGCTGGTGTCAGATGCCAGCAAATTCATACCCAGCAGATCCCTGGCCAACAGCAAATGGCCGGTGGAACTGACGGGCAGGTACTCAGTCAAGCCTTCCACCATACCCAGTATCGTTGCCTGGATAAGGGTCATTTTTTTTGGATTGTCCGCTTGGGTCTCGGCATTCACCGGTGATATCATTGTTACTGTGAGGCAACATACCAGAAGAACCAGAATAATTATGCATTTCCGATCAACGGATATCACGAGTGTACTCTCCATATTTTTAAGAAATCAGGCGCACCGAGTATAGGAGGCAGATTTCAGTGTGTCAATTGGAACATGAAGTCACAAAAATACCTTACTTAAATTCATATTATGCATTTATTTGGCAATTGACGGCCTGCATGCTTTTCGATACCATGAAATTTTCATATTCAAGTGATCGCAACGAAGGATGAATATAGTTCAAACTAAGATAGGATGCAGCACCATACTGAAAGGACAACAAGATGTTAAATCCAGAAATGTTCAGGGAATACGATATTCGGGGTATCGCCGGCAAGGACATGAATCCCGATGATGTGATCTTAATAGGTAAAGGGATCGGGACCTATCTGCAACGCCAAGGCAACATTGATATCACCGTTGGCCGCGACTGTCGTGTGACTTCAGATCTTTATTCTGAAAAATTGACCCAGGGCCTCATGGCCACTGGCTGTCGGGTTGTGGATATCGGTATGTGCAGTACACCGGTTGGTTATTTCTCCATCCGCCATTTAAATAAACAGGGGAATGTGATGGTTACGGCCAGTCACAATCCACCGGAATACAACGGATTTAAGATTTGTAGCGGTGTCGATTCCGTATATGGTGACCAGATTCAAGCCATTCTGAAACTCATTGAAAATGAGGATTTTGAATCCGGGGATGGTCAGGTTGAAACTTATGAGATCATACCACCCTATAAGGACTATCTCATAACAAACCTATCTCTGAAGCAGCCGCTTAGAGTTGGCATCGATGCTGGTAACGGCACCGCTGGGGTTACAGCGGTCCCCATTATCAAAGCGTTGGGGTGCGAGGTTCATGATATTTTCTGCGAACCAGATGGTAAATTTCCCAATCATGAGGCTGATCCCACAGTGCTTAAAAATATGCAGGATATGATCCAGCTGGTCAAAGAAAAGAAATTGGATGTTGGCTTTGGGTATGATGGGGACGGAGACCGGATCGGCGTGGTGGATGCTGATGGCACTTTGATTTACGGTGATCAATTAATGATCATTTTCTCACGTGAGATCCTATCCCGCAAACCGGGTGCCACTTTTATTTCCGAAGTTAAATGTTCCAAAACGCTTTATGACGATATTGAAAAAAATGGTGGTAACGCCATCATGTGGAAAACCGGTCATTCACTCATTAAACAAAAAATGAAAATTGAAAAAGCAGAACTGGCTGGCGAGATGAGCGGGCACATATTTTTTGCTGACCGTTATTTCGGTTTTGATGATGCTGTTTATGCATCCTGCCGCCTGTTGGAAATTTTATCCAGTACCGGCATGCAGCTGTCTGAATTGCTGGCCGATGTACCTAAAACCATAAACACGCCTGAAATTCGAGTGGAATGTCCCGATCATATCAAATTTAAGGTCGTTCAAGAGGTGACGGCCTATTTCAAAAATCGCCAAGATGTCATCGACATCGACGGTGCTCGAGTTTTGTATCCCGATGGCTGGGGCCTTGTGCGGGCATCCAATACCCAACCGGCCCTGGTATTGCGCTTTGAAGCCATGAGCGCAGACAGACTTCAAGAGATTCAGGAAGAGGTCGAAAGCGTCCTGAGGGATATCCAAAAGCAAATTTAATGGCATCCAGCCTCGACAAAAAGATCTTCGGCACCCTGTTTTTTTCCCTTTTTACCGCTGTAACCGGTGTGGGCATCGTGGTGCCACTCCTGCCGGTTTATGCCCATCAACTTGGCGCCGGTGGATTGGCCATTGGATTGATATTTGGATCCTTTGCCCTTTCGCGCACCTTTTTCCTACCTTACTTTGGCAGGCTTTCGGATCGCAAAGGCCGTAAACGCCTGATTGTATTCGGTTTGGTGTCCTACGCCTGTCTCTCCATGGCATTTGTACTGGCCGACAGCATTTCTTTCCTGGTGATCATCCGATTCTTTCAGGGAATCGCCTCATCCATGATGATGCCGGCCATCCAGGCTTATGTGGGTGATATTACCCCGCCAGGACGGGAAGGTTTCACCATGGGATTCTTTAACATGTCCATTTTTTTTGGCCTGAGCCTGGGCCCGATCCTTGGCGGCAGCATCAAGGACCACTGGGGCCTGGATGCCTCCTTTATAATCATGGGGCTGCTGTCCCTTGTCGGCTTTTTTCTCAGCCTGGCATTTTTGCCACCAGTTCATGAGGAAAAGGTGCTGAAAAAAAAGCGTGCCCCCCTGCCTTGGAAAAAACTACTTGGGGACCGTGAAATTCTCGGTCTTTTTATTTACAGGATCAATTATACGGCCTGCATCGGCATCCTCTGGGGATTTTTACCGGTATTGGCAGACACCGAGTTTGGTCTGACCAGCGCTACGATTGGCTTTCTGGTAATGCTGGGGGTTTTTATTAGCGGCGTCATCCACCTCCCTATGGGTTACATGGCCGATCGACTTAACCGCAGAACGATGATCATCTTCGGCGGAGTGCTGGTGGCGGTTGGGATGATTTATTTTGCCCGGGCAACTTCCTTAGCAGACCTGATTCTTGCCAGCGTTTTCTTTGGCTTTGGCGGTGGCATCTCCATGCCGGCCCATATGGCCATTGCTGTTTTTAAAGGCAGTCAATCCGATGCCATGGGCTCGCTTATGGGCCTCATGACCATGGCGCATAGCCTGGGCATGCTCATCGGTTCGTCCTTTGCCGGCATTATGATGGATGTTTTTAACCTCCGGGACGCCTTCTTCATGGGCACCTTTATCAGTATTTCCGGAATTTTGGTTTTTTTCTTATTCACCCGGGGTATTCCCTACCCGGCAGCCGAAAAGGATATCATTTAAAATGGCAGCTGCTTTAATCCTCTCACTGATCTGCATTGCATGCGCTTATCTTTGTTGGACGGTCGCAGATAAACGCGGAGGCAATACCCTCTTTTGGGCCGTTATGGGCGCTCTTTTCGGGCCACTTGCAATTCCGTTTGTTTTTCTTTTGAAGAAGAAACCACCTGTGAGTGATTGCTAAGACAGATATAAGATATCGGGTTGTCCAATGCCAAAAGTGATATTCCGTCTCATATTTGCTTTTTTAGGCCTTAATGCTCCGCCTTATCATAGGGTTTCAGTGCATCCTTAGAGTTGAACCTCAGAACATTTTGCAGATATTGACTTATTGTGATATCTGTTTGAGCGTTTGATCGGTTCCGATGTCCATATTTTCGTTTTTCAGGCAGTCAGAATCAGCAGATCTGCACTCGGATGACGTTGTACTATTTCGATGCACTCCTTGCTCTAGCATAAAGGGAGAACACCACGATGATAGTCAGTGAAATAATGAAAACGGATGTCATAACTATCGGTCTAGATGCTACCCTTGACCACATCCAAAAGTTGTTTGGAAAACATAAATTTCATCATGTCCTGGTTGTAGAAGACGGCGAACTCTTGGGTATTATCTCTGACCGCGACGTTCTAAAAGAAATCAGCCCGCATATCAATACGCTGTCTGAAGACTCCCGCGCTTTAAAAACGCTAAAGAAAAAATCCCATCAAATCATGACCCGCACACCCATCACGACGGAAAAGCATACCCTTATGGAAGATGCTGCCAAATTGATGCTTGATAAGGTTATTTCATGCCTTCCGATTGTTTCTGAATCCGGTCAAGTTGAAGGCATCTTGTCCCTAAAAGACATCCTCAGATTTTATATGGAGAAGAACGGTAGCGCAGATTTGTCCGTTTTATGATGCTTTAACTTAACAATCCTGCTTGTCTTTAGTTACGATGACCCATGACCCAGAAAAGAATGATATTCATCATGGATTATTTTGTGACAGGATACTTGTTTCGACTCCATTGGGCAATACCATAGCGCATATTGATGATGCGTTTGAAACCATTGTCTATCAAAATCTTCGATGCAACCGTACTGCGGTTACCCGTGGCACAATAAATAAGGATGTCGGAATGTTTATATGCTGCCAACTCTCCCAGCCGATTTTGCAACTCTTGTACCGGAATCAACTTGGCATCCGGGATATGGCCGCGCTTGAATTCCCTGCGCGTGCGTACATCCAGCAGGATTGGTTTCTGGTTCGTTAGGATTTGGGCAGCTTTTTTCGCATCGACGGCCCGATAATAGGGCTGTTTGTATTCATAAACCTGGATTTGACCGCTAATACCAGCCAGCGCAAACTGAAACCGACCGGCATTTTTCATTTTGAAATAGGGTGCATCATCAATTTGGCTGGAAAGCCTCTGCTTGACTGATAAAGCCGGAATTTCCAGAATTGGGTTCTGGATCTCCAAATCAAATTCACAATTGAAACCCGCTTATAAACCAAAATATTTCCGCTTGAAATGCGCTCTCACTTTAGCTAAACTCCATATATCTCCTCTTAAATCTAATGTGGCACCTCACTTATCTGCACTTTAAATTCAAGGATTAGAAAATGAGATATGCACATACCAACATCGCAGCAAGGGATTGGAAGAAACTGTCGGATTTTTATATCAATGTCTTCAATTGCACTGTAAAACCGCCCAAAAGAAAACTCTCCGGCAATTGGCTGGATCAAGCTACGGGTTTATCGAATGCAAAGCTGGAAGGCGTGCATCTACTACTGCCCGGGCATGGTGAGACTGGTCCGACCCTGGAAATATTCTCCTACAAAAATATCCAAGAGACCTTGCCTGTGATGACAAATTGCACCGGTTTTACCCATATTGCCTTTGAAGTCGATGATGTGGAGCAAACCTTACATGCGGCCCTAAAAAATGGCGGGAATTTATTGGGTAAAATCTCAGAAAAAATGGTGGCCGACGTCGGCATGTTAACCTTCGTTTACTTTAGAGATCCGGAAGGCAATATTGTAGAAGTCCAATCCTGGGATACCTAGCCTCACAATTATTAAAATAGCATTCCGATACAGCGAGAAGGAGTGCCCAAATATTTTTCTAATGGATATATCAATCCAAGTCTGAATTTGTGCCTGCCGGACTGATGATGAAATGATGCCGTATGGTAGTAACCACAGGCTGTGGAAACATCATCAGTCCGGCAGGGCACTCCGCTAGTTAGACAGATTCAATATGATATATCCATTAGAAAAATATTGGGGCACTCCTTGACCGCGATTTTGAATCGGCAAAGAATTTCTGACAAGTGCTTTAGAGGGTTTCGGGGGTAAACGCAACGACATCATCAATCTTGGCGGTATCTGCTAAGAGCATCACCAGGCGATCTATCCCCAAGGCATTGCCGGCGCAAGCCGGCATGTTGGCAAGCTCCTTTAAAAATGGCTCGGGTAAAGGATAGGTGGATTTTCCCAGCGATTTCCGCAAAGCCAATTCCGCTTCGAACCGTTCACGCTGCTCGCTAGGATCGTTTAATTCTGAAAAGGCATTGCAAAGCTCTATGCCGGTAATATAGAGTTCAAAACGCTCTGCCAAGCTGTCGTCTTCGGGCTTAGATCGGGCCAACGATCCCAATACCACCGGATAATCATATAGAAAAACTGGTTTGGAAATTCCCAGTTTGGGAGCTATGTCGCACGCAATGATTTCATCAAAATTATCACCCCTTAGAGCTTCTGGAATTGATACCCCTGCGTGTTGTTCAAATGCTTCAGAAACGCTCATTCGATCCCAGGGCGGATCGATATCGATTTGAGAACCTTGGTAGGAAATGACGTTATCAAATCCCATAGATTGGAAAACATAAGCGATCAATTCTTCACACTGCGACATCATGTCACTATAGTTGTGCCCGGCGGTATACCACTCCAGCATGGTCAGCTCAGGCAGGTGCAATTTCCCGCGTTCAGCTTGTCGGAAGCATTTACATATTTGAAAAATACGCTCAAAACCTGCGGCCAGCAGGCGTTTCATACAAAGCTCAGGTGAAGTATGTAGGAAACAAGAACCGCTTTCTTGGGCATCGATATGCGCCTCGGGCGCCGGTGTCGGGATTCGAACCGGCGTTTCCACTTCCAGATAGTCTTGGCCGATAAAATAAGATCTGATACCAGCCAAAACCCGAGCCCGAAGTTCAAGGTTCTGCCTGGATGGCTGATATATTCTGGTTGCCATAATCACCTATTGTTTTTTGGAGATTGCACCTTGTTTCATGCAAGCTTCAGGTATTAGCCAGCATACACCGTGTAAGAATCAATAGTTCGATCCTGTAAATAGAGGCTGTCCAACGCGTCGGATTTCTCAGATTCAAACCATTCATAGCCGGCCTGCTTACAAGCCTCACAGGCATTCTGTGGAATATGTACAGCGAGAACATGGCGACCTGTACTGGCTGTTGAATCTATTCGCAAGGCACCTCCGGAGCAATTACATGCTCGCACAATCTCCTGCTGGGTCTCCTGAATGCCATCGGTGTCATAAAAAATATCACGCGAGCGGTCATGAAAAGCCTTTTCTGCTTGAACCCGCGCCTGCATCTCTTTCCTGGCAGACCACAATTCAAGGATCTTTTCACCGAGTTGTTCAATATAAGCACTTACTTCAGGTGATTGCCGGATGCTAAT
This sequence comes from uncultured Desulfobacterales bacterium, assembly GCA_964633115.1. Classification (GTDB taxonomy): domain Bacteria; phylum Desulfobacterota; class Desulfobacteria; order Desulfobacterales; family B30-G6; genus B30-G6. The sequence goes on from CAZWEO010000067.1 coordinate 7,676, forward strand.
GGGATCATAGTCTGGTTCTTTGACATGGCTGGTATCGATGCCGGCCATCGCCAGAATAATGCCGGTATTGACATAGGGCAGGGCACCTTCGATGGAATAGCCGCCTTCCAGGACGGCAATGTCAGGCCTCAGCAAACTTGTCAGTTTGGCGTAGCCCTGGGCTGAAAAGTTCATATTGGTGATGGGATCGGAATAGTGGTTGTCCTGCCCGGCGGAATTGACCACAATATCGGGATTAAAGTCATCCAGTATGGGACCAACAACCTGCTCCATGGTATATAAAAATCCCTCCTCAGATGTGTTCGGGGGCAAGGGAATATTGATGGTTGTACCGATGGCATTGGGGCCGCCCATCTCATTGGGGAAACCCGAGCCCGGATAAAGCGTCCGGCCATCCTGATGAATGGAAATAAAGAGCGTATTGGGATCGTGCCAATAAATATCCTGGGTGCCGTCACCGTGATGGCAGTCCGTGTCCACGATAGCCACCCGCTCGACCGGATAGGCCTGTCTTAAATTTTCGATCATGATGGCTTCGATATTGACGTTGCAAAAACCCCTGTTGCCGTGAACCAAACGCATGGCGTGATGCCCGGGAGGGCGTACCAGGGCAAACCCGCAGGCAACTTCCTTGTTCATGACTGCCTTTCCGATGGTTAGGGCACCGCCGGCACTGATAAAATGGGATTCGGTCGTAACTTGTTGGACATCCGGGACACAAAAGTGCACCCGCTGTACATCTTGGATGGTAACCGGATCAGGTTTATATTCCTCAATACCCGGGATATCCAACAAGCCTTCTTCAAAAACTTGGTCCTGGGTATACAGAAGCCGCTCCTCCCGTTCAGGATGAGTCGGACTAATGGCCCAGTCAAAGGCCGGAAAAAAAACCAGGCCGGTTTTACGTTCGGCTTTCAACATTGCAGCTCCTAAACATACACATCATAATTTCAGTATCCCTTCAAAACCCTGAATCAATCCCGGTTTAACTTGCGCGCGTACACGTATATTTTTCCCTGTGGTCTGAAATCCGCGAACCATATTAAATGTCTGTGATTCCAATAGTTCCAATTCCAAGTGATCTGGATTGGCGCCTCGGTCCAGCGCCTTTTTGCGCAATAGATCAAACGTCGTTTGAACCGCAGCTGCCTGGTCAAAATCTGGCTGGATGCAAGCCTGGTAGTCCTCACTGGGAGAAACAATATGACAGGCCGCGGTATCGGCAAATAGGCTAACTTCACATGTGGTTCGGGCCAGGGCCGCACCGATGGCATTGGCAACCGACCATTTGGGTACAACCCGAACATTTTGGGTGCTCAGATCCTGAATTCGCTCTGCAAAAAACGGGGCCGGCCCGCCCAAAACGAGAATTTCTGATGGAATAATGCGGACACCCTCTCGAATTTCATGAATGGTGTAAACCGGCTTTTGGTTCAAACGGATTTCCATATTCCGGGCTTCTATAAGTATTTGTTCACATGCTTTTGTGAAAACCTGTTCAGCCACCTTTTCCACTTCCATACCGAGTTGCCCGGCCAGTACCGACATTCCCTGAACAGATTTAAAACGATCACCTGAAACCATTTTCCCCAGTACAAACAAGGCGTCCGTGGGGGTAGGTACGGGCCCACCAAAAGCCATGGCCGGCCCAAGCCGTTGCGGCCCAATCTCTATACTGCCTGCATTAACAGCAACCTGGCTGTCACCGCCCAGGCCGATAGAGCGCGTATTCAGGGAACGGATTAGGGTAAGGTAGGGCCCCATTTCAATACCCACGGGTGCTAGGATGGGAACGGCGCCGGTCAGAATGGTCATATCCGTGGTCGTGCCCCCAATATCCAACACCAAGGTGTCGATTTCCGGCTGCGCGTAGGCAACTGCTCCCATGACACTAGCTGCCGGCCCCGACAAGATGGTTTGTCCGGGTACATCCACCGAAGACTCAAACCGCATATTGCCGCCATCTGCTTTTAAAATTCGGATGGATGCTTCAATGCCTTTTTCTTTTAATGACTTGTTAACAGCTTGGAAAAACTCATTGTGGATGGGGTATACGGAGGCATTGAGAAAAGTGGTGGCAATCCGGCGCGGAAAATTGAGGTGACCAGATATTTGATGCCCTAAAAAAATCCTTTCAAAGTCGTTATCTATAATAGCCTTGATCTGATTTTCATGGGATGGATTTCGAACTGAAAATTTACCGACGATGCCCACATGACGAATGCCCTGGGACCTAATATTATTTGCAGCGGTCTTGATCTCTTTTTCATCGATCGGCGCAACTTCACGGCCCCGATGATCGATGGACCCGCCAACCGGAAAATAGTTCTGATTGGTGCGAAAATTGTCAGGATCAATACCTGGACCGCTGGAGACAATCATACCAACATCCGGCATCTTATTTTGAACAATGGCATTGGTAGTTAAGGTTGTGCTGAGAACTACCCGTCGGATCTTGGACGGAGCAACATCCTGTGTGATTGACTCAAGCCCCGTCAAAACCGTTGAAAATAGATCAGAACTATCCGTGGGAACCTTGATATCGAAGACAATACCTTGATTATTAATCAGAACAACATCCGTATGGGTTCCGCCCACATCCAGGCCAATAATCATATACCCTCCCCAAATAAAATCGTTGCACGATTTTATGAAGCCACTTCTAGCCTATTGCAGTTATTGCCATCGTGTCAATACATCCTAAATAAGCAATACCTACCAGAACAGGCCGTTGCCAGTCTGCATAACTTCCTGTGGACCTTCAAGAAATCAATTGTATTTCATCCGATTACTTGCTAATGGCGAGGTATTCCAAAAATTGATCGATTATATCTTAATTGCTAATCAGTTCATCTGAACGAAACGTGACACGGAGGAGCAAACCATATGGGGACAGCGATGCAGTTCAAGGAAAAAATGAAAGAACTTGATGCAGCAACCATCTTTTTTACCGATCTCAACGGCAAAATTATGGGATTGCCCGTCAATCCAGATGACATGGATTCAATTATGGAAAACGGGATCGGTTTTGATGGCAGTTCGGTAGCAGGTTTTACATCCGTGGATAAGAGTGATCGTATTCTGATTCCCGATCCCGATAGTTTTCGTGTGCTTAGGTTCGAGAATACATCCATGGGTTTTATTGTGGGCCGTGTATTCAGCAAACTGGGACAGCGTGCCCAGGCAGATCCGCGTCGGGTTTTAGAAGATGTTATCCAGGACGCTGAACAAACCCATGGATTTCGGTTTCTACTGGGTCCAGAGCATGAATTCTTTTTGCTATCCGGAGATACGTTTGAGCAAAAGGTGCATACTGATCAGGCTGGATATTTCCAAATCGCACCACATGACAAAGGTGAGACTGTCCGCAATCAGATCATTGCGGTGCTTAAAACCTGTGGTATCAAATTTGAAAAAGCCCATCATGAAGTAACGCCCTCGCAACACGAAATCAATCTGGAACCTGCCGACCCGCTGACTGCCGCCGATCGGACTCTGCTATTTAATCATATCACCCACAAAGTGGCCGCGCGGAATGATTTTCACGCCACCTTTATGCCCAAGCCTTTTGATGGTTATAATCGTAGCGCTTTTCATATTCATCTATCCATGCAAGATACAAATGGCAACAATCTGTTTTATCAAGCGGACTCAGATGACGGTCTCAGTGCGATAGCCAAGCAATTCATCGCTGGTATACTAAAATACGGCCGCGAAGCCTCCATAATCATGGCCTCGAGCTATAACTCCTATAAAGCTTACGTTCTGGAGAGAGAAGCGCCGGTTGTCAGAGGATGGGGATTCAGTAACCGCAGCTCCATGGTGCGCATTCCCTATTGTGCCACCCCGGAAAGTACACGCATCGAGTTAAGGTCTCCGGATCCGATTGGGAATATGTATTTACAGATGGCAACCCTGATATCCATGGGGCTTGAGGGCATTAGAAACAAGCTGGATTGCGGCAAACCCGATGTGGGCAACACCTATCAAAAAAAATATGTTGCCCGCATGTGGGATAAGCGCTTTCTTCCGAAGAGCATGGGTGAGGCCCTGATCGAAGCTGAAAAAAGCCAATTCTTAAAACAACTGTTGGGAAATAAATTATTCGAGAGTTATGTGGCTCTAAAAATTAAGGAGTGGGAAGACTATCGCACCCACATCACCCCCAAAGAATTTAATCAATACGTGAATCGCTAAAGGAGACAAAGGTATGGAAGCTTGGGTAGAACAACTGCAAGAAGAAGTTAATACACTGGAACGCTTGCAACAGTACATCCAAACAACCCCGGAAGAAGAACAGGCCATCACGACGATGAAAACCAAATGGGGGACGACGCCCTATTTTGCATCGTTGATGGACCCTGAGGATCCGAATTGCCCCATTCGCAAACAGGTCATTCCTTCCAAACAAGAATTATCCAATGTTTTTGGCATGGACAACTATCTGGTGTGGAAAGAAAATCGGGACACGGAGGAGGTACGCCCGGACAGCATCGCCCGGCAGTATCACGATCGTGTGGCCTTTACGATTACGGATGTGTGTGCCAATTATTGTCGCCACTGTTTTCGCAAAGAAGTCGTAGTAGATCGTGAGTTAAAGCTGCGCATGGATGCCGAGGAAGGCTTAAAATGGATCAGTGAGCATCCCGAAGTCCGGGATGTCCTTATTACCGGGGGTGATCCCTTTATCCTATCCGACGACAAAATCGAATTTCTAATCACCAAGTTACGTGAAATTCCCCACATTCAGATGATTCGCTTTCATACCCGGGTGCCCATTGTGCTACCGCAACGGATTACACCGGGCCTGCAAAAGGTTTTGAGCGGCTATCATAAGACCCCTATCTGGATCAATACCCAGTGCAACCACCCCAATGAAATCTCCGAGGAAACCGCCAAGGCGGTATATAACTTGTTGTCATGCGGTATCTCGGTGGGCAACCAAGGGGTTGTATTAAAAGGTATCAATGACGATGTGGACACTTTCAGAGAATTGCATCGCAAACTGTTGTCCGTGCGGATTCGACCCTACTACATGTTTTATTGCGAACCCGCACCCGGTATCGATCATTTTAGAACACCGGTTGAAAAGGGTGCCGAACTCATCCGCGATGCCATCCGCGGCCATACCTCCGGTCTGGCCCAGCCCATGTATGTCATCGCCACCAATATCGGTAAAATACCGTTGATGCCGGATTATTACATCGTAGATAAAAATGATAAGGAGTACACGCTCAAAAACTATCAGGGAAAAATTACGACTATTCCTACTATTTCTGAATAAACATTCCTATTGACTATTTAACTTAATACCAATAAAATCTAGAGTTTATACTATCGACACCAATATATGATGATTGGCTGGATTATCTGAGCATCATCATGTGCGTTGACGCCAATATTCGTGTGTAAGTTATGAGTGAGCAACATGATTCAACTAATTAAAGGTTTTAAGGATATCCTACCGGGCGAAGTAGAGGCTTGGCAGCGTATCGAAGGCGTGGCTCGTTCGCTCTTTGAAGATTTCGGATTCAAGGAAATCCGGATTCCGATTATGGAAAAAACAGAGCTGTTTGCCCGTAGCATCGGCGAAGACACCGATATCGTCGAAAAGGAAATGTATACATTCCCCGATCGCAAAGGTGACCTAATTACCCTGCGACCCGAAGCAACCGCTTCCATCTGCCGGTCGTATGTACAGCACAAGCTGTATGCCCAGGACCCGGTGCGAAAATTCTACACCATCGGCCCCATGTTTCGACGCGAGCGGCCCCAGAAAGGTCGCTATCGTCAGTTTTATCAGATCAATGTGGAAATCTTTGGTATCGCTTCGGCCCGGGTGGACGCCGAACTAATTTTCCTACTAACTATTTTATGTCAACGACTCGGCGTTCAAGATGTGGCTGCCCACATCAACTCACTGGGATGCCCGGATTGCCGACCTGGTTTTAAATCCAGTCTGCTTGCTTACATCGATAACGTAGCGGATCAATTATGCTCTGACTGTCTGCGCCGAAAGGACCGCAATCCCTTGCGCGTGTTGGACTGCAAAGTTCCCTCTTGTCGCGAGGCTATGACGGATGCTCCCTCTATTATCGATTGTTTGTGTGATATATGTGATGCGGAGTTTACAATCTTACAATCGACATTGGATCGTTTGGACGTCAATTATGTTTTGGATAAACGATTGGTCCGGGGACTCGATTATTACACCCGGGCCACGTTTGAAATTCAAACCGGATCGTTAGGGGCCCAAAGCGCCGTGGCCGGTGGCGGCCGCTATGATGGCCTAGTAAAACTATTGGGCGGACCGGACACACCCGCCACGGGATTTGCCATCGGTTTCGATCGCCTGGCTGAAATTGTCCAGATGCAGGCATCCGATCTTCAAAGAAGACCGGATGGTTATATTGCGGCCATGGGCGAACAAAGTCAAACTTTGGCCTTTGACTGGGTTTGTCAGTTGGGCCAAAAAGGATTCTATATTGAGATGGATCATCAGGATCGCAGTCTCAAGAGCCAGATGAAGCGCGCCAATCGACTCGACGCTCCCTATGTAGTCATGCTGGGCGAAAATGAGCTCAAAACCGGTGCCGCGGTAATACGTGATATGGCCACCAAGGAACAAACAGAAATACCTCTTGATCAACTGGTACAAGCTGTTGTCAAACGCTGCCACAAGAAATAAAATCGTGTTCCACGATTTTATGAAGCACGACCCTTTCGCCCCTGGCGAAAGGCTTTGTCAGCTCATATGCGAAAGACTAAAATTTGAATTCAACCCACGCTGTGAGACTTGTCGGCGAGCTCAAGTCGAGCCGCAACGGGGAATTCAAATTTAAAGGAGTCAGAATTGTCCGATAATCTAGGATCAATGCGGAGAACCCATCACTGCTGTGAATTGGGAGCAGGCGACATCGGCAATGAAGTCGTATTGATGGGCTGGGTGCAACGTCGCCGGGATCACGGTGGTGTCATTTTTATAGACCTGCGTGACCGGGAAGGACTTACCCAGGTGGTATTTAATCCTGAGGTCGACCAAGCCGTGCATGCCAAGGCACACGCCATTCGCAGCGAATATGTACTGGCGGTACGGGGAACCATTGACCATCGACCCCAGGGGATGGTCAACTCGAACCTGGTGACCGGTGAAATTGAAGTAATGGTTACCGAACTAAAAATTCTTAACCCAGCCGAAACACCCCCGTTTTTAATCGAAGATAGCGTGGATGTGTCCGAAAATGTTCGCCTCACCCATCGGCATCTGGACCTGCGTAGACCCCAGCTCCAGCAAAACATTATCCTGCGACACCGTGCGGCTTCATCTGTACGCAATTATTTGAACACTAATGGATTCATCGATATCGAGACCCCGGTTTTGACCCGCAGCACACCCGAAGGTGCTCGCGACTATTTGGTCCCCAGCCGAGTCAATCCGGGCCAATTCTATGCCCTGCCACAGTCACCGCAGATATTCAAGCAATTGCTGATGATATCCGGTTTTGATCGTTACTATCAAATCGTGCGCTGCTTTAGGGACGAAGACCTGCGCGCCGACCGCCAGCCAGAGTTTACCCAGATTGATATTGAAATGTCCTTTATCGGCGAAAAAGACATCATTACCTTGAGCGAGGGCATGATTCAGACCCTTTTTAAAGAGGTACTAGACGTCACCGTGGGTACGCCCTTCAAGCAACTGACCTATGATCAGGCTGTCGGTCGTTTTGGTTTGGACAAACCGGATCTACGCTTTGATCTGGAATTGGTGGATATTTCGGATATTGTGGAAAACGCCAATTTCAAAGTCTTCTCATCCGCAGTAAAAAATGGTGGCCTGGTCAAAGCATTGAATGCCAAGGGATGCATCGACTTTTCACGCAAGGAAATTGATGATCTGACCGAACTTGTCTCCATTTACAAAGCCAAGGGACTGGCCTGGATCAAGGTGCGTGAATCTGAATGGCAGTCACCCATCACCAAATTTTTTAGTGAAGAAGAAAAAGCTGCCATGCAAGCACGCCTTGATATGCAGCCGGGGGATCTGGTGTTTTTTGTGGCCGACCAAGCCAATGTTACCAACGAAGCCCTGGGGCACCTTCGCAATCATCTTGGCGTGCGTCTCAATCTGATAGACAAAGATGTCTTTCAATTTGTGTGGGTAACCAAATTCCCCTTAATGGAATATGATGAGACCGAAAAACGCAATCAAGCCTTGCATCATCCGTTTACGGCTCCCTTTGAGGACGATTATGACAAACTGAAAACAGATCCCCTGTCTGTCAGATCACGGGCCTACGACCTGGTGCTAAATGGTTTTGAAATTGGTGGCGGAAGTATTCGTATCCACCAGAAGGATATCCAGGAGAAGGTATTCGAAGCCTTGGGCTTGGCGCCCGAAACCTATGCAGAAAAGTTCGGTTTTCTGATTTCAGCCCTTGAATCGGGTGCACCACCCCATGGCGGTATTGCATTTGGTTTTGACCGCCTGATTATGCTTATGTGCGGCCAAGCGTCCATCCGGGACATTATCCCATTTCCCAAAACACAGCGGGCGGCCTGCTTACTGACCCGGGCGCCATCTGAAGCCCATAAATCACAACTGGATGAATTATATCTGAAAACAAAGCCGATCATTAAATAAATTTTCATGCTTCCTTCTTGGAAACCCTCTATTACAATTCAATATCTAGGTATATTTCATATATCGTTGAGCATGGGAGGGCATGAAAATTTATGAATATTTTTTCCACCATAATCCCCATCTTCGCCATTATCCTGATTGGATACTTAGCTCGGAAAAAAGGATTCATCCAGGCAGATTTTATCGGGCCGGCAAATACCCTGGTCTATTACCTGGCCATTCCAGCCATGGTGTTCAGCGCCATTTCTCGTGCCTCTTTGACCACCCACTTCAATATCGGTATCTTATTGATTACCCTGGCGATGGCGGCGGCTTGTTTTATTCTGGCTTGGATAAGCGGCAACCTCTTCCGCATCCATCGCAACCAGCTTGGATCATTTGTCCAGGCCTCCTTTCATGGCAACCTCGGCTATATCGGTCTGGCAGTCACATTTTACTACTTGGGAGAATCCGGTTTCGTCAAGGCCAGCATTCTGACCGGTTTTATGATGATCCTCCAAAATTTATTATCGGTTCTGGCCCTAACTATTAATGCGCGTCAACTTGGTTCCACCAGCCATGCTATGATTGTCGCCAAAAATATTGCCGCCAATCCAGTCGTCATATCGGCCATGGCCGGTATCGCTTGTTCATTAATGGCATTTCCTATTCCGCTTATCATCCAACGCAGCTTGGATATTCTCAGCGGCCTGGCGCTGCCCATGGCGCTTTTGATTATCGGCGCATCCATCTCATTTCATGCACTTCGAAGGCGATTGAAATCAGCCCTTTCAGCCGTCGCCATTAAATTGCTTTTGATGCCGGCCCTGGGCTACGTCTGCTTTTTGACCCTGGGATTTGCCAGCCAGGACTTTCTTCCCGCTCTCATCCTGTTGGCGTCTCCATGTGCGACAGTATCCTATGTAATGGCCAAGGAAATGAAAGGGGATCCTGATTTTGCCGTTATGACCATATCACTAAGCACATCTCTTTCTGCCATTACGTATTCTCTCTGGCTTCAATTTGCGAGTTAGGCAATAAAGCTTTCATTTTTCTAATTGGTATCAGCCAGCAGGATTTTCAGTTTTACCAGGGCTTCGGACACAATTTTTCCTTGTGCCTCAATACTTTTGATGATCTCTTCTGGTGTGCGGGTGTCTACTTTAGCAATGGCATTGGGGTTTACTGCTTTTAGATCGTATACAGCGGCATCGATGTCATTGGCCTTGGATAAGGTTTCGCGAGTCTTTTTTTCAACTGTTTTTATTTTATCCTGTAATGTGGTAATTTTTTCTTTTACTGCCTTTTCTTTTTTGAGTCGCTTCAGTTCTTCCTTCAGCCCGATGGTCTGTTCCTTGAGTTTCTGCACATCGGCCAGGTAGGGTGCCATTTCCTTGCGGGCCTGGGCTCGCCGGGCAATGAAATCAATGGTCCAGGAAAAACGACTTTCGCCTTTTTTCGTGCCGCGCTTGGAATGCAGGCGAGCAAAGGTGGGGAATGGCTTGCCTTTGGTATCTTCGTCTTGCTGCCACTCCCGGATAAGGCTCAGGGGTAATTGCTTATCATCAACGATCTCGCCGGTTTTGGAGAATCCTAAATGGGCCAGGGTCAGCGGTGATTTCTTGCCCACCTTGACGTGGGCCAGATCGTAATACCAGATTTTCCTGGTTTCCTTGCCCTTGGTGAAAAAAAGCAGGTTGGTTTTTACGCCCGCCCCCGCCGTGGTGAACACGCCCCCCGGCAGGCTGACCACACACCACAACTCACATTCATCCAAAAGCTTGCGCTTGGTTTCCACGAAAGCGCTTTCATTGGTGCGAAACAGCAGTCCTTCGTCCAGAACGATGCCGCAGCGCCCCTGGTGCCCAAGGGCTTCCAAGATGTGCTGCAGGAAAAGCACCTGGGTGGAGCCAGTTTCAAAACTGAAATTCTTCTGGGCGTCCTTGCCCTCCTTACCGCCAAAAGGTGGATTGGTGAGAACCACATCGAAAAATGACGGTGCACTTTCAAACAGCGCCCCATAGGTAGTGCGGCCGGTCAGGGTGTTGCCGTGCCACAAGTTGGGCTGATCGATGCCATGAAGTACCAGGTTGGCCAGAGCGATGGGGAAGACCAGGTTTTCCTTTTCACGGCCGAAGAATATATCGTGCTTCAGGGTGTGGATGTCGGTGCTGACCGGGGCATTCCCCAGCGTGCGGGTCAGATGCTCGTAGGCCACAGCCAGAAATCCACCGGTGCCGCATCCCGGATCATAGATGGTTTCTCCTGGCTGGGGATCGATTACATGAACTATGGCACGGATTACTTCCCGGGGGGTAAAAAACTGGCCCCCGTCTGAATTTTTCTCGCCCATTTTCAACAGCAGGTCTTCATAGGCTTGGGAAAGGGTGAAAAATGGGTGTCGTCGATATGTTCGATGCTGATCTCGTGGACCTTGTCCAGAATGTCCCGCAGGTTGGTTTCCGAATCCACCCGAACCCGTTCCACGGCGGTCATGATGCGGCCGATAATGCGCTGTTTGGGGGAAGTCGATGGATTGGGTAGGCCGGTCTTAGGGTCCATGTCGAGTCCATGCAGATAGGGCAACAAATCGGTGTTGATAAAATCGAACAGCCGACCGTCGCCCTTGGCAAACATTTCCTGGCGTTTCCAGCCAAAGGGCTCGCCTTCTGGCGTTCTGGGATGGTTTGGGTCGTCTGCATGCGGGGCAGCCCAGTCCTGCCAGCGATAGGGCTCGCGCAATGCGGGTGTAAAATCGCCCCCCACGGCCTCGGAAGCACCCGGTCTCTGGCTTCCTGGGCGTCCAGGATACGCAAAAACAAGATCCAGGTAAGCTCCGGCACATACTGCAGAGCGCTGGCGCAGTTGGAGCGGCGCATGATATCGCATATGGGTTTGACAAAAGCCGACAGAGATTGGGTGGAGTTGATGGCCTTGAGTTGATTCTTGTTATTATTGGTTTTCTTCTTGGTTCGCGGCATGATCAGTTCAATTCAAAGGCTTGTGAGAGAATTTTTTTTGGTAACAACTCAATTTCCAGAAGAGATTTCTTAGCCGCCATTTCTAATTTCAGCACAAATTCGGCAAACGAATTAGATCTCTGTACTATTTGGTTTTGTTTTTGAAACATATGGAACGGGAATAGATCTAATGGTTTTCTGAGAGATATTCCGCATGGAATCACTGGTACCGGTGGCATGATGTTCAATATAGGTACGCCCTTCGGACCATCGTAATACATTGAGCAGGTAGTTAGGGTTAACCCGTTTTTGGTCAACGACAAGGCGAAGTGTTTTATCCGAAAGAAGACGTAATGGATAATCCTGTAAAACCTCTACTACCGCACCAACCAATTCAACGGTATTCGCACGGGAAATGATCAGGTCTCCTTTCCGTATGCGGTGTATTTCATCAGGTTCGTAGCCCTCAGCTACAGCCTTTGCTTCCTGTGGTTGAAAATTTTTCCAACTGATAGCACTGACTTTTAGAATTCCCAACTCATCCGGTTTGGCTGGAAGCTCTGTCGTTTTAATACTTTTTCCGGCTTCAATATTCACCAATAAATCCCCTAGTGGAACTCGGGGGACCAATCTTAATTCATTTAGAAGCTCTTTGTTATAACAGGAATCAAGCGCCTTTATTTCCTCAAGCTGCGTCTGCGCTGCATTGCAGGTCTTTTCTACTTCGGTCAATTGGACTTTGAGCTGGGTGGTGATTCGGCGTTGTTCTGATATTTTTGGTACTGGAATTTCGAGGTTTTCAAGAAATAATTTGGGGACACGCTGTTGTCCTACCGTTCCAGTAAATGTCTTTTCTGCGTCGTTTAAGGTTTCTTTTCGCCGCAGAAAAAAATGAACCCATTCAGGAATAATTTCTTCTGAGCAACGAACGACGTGAAATTCCGTAGAGCCGAAACCAATCCCATCCGCAAGACCGGAAACTACGGCATGCTTCCCGTTCTGCATGCATGGTGTTATTTTCGAAAAAATGACATCATTATTTTCAAAATATGTATAGCCCCTTTTTACTTCGGAATAAGGACGAATATCAAGTCTATCAACCGCCCCATTGATGCCATCAACATTTTCCATAGGAATAAAGGAAGTATATACATCATCATCTCTCTCAATTCTTGGTCTACGGGGATTGATTAAGGTAACTTCTGACAGCTTTTTTATTAATCGCCTCATGCTCCAAACAACCTCCCTTTAGCATCCCGCATAACATCCACTGGTTTCCCGATTACCTTGAGCGCATCCAGCCCTCCGGCTATACGAATATCCGGCACTTCCCACAAGGCCGTCGTTTCCAGGGCTTCGGTGCCGCCGACTTCAAACTGCTTTCCCAATCCCTTTAGCACCGTGGCGGCCCTGACATCGATGCCGTCGAACCAACCCCGATTTTCTTCCTGATACAATTTGTTGCGTTCCGGCCGTTTGAGGGCCCGGGCGTGATACCCGTGGTGGGCGAACAGATCATATAGATCGAATTCAACCATGTTGTCCAGCTCGCGCAGCAGCTCGGGGCTGAAGTTATCACCCAGGAGGTGATCGATCAGCCTTCGGCGCCGCTGGGTTTCGATCCAGAGCCCCCGAAACTGATTTAGGTTGTGGGCCTCGCGCAGCACTCTTTGAATCACCTCGCGGCGGTATTCGTCCAGGGGGATGGGCACGTCCTGTCCATCCCGGTGACAGAGGATGAACCGGCCCTGGGGCGTAACCGAGACATACTGGCCCTTCATTTCAGCCACAGGCAAGGGCTCCTCCGGCCCGGGCTCGCTCCAGCCACCGTCATCGCCGCCACCCCCTTTGAGCGGCTTCGGCTGGGAAGGACGCGTGATAAAATCCGTTCCGAACAGATCGGTTACGCCGGTGTAGTCGTAAAGCCAAAATTTGTATTTGGCGGTTTCCTCGTGAATGCGGGAGCCGCGTCCCAGCATCTGGTAAAACTTGATGGGGGATTGCAGGTAGCGGAAAAAAACCACGGCGTTCAACCGCTCTATATCCACGCCGGCCTCCAGCAAATCCACAGTGCAGGCAATGAAGGCCCGCCGTCCGGAACCGCGCATGGGCTCAATCATGTCAGCACCGTTATTTTTACCACCCATGCATTTGAAGGCATAATGGTCTTTGGGATTTCTTTTGTTGTCACGGCACCAGTTGACATATAGGTTGTTTAGCTGCATGGCCACCCGATCAGCATGCAGTTCCCGTGTGCAGAAAACAATCACTTTCTGTTCAGGGCCGCCGTTTTCACACAACTGATCAAACAGATCGGCACACATGGCTGCAATACGCTCGGGCAGTAGCAGGTCGTCGTCAAAATGGGGGGCTTTATACTGATCTTTTTTCAGATCCTCCGGACCGATGGGTCGTCCAGTGCGGGCATCAATGGGATGAGCGGCTAGGACTTCTTCACGGGTAAAGCTTTTCCAGTCGATGGAGGGTTTGCGTCTTACAATTTCGCAGGCCGCCAGGTAGCCATCATCCTGGGCCTGGATCAGGGTATATTCGTAAACCGGTTCACCAAAATATTGAACGTTATTGGCGGTGATCTCGACGTCTTCAGCCGTACGTTGACTGGATTCGCGCAACTGGCGCGGGGTGGCGGTCAGGCCAATGTGAATAGCATTGGGGTTGCGGATGAGAACCTGCGACCATTTGCCCCAGGCGGAACGGTGGCACTCGTCGATAACAATGACACTGAAGGCGTCATGATTATAATGTTCGCTTAAAAAACTGGCAAATCCCTCTTCTTCGTCATCGAGCCCCAATGTTTGGTAGGTGGTGATGTGGATTCGGGCGTTGCGGGCGGCATTCTTGCCCTGACGGGTTTCCACGATGCGGGCGTTATCACCAAATACGGCCTTGAGCTTGTTGTAGGCCTGTTCGCGCAGTTCGTCGCGGTCGCATAGAAACAGGGCTGGTTTCTGAAGAGATTGGGCTTCGTGGAGCCGCCATAAAAGATTGGCGGCAATGATGGTTTTTCCGGAGCCTGTAGCCATGGACAGCAGTACGCGGGCCGGCTCGTTTTTTTGCCGGCACTGAATAATTTTGGCAAAAGCCGCCCGAATGGCCGCATCCTGATAGTAGCGCGTTTGAGGATATGCCGGACTGTCGGCCATAAATAGCATGGCCGCCTCAGGTAGGTTTAGAATGATGCCTGTATCCCGGGCGTAACGGTCGGTGAGTTCCCAGTGGCTGGGAAAATTCGCGAATTGGAATGGCCCGCCCTGTAATCCTGTGAACGTGTTGAATTCGCCATAGCGGTGCCCGTTGGTGGCAAAGACGTATTTAACATCATGGCGCCGGCAATCGGCATATCCCTTGGCCTGCTGCATTCCCTTTAGAGGGTCTTCGGTTTCCTTTTTAGCCTCCAGTACGGCCACCGGCAGGGATTTGGGCATATCGCCCACCTGTACACAGAGCAAATAATCGGTGCGTCCCCTACCACGTCGGCGTCTACCCTTGGCGCCAGTGGGCTCCACTGGGGCCGGGGTCTCCAATTTCAACCATTGATGATCGTCGTAGCCTTTATCGCGCAGCACAGGATCAATAAGATAAAATCGGGTTTCAGCTTCATTGTAGGTCATAGGACCTCCCAATAGCCACCCTTGGCAGGGCCGACTCGGCGTAAGCGCTTCTGCTCCTGTAGCTTTTTCAGGTTCCGCTCTATCGATCGCTCCGTTACACCGATTAGTTCTGCCAGCTTTGGAATAGTTAAATTTCTATCTTTTTCTAAAGCGGCAATAATTTTCCCCGACGTTTTCCCCGACGTTTTCCCCGACGTTTTCCCCGACGTTTTCCCAAAAATCATTTTCGTCTTCCGATGAACCGTAGCGGTAAATAGGATCCCGTCTCGATCGTCAGTAAAATCAATCTCCGGCCAAGAATCCAAGGCTCGTTTGATGCCGGAGCCGATACCCCGGTAGGGCAAAAGCCCCTTTGCAATAAAGGAAACCAAAATTGGATTGCGGATTATGGAGTTGCCTGTTCGAATTTTTTCAACGGTGAGATTGTTCGGCAGATGGCCGGGGCTAATAATTTCTATCCGGTTGTCGAAAATAAACAATCGAATCGGCGCGCTGACCAGATAATCTCGATGTACCAGGGCGTTTACCAGCAGCTCTTCAAAGACTAAGGGCGGAATTTCGGGTACACCAGGTGCATTGACACCCCTTCCAGCCTGTATCTTATGAAGGTTTCGCAGAACAAATGAGAGGGCATCATTAAAAATTTTCTCAATGGGTCCGCTAAAATCCTCGGTGTCGCTATAATCCGTACTGTGAATCTCATTTCCGGGATAACGAACAGCTTTAATAATAAACTGGGGTACGATCCATTCCGGCTGCTCGGCGAACAGCAACACGCCGGCAAGATTTAACCTCCCGTCCTCAACCGCTAAGTTCATGCTCTTTAGGAGGCTTTTGAGTTCTTTGGCACTATCCGGAAAATCACGATTGTAATACTTCTTCAAAAAGTCACGGAAACGTAGCTTGTCCAAAGCTTCAATTTCAGCATCAGTCGGCAGCTCATCAGCATGGAATTGGTTTGAAATCTGAAATAAACGCCGTAGTTCCTCTTTTGAGTTGACGCGTCTTTTATCAGATCCATTTTTTAACCAAATAACTCCTTTGCGGTCAAAATAGGGTTTATCAATACCCTTGGGTATTGTCAGAGCCACAACGATTCGATTTTTTCCAACTGTGATGTTTTCAGTAAAAGGCACAATGGGACTACGAACATGTTGGCTGGCTGCATTGCTGATAAGTTGATTGATCCGGCTTACTTCATCCCGGGAAAGCCCTACAAGCTCCCCGCCATCAGATACACCAATCAAGATAACGCCGCCTTCACCGTTGGAAAAAGCAACCATTTCAGCGGCCAGCGCATCCGTGTTACGAACGTCTTGCTTGAATTGCAGGCGGCTATCTTCGCCTTTGGTCACAATGCCTTTAAGCTCATTTTTTTTCATGACCTTATCATACATATGCTAAGGTGTTCTGCTATATTGCCATTTCATTCCAGGATAAGCAGAGGAGAAGTTCCACCTTATCACAGATTTAATATTCTCTGAAGCATATTTACCGAGTGAACACTCAAAACACCCATCTCGAAACAGCTTTCAGGAAATTCAACTCATATAAATTAAAGACTGTGCTCGTTGTGGATTAAAGGAATACAACCACCGTTGAAATATTTTTTAAATTGCACTTGGATAGGTTAGAAAGCGCCTTAAATAGATTCAGCTTTTTGCATACCCTGGATCAGTGCTAAAACATTTTCACCGAGTACGTCGTGGTTGTAGCCGCCTTCCAGAATGGCAAAACAGCCGCTGTTATTTTGTTTTGATGCAGACCGGACCAAACGGCCGATTTCCTCGTAATCTTCTGTCCTCAGTAAACCGCCCCAATCGTCAACATGATTGTCAAAACCTGCTGATATCCCGATGATATCAGCCCGGCAAGTATTGAGCACAGCGGCCACATCATCAATGTATCGGGTTCGATTGTGATCTTCAAAATTGATGACTTCCATCCATGGTCGTTTCCCCAGGATGTTGACCGTGCCGTCTCCGTAGTGCAAATCGATATCCAATACGAGCGATGTTTCAATCTGTTTCCGTTGACGCAACGCGGTCAGGGCAACCGCCATGTTGCTAAAATAACAAAAACCCCAGCATGAAGCGGCCGAGGCATGATGCCCTGGCGGTCGGATCAACGCAAAGCAGGGTTCGGTCAATCCAATTTGGGCAGCCTGGATGGCACCACCGGCAGCCAGGGCAGCGATATCGAACAAACCTTGATTAACTACCGCCTGGATATGGGCCGCGGTATGAACGGCTCCAATTTCCTGCCGGGATGCCGGTTCAGCCGGCACCCAAGCCACATGCGGATCTATGGCCTTAACAATTGATTCCATCCGTCCTGCGGCAGCGGCGGGATCGCCCGTATAAACCTGGTAGAAATTTTCGTGGAATATGACCTTCATTTAACAACCTCTTATTTCAATTAATATTGCTGCACTTATCGCTTACACTATGCCTGGCGGGACTGTCTATTTCAATGATTTTGTAATTTTGAGTGTTCGAGCAATTTTTATTTTCTATTTTTAAAAAATCGCATATATTGCCAATCTCGACATTCGATGGCAGGATGCTGTTAGACAGGAAAATCCTAAGTTCCCATTAACCATACTCGATTGGAAAGTTGATTATATGAATCCCAGCCATGCCGCACTTTCACATTGCTACCAACCCGGCAGTTTTCGAACCCTAGATCCGGAGCAGATTGAGACGCTTCACCATGCCAGCCTTGAAATTATGGAACGCACCGGTATGCGCTTTTTCGACCCGGAAGCACTGGCATTATTTAAAAAAGCCAATGCCCGGATATCCGATGGCAATCTGGTAAAGATTCCACCCGATCTGGTGGAATGGGCCCTGGGTTGTGTCCCGCAAAATGTCAATATTTATGACCAAAATAAGCAATTGAGCATGGCCTTGGGTGGTCGGCGGTCTTATTTTGGTGTTGGGTCCGACTGTATGTCCATCTATGACCTTGATACAAATGAGCACCGCAAAGCAGTGCGCCAAGACGTGGTCCATGGCGTACGCCTGGCAGATGCTTTGACCAATATGGACTTTGTGATGTCCATGTTTTTGCCTTCTGATATTCCCCAGGCCGACTACGAACACCACCAGATGGCCATTATGCTCAAAGAGAGTACCAAACCGATCATTTTTGTTGGTATTGAAGCCCATAGCACAGTCATGGCTCTGGATATGGCAGCGGCGGTGGCAGGCGATCTGGATAGCCTTCAACAGCACCCATTCATCATTAACTATGTCAATACGGTTTCACCATTTCACCACAATGCTGAAAGTCTGCAACGACTCTTGTATGCCGCCGAACGTAACATGCCCAGCATTTACGCCCCTGGAAGTGCACGCGGTACCCTGGCACCCATCACCAATGCCGGTGCGTTGGCGCTTAACAATGCTGCCCAACTATCGGGATTGGTACTGTCGCAATTGAAACGCGAAGGTTCTCCCCTTATCCTATTTGGACGTGGGGGCGGCTATATGGACATGCGCACAATGGTCACAGTATATACGACTCCGGATGCCGGGCCCTTTGGTTGGGATCTGGCCCACCATTATCACGTACCAACTTTTGCTGCCGCCTGCACCGATGCCAAGGTATTTGATGCTCAGGCCGCAGCTGAAACCGCCTTGACCTTATTTGATAAGTCCCTGAGTGGCGCCAATATTATCCACGACCTGGGATATCTGGATAGTGCCATGACCGGATCATTAGAATTGGTGGCCTTTTGTGATGAAGTCATCGAGTGGATCAAGCGCTATTGGCGGCCGCTGGAGATCTCAGAAGAAACCCTGGCTCTGGACGTGATCCACGCCACGGGGCCGGATGGTCACTTTTTGGAAACCGATCACACCCTGCGCCATGTACGTGACGTTTGGACGCCCACATTATTGGACCGAAATGATTTCGACACCTGGACTTCAAAAGGAAGTTCAACGCTACAGGAAAGAGCCAATCAACAGGTGAAGGACATCATCAAAACACACCGGGCCGAACCGTTACCGGCACAAGTACAGACAATAATCAATAACATGCTTCAGTGATTCGATTTACCTCCTGGAGACCTCAGATGAGTCGATTTGGAAAAATTATCAATATCGATCTCTCAAGTGGAAAGATTGATCAGACGATGATGTCCGAAAGAAAAATTCGGCAATGTCTGGGTGGATTCGGGTACAATGTGCAGACATTGTACCAGCATATCGGCTCGGTAATGAAGCCCTTTGATCCTCAAAATATGTTGGTGGTAAGTCGGGGATTGTTGACGGGCAGTGTTGCGCCGGCCTCATCGCGAACCCACATCAATGCACTATCACCGCTTTCTGGTTTGATCGGCAGCTCCAACGTGGGTGGTTATATCGGTTTCAGGATGTATTCTTTGGGACTGCACAGCATCGTTATCTCCGGGCGTGCCGCTCAACCAGTCTATCTGGTTTTTGGCCCTGGCGGTTCCAAGGTAAAAAGTGCCATCGTTGCCCCATACAATGCAAGGCTGAAGTCGAGTTAAAAGGCAAGCGCTACAAAGGTTTTAAAGGTGGACGACCAGAATACGAAACAATCATCGATTTGGGAGCTCTATGCGGCCTTACCGATCCAGAAGCCCTGATTTATCTGAGCAACCTGTGTAACATGCTGGGACTCGACACGATTTCCACCGGCAGCGTGATTGCCTTTGCCATGGAGTTGTATCAACGGGGAATTTTAACATCCGATGATACCGGCGGTGTTGTGCTCAATTGGGGTGATGCCCAAGCCATGGAAGCTATGATCAGACAGATCGCTTATAGGGAAGGATTGGGCGATCTACTTTCCCAAGGCGTCATGCGCGCTGCCAAAGCCATTGGTCGCGGAGCCGAAAAGTATGCCTACCACGTCAAGGGAGTTGAGCTTTACGGTGGTGATCCGCGTGGCATGATGGGCGTTGCCCTGGCATATGCGGTCTCCCTGCGCGGCGGCGATTTCACCAGTGTCTACCCGGTTCCGGAATTCAGATACACAGCAGAACAAGCTGAAAAGGAGTTTGGAACCCGTGACGTTATCGATTTCACGGCCACCGGTGGTAGAGGCGCCATGGTAAAAAAATGCCTGATCGTCAGTGCCGTCATTGATTCACTGGGAATTTGCAAGGTGCCGGCACTATCCATCATCGGTGACTTTAGTTTGGAGATGGAAGCCCGATTGGTCCAGGTGATTACGGGTTTGGATATGTCATCTCAGACGCTACATCGAATCGGCGAGCGGATCGTACATATGGAAAAAATCATCAACCTGCGCCAGGGCAGCAGCCCGGCAGACGATAATCTACCTGATTTGTTTTTGAAAACTCCCATTAAAAAAGGGCCGATCCAGGGCAGAACCGTGGATCTGGCCCCTATGGTACAGGCCTTTTATCGAGAAATGGCTTGGGATGATAATGGACAGCCCAAACAATCAGTTCTCGATAAATTTGGCCTGCATCTATAAGTATTATGGTAATTGCATTAAATAAAAATCATAGCCATAGTAGCGGCCATATTGGCGATACATAT
>CAZWEO010000068.1:0-27744 GCA_964633115.1 uncultured Desulfobacterales bacterium
CTTTACTAGGCGCTTTTACTGCATCAAAACTCAATACTCGCTTGTTTTGGGTCTAGTCTACAATGGAGTATCGACAGAAATTAGCGCTGCACAGGTTTTTTTAAAAGTAAATGATGGTCTGTTGCGTTCAACGATAACATTACCGGCACTATCAATTACACCCAGTGGCAATAAACGTGGTTCACTTCAGGTTATTTTAGAGAGCACCGTAGACGACGAAAAGGTGAAAACGGTTCCTGCGCTAATGAAACTGCCGAATAATAAAAACGTGATTGCACCGTTATTTGAAACACGTAATCGACACAATACACCGGCATCACGTCGATACCAAAGTAGTAATGCTGATCCGAGACAGGATCCAATCGGTGGTGATGGCTGGGGCCGTGTCGCCATGCTAGATTTTCTGCACAACACCGGCGAAGGTGGAACATTACTTTTTAATGACATCAGTGGAGAACACGCTAGACAATCCAACGGCAAATCACTGGGTGTACATAAGGAACATAAAGACGGACTTGATGTCGATGCACGATACAGGGATGAGAATAATGCTAACGCCACTGCAATGCGTGGGGATGGCAACGGTGCAAACATTAAAGAAACGTTAGACAATGCCTTAGATGAATTGCTTTTTGCGCCTCCGGATGCTGCTAAACCAAATCTGGATAAAATACGGGGCTGGATTAAACATAATCGTGAATTTCTGGAAGAAATTGCATCGACCCCCGGCGTGAAAAAGGTGCTTGTCGGTGTTGCGAGCTGGCACCAGAACCTGCTCATCGGCGGCGCCTTCCCCGGCGGTAGCCCGATTCCGTCAGATCAGAAAGATGAAGACGAAAAATCAATACCGGTCGGCCAGTGGATTTCCAAACCAGAAAAAGTTCATCCCAAACCCGGTAATCACGAGGGACATATTCACGTTAGTTTTGATTGATTAAAAAGTCTGAAAGATTTTACTTATAGCTGTCTGTTTGTAGTGCTAGGCGACATTAACACCGCAAGGTCTTCATGGATTCGGCTTTAGGTTATTTGGATGAATTGACGGAATATCCACTTACGAAGTTTATATCAGCATGCCCGGCGATGTGGATGCGGCAGAGGTTAAGACTGAGATTTACCTACCCTTAAAATAAAATTGTGTAGCAATTTTATTTTTAGGCGTATTTTTTAGGAAACTCGAAAAATTGTAACTCACCTGTTTTTTTCTTGATTTGAGACCACTTGTTGATACCAAAAGCCACACAATAGGCGCCACTGGTAGGCAGGTTCGTTATGGATGTATCACTGAGTTTGTTGGCTAAAAGTGTCATTGCTGGATTGTGACCGACCAACATGATTCTATTCAGTCGGTCATCTAAATTCGATAGGACATGCACCAAGTTGTCATGGCTGGATTCGTAGATTGAGGCCAGATACTGAATTTGATCCACGGAAAAGTTGAGCTGCATGGCAACAATTCTGGCCGTCATAGCTGCGCGCGAGGCTGGACTACTGATGATGAGATCAGGTTTAAAGCCGATTTCGTACAAGATTTGTCCCATGAAGGGGGCGTTCTTACGTCCCCTTTTATTCAAGGGCCGCTCAAAGTCATCCAGACGGGGATACTTCCAACTCGACTTGGCATGTCGAAACAGACAAATCTCTTTCATGAAACCATACCTATGATCTTAGGGCCACCGGCTTATGGAGGGATTTTTTCTTATTGGCCACGCGACCACATTTCTTGCAAACATATTGGGGCGAATCCACCAAGCTTTTGAAAACTTTCAAATCCTTTACAATGGCATCCGGTTTCCATTTGCACATTCTTTTATCTGATTTTGCCATATTGACCTCCTTACATTTTTTTACACAACTGTCGCCAGAGCCGCTGGTAGGCCTTGGACGCCACAGACGCTGGTGAGTAAGCCGCGACCGGTTCCCGATAGATTCCCATCTGTTCAATTAGGGAGAGGTAGGGAATATCACAGTTTAAAACACCATTTATTTTGGCCGAAACTTTGCTCATCAGGACATGATGCAGTTTTTTGCGTCGATCTACCATTGAGAAAAAAGTGTAAATGCGATTGCGGCTGATTTTCTTTTTTTTGCAGAAAGTCATCAATTGAAGATAAGTACGCAAGGATAACGTGGTTGGGATCAATGGAATAAGTGTATAATCAGCCGTTCGGAGAACATTTTCAGCTAATGTGCTAATACTGGCCGGACAATCCAGGAAAAGAACGTCATACTCATCTTTAAAGGAGTTTAAAAACTTAGCCAGGCGGTTATCGGTCGGTTTTGATCGGTTGAACTCGATGTCCAGCCTTCGATGAGAAAAATCCGCCGGAAGCAAATCAAGGTTCTCATAATCGGTGCCCTTGATGCTTTTGTGGACCTTTTGACCGCCTTTCAGAAATCCTTTTGAAGATGATTTCAGTTTGGGTTTAACCCGAAAGTAAAAGGTGGTGGAGCTCTGGGGATCCAAATCGCAAATAAGGGTTTTGGCACCGGTCAGAGAGGACAGATAGGATAGATTTACAGCTGTAGCTGTTTTTCCAACACCACCTTTATTGCTATAGACTGCGATCGTTTTCATGAAGCCACCTTTTTGGGGTATTGAACAAACAGGTCTTGAAACAACATCTGATTCGGCAGAGAAGCGAACCGGTCAAAGGTAACTGCGAATGAATTTTTGGTTGCTTGACGTTCGGTTTCCAATTTGCCGATCAGGCTGCCCATGGCAACGAGAGTTTGGTTCGATTGGCTTAGGTTCACGGGCATTTTCTTGGATACACCTAACAGATAATCCACCTGGACACAGAGATCGTTAAAATTGCCGAGCATGTCCTGCAGCTTTTTCAACTGCTTTACCAGGGTGTTGATCTTATCCGGGGGATACAAGTTGGCAAAAAATTGAATCAAATAGCGTAATTTTTTGCATTTGATACGAAGTTTATGAAGTTTTTCATCTTCACTATCTTCCAATATACGACGGCCTGATTTTACAATATCTCTGTATTGATTGTTGATACGCTTGCTCGCCAGGCGTAAGATCGGGTGCGAAGCTGCGGGACCCTGACTATCCTCATTCTGGGTTTCGTTTAAAAATGCTGCCCAGCTTTGCATGATCTTTTTATATTTCTGGGATTGGATAGCGCTAACAACCTTTCTGAAGGCCGCTGCCCTTTGTTTAGCCAAGTATTCGAAAAGAGGTGTGAGGTCGTCCTGAAGTACCGGGGGAAGCATGGCTTTGTATTTTTCCTGGTTCAACAGGTAGACATCCAGGTCGCGCAGCTGGTTGGACAGCTTACCCACAAATGCCAGATCCTTTTGAAAGCGGGCAATCAGGCTACGATTAAATATTTTTTTATCCCAACCCAGCGCGGATCGGGTTCTGCGGATGGCGACGCGATAATCATGTAAAATTTCCGTATCGATATCATGCTTAATTTGGGGTTCATTGGCCTTAATAACTTTAAGTAGAATACGGAATATGGTGCGGGTGGCGTCGTCGGCACGCATTTCGGGGGCGAGGTTTAGATTCAGTTTGGCAGAATAGTCGCCTGGCTCCAGGCCGGCTTCATAAAGTGCTTGGAAATAGGCATCTTCATCTGTACTCGGCATGAATCCCAAGCGTTGAATTTGTTTTTTAATTTTGGCTGCGTGCTTATCATATCCCTTGATGGGTGTTATCCATATCTGCGTGCCAATGGTAAATTGACTTTTGCGGCTACGTGATCGAATGGTTTCAAAAGAGACCCAAGTAACTGTTTTTTCATCAGCATTGAGTACACGATAGGGTACGGTATGAGAAGTTAAATCAACCAACTTGATCAGTCGGCGCATTTTAATGATCGGCTTAAGGTAGTGTTCAAGCTCACCTTTAGGGAAATCCCAAATGAATTGGGGGGCCTGATTAGATTTGAGGCCATAAAGAATTTGTTCTGCGCCAATATTTCTCAAACCCATGGAATCGTTTAGTGAAAATAAGAGTATCGATTGATTGAACAGTCGCCAATCAAATGTGTCGTAATAACATAAACGACGCGTCTCAGGCATATCTTTTTTCAATTGAAACCGAGTTGCCAATTGGCTGTGTATTTGACTTTCGATATCGTCTTGGGCGAGATTGAATTTGATTTTGTTTGACATTAACACTCTCTATATTTGCTTGAAGTTCCTGCCGATATGATCGATGAGCATCTGCTGTGCCGGCCTGGGGCTTTGACCCTTTTTGGGCCTGCGCCGTCGGTAGCGGCCATCGGAGAGCATGTCCCATGTCGTGCTATTATCTTTCTCATAAATTTCAAGTGTTTGTTCGAGTTCTTGCTTAAGTATAGGATCGGTGACGGGCATGACCGATTCCATCCGCCGATCCAAATTGCGTTGCATCCAATCAGCGGAGCCAATGTAAAATTCCGGATTGCCCGAGTTTTCGAAGCGATATACGCGGCTATGTTCCAAAAAACGGCCGAGGGTGCAAAACACTTGTATGTTTTCAGACAGCCCGGGTACGCCAGCTCGCAGGCAACAAAGACCGCGGATATTCAATTGTATGGGTACACCTCCCTGACTGGCCTGGTATAGCTCTCTAATTATTTTTGCATCCTGAAGTTGGTTCATTTTCACCTTGATACCGCATGGTTTACCGTCTTGCTTGTGCTTTATTTCACGGCGGATGAGTCCCTTTATGCGTTCACGCAGGTTATGGGGTGCAACCATCAACTTATCATAACATAAACATGGATTGGAACCGGTTAACTCGTTGAACACGGCGGCCACATCGGCTCCCAATTCCGGGTCACAGCTCAGGATACCCAGATCTTCATAAATTCGGGCGGTACCGCTATGATAATTACCCGTGCCCACATGGACATAGCGGCGAATGCCTTTTTTTTCCTCGCGGACGACCAAGGCTAACTTGACGTGTGTTTTCAGACGTTCAACACCATACGCCACATGCACACCGGCCTGTTCCAAGCGTTGGCCCCATTCGATATTGGGGGCCTCATCGAAACGGGCTGTAATTTCAACCAGCACAGCCACCTGTTTGTTGTTCAAGGTTGCCTGCTGCAGAGCCTGGATGATGGGTGAATCACTGCTGGTGCGATAGATTGTCAGTTTGATCGCCAGCACTTTGGGATCTACGGCGGCGCATTGCAAGAAATTGAGAACCGAAGTGTCGAAGCTGTGATATGGATGGTGGAGCATAATGTCGCCTTGTCGGATTTCGGCAAACATGCGTTTGGGATCATTGGCATTGATGGCCAACAGCCGTGGATGGGTGACGGGCCTATGCGGCGGGTCGCAAAGATGCGGATATTTCTTTGTGGGAAATAACATCAGATCTGCCAGGGCCAACAGACCTTTGACGCTATCCACATCTTCCAGCTCGGTTCCCAATTGATCGGCCAACCAGCGTTTTAGCGACGCAGGCATACCGGTACTGACCTCCACCCGTACGACTCCGGCGAATTTTCGTGCTTTGAGTTCATTGGTTACCATGCTGATAAAAAAACCAGGCGGGGTGTTCAGATCTAGCTCAGCCTGGTTAGCCTGTTCCCAGGGATCATCTTTGGCAACCCGGCTGACCCTGAAATAATTGCAGCTGATTTTTATTGCTTGCGGGAAGACCTGGTCTAGATTGGCGGCAATCACTTGCTCCAGGGGTACATAGCCGCTCTCATCTGAGAGCGGTACCCATCTTGGTCGGTTGGCAGGGACCTTGATACGCACAAAACGATTTCGGCGTTTATTCTTTTCTTTAATGGTAATGGCCAGATTCAGACCCAGATTGCTGATAAATGGAAAAGGATGCGATACATCCACAGCCAAAGGCGTTAATATCGGCTCCACTGATTCCTTGAAGTAGGCCAACATGTCTTTGAATTGCTTTTTATTCAGGTCGCTGTATTCCACTATGGGTAGCCCGGCTTCGGCCATGGCTGGCCGAAGCTTTTTCTCAACCAACTTTGAAACCAAAGCGGATTGCACGGCTAATTCCGTGCGGCAAGCCTTTAATTGCGCTTGGGGTGTAAGGCCGTCGCGTGACGGTTTAATTTTATTTTTTTTGATTTTTCTTTTGAGGCCACCCAACCGTTTCATGGCGAATTCATCATACAGCATCCCCATAATACCTGCGAATTTCACACGCTCGAGTAGAGGCAACTCAGGGTCCTGGGCCATGGTGAGCACGCGTCGGGCAAAACTGAGCCAACTCAATTCCCGGTTAATATAGGCCTCTGGGGAATCAATGGATATACCTTTCTCTGACGGGGGGGCAGTTGCTTTCATAATTGTCCAACTCGTTTTTTTTTGGGAAAACTGATTGTGCGTGTCAATCGCGTGTAACACGTTGATAGATTGATGACTTTCCAGTATTGTTCAACAGCTTAGCGATAACAGTTTATCGCCCTTTGCCTGGAAAGTGTTTTTTTAGGACAAGAAGTAGTTAGAACCAAATCGGATTGGGAACAGGATCGGCACGCCTGTAGTCCCATACGGATTATATAAATCTATAGATCATAATATCCGTTTGAGTCAACCAATACCGGTTGTCAAAAATATGTTCCGATTGAGATTCGATTAACTAAGTAAAGACTTTGTTACTTAACGGTCTGGATTTATGTAAGATTATGACAACCGCTATGGTGTTGATTTCATCAATAAAAAATCTAGACTTTTAGGGAACATTATGCCATATTCTGATATATGGCACGGTCGTTAACTATCCCTTTGGGGATATCTTGACAAAAGCAAAATCAATTCTATGGTATTTACATAAGCGCCGCCATCATCATTCCGGTCTTGATGGCCACGGTTAAGACACAACCGTAGCGTGCATACAAATAGATTATAAAAGGAGGATTGCGTTATGATTTACAAGCGGATGTTTGGTGGGCCGACTTGGAATGTTCGCGGTCCATTTAGTGAGTTGGAAAGCCTGCGTCGCCAGATGGACAGCTTTCTCGGCAAGGTGTCAGAAAGCGGCCTTTCAGATCAACACGCCGGTGTATTCCCATCCATCAATCTGACCGAAGATGATGAGAATTTCCATATTCAAGCCGAGTTGCCCGGGATTCCTGCCAAAGACTTGGAGATACAGGCTACTGGAAATAATATGTCCATATCCGGTGAGCGTAAAATTGCAGCCGAAGGGGGAGATGTACGCTATCATCGCCGTGAACGGGAATCAGGGAAATTTTCACGTGCCATCAGCCTTCCCGGTGAAATCGACCCGGATGGTGTCAGTGCCGCCCTGTCCAATGGTATCCTCAAGATCAGGATTCCCAAGGCAGCCAAGGTCAAGCCCAAACAAATTACCATAAAATAAAGTCGATCTTTTACATAAATTTTCTTACATTCACGCAAAATGACCATTGGAGATATTGTGACTAAATCTGCTTCATGCTTGGTTGTGCATGTTTGGTCATGAAAATTTATTTAAGGAGGCATTGCCATGACGGACACCGAAGCCAGAGAGCTCAAGGTTAAAGAAAAACAGGAAGTAAGGGCAACGGGGGAACAAACCAGGCCTGGGGCTGTATTCTCCCCTGATGTTGATATTTTTGAATCCGACACAGAGATTACTTTGCTGGCCGACATGCCGGGAGTTACTACTGGCAATCTGACTGTAGATCTACGCGATGATGTGCTCACACTGACTGGTGACGCCAGCTGCGAGTGTGAACTCATGGGGCAACCCCTCGTTATCGAATATGGTGCCGGAACTTATTACCGTCAATTTACCCTATCGGATGTAGTTGATCAGACTAAAATTACGGCCAAATTAAAAGACGGTGTGTTACGCCTGGTTCTACCAAAAGTCTTAAAGGCGACACCCCGTACGATAGCTGTTTCGGCCGGCTAATTACTATTGCAAACTATATTCCTCCTGGAGATAATTGGCCGGGAAAAGTTAGCTGGAAATTGCGGTGGTTGCAACTTTTTTATTGATTGCCTATCCTGTATGAAACCCAACTCACTCGAAACACATCGGTACTTGCTCAGCAGCCATGACAAATAAAGCGCCCAGCCATTCTTGGCAACTCACCCGGTTTTTCGTCCCTCTGGCACTACAAGCGACAGCCCAAGCCTTTTCCCATCCTCTGGTAGCCATGGTTGCCTCGCGTGGCCCTGGCGGTCCACTTAATCTGGCAGGATTGGCCCAATCCAGCACTGTCATGTTTTTTCTGGGTATTTTTGCCATTTTTTATATGACCACGGGCATGGTGTTTGCCAAGACTCGGGAGGGTTATGCTGTTTTTTGGCGTGTATGCATCTGGACCGGTTTATCAATCATCTTTATACAAGCCCTGTTGTGTATTCCCGCTTTGTCCCATCTTCTTTTTGGCCGTATCATCGGACTGCCGCCTTCAATCGAGGGACCAGCCCGGATTACGTTTCTAACAGCCGTACCCTTGCAATTTTTATTCTTCTTACGTCTTCCGTATCAGGTGGCCATGTACAATGGCCGGGCTACCGGTCGCGCGAGTCTGGCTACCTTGGGCCGCATTATCCTAACGGCCATACTTGCCTATGTTTTTTGTGCGATCGGTTGGATCGGACCCATATGGGCCGTTATCTGTTTGACAATTCCGGTGTTGTTGGAGCTGATTATTTCGATCGTTTTTGCGCGTCCTTTTCTGCAGCAATTGCCGGTTGGTTCTGAGCCACCGCCAAAAGCCAGTGAGATCTTTTTTTTCAACTTACCCTTAGCAGTGGGCGGATTCTTTCTGGTATTTTCTATTATGATCTTAAGCGCATTCATGGCCCGCGCACCCGAACCCGAACGGATTTTACCCATCTTTTTTCTGGCGATCGGACTGGCCAACCCGGTGGCCTTTGCGGCCACGCGGCTTCAGACAGTGGTGCTTGCCTTTCCACCAGAGGACTCAAATTCGAAAAGGACATTTCGGTTCTCCTTGGGTGTCGGCGTTATCTTGGGTCTACTGCCTTTGCTGTTTGTTCTCCCGGGATTGATCGAATTTTATTATGTGACCCTCCAAAAATTAGACCCGAACCACCTGGGCTTGGTTCGAATCACGGCAATTACGCTGGTGGCTTTTCCCTTTGCCACAGCGCTGCGGGCCCATAGCGAAGGCCTTGCCGCCTTAAACAAAAAGCCCATGGCGACTTTAGCTGGCCATGGGGTATATATGATGCTGGTTATGGTGAGCGGCTTTTTGGCGCTGGTATTGGGTGTCCCGGGATATTTAATCGGTTCCATCAGCTTAACGTTGGCCAACATCGTGTCAGCCTACATGATACGGGTCTTTTTGAAATGGACCCATGAAGAGCCGATCCCGGTTGGGGAGACCACAACAGCCGTGGCTCAAGTTCGTTAGTAGAAGCTTTTATGATATTTTTGAGGATCCTGCCTAAAGCTCCTTTTCGAAACAATATTGCCTTTCATGATTACATGGAGCAATCAAATCAGCCCACATTGTTTGAACTCTTTTAAATTTATCTAATACAAACATATGATGATATTATATTTATAGATTAATCTATTTAAAAGGCTATATATATATAAATTGCAATATAATCAATTAGATAAAATATTTTTATATCTTAACGGTATGCTAATAATACATCATATGAATATGTGTATATAATGAGATGTAACCGCCCTTGATTTTTTTAGATGACACTCTCATTCAACATAAATATAAAATAATAACAATTATATAAACCATTTATATTCTCTTATATGAAAATTAAAGCATATGAAATACATCAGATAATATGATATATATATTGACATCCTACATTTGGGTCTGATAGGGGGTGTCAGGTTACATATTCTACCCAATCTCTTAGGTCAATCGGAGGATTTTTAAGTGAAAGTAGACCAAATTAAAACAGATTCTGCTCCGGAACGCGTCGTAAAGCAGTTCTTACAAAATTTAGAAATTGGTGAAATGGCAGCGGGGCAAAAACTACCGACTCAGGATAAGCTAGCGGAGATGTTTGGCGTAGGCCGGTCTTCAATCAGAGAAGCCATGAATGCTCTGGCAATGATGGGCTTTGTCGAAATCATTCAGGGCAAAGGATCTTATATAAAAAAGGTTCTGCCGGTCACAAATGTTTCCCACTCGAGCCTATCCAATTATTTTGACACAGCGAATCTTTTTCACCTCCTTGAGATTAGAGAAATACTTGAATGTTATGCCGTTGAAAAAGCGGCCACAGTTGCAAGTGAAAACAATATCGAAAAATTAAAGCTGGCGGTGAACAGACTCGGAAAAAGTGGAGACGACCTGCGTGAATTTCTTCTGGCTGATTTAGCGTTTCATGTCGCTATCGGATTGTGTGCCCGCCTACCGGAGCTAGCTGATATGGTAAAGGCGATTCACAAATCTGGCAACAAGAAATTACCGGTGATATTTCGTGCTACACGCGAAGAGAAAATAGAGAAATCAATACAAACAGCTAAGCAAATACTGGCATACATAGAGCAAGGCGAAGGCAAACAAGCTGCTAGATGCATGCGCAATCATCTGGATACAGTTAATGATGGCCTAAGGGACGATCTTGTCCAAAACCAGATGAACACAGACATCACATAGGCTTTTAAATAGAAAATCAAATCATTTTGTGAAGGAAAAACACTATGAAATTGGAACGCCAACTACCTAGACTGCAAATACTTAGCGATACAGATATCCAGAAGATTTATTTTGCCGCGCTGGAAGTGCTGGAACGCACCGGTGTGGCTGTTAAAAACGAGGAGGCTCGCAACCTTCTCGGGGATGCGGGTGCTTATGTGGATGATGAAACCGCATGGATTCCCTCATCCTTGATTGAAAAAACCGTTAATCTGGCGCCCAAACAGATCATGCTGTATTCACAGGACGGGCAGCCGGCCATGCGTCTTTCTGGCGATAATTCTTATTTCGGGTCAGGCGAAAATACCATATTTATGGTCGATACCTTCACTGGAGAGCGCAGAAAGTGGCTATTGGAAGACATTAATGACAGTGTTGTGCTGCAGGAACAGCTGGGACACATTGATTACACGGCACCCCTGGGCAATGCTTCTGATTGTGCTCCAAAAATGAGCTGTCTGCGGCAATTTGAAAGCATGTTGACCTATTCGAACAAGCCCATTTTCTGGAGTGCTTTGGACAACCGGGGCGTGCATGACATACTGGAAATGGCTTCGGTTGTCGCACCTTCGGGGAAGCTGTCTGAAAAACCGTTTATGGTTCAGTTGACATCATCGATATCTCCCCTGATACACTCGCCTGAGGACTTGGGTAAACTTTTGATTTGTGCTGAGAAACGGTTACCCTCCGTTTATACACCTACTCACACCGGTGGAGCTACATCGCCGGTGACCCTCGCAGGTACAATGGTTGTCTGCGTTGCCCAGGCGCTCAGCCTGTTGGCCATCATGCAACTGAAAAAAGAGGGCGCACCCATTATATTGCAAGGGGTCACCAAGAATATGGATATGCTTACCACCATATCGCCCTATGGATCCCCGGAGTTTCAGTTGACGGAATGTGCATTAACGGAAATATTTCACTGGCTGGGTCTGCCTACATTCGGCACGGCCGGATGCACGGATGCCAAGGTGGCCGATGAACAGGCGGCTATCGAATCCTGTTTCTCATGTTTGGGTCAGGCATTGAGCGGAACCAATTTGATTCATGATGTCGGATTTTTAGAATCTGGTCTTACGGGGTCTTTTGACATGCTTGTGATGACCAATGAGCTTTTAGGGATGGTGAAACGCTTTAAGCAGGGTATCGACGTCAACGATGTGACCATGGCAGTGGATCTTATCGACCAGGTAGGCATTGGCGGACATTATATTCAGGAACAGCATACCCTGGATTTTTTCAGATCGGAAACGTGGCAGCCGAAACTTTTAGACCGCTCTGTCATAGACGAATGGGAAGCTGAGGGCAGCAAAGACTTGGCGCAACGCACCAAGGAGTTTTTAGGTGATGTTCTAAAACAACCTAGAGAGAAAAAGATCAGCGAGGAGCAGGCCAAGGAACTGTCAGTCATCATTAAAAAAGCCCAAGTTGATTGATAATAAGTCTAGATTGCCTCATTTTAGAGAAGTGAAGCTTTTACTTATTTCTTGTAAAAAAATTCAACATGACCGCACTCATCAAAGGAAAAATATTTGATATAAAGAAATATGCCATCCATGATGGCCCAGGAATACGAACGACCGTGTTTTTAAAGGATTGCCCCTTATACTGCTGGTGGTGCCACAATCCAGATGGGCTTTACAAAGCTCCAAAAGTGGTTTATGATGCCCACCCTTGCATCGGGTGTGGTGACTGCCTGGAAACGTGCCCAGCAGGGGCAATTTCCTCTTCCTCATCAGGGTTGGTGACCGATAACCAGCTGTGCGCCGCATGTGGTCAGTGCGTAGATATTTGCTCCGCAAGTGCCCGCCAAATAGCGGAACAAGTCCTGACCATCAGTCAACTGATGGATATAATTCACCAGGACATTCTTTTTTATGATGAATCAGGCGGTGGTGTTACCTTCTCGGGAGGTGAGCCGTTATTGCAGGCAGAGTTTTTAATCGAGGCACTTTCGGCATGTGGGCAAAGAGAGATCCATCGCGTTGTCGATACGTCGGGGTATGCCAGCAAGACGACCATCGAAAAGGTTGCAAAGCACACCGATTTATTTTTATACGATTTAAAATGTATCGATTCCCAACGCCACCGGCAGTACACCGGTGTGTCCAATAAAATCATTCTGGACAACCTTGTGTCGCTTCATGATTCGGGGGCCAATGTCATCGTCAGGATACCCTTGATACCGGGTTTTAATGATGACGCAGAGAGTATTTCACTAATACACGGCTTTCTTCGGCCCCTGGTAGGCATTCATGAAATTCACATTTTGCCCTACCATGAATATCAGAAAAATAAATATTGCAAATTAGGCATTCCATATCTGGCCGGCCATGTCTCGCCACCGACCCAGGCGTATTTGTTCAACTTGGTAAAAGCGTTCGAGAAAGATGGCTGTCAGGTAAGTTTAGGAGGATAGCAGCATGCAAACCCGCATTGAGAGACTACGTAAAGGAAGCTTTGAGACCTTACCGGGCATATCCATTGAGCGCGCTTTATTGCTTACCGAATTTTACAAAGCCCATGCAGGACGGCACTCAACACCGGTTATGCGTGCAAAAGTGTTCAAATACCTTTGTGAAAACAAAAGCATATATATCGGTGATGATGAGCTTATTGTCGGGGAGCGCGGGCCTTTCCCTAAAGCGGTCTCGACTTTTCCGGAGTTGAACTGTCATACGACAGAAGATCTCAGGATTCTCAACGACCGGTCCATGACTAGTTTCACTATTTCAGATGCTGATATAGAAACTTACGCTCAAAAGGTTTTACCCTACTGGCAAGGGAGAAGCATGCGGGATCGGGTTTTCAGTAACGTGCCTGAGGATTGGAAAAACGCTTATGAGGCCGGTATGTTCACAGAATTCATGGAGCAGCGTGCCGCCGGCCATACCTGTCTCGATGGAACCATCTACCGCAAAGGTATGCTGGATTTCAAAAAGGAGATTGCCTTGAGTTTGGCTGGCCTTGATTATCTGAGTGATCCGGAGGCGACTGAAAAAGCGGAAACCCTAAAGGCAATGGATATTGCCTGTGATGCCGCCATCATTTTTGCCGAACGCCATGCGGACCTGGCGGAACAACTGGCCCGATCGGAGCATGACCAAAATCGCAAGAATGAATTGCAGAAAATTGCCGCGGTCTGTCGACGCGTACCGGCAAATGCTCCCCGGAGTTTCTGGGAAGCCATACAGATGTATTGGTTTGTCCATTTAGGGACGATCACCGAACTGAACGGGTGGGACGCCATGAATCCGGGGCATCTTGATCAACACCTCTATCCGTTTTATCAAAGCGACCTGGAACAGAGTACCATCACTCAAGAGATAGCAAAGGAGTTGATCAGTTGTTTTTGGATCAAGGTCAACAACCATCCGGCACCCCCCAAAGTAGGTGTAACCGCTAAAGAGAGCGGAACTTACAATGATTTTACCAACATCAACCTGGGAGGATTGAAACGGGACGGTTCGGATGGTGTCAACGACGTCTCTTATATCATCCTGGAAGTTATTAACGAACTACATTTGCTGCAGCCCCAGAGCAATGTTCAGATCAGTGAAAAGACCCCGAACAGATTTCTAAAAGCCGCCTGTAAGGTGATCCGTAAAGGCTATGGATATCCGTCTGTTTTTAATGCCGATGAAGTCGTAATGGAACAGATTCGCGTTGGAAAAACAATCGAAGACGCTCGTGAAGGAGGATGCAGCGGATGTATTGAAACAGGTGCTTTTGGCAAGGAAGCCTATATTCTCACCGGTTACCTGAATGTACCCAAGGTATTGGAGTTGGCGCTGAACAATGGCCGTGATCCTGTTTCAGGAAAGCAGATCGGAATCGAAACAGGTGATCCCCTGCAATTCAAAGATTTTGAAGCCCTTTACACGGCTTTTCAGAAACAACTTGAAACCATTGTAAATAGTAAAATTCGCGTTAACAACTACATTGAACGTATGTTTGCAGCGCATGCTCCCGCTCCTTTTTTATCTGTCGTCATCAATGACTGTATCAAAAAAGGAAGAGATTATTACAACGGCGGCCCTAGGTACAACACTAATTACATTCAATGCTGCGGGATTGGTACGATTACAGACAGCCTATCAGCAATCAAAAAACATATATACGAAGATCAAAACTTCACCATGGCCCAATTGCTGGATACTTTGAAAAACAATTTTGAAGGGAACGAAAAGCTGCGGCTTAAATTAACAAACAAAACACCGTTCTTCGGTAATGATGACGATAGAGCAGACAAGCTGATGCAACGGGTTTATGCATCCCTGTTCGATATAATCGATGGCAAGCCCAACACCAAAGGCACCACATACCACATAAACATGCTTTCAACGACATGCCACATCTATTTTGGAAAGATGCTCGGTGCAACACCAAACGGACGGTTTTCAGGGATGCCAATATCAGACGGGACCTCGCCATCTCATGGCGCTGATCGCAACGGACCGACGGCGGTGATAAAATCACTCAGCAAAATGGACCAGGTCAAATCCGGTGGAACCCTGCTGAATCAGAAATTTCTGCCTAGCTTGTTAGAGAATGAAGCGGGCATCACGAAGTTAATGCATCTTATTCGAACCTATTTCAAACTAAACGGTCATCATATTCAATTCAATGTTGTGGATAAAGCCATGCTTCGAGATGCGCAAACGTCACCGGATGAATACCGCAACCTACTGGTGCGCGTGGCCGGGTACAGTGATTACTTTGTCGATTTGGATATCGACCATCAAGAAGAAATTATTGCGCGCACCGAAATCAACATGGTGTAACCAAAGGGAATGCAATGCAATCGTTGCAATGTGCACGCAAAAAATCCTTTCTTTTCAGTATATTTAAAATATGTTGACAATATATTAAAAATATATAATACCGGAATCAAAAGGATTTCCGTAAGCAGAAAAAGAGAAATCAAAATGGATACCCACGTGTAACTCCGTGGTCCCATTTAATAATCCGTCTTTCCATCCTTCGTGGCATCCAACACATATTTTGTATTCATCCGCGGGCATGCCCGTGGTCTTCTGTGAAGGCGGATATATATCAGCAACATAGCAAAGTTGCTCGTCGAGAACCAAAAGAACTGATTGTAATGTTTTAACAGAAGGAGGGAATTCAATGACTGCGAAAAGAGTACACCCCGGCGTTCAAGAAATGAAAACAGCGCTTGCCGAGGGCAAGTGTTCACGACGTGAATTTCTGCGCACCGTCACGTTGCTGGGTGTTTCGGCAACGGCTGCCTACAGTATGGCGGGACTACCTAATTTTATAACGTCTGCCCACGCGGCCGGCCAGAAAAAAGGCGGGGTATTGAAGTTTGGAATGGCGATCCAGGAGATGTCTGATCCGGCCACCTATGATTGGATCAGAAAGTCGGTCATTTCTCGTCATATCGTCGAATACATGGTGGAAACCGGCCCGGATAACATCACGCGACCGGCCCTGGCCGAAAGCTGGGAAGCCTCTGACGACCTGAAGACCTGGACCTTTCATCTGCGCAAAGGGGTAAAATGGTCCAATGGCGATGAGTTCAACGCCGATGACGTGGTCTTTAATTTTACGCGCTGGCTGGATCCGAAAACCGGGTCTTCCAACCTCGGTCTTTTCGACGCCATGTTGGAACTAACCGGCAAAAAAGATGACAAAGGTAACCCCACCAAACGGATGACCAAAGGGGCGGTGGAGAAAGTCGACAACCACACAGTCAGGCTTAACCTGAATTCGCCGGTTCTGTCGATTCCTGAAAACCTGTATAACTACCCCACCGCAATTGTGCACCGTGATTTTGAGAAAGAGGGTGGCAATATTTCTAAAAACCCGGTGGGAACCGGTCCCTATGCACTAGAAAAGCTCGTCGTGGGCCAGATTGCAGTTTTGAAAAAACGGAATGAGCCCTATTGGGGTGGTGAGGTGTATCTGGATGAAGTTCATTTTATCGACCTGGGTCAGGATCCCGGTGCCTATCTGGCCGCCATCGCCTCCAAACAGGTGGATGGCATTTTTGCCCTAGATTTGACGACCCTGGATGCGGCTAAAAATATTCCGGGAATCAACGTCGTAGAAATTCCCTCGACCCAAACTCCCATCATTCGCGCCAAGGTGACCAAGAAACCTTTTGACGATGTGCGTATCCGCAAAGCCGTCCAGAAATGCTGTGATGCCAGACGTATGTTGGAAATCGCCCATCGCGGTTTAGGCATTGTTGGGGAACACCATCATGTGGCCAAAATTCATCCCGAATACTTTGAGCTTCCCGCGTATAAACAGGATATTGAAGGCGCCAAGAAGCTGCTGGCCGAGGCCGGCTATCCCGATGGCATCGATTTGACCTGCAGCTGCGGCAATACCCAGGGTGTTTGGGAGACAGATTGCGTAGCCGTGCTCAAGGAAGATTGCGCCAAAGCCGGGATCAACATCAAGATGAACGTTATGCCGGCAGCCCAATATTGGGATATCTGGGACAAAGCGCCTTTCAGTTTGACCTTCTGGACTCATCGGCCTCTGGCCGTGATGGTATTGGCCCTGGCCTATCGCACTGGTGTGCCCTGGAATGAAACCAGCTACGCCAATCCGGAGTTTGATGCGGCCCTGGCTGAAGCGGAAGCGGTATTTGACGTGGAAAAACGCCGACTCAAAATGGAGAAGGTTGAGAAGATCCTGCAGGATGATGCCGTTATGGTCAATCCATTTTTCATTTCCGTGTTTACCGCCATTCGCGATAATGTTGTCAATTTCGAAATGCACCCAACCCGATATTACCGCTTCCATAAGGTGTCCCTAACCTAGACAAGGCACCAATAGTCTGATTCTCAAGGGGGCGCTCAGGCGCCCCTACTTAATTATCTTCTAAGGAAATTTTTTAGAATTTACCTTATACTAAATGTCAAAAATAGGGGTACTCCTTCTCAGGGTTTCGGAACGTTATTCTGAAAAGTGCTATACTTGAGGGTGACCGTGAATTTCAAGCGTATGATTACAGCCGTGGATGTCCATGCCGGAACCCCCATGCGCGTGATAACGGGGGGCATTGTGGATGTTCCCGGAACCACCATGCTGGAGAAGAGAAAATGGCTGCATCAGGATGGTGACGACCTCAGGTTGTTGATGCTGCGAGAGGCGGCAAGTGAACAGCTATTGGTCGAACATCCAGAAAATCGGCTATTCAACGGTGTGACCATATCCCAATTAACGTCAAAGACGACAAACCCAAAGGCACACCTGAAAAATGCTGTGACTATGCCGACCGGCACCTTTAACTGGAGCAAACCAGAAACCTGGAAAGGCGCCATCGACCGATGTCCATGTGGTACGGGGACATGCGCAAAGATGGCAACTATGTTTGCACGGGGTCAATTGGAACTCAACCAGGATTTTAGATATGAAGGGATATTGAACACAATTTTTACAGGACGCTTGATTAAAGAGACGCAGGTAGGACCTCATCGGGCTGTGGTTCCTACAGTTTCGGGTCAGGCCTGGATTACCGCCGTAAGCAATTATATGCTCGACCCTACAGATCCTTTTCCAACTGGATTTAAAGTCGGGGATATCTGGTCTTGAAATCCTTATCGAAAACCGACGAATGAAACCACAAATGGGGAAAAATGTGTATGACATCGTCATCATTGGTGGTGGTGTTATGGGATCATCCTCAGCCTACAATCTGGTGAGCACAGACAATACTCTACGTGTAGCGGTGGTGGAGATGGATCCGAGCTATACCAAGGCGTCGACTACCTTATCCATGGCTAACGCCCGTATCCAGTTTAGTTTGAAAGAGAATATCCAGATTTCACAATATGCCTTTGAGATCTTGGATAATTTTGAGGAGTCCATGTCTGTGGATGGACAACGGTTGAACATCGCCCATCATCGCGAAGGGAACCTTTTTGTATTTGATGAAAAAGCTAGCCCGGATGCCAAACAGAGTTTCAATTTACAAAAAAGTCTGGGTTGCCCCATCGAATGGTGGACACCCGATGAGATTCAGCGGCACTACCCCCTTTACGATTTGACCGGATTCGTTGGTGGCACCTTTGGATCTCGAGACGGCTATTTTGATGCCTATTCGGTGCTCATGGGATATAAAGCCAAGGCTAGGTTCTTAGGAGCCGAATATATCCATGATGAAGTGGTCGAGATTCTCTCAGAGAAAAATTGTATTGCGGGTGTAAGACTCAAATCGAGTGAACTTTTAGAATCCAAAATAGTCATCAACTGTGCTGGTG
The DNA here is from genome assembly GCA_964633115.1 of uncultured Desulfobacterales bacterium. GTDB lineage: Bacteria > Desulfobacterota > Desulfobacteria > Desulfobacterales > B30-G6 > B30-G6. Next base: position 18,833 of record CAZWEO010000068.1, read on the forward strand.
CCTGGGCTGCGAAGATTGCTCATACGGTCGGGGTAAATCTTCCCATCGATCCTACCAAAAGACAGGTATTTGCACTCGATACAGCCGTAAAGCCTGCTGGACCCCTACCATTGACCATACTACCTTCTGGTCTCTACTTTAGAACCGAGAGCGCTAATCAGATTTTTCTGGGAAAATCGATGGATGAGGATACTGTGGGATTTGACTTCAGCTGGGATGACAAGCGTTTCCAGGAAATACTCTGGCCTGAGCTGGCCAAGTTCGTTCCGACTTTCGACACCCTGAAACTATTAAGGGGTTGGGCCGGGCTTTATGCCGTAAATACACTGGACGGCAATGCTATCTTGGGTGAGTGGCCGGAGATCAAAGGATTGTTTCTGGCCAACGGTTTTTCGGGCCATGGGCTCCAGCAAGCCCCGGGTGTGGGGCGTTATCTTTCGGAACTGATTTTGGGCAGGCCCCCGGTACTCGATCTGTCGATCTTTCGACCTGAGCGGATCCTGGCCCATGAGCCTTTGAGTGAAGGCGGGCTGGTATAATACTTCTATAAATGTAAAATCAGAAAGGAGCGCAAAATGATCCCGACAACGAGGATTTTAAGTGATGCGGAAATGCACGAAATCGATTGTGCTTCCAGGGAGCTGCTTTGGGATGTAGGTATTCACGTACATGACGAGAAAGCGCTGGAGGTATATAAACAAGGCGGTGCAGAGGTCGATTTTTCCAAGCAAATTATTCGACTGCCCAGTCACTTGATTACTGAGACCTTAAATAAATGTTCCCCCAGTGTACGTTTGTATGCAAGAGACGGAATTGCGCCTATGACCATCGGCGGCAACCGTTCCTATTTCGGTACTATCGGTTTTGCCTCCAATGCAATGGATCTGGAAACAGGGGCCTATCGACCGGCCACTTCTCAAGATCTCATCGATATATTCCATCTTTCCGAAGTCCTCGATCCACCCCATTTTATGTTGACGCCTGGAACGCCGTCAGATGTTCCTGAAGAGTTGAGTGACCTTTATGAATTTAAAATCGGGTTAATGCATGCCAAAAAGCACCTCGTGATACAGGCTAAGGGCACAGGCAATCTAGAAAAAATCATTCAGATGGCCACCTTGGTTGCCGGTAGTCTGGAGGCCCTTCAGCGTGAGCCGTTTTTTTCCATTTTGGTGACCTTGACCAGCCCGCTGACACTTAGAACCGATTCTTCGGAACTTATAATCGGTGGTGCCGAAAAAGGGTTGCCGCTATTCATCGAATCAGGACCCATGTGTGGCGGGACAGCTCCCTCTACCATGGCATCTACATTGATTGCCGCCAACGCCGAGCTCTTAAATAGTTTTGTTTTGGCTAAAATGGTCAATCCCGCAGTGCCGGTGGTCTATGCCAGCTGGTCCAGGATATTGGACATGAAATCGGCCGGTGTTTCTCATGGGGGGCCTGAATTTGGTATGCTGCGGGTGGGGACCACCCAGATGGCCAAATATTATAATCTACCTTCCGGTGGTGGCGGGATCTTGGCTGATGCAAAAATGATCGACGTACAGATGGGTATGGAGAAACTGGGGACCGCACTCCTGCCAGCACTTGCAGGCACCAATATGATTTTGGGTATGGGACTCTTTGCTGAAGAAAACACCATGTCACAGGAAGCCCTGATGATCGACCACGAGGTGGCCGGTTATGTCCAGCGTGTTCTTCAGGGAATAAGAGTCAATGACTATACAACAGATCTTTCCCTGTTTAAAAAGGTGGGACCCGGGGGAACGTTTATTGACCGGCGGCACACATTGGAGAATTTTCGAAAGGAGATGTGGATCCCTTCGATTACGAGCCGCGGTATGCTGGAGACAACCGCCGATCCCAACCTAACCGGTATGCGTAGCAACGCCAAAAAAGCCATTCATAGGGCCCTGGAATCCTACGTACCGCCAGCGTTGCCGGATGACATCGATGCCAAATTGGAGCAGATTATTCATGCCTGATAATAGATTTTAAAGATAAAAAAAGGGGATCAGCAAATGTACACGTATTCAAACCAGATCGCAGATAAAACCCACTATGTAGGGGAAAATCAGTATGTCGGTGGGGTTGCCGTGGGGATTCTTCTCTTTGGAGAAACCGGGTATGCCCTGCCTCCCGGCAGTGTGGAAAATGCCACCACGTTTAACTATCCTGTTTTTTACAAGGCCATTGAAGCCGCATCGGTGGAAAGTGTTGTATCCCCCGAGCTAAATGACGATGTTCTCGCGGAATTAATATCGGCTGGAAAGACCCTGGTGCAACAGGGCTGTCGGGCGATTATCGGCGCTTGTGGATATTTTGCCAATTACCTGCCTCAGGTAAAAAAGGCTTTGAATGTTCCCTGTTTTTTTTCCAGCCTAATGCAGATTCCCATGATTCTTTGTTCCATGGAGGCTAGTCGAAAATTGGGGATCCTCTGCGCTGACGGCCGGGTATTGTCCTCGGCACCGGTTCTGGGCAATTGCGGTGTTCAAGATCCTAATCGGTTGATTATATCCGGGGCGGAGGTTCTTCCCGAGATGCAAAAGATTTTGGACGGTGTCGGAGGCTACAATCCGATGGAGCTGGAAAGAGGCCTGGTGGGACTGGCCCAAAAAATGGTTGCGGATAATCCGGACGTGGGCGCTTTTTTATTGGAATGCTCTTTATTCCCTACCCATGCCAAAGCCTTACAGGAAGCGGTACAGCTGCCGGTATATGATTTCACAACCCTGATAAATTGGGTTTACAGTGCCGTCGTACGGCATTCATTCCCAGGATATTTTTAGACCTCCGATCAATAGGGATTATATTGGTGATATCGGGTGCTGATATATTTAGGACCGCCGAACGACAAGTGCTATAAATTAAAAATCGGCATGTTTGTCATAGGAGAATTCATATGCAAAGGGCAGACAGGCGAATTCATCAGGGCATTGAGCGGGGGGAACCTTTTGAAATGCTTGTTGATGGTGAAAAGATTCGCGCATACAAAGGGGAAACGGTTGCGGCTGCGCTTATTGCTGCAGGTTTGATGACCACGCGCCATACGCATAAGCTGGAACAGCCGAGAGGTATTTATTGTGGTATCGGCCTATGCCAGGAATGCCGCATGATCATTGACGGTGTACCCAATACGCAGGCTTGCCAGACTTTGGCAACGCCAGGATGCCAGGTTGAACGTCAACCAAGCAACAAAAGAGGAGACGTTTAAATTGAAAGAATCCGACCTAGTCATCATCGGTGGTGGGCCAGGGGGGGTTGTCGCTGCCATGCAGGCTGCCAAAGCAGGGGTCAAGGTAACACTTCTGGATGAAAATGAAAGCATTGGCGGACAGATCTATCGACAGCTTGATAAAGGCTTTAGGGTATCCGATATTGATACCCTGGGTAGCGACCATAAAAAAGGTTTAGAACTCGTTGAGCAATTCAGCTCGATGAAAGATCGTATACACTATCTGAACAATGCGGTTGTATGGGGTGTATTCAAGAATCGCACAGTAGCTTATGCGAGAGATGGAAGATCTTTAGCACTTAAATTCAAAACGCTTCTCTTGGCCACGGGTGCGTATGATCGCCCGGTACCCTTTCCGGGATGGACTTTACCCGGTGTATTCACAGCCGGTGGCGCCCAACGTTTGGTCAAGATCAACCGCATATTTCCAGGGCAGAATATTCTGCTTGCCGGCAGCGGCCCGCTGCAACTGGTTTTGGCACATCAAATCATAAAAGCGGGTGGCCGAATTGTGGCTATTTTGGAAGCAGGTAATATCCGTAGTCATTGGTTTCAGGGCTTAAAAGGAATATGGGGCAACTGGGACTTTTTAAAAGATGGTTTAAAATATTTAGATAGCATCCGCCAGGCCGATGTCCCACTGCTGCGCGGCCACATCATTCTTGAGGCTCAAGGTAATGGGAGCGTAGAAAAGGCATTGATTGCAGAAGTAGACCAACATTGGAGACCCAAACCAGGGACTGAACGAACCTTAACAACGGATGCCATCTGCCTAGGCTACGGTCTTGTGTCTTCCATCGAGCTGACGCTGCTGGCCGAATGTGAGCATGGGTACGACTTTTCGTTAGGCGGCTATGTTCCCGTTCGAAACGAGAACATGGAGACAAGCATTCCAGGAATTTATGCCGTAGGTGATGGCGCTGGTGTTGCCGGAAGTAAGGTTGCCATGGAAGAGGGTATCATTGCCGGGGTTTCGATTGCGCACGCATTTAATTACATTTCAATGAACGACAAAAAACGTCTTTTAACACCTTCTCTAAAGCGTCTGAAAAAAATCAATCGTTTTCGAAAAGTACTGGATCAAATCAGCAAACCCAGGCCGGGACTTTACGCTTTGGCCAAGGACGACACCATCATCTGTCGATGTGAGGAAATCACGTTGGCAGAAATTAAAGCAGCCGTGGCAAAAGGGGCAACGTGCATAAAGGATGTCAAACGCATGACCCGTATGGGTATGGGTTCATGTGAGGGTCGCATGTGCGGACCGACACTGATGGAGTATTTACGGATATTAAGGCAGGTGCCATCTGAAGAGATAGGCCTTCTGCGTCCAAGGCCCTCCATAAAACCGATTGCCTTGGGCATACTGGCTGCATCAAATTCGGGTCAAAAACAGGGGTGACAGGTCATGTTTCCAAAAGAAGCTGAAATCGTGGTTGTCGGTGGGGGGGTTGTCGGTTCTGCTACGGCATATTTTTTGGCCAAGGCGGGAAAAGATGTTGTTCTGATTAACAAAGACAATCAAGCCGGAGAAGCATCCGCAGCCAATGCGGCCTTTGTCTGGTCGATTACAAGAAAACCCGGTATCGATGTTCGGCTGGCTATGCATAGCTTTACTATCCACCGGCAACTGCAGGATGAACTGGACATGGATTTTGAATATGTCCATAATGGCGGGTTGCTGATTATAGATGACGAAAGCCAGTTTCCTTATGTCAAGACCCATGTGGAAGCCAGAACCCAGGATGGATTCCCCCTGGAAATGATCGATGCCAAACAGGCAAGGGAATTGGAGCCCCATCTTTCAGAGGAGCGAATTCTGGGTGCTGTTTTTAGTGCCCGGGATGGAACGACCAACCCCATTTTTTTGGTCACCGCATTAAATTTACAGGCCCAAAATCTTGGTGCCGGGATATTTCATCACACAGCAGTAACTGCCATTGAGATTGAAGATGGGAAAGTCCGGGGTGTTGTAACCGATAAAGGCACCATAAAAGCTGAGATGGTAGTTAATGCTGCTGGAAGTTGGGGCTGTTTCATCGGTGAAATGGCTGGGCTAAAAGTCCCTATCACCCCCTTTCAATTGGCCATGCTGGTCACCGAGCAGATTCCGCGCTGTGTGAACCATCCCATAATGGGCGCATCCTATATGGTGGAGGAAGATACCGGCAAGGCCGGTGATTTAGATTGTGGTGTGATTATTAGTCAGCAAGCCGCCGGGAATTTGCTCCTAGGGGCCAGCTGGCGGGACACAGGATACGACAAGCGAACCATCCAGGAAGAGATCGAACTCATGGCAAGGGTTAATGTGGAAGCCATGCCCATGCTGAGAAATGTACGTGTTATCCGGTCCTATGCCAATTTTTTCCCGCATACAGAAGACGATCTACCCATATTGGGAAAAGTTGACGGTCTTGATGGGTATATTATGGCCTGCGGTCACAATGGACATGGAATCGGCATGGGACCCGGTTCGGCCAAACTGATCCAGGAATTAATATGCACGGGAGAAACATCCATACCCATTGAAGATGTAAATTTATCACGATTTCAATAGTGAATTCTGGTTCTACCGGACCTTGCGTACTTTTTAGTTTTTTTAGAGCGAATAACACGTTTGTGGTATGACATCCAGGATTCAAGGATTCGAGGGTTCAAGGGGTCAAGTGAAAAAATCAACAGACAGCCCAAAGGCGTAAGTCACCTCCAGCCATGAGCTTTCTACCAGTGACATCCACATGAATCCTGGACCCCTTGAATCCTCGAATCCTAACTTCATAGAATCTTTTACTTTTAGATATTATCAATACAGCAATAAAGGTACACTTCAACCGAATGAACCTAAATTCTCTTATGAATCAACCCAAAAGGCAGACAAAAAGCAGACCTTACTACGCCGTATCTCTGGAAAGAGGTTTGAGCGTTCTCAGATGCTTTACGCCTGATAGACCGGTCTGGAACCTTACCCAAATATCAAAAAGAAAAGAACAGTTTTATCTCTCGGCCATCGGCAAGGTGGTTTTTGCGTATCTTTCAGATTCTGAAATCAAGGATTCAGGTAGTAATTAGTTCGGCAGAAAGGACTCTCATGCAACACATACCGGGTAGTGTTTTCCCGAGAAAGTTAAACAAGCCCCTACCGATGGCTGACAAAGCCAAAGGAATGCAACTCATGGATACCGAGGGCAACAATTATCTAGATGCCAGCGGTGGTGCAGTCGTACTCAATGTCGGTCATGGTCGCGAAGAAATTGCACGGGCCGTCTATGATCAGATATGCAAATGTGATTACGCCCATCCTACCATGTTTACTAATTCGCCAGTGGAAGAACTGGCCAAAGCCCTGTGTAAACATGCGCCCCCAGGTATTGAACGCTTCTATTTTTTATCCGGCGGCAGTGAAGCAACGGAAACCGCCATAAAATTGGCCCGGCAAATTCATCTGGCCAATGATCGCCCTCATCGGACACAACTCATTGCCCGTTGGAAATCGTACCACGGCTTGACGCTGGGTGCGCTGTCTGCCATGGGCCGCACCGCATTTCGAGAACCTTATACGCCCCTTCTTAATCAGGTTGAGCATATTGCACCACCCTACTGTCTGCGATGTTCTTTCGGTCTGTCTTATCCTTCTTGTGACTGTCGTTGTGCCTATGCCCTCGAAGAAACGATCCAAAACCTCGGGCCCGAAACGGTCTCAGCTTTTATGGCTGAAACGGTAAGTGGGGGTACCCTGGCTGCAGCACCGCCGCCACCAACCTACTTTAAGATCATTCGTGAAATATGTGATCATTATAATGTGCTGCTAATACTCGACGAAGTCATGTGCGGTTTGGGTAGAACTGGTCGCTGGTTTGCATCGGAACACTTTAATATCACTCCGGACATGGCGATCTTGGGAAAGAGTCTGGGTGGCGGTGCAGTCGCCCTGTCGGCTGTGGGTGTACAAGGCCGGCATTTCGAGGCCATCAGCCAGGGAAGGGGGGCATTTATCCATGGCGGCACTTTTACCCATCACGGCCCGGCTGCGGCAGCAGGTTTGGCTGTGTTTAGAATATTGGAGCGAGAAAAACTCGTTGATCGTGTGGCCCGATTCGGAAAAATTTTAGGCGATAAGCTCATCGATCGACTGGCGGATCATAAGCATGTGGGCAATATCCGCGGGCTTGGATTTCTATGGGGTGTGGAATTGGTTCAGGACAAAAAAAACCTGAAACCTTTCCCTCGTAGTGAAAGGATAGCCGAACGACTCTGGGAAACTGCATTTCAGAAGGGGGTGTTGATATACAGCTCAACCGGCCTGGCCGGTATAGACGGTGATGCGTTATTGATCGGCCCTTCTTTTATTATCGAAGAGAAAGAGATGGATACGGTGGTCGAAGTTGTCGCTGAGGCCATCGCCAACGTATTGGAATAAAATGGAGGTGACGTATGTATGCTTTGACCGGTACCCGAGCCCCAACCGGTGCCCGATACATGGTCATGACCAAGTCACCACTGACAGGCGCGATTACCTGCTCCAATTCAGGCGGCCATTTTCCCACCGAACTTAAAAGGGCTGGCTATGATGCCATCATTATCGAAGGTCGAGCGTCTGCACCGGTTTATATCTGGATAAATGATGATGAGGTTGAAATCAGACCGGCTACCCATATATGGGGTAAAACAACCCATCAAACCGATGACATTTTACGAGCAGAAACCAATTCAAAGGCAAAAACATCCGTCATCGGTCCGGCCGGGGAAAAGCGGGTGCTGTTCGCTTCGATAATGAACGACAGGGACAGGGCCGCAGGGCGTTCCGGGGTTGGGGCGGTGATAGTGTAACCCTTTATCCCACTATGACAGGGGGATGATATCGACCATAACAAAATTAGGACTGCCTAAATGGATAGAATTCACTACCATATCGATGAAACTGAGTGGCAACAGCTGCCCGACAGCGACTGGAATGACTTCCGCTTCAAGGAACTTCTGAACCAAAATAAGGGTAGCTGCAATGACTTTATTTTCGGATATGGTGAAATAATGCCGAATGGCGGCATCCCGATGCATTCCCATCGACATGAAATGGCTTTAAATTTCTTATCAGGCCGGGCCAAAGTCCGTTTGGGCATGCGGACCGTGATATTGGGACCAGATTCAGCCGCCTTTTTCCCGGCAAACCAGCCGCATTCAATTACGTCCGTTGCAGACGAACCGCTGCAATTTGTTTACACATATGCCTGCAACGAAGAGAATCAGCATGTTGACAGACAACCCGTTGCTATAAGTGATGTCGAGAAGTGCGATATTCTAAACAAACCTAAAACAAGGTGGGCCTTAAGCGAAGAATTCGAAGTATGGGAACCGGTGGAACTATCCAAGGGATTCAAGCTGCGGGCACGTTATCTATTTGATAGCAAAAGAGGCAATACCAAAGAGATGTGTGTCTCGATTTTTGATATCGATGGCGGATGCCATTACACAAGGCACACGCATGGTGAGCCGGAAATTTACTACATCATTTCAGGAAATGGAACCATGCAATTTGAAGAGCGGGAGGAGGTTTTAAGACCAGGTTCTGCCCTTTATATCGGTCCCAATATCATCCATGGACTTGACAGTCTAGGCGCAGAACCTCTTCATACCATGGTTATTTTCGGAGAGAAAGTAAATGCGGAATGGACAC
>CAZWEO010000069.1:0-27045 GCA_964633115.1 uncultured Desulfobacterales bacterium
ATAATAGGTACCACAATTGCCCAGACCACTCATAAATATCGTCTACGTGTTACTTATCGCCGTTGGCCTGGTTGCCATGTATTCGATTTTGAATGCGGGCAATCCCAACAGCTTGCTGCGACCTATTTTCCCGGATCCGGCAAAGGATATCTACGTTGCCATGGGGTCATCCCTGTTTGTTTTCGTGCTCGGCTTTATCGTGTTTTTCACCCGGGACAGCCAGGGATTCCGCAACCTCATCGAAATGAATGCAGAACGCGTCCGCGAATTCAGGCAACAAGGAAAATCCAACGAAGAAATCGCCGATTCCATTCTGGCGGCCATGGGCAGCCGCAGCGGATACAAGCACAACCTCGCCCGCAAAAAACTGATTGTTTACCTTTCCCATTTTCAATAAATTCAGGTTGCGGATTTGGGTATACTATTAATTTCACTATAATGCAGCCGGCCTAAGCCAGCATCTTTTTTAATTACCATGAACAACATCTACGCCAACCAGCAATGGATTTATATCGCGCTTATTTTCTTCGGTATCATCGGCTATATTTCATTTATTCGCTGGCGTGATCGCAAATGGATCGAAAATCGATTTAGCGGACAAAAAATTTTAGCCATGAGTTTCGGGGTAAACTATTTTGGCAGGGCCAGCGAACCCGGAAAACCGAGAAAAAGCAGCGGATTTCTGTTACTTCTGCCAGACGGTATTTTTTACCGTAGCCGGACCGCTAGGTTGGAATTAAGTATCGCAGGGAATAAAATCGCTCATGTGTATCCGGATAACAGCATAAAAGGTGTCAACCTGCATCAGTCGGTCATGAAAATCGATTTTATCAATGAAAATAATGATAGGGACAGTGCCGCTTTCAAAGTCCCCTACCCGCCCCAATGGATACAAGCCATCGAAAATAATCTGCTTCGCAAGAGCAATAAATAGACTGAAGGCTGTAGGCTGAAGACTATTAGGCGCCGACAGCTAATAGTTTCAGGCTATACTCCGAGTGTTTAAAGTTTATTGCTATTGTCTACAATATGCCTCTGAGCAACTCGGGATCGGAATCGCTATCGAAATCGCTATCGTTTCAACAGTTCCCACTACCCCCTGACGCTAGATCTTCGATACCGACCCCGATACCGAATTCGATACATTTTGCTTTCAATTCAGAATTCATTCCACCACCAGATGATAAAAATAAATATTTATATCAAATAATTATTATTAAATAACCATATATTTACAATAAATATAATATTTCTCGATAAAAATATTTTTCCGATATGTGTTGACATTGATTATTGCTTGGCATATTGAGCGGGAAAAATAGTGTTTGAATCGGCATGCTAAATCCATTGCACTATTTTATGGAGACATTATGTTTAAGACAGCCCGAACCAGTACGATAACAGAAAAAATTATTAGCCAAATACGAACGGCCATACTAGCAGGAAAATTAAAGCCAGGCGACATATTACCACCCGAAAAAAAGCTCGTGGAACAGTTTGGGGTAAGCAAGCAAACCTTGCGAGAATCGTTACGAGCCCTGGAACACATGGGGCTGATCGATGTTCGCAAAGGGATCGGCGGTGGTGCCCATATTGTCGAAGTCGATATGCAATTCACCAAACAAAGCCTTGCCAATTTCCTATATTTTAAAGATTTAACCATCGAAAATCTGTCCGAACTGCGCAAACTCATTGAACCCCATGCCGCTGCCCAAGCCGCCCAGCACATATCCCCGGAGGACCTTCAGACGCTGGCCCATCTCAACGATGTTGCCCGTGAAAATCTCAACAAACAATTTCTGCAGGAAATGAGCCACAACGAAATAAACTTCCATCGGGTCATTGCCCAGACCACTGAAAATCCCATATTAATTCTGATTCTCGATTTCGTGGAAGATCTGCTGGAGGATTTCAAAAAGGTGCTCAAACCGGATTTGGCCTTTTCCAAATCCGTATTGGAGGCCCATGACATGATTTATACGGCCATATATGATGGAGACCCGGATAAGGCGTCTATGGAAATGTATCGCCATGTCAGTGATGTTGAAACACATTTGGCCCTGTTGAAGGAAGATATCGATTTGTGGCAAGCCTGCCTGAAAACCGGCAGCTGATTGCCTACTCCAACATTTAAAATCAAACCATTAAAGGAGGAAACATGTCTGACACACCCCAAAAATTGAAATACTATGTAGACGGCCAGTGGCTGGAATCTAAAGCCGAAAAATATATGGAATGCTTCAACCCGTCCACTGGTGAAGTAACGGCCCTGGCGCCCCAATGTACCCAGGATGAAGTTGACGCCGCCATCAAGGCCGCCAGCGATGCCTTCCCGGCCTGGTCCACTACGCCTGTAACCAAGAGAGCTCAGGTCCTCTTCAGGATGAAAGCCCTGGTTGACAAACATTTCGACGAACTCGTCCACTTGGTCTGTGAAGAAAACGGTAAAGTCTGGGCCGAAGGCGTAGGTTGTATTGCCAAGATGAACGAGGTTGTCGAATTTGCGTGTGGAATAGCCCAACTCATGAAGGGTGAGTCCGTTATGGACATCACCGGCGGCTACGACACGGTACAGTACAAAGAACCTCTGGGCGTTTTTGCCGGGATCGCTCCCTGGAACTTTCCGGCCATGATCCCCCACGGCTGGATGTCGCCCCTGTGCGTGGCCACCGGCAACACCATCGTGATCAAGCCGGCCAGCTATGTCCCGCGCAGTTCCATGCGAATTATGGACCTGTGGAAAGAGGCCGGACTGCCGGACGGTGTCATCAACCTGGTCACCTGCGGCCGGGAACAGGCCGAAATCCTGCTGAAGCACCCTGACATCAAGGGTGTCACCTTTGTTGGTTCGACATCGGTCGGCCGTCATGTCTACAAAACCGCTGCAGCCCACGACAAACGCGTCCAGGCCTTGTGTGAAGCCAAAAACCATGCCCTGGTGCTCAAAGACTGCAACCTGGACAAGACCGTTGCCGGAATCGCCAACGCCACCTGCGGGTGTGCGGGAGAACGCTGCATGGCTCTTCCTGTTCTAGTGGTCGAAGAGGAAATTGCAGACGAGTTTGTCGAGAGACTGGTCAAACAGCTTTCACAACTCAAAATCGGCCCTGCCTATGACAAGACTTCGGAATTGGGCCCTGTTGTCAATGAAGGCCATAGACAATACGTCAAAGGCTGGATCGAAAAAGGCATCGAAGAGGGAGCCGAGCTTGTTCTGGACGGGCGCGATGTAAAGGTAGACAAACCTGGATTTGAGAATGGCTTCTACCTCGGGCCCACGGTCTTTGACAATGTCACCCCCGAAATGTCCGTTGGCTGGAAGGAAATTTTCGGGCCGGTTACCTGTATCAAACGCGTGAAAGATTTCGAGGAAGGTATTACCCTGATGAACTCCAGCGAGTTCGCCAACGGCTCCGCCATTTACACCCAGAACGGGTACTTTGCCCGTGAATTTTCCCGGCGCACCCACGGCGGCATGGTCGGCATCAACGTGGGTATCCCGGTACCGGTCGGGATTTTTGGTTTCACCGGTCACAAGAACTCATTTTTCGGAGACCTGCATATCATGGGTATGGACGGTATCCGTTTCTTTACGGAACAAAAATCCGTAACCGCTCACTGGTTCAGCGACGAGGCTCCGGATTGCAAGGTCGATACCTGGGATGGCATGATCGAAATCCCCGAAGATAAAAAATAACGGCCAGTTTCACATGGATCAACCCTGAAAAAACCGGTATGGGGTTCTTTTCGAGCAGGAAAGATCTCCTACCGGGATTGCCAACCCTATAATAAGGAGTTAGGTCAATGAGTGAGATTGAAAACAGAGTCAAGCAGATGGCTGAGCACACATTTGGGACATGGAACTGGCAGAAAAACTGGCAGGCACCGCTGCTGATCAAGGATGCGGAAGGTGTCTATTTTATGGACAGCAATGACAAGCGCTACCTGGATTTCTCCTCGCAACTCATGTGTTCAAACCTGGGCCATAAAAACAAAGCCATCATCGAGGCTATTCAGAAACAGGCCGAAAAGCTGCCTTATATAGCCCCGGGGTTCACGACCGAAGTGGCGGTAGAAGCGGTTGAGGCCCTGCGGACCATACTACCCGCAGGATTAAGCCGGCTTTTCTTTTCCACCAGCGGCACCGAAGCCAACGATGGCGCCCTGGTGATGGTACGCCAATCCAAGGCGCCGGCATACAAGGTCATTTCCCGTTATCATTCCTACCACGGTGCCACGCCGGCGGGTATGGCGTTTACGGGAGATCCGCGTCGGTGGCCGGTGGAAAAAGTCCGCTACACCGTGGACGGTGTGCGCTTTGCACCGGACTGCTATTGCTACCGATGTCCTTTCGGTCAGACCTATCCGGATTGCAAAGTGCAGTGCGCACGCTATCTTGATTATATGATCAAGGAAGAAGGCAATGTTGCCGCTATCATAGTCGAACCGGTTGTGGGTACCAACGGCCGCTTGGTACCGCCGCCGGAGTATTTTCCCATGGTTCGCAAGATTTGTGATGAAAACCAGGTTCTGCTGATCGCCGATGAAGTCATGACCGGGTGGTTCCGAACCGGTCCGGCATTCGCCATGCAAAACTGGGATGTCGTCCCGGATATCATGACCACCGCCAAGGGATGTACCTCGGCCTATACACCGCTGGGCATGACGGTTGCGACCGAGGCGGTGGCTGATTTTTTTGAGGAAGAGTTTTTCTGCCATGGGCATACCTACGCCTACCATGCCCTGTCGCTTTCGGCTGTTAAGCCCGCTGTGGCTGAATACCGCAAACTATTCGAGACCGGGCAACCCCAAAAAGTCGCAGCTTACCTGAAAGAAAAACTTTTTGACCTTGCCGAAAAGCATGACTGCGTCGGCGATGTTCGTGGCATGGGGCATTTCTGGGGTCTTGAAATCGTCAAGAACCGCGAGACCCGGGAGCCCTTTGACGTAAAGGCCGACAAGTTGTCAGGCAAAGCCCTGATGACCGGAAAAATTTCGGCGGCGGCCATGCAGCAGGGGCTTTACGTTGTTCCCTGGTATGATACCCTCACCATCGCCCCGCCGCTAATCATTAGCGAGGATCAGGTCGATGAGGCGCTGGCCATGCTTGACAAAGCGTTGGCGGTTGGTGACCAGGAAGCCGACAAGACTGGTGTGGCAGTATCCATGAGCTCCGAATATTAGAAACAAATGCGGCGCCCATCTTGGGCGCCGCATTTGTTTTAAAGTCCAAATTAATCGAATGATTACCTAAAAAGACTTATTTAGGTTCTACCCACGTTAATATTTCCAAGTTTGGAATGCACGCATGTCCCTTCCCATTGACAAGCTGTTAAAAGGTTTTGATCCGCGCTTTAAAATCTTCCATGAACTCATGGCCAAAAAAGTGCGCGATGTGCTCCTGGTTTCGACGCCCTATGATGCCTGGATTATGGAAGAGGATGTTCGCTTGTCGGAACGGATCATCCATGAATACCGGGGGCTGAATCTCAGTAATCCGCCCCGGCTCACCTGGGTTTCATCTGTCGAAGAAGCTCTGATCGCGTTGGAAACCAGATCATTTGATATGGTCATCACCATGCCCAGCATTGCGGATGCCAGTTGTTTTGCACTGGGTGCCAAGGTCAAGGAACAAGATCCCAACCTGCCGGTGATCCTATTTGCCCATAGCGCCATAAGTTCGGTAGAATTTTATCCCGGCCATACAAAACCGGCAGGGATTGACCGAGCCTTTGTTTGGTCCGGCAATACCGATATCCTGGTTGCGCTGATAAAAAGTGCCGAAGATCGCTTGAATGTTGACTACGATACATCTTCAGCCGGTATCCGCGTACTGCTGTTCATTGAAGATTCACCTCAATATTTAAGCTCGTTGTTGCCAATCTTTTATCGTGAATTGGTCAGTCAAACCCAGGCTGTCATGGAAGAGGGTCTCAATGAAGAGCACCGGCTTCTGACCATGCGGGCCAGGCCTAAGATCCTCATCGCTGAAAACTATGAGGCTGCAATGGCCCTGTACGAACAATACAAACCTTACGTTCATGGCGTAATTTCCGATGTTCGTTTCCCCCGCGAAGGAAAATTGTGTCCGGATTCAGGCATCGATCTCTTGACAAAAATTAAAGCAGACCGCTGGGATGTACCCCTGTTGCTCATGAGTTCTGAGCCATCCAACGCCGAGAAAGCCGCAGGGATCCCCTCTTATTTTATTGATAAAAATTCGCGGACGCTACATGCCGACGTGCACGCCTATTTTATGGAGCATCTGGGATTTGGTGATTTTGTATTCAGATTGCCGGACGGACAGGCGGTGGCACGAGCTAGCAATTTGAGATCGCTTGAAAAAGAGATGACCACCATCCCGGATGAATCGCTGGTATTTCATGCCGACCGCAATGATTTCTCGCGCTGGCTGTTTGCACGCACCGAAATCATTTTGGCCTCCAAATTGCGCCCGGCTCGTCTGGATGATTTTTCCAACGATATCAATTCCATCAGGGAATTTCTGGTTGATGCCATCCATGAAAGACGCCGCAGCCGACAAAAAGGGGTCATCGTTAACTTTGATGCCCATGATTTCGATCCTGATACGGAATTTTTTAAAATCGGCAAGGGATCCGTTGGGGGCAAAGCCAGGGGCTTAGCCTTTGCTTCCGATCTCTTGCGCGGTCATGCCGAGAACTTTAAAAACTTTAAAGACGTAAATATTATGGTCCCCAATTCCTTGGTCATTACCACGGAAGGATTTGAGGCCTTTATTCGTGACAACAACATATTGGAAATCGCTAATACCGATAAATCCGACGAAGAAATTGCTGACATCTTTCTGAAGGCCACATTTCCAAAATGGATTCGCGACGATTTAGAAGTCTATCTCAAAACCGTCAACTACCCGATTGCCGTGCGTTCTTCAAGTTTATTGGAAGACGCTCAGTTTCGTGCCTATGCCGGTCTTTACCGGACCTATATGCTAGCCAACGATTGTCCCAGCTTTATTCAGCGCACTGAGCATGTCATCAATGCCATTAAGCTCGTTTATGCTTCCACCTATTTTCAAGGACCTAAATCATTTTCCCGTCGGGTGGGACACCGCACCGAGGAAGAAAAAATGGCCGTCATTATCCAGGCCATGGTCGGGGATAACTACGGTGAGCATTTTTATCCCGCACTTTCAGGCGTGGCGCAATCCCATAATTATTATCCTTTTTCACACATGAAACCCGAAGAAGGAATCGCAACGATTGCCTTGGGTTTGGGCAAAATGGTGGTTGAGGGCGAAAAGACGCTGCGGTTTTCACCCAAATATCCGCAACTGCTTCCCCAACGCTCGACGGTGGAAGACATTTTGGAAAACTCCCAACGCCATTTTTATACACTTAAATTGGAACAGTCCTGCTCAACCCTATCCATTAATGACACTTTTCATCTGGATAAACGCGAAGTTTCCGATGCAGAGAATGAGTACCCCCTCACAGTTTTATCCAGCAGCTATCTCCCTGAAGAACAACGCATCCGAGACACTGCCCATGGGCCTGGATACCGACTGATCACCTTTGCGCAAATACTGAAATACGGTTTTTTCCCTCTGGCGGACATCATTACCGAATTCCTTTCCATCGGACAAAAAGGCATGGGCTGCCCCGTAGAGATTGAATTCTCCGTTGATCTTGGCCAAGCTCGAAATACAGCACCGACTTTTGCGCTGCTGCAACTTAGACCCATGACCGCCAGGGCGGAATTGGAAACAATTGATATCCGCAGCCAAGAAATTGATAATGCCTTTTGTTATTCAACCAATGCTTTGGGGAATGCCCATAAAACTGACATCACCGATATTGTCTTTGTAAAACCGGATGGATTCGATCCAGCCAAAACAGTTGAAATCGCCAGAGAAATCGGAGATATCAACAAACGTTTTTCTCAAGGAGACCGAAAATACCTGTTGATTGGACCTGGGCGTTGGGGATCTGCTGACCGCTGGCTGGGAATTCCAGTTGGGTGGGCTGACATTTGCAATGTGGATGTCATAACGGAAACGAGTTCCAGCCGCCTGAATGCCGAACCTTCTCAGGGCTCTCATTTCTTCCATAACATTACAACAATGGGAATTAATTATATTTCGGTATCTGAAAAAAATGGTGGATTTATTGATTGGGACTGGTTGTTATCCTTGACTACAGCCCAGGAACTGACCTATGTACGCTATGTCACAGTCGACAAGCCTGTTACCGTTAAGGTCGATGGACGTACATCGAGATGCGTCATGTTAAAAGAGTAACACTAGGCTGTAGGCTATAGACTGTTAGACTGAAGACTTTCAGGCTTTTAGTAGGGGGCTTTTAGTCTTACAGAAATAGAATATTTTAATATGGTTTAGAAGGCCATCGGTTTAAAACATTAAACAAGGAAAGTAATAACATTAGGAGGCATATATGTCTGACATCATCGAAGTCGTAAAAGCAAGAGATCCCGAGCAAAATGAATTTCACCAGGCAGTTACCGAAGTCATGGAATCTATTGAGCCGGTGCTTGATCGAAATCCTGAATACCGCGATTTAAAAATTCTGGAAAGGGTGGTTGAACCGGAACGGGTTATTATTTTTCGCGTTCCCTGGATGGACGACCGCGGCGGTATCCATGTCAATCGGGGCTTTCGGATCGAAATGAACAGCGCCATCGGTCCTTATAAAGGCGGACTACGGTTTCACCCATCGGTCAATCTGGGTATTCTAAAATTTCTGGCATTTGAGCAGGTTTTTAAAAATGCCCTAACCACGCTCCCCATGGGCGGCGGTAAAGGTGGGTCTGATTTTGATCCCAAAGGTAAATCCGATAATGAAATCATGCGATTTTGTCAAAGCTTTATGAGTGAGCTCTTCCGCCACATTGGACCCAATACAGATGTACCTGCCGGTGATATTGGTGTTGGTGCCAGGGAAATCGGATTTCTATATGGTATGTATAGAAAATTGCGTAACGAGTTTACGGGTGTTTTGACCGGCAAAGGTTTGAATTGGGGTGGCAGCCTGATTCGACCTGAAGCCACCGGATATGGCAGTGTTTATTTTGCGGCTGAAATGCTAGCCACACGTGAAGACAGCTTGGAAAATAAAACCTGTCTTGTCTCGGGTTCAGGGAATGTGGCCCAGTATACCATTGAAAAAATACTGGATCTCAAAGGCAAAGCTGTCACCTGTTCTGATTCATCCGGATACATATATGATGAAGAAGGAATTGATCGGGAAAAGTTGGAATTTCTTATGATGCTCAAAAATGTTCGGCGGGGTCGGGTGGAAGAATATGCGGCCAAATATCCTTCAGCGGTTTACACGCCGATCGATCCGTCCCTGGATTACAACCCGCTGTGGAATCATGAGGCTGCTTGTGCTTTCCCCAGCGCCACCCAAAATGAAATCAATATCCAAGATGCTCAAAACCTGGTCAAAAACGGTGTTTTTCTGGTCAGCGAAGGGGCCAATATGCCTACAGTACCCAAAGGCGTAGAGATTTTTATAGAAAACAAATTGCTTTATGGCCCGGGAAAAGCCGCCAATGCCGGTGGGGTATCTGTTTCCGGTCTGGAAATGTCCCAGAACAGCATGCGTTTGGCTTGGAGCCGGGAAGAGGTGGATGAGCGCCTCAAGATGATCATGACCAATATTCACCAAACCTGCAAAGATACCGCCGAGGAATACGGCACCCCAGGCAATTATGTCAATGGTGCTAATATCGCCGGATTTGTTAAGGTTGTGGATGCCATGATTGATCAAGGGCTTGTCTAAAATGAAAATTTTAATCATCGGTGGTAACGGCACCATCGGAAAAAAAGTTAGCAGGCATCTGTCCCTCAAGCATGAAATTATCATTGCCGCAAGAAATTCAGGCGATGTCCAGGTGGATCTGGGAGATACAAATTCGATTCAGTCCATGTATGCATCCGTTGACAATATAGATGCCCTGGTTTGTATTGCCGGAGAAGCCAAATGGGCTGCTTTTGACACCATGAGTGAAGAAGATTTTTATATTGGCATTAAAAGTAAACTTATGGGGCAGGTTAATCTTGTTAGGCTGGGTACAAAATTTCTCAAACCGGGCGGGTCATTTACGCTCACAACCGGTATTCTGGCCGATGATCCGGTTGATCTGACCTCGAGCCCCGCCATGGTCAATGGCGGTATTCATAGTTTTGTAAAAGCAGCATCTCTTGAGCTGATACCAAAATATCGAATCAATTCTGTATCTTCGGGTTTGGTGGAAGACGCCGTTGATAAATATGAAGCCTTTTTTCCGGGCCATAATCCGCTTCCCATGCAGCAGGTTGTGAATGCCTATGTTCGCAGTATTGAGGGAAAGGGGACCGGCGAGATCATACGGGTATACTAAAAGCTATCTCTAGATTGATTTTTATCGGGCTTTAGTGCGGGATCCGAACTTATGGTACTATTTAACATCCAACATCGAACTTTGAAACTATTTGGCTGCGGCCCTTCGATGTTGGATGTTGAACGTTCGATGTTCGATGTTCAAAAACTGCACTGTTTAACTGAAAAACCTATATTCTGGTTGGGTCTATTCAACGTTACCTGCAATTAGAACTTGGCGTCTCAAACTTGGTCGCTCATAACTTATCCCTCAGTTGTTGATATGCTTCTTGTATCTCCTTAAAACGCTCTTCTGCCATTGCTTGAAACTCTTGGCCTAAATGCAGGACCTTGTCAGGGTGGTATTTCCCTGCAAGGTCCTTATATGCCACTTTAATTTCTTCCTGGGAAGCATCCTGCGAGATCTGGAGGATCTCATAGGGATTCTTTAAGCCCTTACCGCCTTCAGATGATTTTTCGCCTTCACGCCAATTTTGCCCGGATTCCTGCCCGCCCTGCGATGGATCCGGGCCCGCCCTGTTTTGGAAAAAATTAAATGGCAAGCCCCGGCCCCGATAGAAAAATCGCCATAGGAAATAAGCGATGATGAGATCGTCTAACCAGCCCCACCCCAACACCACGTCAGGGAATAGATCGTAGGGTAGTAGAAAATACAGCAGTGCTAGCAGCGATAGAACAAGTTTCATACTGTTGGCTTTTAGCCACCCGCGGCGCTATGCCAGGGTATATACACCCCTGGAAACCCGGGCGATTTTTCCACTTTTACTCGCTCGATGAAGAATATTGCTGATTTGTTTATCGCTGAGACCAGAACGTTCTTTGAGCTTGGCGATGGTAACGCCCCTTTTATAACGCTTCATAAGGTTGAGAATTTTACGCGTGGGGGTTGCCGCCCGTGATACTTTTTTGGCCGCAGGCTTTTTAGCAGCCTTGGGTGCCGCTTTTCTCGCTGGAGCTTTGGCCGGAGCTGCCTTGGCGCGCTTAACGGTTCGTTTTTGAGGTGCAGGTTTTTTCTTAACCTTTTTACTAGCCTCGGCTTTCATAAGCTTGTCAGCTTTAAGCGATAATCGCTCGAGCTTTTTGGCTAATGCTTTGATCTCCTTGTTGACGGCTTTTAGATCGGCAGCGAGTTTTTTCATGCTTGTCTCCCTCCATTTTTTTTGAGTGTCAACGCCACCGTACCTATTGGTGGCTTATGATTTGAGTATTTCAAATTTAAGATTCTCACCCGTTCATGAGTAATTTGGGTGAGAATTATATCTTAGGTATTATCTCGGCCGGGCCGATTAAATGTGCGCTTGACCATGGCCATTGAAGAAGAGGAAATATGTCTAATTCGGAACGTTTTTAGACTAACGCATTCAAAAGTATGATGCAAGCAAAAAAAGCACTCACTCTATTCCCAACGGTTCCCGCCTTTGTGTTTGAGCTCGATATATTGAACGCTGCCTTTTTCGTTAATAAACGAATTCAAAACCCAACTGATGATGCTAACCAGAAGCGCACCCAAAACGGCCGCCCAAAACCCATGAACCGTAAATCCGGGGATAATACTAGAGGCCATTTTGATCATGATGGCGTTGATAACAAAGGTAAACAAACCAAGGCTTATTATATTGATTGGCAATGTCAGGATGATTGCGATCGGTCTGAAAAAGGCATTCAAAATTCCCAAGACAGCGGCCGCAAAAATGGCCGTGAAAAAGCCACTGACGACAATGCCTTCTATCAAATAAGAAGTTATTAGGATGGCAACCGTTAAAACAAGCCACCTTAGCATGAGGCCATTCATTTTCCGACTCCTAAACCGATATTAGTAAAGTTTTTAGTTTATTCTCATAATAGGACTCAGTTTGATCTTTGTCATCATATAGTTTTTCTAATAGCGCATATAATTTATCTACTTTCAGCTGATATTTATGGATGTCCTTTGATAGCATTGCAATTTGATCGGCATCTTTTGATCTGGAGGCTTGAATTATTTCATGGTTAAAGCGATCCAGTTTATCCTCACAGACTTCGATGTCTGCCTCGGTCTTTTCAATTTTTACTTCTAGCGGTTTCAGCTTTTGACTCTTTTGGATAATGATTTCAGACCGCATCCTACGGTTGTCTTTTTTGGATAACCTGCTGGTTTGAGGCGCTGAATTGGTCTCAGGCATCCTGATATTTTCTTTCTGCTCTTCACGCCAGCCTTCCTTTTCCAAAAATTGTTGATAGCCGCCTTCAAACAATTTAACACCGCCGCTTTGAAACACAACTAACCGATCTGCCAATGCATGCAGAAACATCTCATTATGGGTAACGATGATGATCGTACCGCTGAAATTATTCAAGGCGGTCAGAAGGGCGTCACAAGAATCCATGTCCAAATGATTTGTGGGCTCATCCAACATCAGCAAATTGAATGGCACTGCCAAGATTTTACCCAATAGCACGCGACTTTTCTCGCCACCTGATAAAACTGCAATTTTCTTGAGAGCCGCGTCTCCTTCAAACATCATAGCACCACAAATATCACGCGCCCTTTGGGTACTGATATCGGCAGATGCATAGCTTATTTCCTCGACTACCGTTCTTGAGGGGTTCAGCGTCTGAATATTGGTTTGCTCAAAAAGACCGAAATCAATATTTGGATTGTAGGCCAGTTTACCGGTAGCAGGGTGCAATTTTTCGGCTAAGATTTTTAGTAGGGTTGTTTTGCCTTTCCCATTTTTACCGACGATACAGATACGATCTCCAGCGTTTACCGAAAAGGAAAAATTTTCCATCAAGGGTGTTTGAGGGTCATATGCAAAGGAAAGGTTTTCGGCCCGTAGCACATGCTTACCTCGGAACGGTTGATCGCGGAATGAAAAAGATAGCGTTTTCAACTCCTCTAGTTTATCTTTCTTTTCCATTTTCTGGATCGATTTAATGCGTGACTGAACCATATTTGCAAGCCGCGCCTTGGCACGGAAGCGGGTTATAAATTGTTGGATCTCTTTTTGTCGGCGTTCATCATTCTGGCGGGTTTTTTCATAGATTTCTTCATCCTGTGCAATTTGGGCATAATACTTTTGCGTATCGCCAGGGATTTTACGTACTTTTTTTCGATGGATACCGATTACATGGGTAACAACCTTATCCATAAACGACCGGTCATGGGTTATCAACATGACCTCATGCGGCCATTTAACCAAGAATGTCTCTACCCATCGAATGGATGTAATATCCAAGTAATTTGTGGGCTCATCCAGCAGCAAAAGATCGGGTTCGGCAACAATAGCCTTTGCCAAATTTAAACGAATTTGAAAACCGCCCGAAAATTCCTGGGGATGCCGCTGCATATCTTCGGGCGCGTATCCCAGTCCTGCCAATACCTTCTCAACTTCCCAGTGGTGATGTTTTTTATCCGCCGGCAGGTATTTCATGCCTTCTTTTAAAACCGAATTTTCGGTAAATTTAAGCGTCTGGCGAACCATCCCGATTCGATAGTTCTTGGGGATGATGATGGCACCTTCATCACTGGGAATCTCTCCCAGGATCATACGCAAAAGGGTTGTTTTACCGTGGCCGTTTCGGCCCACCAGACCAATTCTTTCTTTAGGGCCAATTTTGAAACTGACACTGTCAAAGAGTTGCTGGCCACCGAAACTTTTTTGTAGATTTTCTACGCTGATCATGTGTTAGCCTATTAGCAGTTTAGTCTGCAGGCTATTAGGCGCCAAGAGCAAAAAGCCAATGGCTAACAGCCGGAAATCGGCAGATAACCCGCCCCTGGTCTTATTTGCAATTACCTCGGAGCAGAACCAACTATTTCTATTATAGCTCAACGACCAGGTCAATCAGGAAAAATAATTTGAATTTATCTTGCGCTGCAATAGTCCACGAGGAGTTGGGCAGCTCGATTGAGTCGCAGGGGAAATTCTAATTTAAACGCTGTGGGCTGACAAGCGTTTGGGCTGGATGGCGGGCCTTCTGGATGGCAGGCCTTATCGGACAAAATAGATCACGGCGGCGTTCAAGATCTTTAATTACGGCGCTTTTGAAACCATCGTCCCCGCTATGAAACAGTATTTTATCCCGATATTTTTGAATATCAATACACTCCAAGCGCATCTTGACCGTCTTAAATATGCGCGGAATTAGATCTCCCGGTGCCTGGATATGATGAAGGCCCCCGCTATAGGCCATCAGGATAATGCCATTGGGTATTTTTTCAATCAAATCTGCGATACCGCCCCGGACCGTCATGGGTTTACCGTTCTTATCTAGACCGTTTTTACGCATCATGCGGCCTTCGGGCATAATAATTACCATTGAATTGGAATGGATCTGATTGATTACATTCAACCAGCTAAGGTCCTTAAGACGCGTAATCGGAACCACATTGCCTACAACCAGATTTAAAAAAATTCCTAATATCGGTCGTTGCAACGCTTCCGCTGCCACCGGTATCATTCCATGCGTTGCGATGCGCCGTAAAAATGCATTTGGAAACCAGCCCACAAAAATCGGCTCATAAAAACTGGTATGATTTAGAAGGGCAACCAATTTAATCTTGCGCCAAGGTTGTGGCGGTAATTCACCGATCCAAGCTATATCATACCGGTAAAAACATCGACTCACCGCCTTGACAGATCGGAGCAGTCCATATACCCATGCAGTACGAGACATGCGATCTCCTCTATCCCAAATAAGGTTGCTTAGCATGACATTGGAAACAATTTTCTACAGTTCTGTGGGGCTGTTCCACTCTGGATGGCTTTAAATCTAAAAAAGTAGAGCTGGAAAGTACAGCAAGGCTTTAGATTTTACAAATTTTTTACAATCAGATATGCTTTTGAACTGTAAGAAATCGTTGTCATTACTTTTAAGGATTTTTGTATGAATCGACCCAACTGGCTCATCCACCCTGTATTCATTCTGGTATCCTCAATTCTGGCGCTGGTATTGTCTCTTTTTCTCTATATATATTGGTATATCGAAATCAGTAGCGGTCTTAGATCCATCATCGATCGGTTTAATCTAGACACCGGGCAATTTCTTACCTCACAAACCTGGGTCGTTATTCTGGTACTGACGGTACTTGTGGGTGTCATTATCATGGGGATTTTCATCATTTTTGTTTATAACTTGAAAACGCTACGGTTATACCGATTGCAACACAATTTCATCAATAATTTCACCCACGAATTAAAGACGCCTGTAACCTCATTGAAACTATACCTGGAAACCTTTCTAAAGCATGAGCTCTCACGCGAGGATCAACTTAAATATACCCAATATATGCTTTCCGATACCGGAAGGCTTTCCAATGACATAAACCGCATTTTGAACCTGGCCCAGATTGAAAGCAAAAACTATGCTGAAGCGTTTGCCCTCCAGAATCTACCTGAAGCTATCGAGCAATTCTATCACAACAACTCCCACCTTTTCCGCGATTGCGATATAAAGATCCAACTACCCGATCAACATGCCTATTTTTACCGAATAATTCCATCCATGTTCGAAATGCTGTTGATGAATTTGTTTACCAATACGCTGAAATACAACGACTCAGCCATTCCCGAAATTGAGATCAGTTTTCATGAACAGCGCAAAAAAATGGTCATCCGGTTCAAAGACAATGGTATCGGCATTCCTAAAGCCGAATTGAAAAAAATTTTTAAAAAATTCTATCAAGTCGGACGCTCGGATGATATGTCGGCCAAAGGCAGTGGTCTGGGACTTTATCTCGTTGACCACATCGCCAAAATTCATAAGGGAAAAATAATCGCCCAGAGTGACGGCATTGGCAAGGGCGCTGTTTTTAGCTTAATCCTTCCCTGGAGGCATCGATCCCCATGAATTCAGACCTGAAACCACGTATCCTCGTCATCGAAGACGACCTTCATATCGCCGAAGGTCTAAAATTGAATCTATCTTTACAGGGCTTTGAAGTTAGCATCGCTCCAAACGGCCCCGCTGGCATTAAAATGTGGCGCGAGTGGCGGCCGGACTTAATTGTTCTGGATATCATGCTGCCCGGCATTGATGGGCTGTCCATTCTGCGCAACATCCGCCTTGAGGATGAGAAAATACCCATATTAATCTTGTCCGCCAAAGCGACCACCGATTATAAGGTCAAAGGGCTTTCCTATGGTGTCGATGATTATTTAACCAAGCCCTTTAGTCTGGAGGAATTCTTGCTACGGGTGGATCGCTTGGTCAAAAGAGCATCTTGGAGCAATTCGGAGAGCGGTCTGGCCCAGGAAATTAGTGCCAACGAGACCGAACGATTTTCATTTGGAAACAATCAGGTCGATTTTAAAACCATGACGGCTGACTGCAAATCCGGTCAAGTTCGGCTAACCGATCAGGAAGCCAAGCTATTGAAATTATTTCTATTAAATCCCGGACAACCGCTTTCGCGTGAAAAATTGCTGCAGATCGGGTGGGGTTATACCAAAGGTACCACCACGCGTACGGTTGACAACTTTATCGTCCGCTTCCGAAAATATTTTGAAGACAATCCCAAAGACCCGTCTTATTTTGTAAGTATTAGATCAATTGGATATGTATTTTATGCCAATCCGGAAAACAAGGCGGAGTAAAAAATGGCAGATTCGCTCACATATAAAGCAACTACAATCAAAGCCGGTGTTGTTCAGGATCAAAACCAAGAGTTGATTTTAGAAGAACCCCTTTCCATGCGCATTGAAGGCAACCCCTATGCCGTTGTCATGCGGACACCGGGTGATGAAATCAACCATGCAGCTGGCTTTTTCCTGTCTGAAGGTCTGATAAGCCACCGCGATGATTTTACCACTATCGGATACTGTACTGAAGCCGGGGTCAATGTGGTGACCGCCACTTTGATTCCGAGGCGGCGTGAGAAGGTCAAGGATCTGTTGGACAGACGGGGATTTGTCAGCCAAACCAGCTGCGGCATCTGTGGTAAGGAACTGATCAAAGATATTCATCAGATCGTTCAGCCGGTTTCCCATAAACTGCAATTATCACATCAAGATATAGGCCTTATTGTTCAAAAATTAACAGATCAGCAGTCGCTCTATCATTCCACCCACGGCGCGCATGCAGCCTTGATCCTCGATTCCAAATTGTCGCCTTTGGGTTTTGCCGAGGACGTGGGACGCCACAACGCGCTTGACAAGGCTATCGGCCAGGTCCTCATGACGAAACAATTGGAACAATCACGTCTGGCTGTTTTGTCGTCACGCATTAGCTATGAGTTGGTTCAAAAAGCCGCCCGCGCACGGCTTGAAATGATCGCGGCCCTCTCGCGGCCCACCTCATTGGCCGTTGAGCTGGCCTCTCAACTCAAAATGACCCTGGTCGTCCGTCGACCAAATGGTCTGGTAACAGTTTTTTGCGGAAAAGATCGGATCTTGAAATAATATCATAGTACGATTTCATTAAAATTCTTGACAGTACCTACCACTCTGTAACATACTACCCCTGATACACAAATGAATAGACGCTTTAATATTTGATCATAGTAAGACGGTGATGAACATGGATGCTGTTGAATTCTCCCTGTTTCGAAAAAAACTGCAAAAAACCCAAAAAGAAATGGCGCAATTGCTGGGAACCTCGCTCAAAGCCATCCACAGTTACGAGCAAGCCTGGCGAACCATCCCACCGCATGTGGAACGCCAGATGTTTTATCTACTCCTACGCAAGCGAGATATATTACCCAAGGCAAAAAACTGCTGGACAATCACAAAATGTCCACCTAGCAAACGCAAAGCCTGCCCCACCTGGGAATTTCAAGCCGGCGATATGTGCTGGTTCACCTGCGGGACCCATTGCCATGGCCAGGTTCAACAAAACTGGGGTGATAAGATGAAACTCTGCCGGGAATGTGAAGTCCTCCAACCCATCTTAAAGGCAGTCAAAGAATGATAGCCTATCGGATTAGAGAATTTACCCATAGACCCGCGCCATGAAACTCGTTTCGATTGCCATCAGCACCAAAAAAGGGACGCGAAAAAAACCAGTCCCCACTGCCCAATTAGTTGAAAATCATGGGATCAAAGGAGATGCCCATGCCGGCACCTGGCACCGGCAGGTCAGCCTTTTGGCCATGGAAGACATTCACAGCATGCAGGCCAAAGGCCTTGATGTGGATTTTGGGGATTTTGCTGAAAATATTGCCACCAGCGGGATCGATCTACCCAGCCAGCCTATTGGAAGTCGTCTCAAACTCGGCGACACCGTCATTCTAGAAATCACCCAAATCGGCAAAGAATGTCATACAAAATGCGCCATCTATTACCAGGCCGGTGATTGTGTCATGCCTAAGCGTGGAATTTTCGCCCGTGTCATTACCGGCGGGAAAATAACCTGTGGCGAGGCCATTCAGGTCTTGGAATAAAAATACTACATTTGTTGCTATAATGGGTCACCTTTCGATTTATTCTAATGAAGAATAAGCACTAGAATAACCTTTAAATTCGGAACGGAGCGGGCAAGTTTTGCTTTTAAACAATTTCTTAACCAAAGGGCAGGATTTTTTAGGATGTCGCTATCCGATTATGTGCGGTGCCATGACCTGGATCAGCGATTACAAGCTGGTGGGAGATGTGAGTAATGCCGGCGCTTTTGGCTTATTGGCCGGCGGCAACACCCCCGTAGATATGCTTGAAAACGAGATCAAAGCGGTAAGAGATTATACTGACAAACCCTTTGGTATCAACTTGATTACGGTTTCGCCCATTTTTAAAGAACAACTGGCCATGGTATGTGATCAGGGTTGCGACATCGTCATGTTTGCGGGTTCAATCCCCCGCGAGCCAGAGATCCGTAAAGCCCAAGAGGCCGGTGCCAAAATTATCTGTTTTGCCCCCACCGCCCCCCTGGCTATGCGACTCATCAAGATGGGTACAGATGCCCTGATGCTGGAAGGCTCCGAAGCCGGTGGCCACATCGGCCCGGTATCGTTATCTGTTCTGCTCCAGCAAGTTCTTTTTGAAATCGATACAGTCCCTATTTTCGCGGCTGGTGGAATCGCCACCGGACGCATGATGGCCCACCTGCTGATGATGGGTGCGGCCGGCATCCAGATGGGAACTCGATTTGTTATGTCGGATGAATGCAAGGCCCATCCTGATTTTAAGGAAACGTTTCGGAAAGCCAAAGCCAAAGATGCCGTGGCAACACCTCAATTTGATAGCCGCCTGCCGGTTATCCCTGTTAGAGCCTTAAAAAACAAAGGTACCCAAAAATTCGGTAAGCTTCAGTTAGAAATCATGGAAAAGCTCAATGCAGGCGATATCGATCCCTTAAAGGCTCAATTTGAAGTTGAAAATTTCTGGGCGGGAGCCCTGCGTGAAGCCGCCATTGAGGGTGATGTTCAGACGGGTTCGCTCATGGCGGGGCAGTCGGTTGGGCTGGCAGACAAGGTTATGCCCGTTAAGGAAATTGTTAGCGAGTTCGCCCAGGAAGCCGAGGCCGAACTTCAACGTCTGCATGATGTATTTCACGGTGTGAGGTGTACCTAATCATTAGGAAATAAGATCTTTAATCTTTGCCAAAAGCGCCTCTTTATCAACGGGTTTATCAAAATATGCGTCAGGGCTAAAATATTCTTTATCTTCATAAATATCAAATTTAACCCCTAATTCTTCGGCCATACCTGAAATTCCTATGATTGGCGTAGTTTTAAGATCAGGATCGTTCCTCATCAGCCGACAGACTTCAAAACCAGAATAAGTGTTTTCCATCATTACATCCAACATGACGAGGTCAGGTTGATGTTTCCGGATCAGCTCAAATCCTGAATTTCCATCAGATGCGGTTTCAACCTTAAAACCGTTTCGGGTTAGAAATGTCTTCATAGTGAATAAATAATCCGGGTTGTCATCAATAATTATTATCTTGGATGGCGTATTCTCCATTATCTGCCTCCCCTTTCTCTGGTTTAAATATACTTATAGGATATTGAATAGATGATCAATCCATTTCCATCACCTGGTCTTGCCGACGGAAAATCACCCTGAAAAGACTCCCGGCACCTTTTTTACTCAACACCTCAACTTTTCCATTATGGTGATTAACAATACGATCCACTACCATCAGGCCAAGCCCATTACCTGAGTCGCCTTTTGACGTAAAAAACTCCTTAAATAGGTTTTCCATGATCTCTTTTTCCATTCCCTGGGCATTGTCTTCCACTTCGAACATGAAATTGTAATTGTCATAAAAATCCACGCGCACAACGAGAACATGTTTGGTTTTGATTTTATCTTTCTGGCATGCCTGCAGTGCATTCCAGATCAAGTTTCCCAACATCCTGGAAATGCCGGCTGGATCCGCTTTCATAGCTGGGACATTGGGATTCAGTTCCATGAGCATTTGAATTCCCATTGAAGAGGCCTTCTCGGAAAACAATTGACCTGCCTGGCGGGCGATAACCCAGGGCTTGGTATCTTTGAATGCCGGTTTTTGTTTCTTGGCTGAATACAAAATATTCTGAGTAATCCGTGTTATTTCAGAAATATTTTTTGATACGATTTCCCATCCTCTGTTTGCCAGCTGTGTGTCATGGTCTTTCATTCCTTCTTCGACCACATAGGCCCCTCCCTTGAGGCCTTCCAAGATATTTTTAATATCATGGGAAAGCAACGCGATGGATTGACCTAAGGTCACGAACTCCCTTTGGGAATCTTTAATGGTGCCTATATTGACAAGCAGCTTGATACATGCATTAACATTCCCAACCGCATCAAACAATGGAGCTGAAAAGGCAATCATTTCAATAGCTTTTATATCGGACAAATGAATGGTCTCTTCGACTATATGGACACCCTTATCTTTGAAGGAATCACGGACCGGACAAACATTACACTGGTGACGGGAGCCTTTTAATACCGCGTAGCATGATTTGCCAGTGATATCATCCCCAAAATCATTCTTAAAGGTCTGGTTGGCAAAAAGGATCTTGAAATCTAGATCCTGGATCATGATGTAACAGGGTAATGCAGCGATAATGCTTTTGAAGGTCAGGTCAATTAGCTCGGAATCATTGCTGTAATTCATTCGTAATCCTTGAAACCGCTCTCATAAGGTTGCAAATTATTTACTTTGTGGGTCGGCCGATGGTTATTACCTGGCAGTTGGCATATTTGGAGACATTGGCTGCCGTCTTGATATAGACCAATCGTTTGGTTTCATCCCTGCCGGCCGTTCCCAATATAATCATTTCAACATTGTTTTCTTCTGAATATTTGATGATTTCAATATCCGGTGAACCAAGCCTGACATCGATGACATAGTCAACTCGATCCTCACACCGGTTGCGATATGTCTTTTTTAGGGCACCCAAGGCTTGCAGACGATATTGTTCGTCTAATTTACGTGATTTTTTTATTGTCTTTTTCCTGGACAAGTCTTCACCAAATATTTTGACATTGCACGGATTCATGGTTGGGATTACGTTGAGAATATGCAGCGTGGCACCATATTTTTTGGCTTGATCAAAGGCATGAATAAAGGCGGCATCTGCATCTTGAGAATAATCCGTACATAGAAGTATGTTGCGATATGTCAAGTGGTTCAACATGATATCAAAAGCCCTCTCTATTATATTCCGCGTTTAAAAACCCAACGCGGACAAGCCGCAACCAAACAAGGTTAGAAGCTGCGAATCGCAGAATGCAGAATAATGAATCTAGAATTTAGAAGGATGGAAGCGCTGCGCGCTGGCATTGATGTTAAAATAACGATTGAATAATGCCGGAGCGAAGCGACTCATTCCTTCGACATTCGATATTTTAAATTCTGCATGCGTCATTCGCTGTTCATCTTTTGAAACGTGTGCGTTTTGCTGTCATTTGAACTTGTAAGGGTCTAATAATATCATACTATGATTGATTCGGCCACCAATTCAACAATGCTCTTTACTTCAATACCCAGATCATAGGCTTTGGCTACATCGCGGATCTGGGTCATGCAATTGAAGCAGTTGGTAGCTACTATCTTTGCTCCGGTTTGACGTATTTGATCTGCTTTCTGCTGGCCCGCTTTTATTCGAATTTTGCCGAAATCAGCCGTTGATGCCAAGCCGCCGCCGCCGCCACAACAGTAGTTGCGAACACCCCAAGGTTGCATTTCTCTATAATCGGAAGTAAGGGCCCGCATAACCTTTCTAGGTACTTCAACCACCCCGCCACGGCGGGCAATATTGCATGGATCATGATAGGTTATGGGACCCTTGAATTTGTCTTTTTGAATCTGAATGCGTCCTTGAGTGATGTAGCGGTCGATCAGTTCAATGATCGTAAGAACCGGTGGGAAAGGAAATGCCTGTCTCTGAAATTTTTCCACTTCCCAACGTAAAACGCGATATCCATGGCCACAGGGGGCCAGGCCAATATTTTTTGCATTAAGTTTTTCGCGTGCATCCAGAATTCTTTGGGAGATTAGCATCATATTATCTTTGCTACCCTGGTAATAAGCATAGTTAACCGTATCAAAACTTTGAGATGAAATGGTGTAGTCTTCATCCGCAAAATGTAATATCTTAAGCGCCCACATCAGTAAAAAGGGTAGGTCTCTGGTTTCTAATGGATGCGGTATGTACAACAAACTGGCATTCTTCTTATCGATGGGAATCGAAAAGTTTTCGTCTCCGATATCGTCACCGATCTCTTCTGCAATCCATTCAATATTTTCGACAAAGTCTTCTCCTGATAATCCCACATAATTGCCGGTTCTAAAAAATGTCTCCACCGGTTGAACCAAGCCCGAAGGCACGCGACCCAGGCTGAAGAGCATTGCCCGGGCCAGATACATTATCTCACCGGTATTAATGCCCATGGGGCACGCTAGGGCGCATTTTCCACATATGCTACAATGTTGGAAGGCTGCTTCATATAGTTCAGTAAGCATTTGATCATCGAGTGGATCAGCTGGGCTAAAACCTGGCAGTTTTGATTTAATGGGGTGGACATATTTATTAAGAATAGCGTGCAATTTTCTGAATTTGTTGGCAGGTATTAGGTCTGCTTCCTCACTGGTGCTGGAATAGTGGCATGCCTGCGCACATAAACCGCAATTCACACAACTGTTCATCATGAATTGGATTTGCCGGGTGAGATTTTTTTTTACCACTTCTTTTAAGCACGCCAATTGATTGATCGATTCCATGGCACAGCCACCCGCGGGTATCATCGCGCTAGGGTTTGATTCAAGTTGATTTTGGTTTTGTTTCATATAGACATTTTTAACGTTTTATATGGCAGACGCCACACGTAGTCGGTCCGCTTTTTATGATGTTTGCTTTTATTAACCTGCGATGACAAACCGTACAGCTCCCGTGATAGGCTTCACGTAGTGCTGGTTTGTGATCCTCTTTTTGTTTAAGATGGCATTCCTTGCAACTGTCCTCCTCCCCTTCTGCATATATGAGGCGACCGCTCTGGCCATCTAGGACATGATGGCAGATACCGCAACTTTCAGATTCAAGTATTTCTACATGGTTCTCATGAGAGAAAGTGACATGTGGCCGCCTTAACGTTCCAAAAATATCCTGGTGAGCAAGAATGTATTCAGCATCCTGAGCAAAGGAATCCGTCCAGATGGTAAATCCCCATAGTATCAACCCAATTACGATTAATTTCGGTAAATAATGATTTTGCATTAATAGCTCACTTTAATCAATGGACTCCCAAGGGTAAACCGGTGGTCCCATTAAAATACCCGTCTTCGCCTTCGGCTACGCCGCGGTTATCCGCCATATCTTTGGGGTGACATCGCGCCGTAGCATCTAAATTTTTTTTTGCGTTCATCCACGGGCATGCCGGTGGTATTCTGCGAAGGTGGATAAAATTACCAGTCGGAAGCCTTTAAATGCTTTCCAAATTCCGCTCCCATATAGGCTCTGGATATGCCAAAGAACATCATATGCCCCAGTTTTGAAAACGGAAGTATAACCAGGAGTAACTCACCTGAAATAATATGCAGAATCAATATCGGCCGGTAAGGTCCCCATTGATGGGAGGCCAAAAAACCACTTAAAAAGACCACAAGCACTATGGCTGGTAGTGCGATATCTGTTGGATGCGTTACACACCTTACATCAGGTGTGCTTAGGCGGCGAATTAGAAAATAAATACAGGCCATGACTACCCATAGGGTCATGAAATCCGCTAACATATCGGGTAGTGCCCACCATTGGATTTCCCACGATTCATACCATAATACGATATGAGCCAACAGAAAGACGGGTAACAAAATTACACACAGATGAAATATGAAACTAATAATTGTGAAGACGGGCAGCTTGCGACTGGTAATGGATCCAAATGGCATAAGTCCATGCAAGATCGACCGGGCCGCACTTTTCCTTCTTTCGGATGGATTTAGCACAAACTCCTGTTTGCCGGTGACAAGCAAAAACACAATCCGACCCAGACTGCCAAACAAAAATATGAATAGGGAAATCCAGGCCACAGGGCCTCGGACTAATTCATATATATCCATATTTACCACCTAATATTTTATACAAATATGTCTTGATGTCGATACTCAATTATACTATACTTATTTAGTATAGATTGCAATGTCAAAATAATGTATTCTGAGCTAGAACCACTTTAAAATTACCTGCTTGAATAACGGCTCAAAACTTTATTCCAGGGTGCCTTATGAAACTCTCGACACGTAGTCGATATGGAACTAGGTTGATGATCGACCTTGCCCAAAATTCCGATAAAGGTCCGGTCCGTGTTCATGACATCGCCAATCGGCAAGATATTTCAGTTAAATATCTCGAGCAGCTAATCATACCCTTAAAGAAGGCAAATTTTATCAAAAGCGTTCGGGGTCCCAAAGGCGGTCATATGCTGGCTAAGCCCAAAGGAAAGATTACGGTTGGTAGTATCGTCAGGGTGTTAGAACCCGATGCCGGGCTGGTACCCTGTCTTGAAAAACCCGAGACCTGTCAAAAAAGCAACGATTGCGTCTCCCGCAACATTTGGAATAGGGCAACTCAAGCAGTATACGAAATTTTAGATTCGGTTAATCTTTCTGACCTAGCCCAAGAAATTAAAAAAGGGGATCACTCTTGCTGACCAAGCTTAGCGAAGCAGAATTTCAACAAAAAAAAAGCCGCCCAGACAATTGGGATTGTCCGGGCAGCTTTTATTATATTTAACCGTATAAATGTGGTGCGATGATTATTGTTTGGCAAGCAGATCTTGGATCTGTTTTAGTGTTCCTTCATCCGCAGCACTTACCTTTCGCATGAGCTCTGACCTTTCTGAATCGTCATCTATATCCGATGATGCCGCAATTTCTACACCTAGAATTTCACTTATGGCGTTTACAAGTTTCTCGGGCGTAATCGGTTTCTCCATGGTGTAACGCGGCCTGAGACCCGAAGCAAACGCACTGAAGCCCTTGATATCCTCACTGCCGAGCTCATCGTGTGCATGCGCAGTTATGACGATAACTGGCAGTTTACTGAAACGATCCATGGCCCGTAACTGGCGCATAAAGCTGATTCCATTTACACGTGGCATTACCATATCTAAAGTAATCAGATCGGGTGTCTCACGCTGCACTTTATCCAAGGCCTCTGCGCCGTCTGCCGCTGTTTCTACGTTAAAGCCTGCGTCTTCGATACATGTCGCCAGAAAATTGCGAACATCGGGCTCGTCATCAACAACCAGAATCTTTTTTTCCGATGCAAAAGTCATTACCGTCTCCTTTAGAATCTATTCCTGCCAAAAGCAGGGCAAATCATTTTTCGCCTATTAAGATCCTTGGGTCGTGCTGGGTACATCAGCTGCTGAATCACCGTTTGGTTTTAATTTGCCCATGGCCTTGGTCATGGCCATTAGCACGCCTAAACCTTCCTTGACCTCTGGGTCGAATCCCGCCGAAATCATGCCAAAGGGGCCGACTTTCTTGGCGTTGGCTAAATCAAGGTTGGCAGGAATAGCGGCCGCTTTATCTAGCAATGCCACTGTGTTGGGATCGGACATGTTTTTGGCAACCTTCAACATGGCTACCATACCATCACTGATCTGCTCGATATCGTTGTGATCATATGTTGCCGCTACCTTGGCGCGGACATCCATCATGGCCTTAATTATTCTAAAAACGCCTTTTCGTTCTAATTCATCCATATGTTCAATCAATTTGGGTACGGCCGATTTCATCAGCGGCTCGATGTCCTGAACAAATTCAATCAGATTGTCCATCGCCTTGATAACATATAGGAAGTTTTTAATACTGCGCATGGATTGTTGCATCACGGCCAGTAGATCCTCAAGTTGGAAGCCGGCTTCAACCTCCTGCAGTTGCTCAGTAATGAGCTGAAAGGCCTGGTGTTGCAGTGGAATCAGGTCCTCCTTTAGTTCCACCCATTTCTGTCGCTCTTTTATAATAGGATCGATTTTGGCGTCCAAAGCGTCCAGTCTTTGTAGAATAAGCTCTTCGTTCGTCATTTGGACCTCCTCTATTCAGCCTCAACCGTTGGCCAGCTTTTTCCTGCCATGGTCATCTGGGGTTCCAGCGGCAAATCCTCACCGGTTAATAACAAGTTCCAATAGACCCACTTGAACATCATTTTGCCCCAATAATTGATATTACTCTCGCCCACAAGTTCGAAAGGCCCTAAACCAGGGAAGGGATATTTACCTGGTAGCGGTTCCGTTTTATAGTTAAAATC
>CAZWEO010000070.1:0-4487 GCA_964633115.1 uncultured Desulfobacterales bacterium
AATTATATTAATAGGTTAAACTACTTTTGATGCTCTTAAGTTAATGACATTGACTATTCATTTATAAACACCGTTGGCTGAAATTTAGTAATAAGCTATATGAACTAGTTTACATAGTTCTTTTTACAAGCGATTCAACTTCACAATAATACCCAAGTTGAAACATGCAACTTGGGTAATAGTTAATCAGCATTCTACATGTGTCAAATATTTCTAATGGAATGGCTTATTCATACCGCCTGGCGCTCAGAAATCGGAACAAATGATATCTTTAAATGCGCATCAGTCAAATCGGCAAACCGGTCATTGCCCAAGTTCAGGGCGTGGCTGCTGCCAACGGCGCTGGGCTGGTTGCTGCGGCAGACTTAGCAGTGATGGCCCACAATGCCCGTATGGGTTTAACTGCCATCGATGTGGGACTCAATTGTGTGGAACCCATTGTGCCGGTTTCGCGATCGGTGGGGCGTAAAAGAGACCTGGAATATCAAAAATCTTTTGCCTACATGAACGAGGCCTTTGCCCGTCTCTGCAGCACTGATGATGCCAAGGAAGGGGTTAGCGCCTTTTTTAAAAAAGCGTGTACATGAATGGCAATTGCGCTAATCCAAATATGTCCATTCAGCATTTTTAAAATTGTAATTGCGGCGCCCGAACGGCGGTACTTTTATCCAAATTAGATCTGCATTGTCTTGATCGACGCGATATTTATATTTATTATCCGTTATCCTGTAGGCGCAGATTGGGATACTATCCAAGTAGTTAGGAATCAGTTGATTCAGATTTTGTGGGTAAATACCGGCATCAGCGTGATAGGAATTTATAGCGTTAATAACGACGTTCGCGTTTTGCCCACCTATGTAAGCATTGAGTTTGAATATGCCAATTATACCAATAATGCTGGTGAAGTATATCAATGCCTTGATTGCGTACAATTTTGAAAAATGCCTGTCTCGAAATAAAAAAATGATTGCAGATATTCCCGATGCTAAAACAAATAAAACTAAAATCATCGAACCAAAAATGGGGATGCCAACAAAGAAAGCATCGAAGACCGACAAACAGAAAGCGATGATGGCTATTTTTTTAAACCGGAATGATTTTTCTTTAGGATTAAGTATGGCCACAAATTTGCTCCTGCCACTAAGTTTTTACTGAGATAACTACTTTAATAGAAATTATAAAGAGAATGTTTTACGCTCTTGATTTATTTTACTTGTCAACTTGAATAGGTTAAAAAATTCAAGGGCGTCCCTAAAAAGTCAAAATGAAGTCATTCATAACAGCTAACAGCATTCCTCGTTTTACTGGATGCCGGATCATGTTCGGTATGATAGCTTTGATTAATAACCAAATCGGCGAAGGGCCTTGGTATCCTTAGTCCAATTTTTTTGAACGCGGACGAAAAGCTTCAAATAAACCTTACTTCCCACCATGTGCTCGATTTCCTTACGGGCGGCTTCTCCGATCTGCTTGAGCTTGGATCCTTTTTTACCAATGATAATGCCTTTTTGTGAATTCTGTTCCACATGAATGGTTGCCTGGATTGATACCAGTTTGCCTTTTTTTTCGGTCTTAAAGGTATCGATGGTAACAGCCACAGAATACGGAATTTCCTGACCTGTGAGTCGGAAAGCCTTTTCACGGATCATTTCAGCCGCAATAAAACGTTCGGGCATATCGGTCAGCATGGATTCGGGGAAAAGGGGCGGGCCGTCGGGGAGTGATGCAGACATGGCATTAAAGAGGTCTTCCAACTGGTCGCCGGTTTTGGCAGAAATTGGAACGATGGCCTTAAAATCATGGGATTGGTGCCATTTGTCGATCTGAGCTAATAATTCGGGTTTTATGACCAGGTCGATTTTGTTGATTGCCAGCACCACGGGATTATTTTGGCTTTGCAAAGCCTTAAGCAATAATCCTTCTGAATTTGGATCGGGTTTGTAAGCGTCCACCAGCATTAAAATCAGGTCGACATCGCCGAGGGTGGACAGGGCGACTTCCACGATGCGTTTATTGAGCGGCTTTTTGGCCTGGTGTATGCCGGGTGTGTCCAGAAAAATAAATTGGGCTTCGGGTTGATGCGTAATGCCCAGAATCCGGTCGCGGGTTGTCTGGGGCTTTTTGGAGGTGATGGACAATTTTTGTCCCAGCATTTTATTAAGCAAGGTAGACTTACCCACGTTGGGTGCGCCGATGATGGCGACATAGCCGGACTTGAATGTTTCGCCTGAATTCTGCATGATATTTGATGATATTTTTATAAATCTTTTTCCAGTTTTACTTCAGAACAATTAACATTTCAAATTTCACCCGGAGGGCAGCCCGGAGGCTTCAATATGCGGCGTTGCTGAGGGATCGAAGTAAATCACTAAGTCGAACCTTCGGCTGAACTACAACAATTAGCTTACGACAAGTTGCGGAGCCGAAGGCATACCTCAGGCGCCTTGCCTATGAAAGCCTCCGGGCCGTGCAAAATTAAGGTAACAGACTGCTTGGTATTCATGATCGGTCAACCCCCTCATATAGATAACATTCAATGGCTTGCCAAACATTCGTTAGGCCGGCTCTGGATTTGGCTGAAAAACCGATTAATTCATCGGCTGGTACACCCAGTTTTTTGGCAATGATGCTGCGTTGTTTGATCTGCTTGTTTTTGGAAAGCTTGTCAATTTTGGTCAAGATGGGGATGCAGGGGATATTTCGTTGCTGGAGCCAGTCGATGAAGTTAAATTCATCGACTTTGGGTGTTCGGCGGATATCCATGATCAAAACCACGCTGGTCAAACTTTCCCGCTGGGACAAATAATTTTCGATCATCGGACCCCAGGTCCGTTTGACTGCCTCCGGGACTTTGGCATAGCCGTAACCGGGCAAATCCACCAAGGAAATGGACTCATTCAATAAGAAAAAATTTATCAACTGTGTGCGTCCAGGTGTTTTGCTTGTTTTGACCAAGTTTTTGCGATTCACCAATACATTCAACAGAGACGATTTGCCGACATTGGATCGGCCGGCAAAAGCCACTTCGGGATATTCCGGTGCCGGGTACTGGAATGGCTTGACGGCGCTGGTTATGAATTTGGCGGATTTGATGTGCATTTAATTTGTTTGTAACAACTTTCGTATTTATTATAGATAAGCCTTTAACTTTAGATAGTTATGACGAAAAATAAGGCTGTAGACTATTAGACTGTAGGCTGTAGGTGTTATAAAGTCAATGGACTGGAGGCATTAAGCACATCGCTCGAATCCTTATACCAGTACCTTCGCAGTTAGAGGATTGATTATAACAATTCGATATATGCCTCTAACCTCTTCATCCCCTCAGCGATGTTGGCCATCGAATTAGCATACGAAAAGCGCAGATAGCCTTCGCCATGGGGGCCAAAGTCAATGCCCGGGGCCACACCCACACAGGCTTTATTCAGGATATCGAATGCCAAATCATACGAGTTGGAAGAAAGGTGTTTGGCGTTGGCAGAGATAAAAAAATTCTGATGAATTTTTTGCAAAGGCCGAATATATTCCGGCGGTGCGATCAGATATCCCAGGCGTAGGCCGATCATGGCAAACAGCTTGGAAAAGCCATTAAGAACAAAGGCCCGGTCTGTATATTCAAGAATCGAATGGGCGCTGCCTTCGTATACCAGTCCATGATAAATCTCGTCGGATACGATATGGGGCGAAAGCTCTGCTAAGGCGGCCATACGCTTGGCCGATAGCAGATTGCCGGTGGGATTGGATGGTGAGTTGATGAAGATGGCTTTGGTTTTAGCGTTTATCTTTTTTTGAATATCTGCGGGTCTAAACTGAAATCCGTCTTCCTCAAAAACAGGGATGGGCACCACTTCACCCTGAACAAAGCGGATAAAATTGGGATAACAGGCATAATGCGGGTCTGAAATAATGACCTCATCACCCGGTTCCAGTAAGGCGGAAAAGACCATGAAGATGGCGGGTGAGCTGCCGGATGTCACCAAAATCTGCTCAGGATCGACCGTGACATGGTAAGTGTCGTGATAATAGGTGCAGATGGCCTCACGCAATTCCAGCATACCCAAACTGTGGGTATAATGGGTGAAGCCTTCGTCCAAAGCTTTACTAGCCGCTTTTTTGACACAATTGGGTGTGTCAAAATCCGGCTCGCCAACCTCCAAGTGGACAATGTCCTTACCCTGGCATTCCAGGTCACAGGCAGCTTCCAATACATCCATAACGATGAAGGAGCTTATTTCTTGGGCTCGTTTGGAAACCATGTCGGACTCGCAGGATTCAAGCTATTCTGAGTTGCGGGTTGCATGTTACGTGGTGCGGGTTGCCCAACGCTGTCAGCAACTCGCAACGCGAGACGTGCAACCCGTAGCCCGCTGTTCCTCGGATCATTGGAACCAACTTTTTTGGCTTTAGCCGAAGTTGGTTGAATGTTTAGACTACCTTGATAGTATGGCTCGGTTTTTAAGTTATACGACCTTGATAATATAACTCGG
>CAZWEO010000070.1:4587-26709 GCA_964633115.1 uncultured Desulfobacterales bacterium
TTTTTGAGTTATACGACCTTGATAGTATAACTCGGTTTTTGAGTTATACGACCTTGATAGTATAACTCGGTTTTTGAGTTATACGACCTTATTAAGCGGGTATTCGATAATGCCTTCAGCACCGGCCTTTAAAAGAACCGGAATCAGGTTGCGGACCACGCCGATATCAACGACGGTCTCAACTGAAAACCAGTTGGTATTATATAGCGAGGCCACTGTGGGGGCATTTAGGCTCGGCAGCAGGGCGATAACACTCTCCAAACGCTCTTCGCTGACATTCATTTTCAGACCCACCAATTTTTCGCCCAAAAGGGCACCCTGCAAAAGGAGCGCTATCTGTTCGATTTTATTGCGCTTGGTTTCATCTTGCCAGATGTCGTGGTTGGCAATTAACTGGGTATTGGTTTGCATTAACTCATGGATGATTCGCAAGCCGTGGGCCTTGATGGTACTGCCGGTTTCGGTTACTTCAACCACCGCATCCGCCAGTCCGGAAACCACCTTGGCTTCGGTGGCACCCCATGAAAATTCAACACCGACATCGATGCCTTTATCTTTGAAGTATCGTTCTGTAAATCCAACCAGTTCGGTGGCAATCTTTTTACCTTTTAAATCATCAAGTGTTTTGATGTCAGAATCAAAGGGTACTGCCAGCACCCACCTGGCCGGACGGGAACTCACTTTTGAGTATACCAGGTCCGTAACCACATGGACGTCGGAGTTGTTTTCGGCGATCCAATCCTTACCGGTGAGCCCGGCCTCGAGGGTTCCGCTTTCCACATAGCGGGACATCTCCTGGGCCCGGCAGATGGCACATTCGATGCTGTCATCGTTGATTTCTGGAAAATAGCTTCTACCATTCACATTTATGGTCCATCCCGAGCGTTTGAACAAAGCGATGGTGGCGCTTTGCAGGCTGCCTTTTGGGATGCCCAGTTTAAGTGGTGCAATCATTTATTGTAAACCTCCTTGGGGTCGAATACCGGCTCGTCGACAACCTGAATGGTATCACCCTCCAGGCGTTTGAAAAAACAACTTCTATGGCCGGTGTGGCATGCGGCCCCACCGATCTGTTTCACTTTCAGAAGGACCGTATCATCATCACAGTCTATATAGATTTCTTGAACTTGCTGAATATTGCCGGATGTAAGTCCTTTGACCCACAGTTCCTGTCGGCTGCGGCTCCAGAAAGTGGCCTTAAGGGTTTTTTGGGTCGCTTCCCAGGCTTCTGCATTCATATAGGCCATCATGAGGACATCACCGGTTTCAGCGTCTTGAACAATGGCGGGGATTAAGCCGCCGGTTTTTTCAAAATCGAGTTGAGTCATGTTTGTAGCATAACCATAAGATAATATTAATTTATTCAACGTGTTAGAATGTCAGCCTGCATGCGGAACGGGTACTTTATTCGCCATTCCGGTAAATTGTTCTGGACCTCCATAACGACACGGTACTATATTGTCAATTTATTTTTTAGGTTGTTTAAAGCGGGTACCTATTGTAAATACTATCTTTTTAGCCAAAGGGTGATCTTCTAAGCGAAGTATAACACAAAGCCTGAAGGAGTTTAGGCTATACCGAGATTGACCGGACTCTAAGAGAGATGAGAACTGAAGAGCAAAGCCTCAAGATTAAAAAATATCCCAAAAAGAAAAAATCACTTCTCAAAATACTTTTGCGCTGGACCCTGGTGATTCTGGTTGTTTGCGTGGTGGCTGTCGGGATTGCCATGGGTACTTTCTATTTATACCTGGGGAAAGATCTACCCAAAATAAATTCGCTGGCTTCCTATCGACCATCTACCATCACCGAAGTCTTTTCAGATGATAATCGTAAAATTGGCGAATTCTATCGTGAGCGCAGAAAGGTAGTCCCGCTGTCTGAGATTCCCCAGATGCTCAAAGAGGCCTTTATCGCCGCTGAAGACGCCCGCTTTTTTAAACACAAAGGCATTGACTTTGTAAGTATTATTAGAGCGTTTTTTAAAAATTTAGAAGCAGGCACCATTGTACAGGGCGGCAGCACCATCACCCAACAGGTCACCAAATCTTTTTTCCTGACACCGGAACGTAGTTATCGGCGTAAAATAAAAGAGGCCATCCTGGCTTATCGGATTGATAAGGCTTTTTCCAAAGCAGAAATTCTATATCTGTATCTGAACCAGATCTATCTGGGACATGGCGCCTATGGTGTTGAGGCGGCGGCGGAAAATTATTTCGGTAAGTCCACCAAGGATCTAAATCTGGCCGAATGCGCCGTGCTGGCCGGCCTACCCCAAGCTCCCAGTCGCTACTCACCCTTCTGGTATCCGGATCGCGCCAAGCAGCGTCAAATCTATGTACTGAATCGGATGGTCAATGAGGGCTTTATTACCAATATTCAGGCCACCGAGGCCATCAATGTAGAACTTGATATCAAGCCGCGGCGCAACTGGTATATCGAGAAGGTGCCCATCTACACTGAACATATTCGACGCTACATCGAAGCGCAGTATGGGGCCGATGCCCTCTATCAGGAAGGTCTGAAAGTTTATACTGCGGTCAACATCGAAATGCAGAAAGTCGCCCGGGCTGAAATCGCAAAAGGTTTGCGTGATTTAGATCGTCGTCAGGGTTATCGTGGACCCATCAAAAAAATTCAAGCCGAGGAATTCGAAACCTTTGCGGCTGAAATTGAAGAAAAAGTCCTTGAAACGCCCCTGATTCCGGATGTGGTGACAGAGGGCCTGGTAATCAAGGTTGATGACGATCAGGAAAAAGCCTGGGTTCGGATGGGAAAAGCCCAAGGAACTCTTGCTCTGGCCGGCATTCGCTGGGCACGCAAACCCAACCCCGATGTACCCTACTATCGCGTCAAATTGAAAAAGGTTAGTCAGGCCCTAGCGGTGGGTGACGTGATATCGGTTCGTCTGGGAGAGCAAGATCCTGAAACCGAATCATGGACCTTATCCTTGGAGCAGGTTCCAGAAGCCCAAGCAGCCCTGATGTGCATTGAAGCTGAAACCGGCCATGTCAAAGTTATGGTGGGCGGGCGGGATTTCCGCGAAAGTCAATTCAACCGGGCGGTTCAGTCCCGCAGACAACCGGGTTCAGCATTTAAGCCTGTGATTTATGCTGCCGCATTGGATAAAGGCTATACTCCAGCCAGTGTCATCATTGATTCACCCATCGTCTTTCAGGACGAGCAGATGGACTTCAAGTGGAAGCCCCGGAACTATGGGAAAAAGTTTTATGGCCCCACATTATTGCGCCAGGCCTTGGAAAAATCCCGCAATGTTGTGACCATCAAAATCATGCAGGATATCGGAGTACCCTATTGCATCTCTTATGCCCGACGCTTTGGGATTACATCTGATTTGAGCAATGATCTGTCGACTGCCCTGGGGTCTTCGGGTGTGTCCTTACTGGAAATGGTAACTGCTTTTTCGGTCTTTGCCAATCAGGGCTACTTGGTCCAACCGGTATTCATTCTAAAGATTGTCGATCGGGACGGCAATGTTCTAGAAGAAGCCGGCAGGGTCCGTGAAAAGGTCTTGGAAAAAAATACCGCTTACATCATCACTCATCTTCTGGAGGGTGCCGTTCAGAACGGTACCGGCCGACGCGTCAAGGCATTGAAACGCCCGGTAGCTGGAAAAACTGGCACCAGCAATGCCCTATACGATGCTTGGTTTATGGGATACACTCCGCGATATATTAGCGGTGTCTGGGCCGGGTTTGATGAGGAGAAATCACTGGGCGAAGGTGAACAAGGGGCGCGTACCGCCAGCCCCATCTGGCTGGGATTCATGAAAGATATCTTAAAAGATCAGCCCATTAAAGTATTTCAGGTGCCAGAGGGGGTTGTTTTTGCCAAGATTGATGCCGAGACCGGGCTACTACCGATTCCAGAATCCAAAGAGACCCGCTTCGAGTGTTTCAAGGAAAGAACGGTACCCACGGAATATACCAAAAAGCCAGATACCGTCACCGAAGCCGAGGACTTTTTTAAGCTGGATATGTAAGCCAAACACAGCAATCTGATCCATTGGGAACATGAGATTACGTCTTATCATCCTGGTTCTTTCTTTATTGGCCTTTTTGTCTGCATCCACCGGTGGCTATCTATACTATTCTTCCCTCAGAGAATCGGCCTTTAGCGAAGCTGAACGCCAAGCAGTCACGCGCATCGCCCTGATCCGCAAAACCCTGTCTTCGTATCTCTCTGAAAATATCAAGACCGTGCGCGTTTTAGCGGGCATGGACGAGATGCTGGAAATGCTGGTGCGACCCAGTGAAAGGGCTCAGAACAAAGCCAATGAAACTTTGGATTTATTCAAGGCCTCTCTGGACGCCGATGTCTGTTACCTTATGA
This sequence comes from uncultured Desulfobacterales bacterium, assembly GCA_964633115.1. Taxonomy (GTDB): domain Bacteria; phylum Desulfobacterota; class Desulfobacteria; order Desulfobacterales; family B30-G6; genus B30-G6. The sequence continues at coordinate 8,941 of CAZWEO010000070.1, forward strand.
ATCACGAAGGCATCACCATTGCGTCGTCCAATCGCAATGCGCCCGACAGTTTTGTGGGAAAAAATTTTGCATTTCGACCCTATTTTCAACAAGCTATACATCGGGCACCATCCACCTACCTGGCTCTGGGTACTACTTCTAAAAAGCGCGGTGTTTATTACAGCTTTCCGGTATTTGAAACCGGTGAGGACATCCCCATCGGACTGGTGGTCATCAAGGGCTCCATCGATGAAATCGAGAAAAAGATCAATCTGTCCGAGGACGAGATCATGCTGGTGACCGATCCTGCCGGTATCATTTTCATCTCCAATCGTAAGGGCTGGCTCTTTCAAACCATTCTAGAACTTTCGCCGGCTGAAGAAAAGCAGATTCTCGATTCACGCCAATTCGGACAAGGGCCATGGCACTGGAATGGGCTGACGATTCATGCCGACGGCAGTGCTGTGGATCAGGAGGGCATTCAATACCTGGTCCACAGTGACGAAATCGAAAATTATCCGGGATGGCGCTTTATCCATTTACGCAATCGGAATGCCATCGAGAAGCTGGTATCGGACCCGTTTACAAAAATCGTGGGCCCGATTGTATTTTTATTGTGCATTTTGATTGGTATGTCCGTATTCGTCCTCTACCGCAAGGCCTCCGGCGAAATCCTCAAAAGAAAATCAGCTGAGACGGCCCTGAGGAAAAGCGAAGAAAGATACCGGTCCCTTTACCATCACACACCGGCCATGCTGCATTCCATCGATATGCAAGGCACATTGATGAGCGTAAGTGATTACTGGGTCGAAGTAATGGGGTACAAAAAAGAAGAAGTGGTGGGCCAACGCTTAACCGATTTTTTTACCGCCGCATCACGAAGGCACGCCGAGGAGAATGTCTTTCCGCAATTTTTTAAAACCGGTTATTGCAAGGAGGTTCCCTACCAATTCATAAAAAAGGATGGTGAGATCATTGATGTGCTGCTTTCAGCCATCAGCGATCGCCGGGAGGATGGTCAACCCGTACGATCCCTGGCCGTTTCCATCGATGTAACCGAACGGAAGCGCGCCGAGGAAGCCCTCAACCGGGCCAAAGAAGAGCTGAGTCGCTATTCCAAAGAGCTGGAAGCAGAGGTTCGCAAACGCACAATTGAGATCAGCAACATATTAAAATACACCCCCGATGTGGTTTCCATCAAGGATGGCCAAGGGCGGTATCGACTTATCAACGCACGGTTCGAGAGCATCTTAAACCTGACCAACGAACAGGTGCGCGGTAAGAACGATTTTGATATTCTGCCCCAGGACGTGGCCCAATCAATTCTAAAGCATGACCAACAGGTTATATCCGAAGGGCGATCGATTCAGGCTGAAGAATATTTACCCCACGATGATGGCATGCATACCTATCTGTCGGTTAAATTTCCCATATATGATGATCGGGGCACTACCAATGGTGTCGGGGCGATTTCCACAGACATCACCGAAGTCAAAAAAGCCCAGGATCAGTTGCGGCGGTTATCCGGCAGTATCATAGCCAATCAAGAAAAGGAACGTTCCTATATCGCCCGTGAACTGCATGATGAGTTGGGACAGATCCTGACAGCTTTGCGCATGGATGCGGTTTGGTTTCGGGATCGGATGCAAGGCTCCGATCCTCGGGTGATCAAACGCGCTAAGGCCATGTGCAAACTGATCGACAAAACCATTGAGGAAGTTCGCATGATGGCTGTGCGCCTGCGTCCTGGTGTTTTAGATCATTTGGGGCTGGTCGATGCGCTGGAGTGGTATGCCACTGATTTTGAGCGCCGCACGGATGTAAGCTGTGTTTTTGACCATTCAGATGTTCCCAAGCTTAATGAGAATATTGCCACCACAGCCTACCGGATCACCCAGGAGGCTTTGACCAATGTAGCCAGGCATGCTGCGGCCAAACATGTTACCATTACGCTCAAATCCACCAATGGCGAATTGCGTCTTAACGTTGTTGACGATGGTACCGGATTCGAGCAGCAGATCCTCAAAGATGGGGAGGGTTTGGGTGTTGCCTTTATGCGCGAGCGCGCTAGCCTGGTAGACGGTGACTTGGAGGTGGCCTCTTCACCTGAGCAGGGCACAACCGTAACATTTACGGCACCACTTTAAATTTGAATTCCCCGCTGCGACTCGACTTGAGGCCTTCGAGTGAGCCTCAGTCGAACTCCTCGCCGACAAGTCTTGCAGCGTGGGATGAATTCAAATTCAAGGCGTACAAATTTTGCAATCATGAGGCGTACTGATTGTACGTTGAATGCTTGTGAAATGCGGTACAACGCCGAAGTTGGACTTTTTACGAAACCGTCAATATTGAGGGGATGATGATAAGAGTACTACTAGCCGACGACCATAGTATCGTGCGCGCGGGACTGCGGCGCATCGTTGAAGAAAGCGATGATATGGAAGTTATTGCCGAGGCTGCCGATGGTAAGGAGGCAATCAGCGCAATCCGTAAAAGCACACCCGATGTGGCCGTGATCGATATCTCTATGCCGGAAATCGACGGCCTTGAGGTGCTGCGGCAAATCCAGCCGGAATATCCGCAACTTCCGTTTCTGATATTGACCATGCATGAAGAGCAACAGTACGCTGTGCGGGCCATCGAATCTGGTGCCAAGGGATACATCACTAAAAAGTCAGCACCAGAGCAACTTGTCAAAGCCATTCGCAAAGTCCATGCCGGCTCATTATATCTCTCCGAAGAAGTGGCCGAATCCCTGGCTCTGCGCTTGGCCAAGGGCAAGGTGGGTCAGTCGCCCCTCGATCTACTTTCCACGCGCGAGCTTCAGGTGCTGCGCCGTCTGGCCTTGGGGCACACCAATCGTGAAATAGCAGAAAACTACAACATCAGTGTTAAAACCGTGGATACCTATCGATTGCGAGTGTTAAAAAAGTTGAGCCTACGTAATAATGCTGAATTGTCCCGGTTTGCCATTCAGAACAGGCTGATTGAAACCTAAAAACATACCTGTAAGAAAAACTCCGACAAAAAGATCAGAAATAGTCCAATTGACGCTTTATTAGCCAAAGGTTATGCATTTAACTGGAAAGCCAGAGTTTGACCCTCGTCGTAAAAAGCCAGTGTGGCTTTGTACGACAGCGCTAATGGCCAGGCCAATAATCGGTTTACCGGTTCGAAAGGAGGTGGCGACTGTAACATCGGCTGCTATTACCGGGTCTCTGGTTCAACCCATATGAGTAAAAAAAGGCCGGAAATTGTATGGTAAGGTCAAGGATCACCGATTATCGGTGGGCTTTAACTAAGCCATCAGCTAAAACCCGAAAACAAACCAGGAGGTGTCAGATGAAACAAAAGAATTTTAAAATAGTATTGGGACTGTGTGCCGTATTGGCACTCACGATGGTCTTTGTGGCCCCGTCCTTTGCTAAGGAAAGAATCGTATTTGGTGGTGGACCAGCCGGCGGAACCTTTCAAGTCGTAGCCAATGGCGTTCAGGTATATAAACCTGTCAAAGCCGTAAAGGATTTTACTGTTAAAGCACAATCTTCAGCCGGATCCGTAGAAAATTTGCGTAAGACCAATGCTGGACGTCAGCAAATGAGCGTGGTCTATTCCGGGCATGTTTATCTGGGCCGCAACGGTCAGATGAAAAACGACACCAAGAAATATACCGATGTGTTGGCCGTGGCCTGGCTCTATGGCGCACCGGCACAGCTGGTTGTCAAACAGGGATCCGGCATCAAGAGTGTCAAGGATCTCGTGGGCAAAAAAGTGGGCGTCGGCAATGCCGGATCCGGGGCGTTTGCTAACTGCGAATTGTTCTTCTCGCATATGGGTGTATGGGACAAGATTGAACGTAATGCCATGGGCTACAATGACGCTGCCGCCGCCTTTGGTAACAAACAGCTGGATGCTTTCTGGCTTTTTACGGCCTTCCCCAGTGGTGCTGTGATCATGGCCGCCCAGACCAATGATATCGCTCTAATCAATCTGGATGCCGATGCCAACGCTTCTGGCTTTTATGATAAATATCCGTATTTCGGCAAGCTGGCTGTACCGGCCGGGACCTATCGAGGAGTCGATTATGATGCCGGCTCTTTTCAGGACAGTGCCCTGTGGGTCGCCAACTCCAAGGTATCATCCGATGCGGTCTACAAGCTGCTTTCTCTGATCTATACGGATGAAGGCCTAAAGCATATGTATGCCCAGAAAAAAACCTTTAAGAAGATGAGCCTGGATACCGGCGCAACCAATATTGTTACGCCGTTCCATCCGGGAGCCGAAAAGTTCTGGAAAGAAAAAGGCAAACTGTAATAAAGTGGTTTGACTTTTTAATCTAAGTGGTTGCGATAAGAGGTGCGGGCGTTGTATAAAACAGTTTGCTGCCCGCACCTCATTTCATGCTTGTTGATGTGATTTTACAATTTGTCTTTGCGGCTTGCCACGAAACGCATGCATTAAGGGCAAGTCCCAGAGAGAATCTGTAAAGTAGGACCCCAAACCACGGGCATCTCGTCGATATTCGTTCTAGAAAACCAGTGCAATAAAAACAGGTGGTGAATCGTGTACGAAAAATTAAATAGCTTTGAAAAGATTGTTTTTGATATCCTGGCGGTGAGCCTGGTGCTTTTCTATTCCTACGCCGCCGTTGTCAGTCCGGCATCCACTCAGTATCACCGGGGCGTCTATGTCATCATTACCTATGCGCTAGTATTTCTGACCTATCGGTCCAAATCCAAAAAATGGCCCGGGTTGAATCCGATCCTGCGGGTAGTTGATTACCTCTTAATCCTGCTTTCCATATTTACCATCGGATACTGGGTCCTAAATTTTGAGGCCATCAATTACCGCACGGGTGCGGAAACGCCATTTGACATGGCCATAGCCATGATCGGGGTTCTTATCGGCATTGAACTGGCCCGGCGGGTCGTGGGCAATATTTTTGTGGTCATCGGGACCATCATGTTGTTTTACGGTGTTTATGGGGCTTACTTTCCAGACATTATTTCGCATGCGGGCGCCAGTTTTCCTGAGATGTGCACCAGTATTTTTTATAAAAGCGACGGGGTATTCGGGATCATGGCCAACGTACTGGCCACCTATGTGATTCTTTTTGTTCTGTTCGGTGCTTTTTTAGAAAAATGCGGGGCCCAGAAATTTTTCATCGATTGGCCCCTAGCGGCAGTGGGGCATCGCGTGGGCGGACCGGCCAAGGTGTCGGTCATTGCCAGTGGCCTTTTTGGATCCATCTCCGGTAGTGCCATCGCCAATACCGTATCCACGGGCGCATTTACGATTCCCATGATGAAAAAGGCCGGCTTCAGGCCGCACGTTGCCGGCGGTATCGAACCGGCCGCATCCATCGGTGGGATGTTCATGCCACCCATCATGGGTGCCGGTGGATTTATTATGGCCGAGCTAACCGGCGTGCCCTATTCCAGAATTATGCTGGTGGCCATCTTTCCGGCGATCATGTATTTTTTCAGCGTCTATGTGATGGTCCACTATGAGGCCAAGAAGCACAATATCATCGGTGAAAAATCAGCACACAATGCCATGACGATCCTGAAAAAAGAGTGGCTATATATCATGCCGCTGGTGATCATTACCATATTTATGCTCAGCGGTTATTCACCGGGATTCTCTGCCATATTGGGTCTGGCCACCTGTATCGCCGTCAGCTTCAAGGAAAAAGAAACGCGTATTGATTTGGCCCTGGCCATTATCATGTTGGTTGTACTTTTGGGGTCTTTTGTCAACATGGCCTCGGAAGATACGGTAATTTCGGCTAACAAATTGGTGATTCTGGGTGCTGTTGGATATGCAGTTGTCATTATCTTCCGAAAAAATCGGCGCGAAACAGTTGGGTTTGAACTAAAACAATTTGTGGAGGCAGCCAGGGCCGGGACCGAAAACAGTCTCAAGATAGGCGCCGTGGTGGGTGTTATTGGCATTATCATCGGTGTGCTGACCTTCAGCGGACTGGTACTGACTTTTGCCGACATCGTGATTGAGCTTGCCGGCGGTTCCCTGGTATTAACCATTCTGCTGATTGCCCTGGCATCTTTGGTTTTGGGTATGGGTGTACCAGTAACCGCCGCTTATCTGATTACGGCGGTGGTGGCCGTGCCGGCGCTGACCCATTTGGGAGTCAACGAGATTGCGGCGCATATGATTGTGTACTGGTTGTCACAAGACTCCAACATCACACCGCCAGTCTGTATTGCCGCCTTTGCCGGCGCAACCATCGCCAAGGCCAATATGTGGCGGACTGCCTTTTCATCTTTTAAATTCGCCAAGTTTCTGTATCTGGGGCCGTTTCTGTTCGGTTATGTGCCGGGATTTTCTCTGGATGGCAGCGCCATGGACATTGTTAAAGCCTTCGTATTGATTCTGTTCGGAACCTGGGCCTACTCCTATATCCTTAGCGGGATTTGGATCGGCTCCTTAAAAAAGATTGGCAATAAAGCCTAATCGAAGAGGGTGGCAATATGATTCCCACAGATGTAAAGATACAAAATATATTGTATGCAACCGATCTAAGCGACAATGCCCGCTATGCCTTTGCTTATGCCCTCAGCCTGGCAAATCAATATGCGGCCAATCTGATTTTATTGCATGTATTGCCGGAGACACCTGATTTGGTGGATAAAAATGTTATCGGCTATATTGGTGCCGATAAATGGGAAGCCATCAAACAAACGCATTTTCAGGATGCCAAGGCCGCCCTCATCGGCAAACGGCGTGATCATCAGGTTGTGGGTGAAATCATGGATCAATTCAGCCAGGATGCCAAGGCCGAATTGGGAGACCATGCGATCCCCTCGGATGAGGTGATGGTCGCCAAAGGAAATCCGGTTGAGGTTATTCTAGAAACGGCCGATGAGAAAAATTGCGACTTGATTGTCATGGGTACCCATGGAGAAGGGACTTTGGCCGATACCATGATGGGTAGTACTGCCAGGCGCGTGGTGCGAAGGTCCTTGAAGCCGGTATTGGTGGTACGACTTCCTGAAGACCATTCTTGACTCCAATCATAAGCCTTGAATTTGAACTTTTTACAAAACCGTCTATTTCAAACTTTTCGGGGAATTAATTCTTGCGAACCTGCACCCGAACCTCATCTTCAGCCAAAGAATCATCGCCCATCACTTGAACTGACTGAATCATAAATCTTTCTTTCAGTCGTTTTATGTTACTGTTTTTCAACCCTCTCATTTTAGGAATGCTGTTGGGGTGGACGAAGATGGTGATGTCGGGGATTGGCAACGACTTTGTTTCCAGCTCTGCGACCACCTTATCGAAAAAGAGCCCGGAGTGGACCATGTGTCCGAAGGCCGGATGATAAGGACCGGCTACCAGGGCATTGCTCACATGCAAATCTTTAGAAGCCTGTAGACCCATCCGAATCACCGGGATCTTTTTATGATGAAAAATAGCATAAATATTTTTGGTCTGGTCCACGGCTGCATCCAGGGTCAAGGGCTCATATTTTTTCTTGCGGTACCAAGTTTCCAGCTGGCTGTCTTTTAGCACCACCGTCGGGTAAATGCGGACGAAGTCTGGATGAAGCGCTGCCACTTGGCGTGCTGTGTCCAGAGCGGAAACCGCATCCTGATACGGTAAGCCAATCATGATCTGGGCACCGATGGTGTAGCCATACTGCTTCAAAAGGCGGACAGCCCAAAGCACGTCATCAACCGTGTGGCCACGCCTAGCATGCCTGAGGACATTGTCGTCCATGGACTGAATGCCCAATTCAATCGTCCTGACACTGAAGTACTTTAGCTGATCGAGCTTGTCGGCCGTAATTGTATCTGGCCGGGTTGAGAAGCGGATGCTTTGGGCCTGCTTTTTATCAACGAAATCCTGAGCCAAGAGAAGCAGTTTTTGAATAAGCTCTGTGTCCAAACCCAGGAAATTGCCCCCGTAAAAAGAGATTTCAGGCTGGGCATGATGGGGCTGCCGATATTGTAAAAAGTGTTCAATAGCGGATTCGATTTCCGGGATTGAGGGCTTCGGTTGATGCTGCTGAGTAATGACATTTTGGTTGCAAAAGGCACATTGATGAGGGCAGCCGGCATGCGGAATGAACACCGGTACGATAAAGGGACGTAGGCCAGACGGCGGCAAGGGATCGGATTGAAGCGGGCAAGTTGTCATGTCGATATAACAACCAATTGAAAAAATTCTATTAGCTCATGGGGTTAGTTCTTCTAGGGCATTTCGGGCCGCATCCTGTTCAGCGGCTTTTTTGCTTTTTCCCTCTCCCAAAGCTTGAAGATTGCCGATGGTGACTTGTACACTGAATGTCTTATCATGGTCAGGACCGCTTTCAGCAACAATCTGATATTCGGGTGAAGGCATTTGCTGACATTGGACCACTTCCTGCAGCTCACTTTTGTGATCTAGGTATTGAACACCGGTATCAACCGCATCGAAAAGACCAGCAAAATGATTTTCAATCATGGCATACGCCGCTTGGTACCCACCATCCAGATAGATGGCCGCAATGATCGCTTCCATGGCATCGGCTAGGATCGAATTTTTTTGATATCCACCGGTGAGAAATTCACCTTTGCCTAGTAGGAGATGATTGCCGATATTCATGCTTTGGGCGATGGTAGCAAGTTGGCTTTCATTGACCATGTTAGCACGGATACGTGTTAAATCACCTTCTTTCAGATTGGGGTTACAGTGCATTAAAATATGTCCGACAACCAGATTCAGAACTGCATCTCCCAAAAACTCAAACCGCTCATTATCCCTCAGGTTGGCTTGGGCCAATTCATTTACATAGGAACTATGCCGAATTGCTTCGGCTAGAATCTGCCGGTCTTTAAATTTGTAATCCAGAATAGTTTCCACCCGGGATAAATTATCAGGCACATTAATATGGGTACGCAGATGTTCGAAGAGCTGATAGGACACTTGTAGGTCCCCATAGCCGCTACCCATCTGTACATCTGGTTTGAGTGCGCCATGAAAGTCAGTGCCGCCGGTGATCAACAACTCATGTCGATCTGCGAGTCCCACTAGAAATTCGATCATATCTGGCGTATGTTCAGGATAATAAACCTCGATCCCCTTCATTCCCTTCTGTTTAAGGGCAATAATGCGATTTTCTAATTCATCGTCTGGATCCAGATTTAGCAATCCAGGGTGAGCCAGAATAGGAACGCCGCCGGCCTCTGAAATTATTCGAATGGCCTCCTCACAACTCAGCCGTTTTTTATCAACGTAGGCCGGCTTACCTTTGCTGAGATAATTATCAAAGGCCTCACCAATGGAAGCCACAATACCCTTTTTGAGGAGGGCGGTGGCGATGTGCGGCCGTCCCATTTCCCCACCATCAATGGGTGTTTCAATATCCGTAGGATCGAGGTGGATTCCAATCTGATTTAGGCGTTCGAAAATTTGATGATTTCGATTCCGTCGGTATTCCTGCAGTTGGTTGAGGGTTTGATTTAAGGTGGGGTCATCCAGACGAATGAAATATCCCAAAATATGATAGCTGCTAACGGAGTCGGCCGGAATGATAGGGGCTGCGCTGATTTCAACGCCGCTGACCAATTCGATGCTTGCCGGCACAACCAGTCCAGCCGCCTGTTTTGATCCGGCTAGGGTATCGTGATCAGTAATAGCGATGGCACCCAGCCCAAGTTCATGGGCCAGATTAATAATTTCAGAGGGTGTTAGCGTGCCGTCGGATGCGTTGGAGTGAACATGAAGATCTATGCAACAGTTTTGTTTATAATCCAAGGGCTTTTTCGAAGGCTTCCTCTTTGGTTTTGCAATCGATGCATTGGGTCGTAACAGGTCTGGCCTTGAGACGTTGGATGGAGATGTCTTCGCCGCAGGATTCACAAATACCAAAAGTTCCTGTTTCGATACGCCCCAAAGCTTTCTTGATTTTTTTGATAAGTTTGCTTTCCCTGTCGCGTATGCGCAGCATAAAATTACGATCCGATTCCAATGAGGCACGATCGGTAGGATCCGGAAAATTCTCTTTTGGGGCGGTCATGCCGGAAACGGTATGGCCTGCCTGGCTGAGCAGGTCTTCGATTCTGTTTTCCAGTAACTCTTTGAAAAATTCAATATCTTTATTTTTCATAATACCTTCCTCAACATACGGAATGATATTCGTTAAAGAAAGTTTAATTAGCATAGACAAAATTGGATGTAAAGGCGAAAGTTGCCTATAGTGAAAACAAAATAATATGGATATATCTTTCTGAATATATTATATCTTTTTGAGAAATACAGCTTAAAAATCAGCGTCCTTGATATTTTATGCTAGAAATTATCATACAGTTATCTGAAAGATTAAGTTGGCTGCCGGGGCGCTGGCTATTGAATTGGAAACATATTTTTGAAATCGCTATCAGCTAGGTTGGGTGTGTCAGAGCATGAAAATGCTGACCATAAAGCGATGGCGTCCCGCTGTTCCTGCGAATCGGAACGTTATTATGACAATCGCTATACGCTAGCTTTTGAGAATGGAATTAGGTATTGTCAGGGAGGCGTTGTTATTGTAAGGTCAAATTATTCCAGTGTAAGATACGAGACAGCAGAAACGGGGGATAATAAAAATGAATTCTGATGATTACAATACCGAGTATAAATCCATTACCGTTCGTACTATCGATGGCTCGACCTTCAATGGCAAGGTCAACATTTCACCGGATCAGCGTGTCTCGGATCTTTTCACACAAGGTACGCGGCCATTTATCGTTATGGTCGACGTCACATCCATGGACACATCGGGCAAGACACGTTTTATTAATAAAGATCATATAGTGTGGGTTGAGCCGGACGACTTTTAGACTGAAGTTAGAAAAGCATCCAGTGATTTCATATCGTTGATTCGATAAATACGATGCGGATAATTTGCTGGAATTGTTTTCTTCAATAATCCCGCCAGTACGTTTCCAGGGCCCACTTCCACAAATATTTCAATTTCTCGATCCATCAGTCGGGTCATTGTGTCATACCAAAGCACTGGATGGCATAGTTGGGTGGCCATGATGGTACGGATCTCCTCCGGATTTTCAACTTTGTCGGCCGTGACGTTGTGCAGTACTGGGAGGTTGGGTTCGTCAAAAAATATGGTATCCAGAAAGGTTTTGAAATCTTCTTGTGCGCCCTGAATCAAAGCGCTGTGCCAGGCACCGCTAACCTTAAGCGGGATCGATCGACCTTTATGGGCAGCCGCCAGGGTTCCAGCCTTTTGTATGGCAACTGGTTCGCCGGTAATCACAATTTGCTCTTTGGCATTATGATTGGCCACCGATACAATTCCATCAGTTTCAGCTTCGTGTACAATCTGTTGAACGGTTTCCATGGGTAATCCCACGATAGCCGACATGGCGCCTTCATGCCGGGTAGCCTCCCGATGCATCAGTTTCCCCCGCCGATTAACCGCCCGAATTGTATCTTCACGGGTGAGGATCCCTGCAGCACACAGGGCACTGTATTCGCCCAGACTATGTCCAGCCGTGATGGTGGCCTGCAGGCCTTCTTTGTGTAGTATCGCCAGGGTCGCTAAGGTCACAGCGGTTAATGCCGGTTGTAAGTTCAGCGTGGTGGTTAAATCTTCCATAGGGCCTTTGAAACAGAGTTTGGATAAATTGATTTGAACCAACTCTTCGGCCATGTCGAATATTTCTCTAACAATCTCATATTCCTGGAAAAATTCCTGGCCCATACCCACGCGCTGGGAGCCTTGGCCTGGAAATAAGAATGCGATTTTTTTCAAATAGAGTCTCCTTTTATTTATCGAGATTAAATAATCGTCGCGCCACATCCAAATAAACGGGCTTATTGATGTGGTGGCCTTCCTGTTTAAGCAGCCGTGTGGGATCGTGCATAATTTTGTTAACCATGGCATCGATCATTTTTTGTATGGCCATGTTGTTGGGTGATCCTTCCGGCTGATTGCTTGGAAGTGTTTTGGAAATTTCAGCCTCGATAATGCTATGCAGCTTATTTCGGAGGCTGACAATTGTGGGTACTACGTTGAGATTGTCGTACCACTCCCGGAACCGAATCACCCCCTCATCGACAATACGTTCGCCTTTGATAGCTTCTTTTTTTCGATCCGCTAAATTCTCTTCGATAATATTCTGCAGGTCATCGACATCGTATACATAGGCATTGTTCAGTCGATTAATCTCTGGATCAACATCGCGTGGGACAGCAATATCGATAAAAAACAGAGGTTTATGGCGCCGAGCCCGCATGGCGGCTTTTACCTGGACACGTTTAATGATTAATTGGGTTGATCCGGTGGAGCTGATAATAATGTCAACCTGTTCCAAGAGGGCTGGAATTTCTTCGAGCCGAATGGCCAAACCCTTGAATTTTTCAGCCAAAGATACCCCCCGTTCAAATGTCCGGTTGGCCACATACAGCTTGCCAACCCGTTGTCGCAAGAGATGCTCGACTGCCAGTTCGGCCATTTCACCGGCACCGATCATGAGGACTTTTTTAGCTTCCAGGGTATCAAATATCTTTTTACTCAGCTCAACCGCCGCGTAGCTGATGGAAACGGCGCGATCCCCGATTCCAGTTTCGGTCCGAATTTTTTTGGCAACAAAAAAGGCACGGTGCATGAGACGATTCAGAATCAAACCCGATGCTTTTTCTTGAGTTGCAGTGTGATAGGCGGTTTTAATCTGTCCCAAGATCTGGGGTTCGCCCAGAATCATGGAATCCAGACTGGAAGCAACCCGAAAGACATGCTGGACCGCCTGATCGTTTTCCCACTGATAGAGATAAGGTTCAAATTCGGCCGCAGATATTTGATGGAGCTTGGCGATATGCTGGGTGGCCAGCTCTAATGCTGTGGCGGGGCTGCTACTGACCATCAGGATTTCCACACGATTACAGGTGGAGTATATCAGGACCTCCTCAATGTCAGGTTCCTGTTTTAATTGGTTGAGGGACACGACCGTTTCTTCGGGTGTGAAGGCAATACACTCTCGCAGTTCCACCGGTGCCGTTGTGTGATTCAATCCTATGAGTATGATATCTGGCATGCTACTTTCAACGACCTATTACCAACGGGTGAAATCACCGTGGTGTCCTTTTAGAAAAAAATTGACGCCGAAAAAGGTAAACATCAGCACACCAAACCCGATAATGGCCATAATGGCTGCCTTTCTACCACGCCATCCCATGCTAATGCGGGCATGCAGTAATGCGGCATACAATAGCCAAGCAATTCCAGACCAGATTTCTTTGGGATCCCAGCTCCAAAAACGACCCCAAACAGCTTTGGCATAGGCAAATCCGGTTATGAGACCGATGGTTAACAGGGTAAAACCGACAACGATACAGGCATAACCGGTGGCATCAATAAATTCCAAAGATGGCAACCGACGATAAAAAAAGCCGGGTGTTTTATTTTTGATGGCTTGTTCCTGGACCAGGTAGAAGATTCCCGCGCCAAATGCCAGGGCAAAGGCCGCGTCACCTAAAAAGACTGTAACAATATGAAAGTAAAGCCATAAACTGCTGAAAGCTGGCGACGAATATGTTGTTTGTGAGGGCAGTTGCAGGCTTACGATCATAATTACAGCAGCCAAGGGCGAAGCAAAGGCACCCAAGATTTTCAATTGATAACGTGTTTGTAACATAACAAAAAGACACGTAATAGCCCAGGCAGCTATGGATAAGGTTTCCCGAAGGTTATGAACCGGAAGATGACCGGCTTGAATGGTCCCGTATCCAATCCATATGGTATGCAACAACACTCCCAGGATTAAGACATAAAATCCAGCGCGATACCAATAGGTTTCCTGTCGAATCAGGTAGACCAAATACCCAATGGCACTTAAGATATAGCAGAGGGTAACCGCAATGATTATTGCGTTCATGTTTGTTCCTTATGGCTGGCGTTCATGTTTTAACAATGCTTCAAAAGTATAGCCCGGTCCCAGCACATTAAATAGTAGCTGGTCGATCTGGTCAAATTGCCGATTTTCAATCAGTGCAATGATATTGCTGTGAATGATTTTATTAAAAAGTGGTTTATGCTCCTCTGGTGCATGCGCTTGTTTGAGTAGACGTGTGCGAATGGCTCCCATGAGTTGCAGGAGAATGGCATAAGCATCCCCAAGCTGCCCTTCCAAATCCTGACGTAATTTCTTGGCAAAGGCTGGGCTTTTACCTGATGTGGATATGGCCAGCACCAGGTCACCACGCTGGATAATGGAAGGCAGTATGAAATTGCAGACCGAAGGTCGGTCGGCGATATTGCAAAGCAGATTATGAGCCTCAGCATCGGTGCTGATTTGCCGATTCAAGGCTTCGTCATTGGTGGCTCCAATGACGAGGAACTGCCCTTCCAGGTCGCTGGCATTGTAGGCTTGTATTTTGAGTGTGATGCGCCGGCTATCTGCCAGGTCCTGTAAGGCCTGAGATGCCTCCAGGCTCACCACTGTTACGCGAGCTTCACATTCAAGCAACGTATCAACTTTGCGGGTTGCAACACCACCGCCACCCACAACCAGACAAGCACGGCCCTGTATGTCGAGAAAAGCTGGATAGTAACGCATTATAGTTCTATCTTCATAAGATCCTCAGCAATCAATACCGGCCCCTGATAGGTCTTACGACATTGCGCCACCAGGTCGACTTGGTCACACTGCGGATATAAGTGTGTAAGAATCAATTGTTTAACCCGAGCCCGTGTGGCTATATCACCAACCAGGGACGGTGTCAGATGCCCCGGCACCCTCAGATCGTCCGGCATGGCCGATTCACAAATAAGTAAGTCCGTTTCCTTGGCTAGCGAAACCAGATTGTCATTAACATCGGTATCGCCGGAATAAACCACCGAACGGCCATGCGCATCAGTTACCCGATAGGCGATGCTTTCCGGACGATGTTGCATGGGACTTGTCATCAGGTTGAAGTCCTCAAAGGTCCGCTGATCCGGTGCAATGTTGTCAAGTTCCATAATTTGCAGGATGCCCGGCGGCAGTTCCAGCCACTCACCATAAACCGACTTTAATCCATTGAAAAAATTATTAAAACCTTTTCCGGCCACAATAGTGAGGGGGGTCTTTCTGCGATCTACGTTGGGATACTTGGTGGCAAAGATAAAAGGAACCAATTCTCCGGTGTGATCTGGGTGGAAGTGGCTACAAAAGAGGAAATCGATATCAAAGATCTCGATGCCAGCCCTTAAAAGGCTGTGCATGCTGCCTGGTCCAGAATCAAAGAGGAGCTTGGTTGAACCGACTTCCACAAGGACAGAACAGCTGCTGCGCTTCAAGGAGGGCACACACGTACCGGACCCGATTATGGTTGCGATGGTCTTACGCATGGATCTATGCCGGTAGCCGGGTCTTGGTTTTGGTTTTGATCTGGTTCATAATCCAGCGGATGACCTTGTTATCGTCTTTATGGTCGATGAGAGGCCGCAAGACCGTAAGACCGATTTCCGCTCGGGCCATGGCTTTGTGGCCGCCAGCCGATCCAAATCCAGAGAATCCCTGCTCAGCGATTTTGCCGGCATTGGTTCGCAAGCCATCACTTCTGAAAATGATAATTAATTTTTTTTGGTAGTAGCCCGCGACGATACTCCATTTGATGGAGCTGATTCTTATTAAGAAGTCCGCGATCAAAACACATACATCGGGGTTGGGTACCGGTCCCAGAAGGGCAAAAACGCGTCCTTTGCGAGTTCGCCGGTTTGCAAGTGCTTTTTTGAAGAATTTCAAATAGTCCGGTCTAATTTCCGATTGTTCGATTTTGCGAACCAAATGCTTGTTGGCATGACGAAAGAGGTATTGGAACGCGCGTACATCTTCCACGAGTGTCTGTTGCTCAAAATTGCTGGTATCGTTTTTAATCCCCAATAACAGGGCCGTAGCCAATTTGGTGGCCGGTTTGATCCGCGCCGCCTTTAAATACTCGGTCATGATACTGGCCGTGGCCCCATATTTAGGTCGTATATCTAAAAAGGGCAACTTGCTGCACGTATCCGGGTGGTGATCGATGACCACGTCAATGGGAAACTTTTCAAAAAGAACATTGTGTGATGGTTGCGAATCCACCATGACATAGCGATTAAAACGGGTTGCATCCAAGTTCTTGATATGGGTCAGATTGACGTTCAGCAGTTCCACCATGGCGCAATTGTCGGGTCGATCAATCACATTGATATTGGAGATCGTGATGTTGTTCACTTTTCGCCACAATAGACGCTTGACTGCCATGGCACTGGCAATGGCATCCGGATCTGCGTTGATCAATACCAGCACCCGATCATCGGATGTAAATTGATTATAAAATTTGCGAACCTTATCTTTTGCTGATACCGGCATATGGTTTTCTTTGTTTGATTATTTGCTTTAGTCTGAAATTCTATTCATGACTGCTTTTTTTTCCCGTAAGGTATGATGAGTTACACAATATAGCAATAATAAAATCGGCAGCCGGCTTCAGGACAATAACTATCTGTAAATATAGGTTAAATTTTGATGGCGCGCTTAGGCTGATGGTTCAATAACCAGATTTTCTCCTTGGACATCGATACGAATTCGGCTTCCAGAGAGGACAT
Organism: uncultured Desulfobacterales bacterium; assembly: GCA_964633115.1. Lineage (GTDB taxonomy): Bacteria > Desulfobacterota > Desulfobacteria > Desulfobacterales > B30-G6 > B30-G6. Next base: position 25,493 of record CAZWEO010000070.1, read on the forward strand.
CTCCTTGTAGGATTTGCATGGAAAGGGGATTCTCAATGTGCCTCTGGATTACCCGCTTGAGTGGTCTAGCGCCATAGGCAGTATCGTAGCCTTTCTCGGCCAGAAACGCCACGGCTTGGTCGGTCAAAACCAGGTCGATATTCTGTTCGGCGAGCCGAACCGCCAACTGTTTGATCTGAATTAAAACAATTTCTGACAGTTGTTCAGGGGTCAGGTTGTGGAATATAATGGTTTCATCGATGCGATTTAAAAATTCCGGTTTAAAATTGGCACGTAGTGCCGCCATAATGCCTGAGACCATCTCATCACGATTTTGCTGTCCGAGTTCCTGGGCAAGCTGGCTGCCGACATTGGAGGTCATGATAATGAGGCTGTTCTTAAAATCAACTGTACGACCATGCCCATCGGTCATGCGCCCGGCGTACAGCATTGGAAACCGCTGAAATGGCTTCGGATTGCCCCACGACCCTTTTGGATAGCCGATTTTCCATCTGTACCAACTTTTCACGCTCACCCTCCAGCATGCGGTTGACGGGGATGCCGGTCCATCTGGAAATGACCTCAGCAATATCGTCTTCCTCAACCTCTTCCTTCAACATGGTTTTATCTTCTTGTAATTGAGAAAGCTTATTGCGGGCTTCGGTAAGTTGATTTTCGAGTTCTGCATCCAGGCCATAGCGGATTTCAGCAACCTTGGCCAGGTCGCCTTCGCGCTCATATTTTAGGGCCTCAATGCCCATCTGTTCCTGCTTTTCCTTTATTTTGCGAATCGATTGGATGGCATATTTTTCCTTGAGTCCCCTTAGGATGGAAATAGTGTCTTCCACCGAGGGCTCCCGAACCAGGACAGGCTGTAACCGCCGTTCCAAGGCAGCATCCTTGCCCCCGGAGACCTTGGGTAGATTGCCGATGGCTTGTTCAATATCACGTTGAACCGTTTGAGGTGGTACACCCAGTTTTAACAATATACTGGTGGCGATACTCTCCCGTTCGCTTAACATGGTGCTTAGAAGATGTTCTGGCTCGATCTGTTGATGGCCGTGTTGATTTGCCAAAGATTGGGACTGTTGAATCAGTTCCTGAGCTTTGATCGTCAACTTGTTGAACCGCATGATTTGCTCCCTAACTAATTGATATAATATGTATAACCATCAAATTGCGCAGCCATAATATAAGCATGGGGTTTTTTATGTCAAATTGGGTGTAACACTTAGAAC
>CAZWEO010000071.1:0-25785 GCA_964633115.1 uncultured Desulfobacterales bacterium
AATGAACAGAATAAATGCTCAAATTATACCAAAACAGGGTGTCGAAAGTGCGGTAGAATTTCATCCATTTGATAATTAATGTTTAGAAAAAAAACAACGTTCTGTCAAGGTTTAATAAGAACAGCCTCAATGCAAAGCTTGGAAAATAAACAGGTTTTCTCAGATACCCAGCGCAGACCCTTATGAACCAACAAATTACAGCGAGTCGATTCAGATTTTCAAGAATGTCTCCTGCAACTGATTAATACTTTCTTCCTCAGGACCGCGCTCCACGGCCGGACCGTTATCTGCGGTCACATCGCGTAATTCCGGGAAATATGTTTTCTCCTCTCCAGCTTCCGCCAATACCCGATGCCAGCAGGCAAAGGCATCCACATGGTTGAGGGTGTGATCCGCATTTTTAGCACCTCCCTTCTCGGCAATTTCCCGAATACCGGCCACGGCCTGGGGATCCTCCGGAACATGCAAGGGGACCACGAAGTCATGGCGGGTCCGCAGCCATTGTTTTCTGGCTATTCTCTCACGTTCACAGTCCTGGATAAATTTTTCCAAACTGAAATAATTTAAATTGCCCATGGCGCCCATGGCATGCCGCAATATATGAACCCCATAGAGCCTGAGGGTATTACGTGAAATCTCAGACTCTTCAACGGCAGTAAGCGTATCGTTGACGATGCTGGTACTACCGCCCGATTGCGCCGAGGGAAATCCCGTAACCCATAAATTGAGACGCGCCATGGCCGAATTGATAATCGGCTGCCCAGGATCGCTGTAATCCAGATCGCCCCCAACACCGAGCACATCTGGTATCCCACCGTGGACACACCCGATACCAGGATTGCTGGTTTGGGCCAGCATCATCATGAACAATACCTGGGCATGTATCTGGGTCAACAATGCCTCCGGGCTGGCCGGTCCGGAGGCCCCGGCAATGGTTAGATCCAATAATAACAGGTTGTTGCCAACCCGGGCACTCCGCATAAAGGGTTCCACCATATTGGGCATCACCGTCATGGATGTTAACAAACTGGTACCATCCAACCAATCATCCCGGCCCTTAAAATAAGCTGCTTCCGCATCCGACATGTTGCGGGTGTAGGTCATCTTTAGATCCGGAAAGTGATCCTCCATCAGACGAGAACACTCGAACACGCCCATCGATTTATCCGTAGCTACCGGGATGGAAAATATACCTAGGGTATCCGTGTATTCGGCTGCGGTTCTGACAATCCTTTCAAACTCTACGCGATTGGCGGGTGCCAGATCATCCCGGCCCGATCGCCGCAGAAAAGGCGGTGTGGCCCCAGTGCCAAAAGCATTGCCACCAGGATCTTCAGGCATCTCTGTTGGCACCATCGCCAAGCAGGATTCCAGATAGCTCGCCTTTATCGGAATAAATAGCGCTTGTTCGCTATGGGTATCGATGGCATCTGCCGCCAAAAGCATCTCCATCAAAACCGGGCTGGCGGACACGTTCATGCCGATTTCAGTTAATATTTCCTTCGCGTTGGTATGGATGCGTTGGTATAGCTTTTTCTCAGCAGAGAGGGCATCCATATCCCGGATTCGCTCCTGGGCAATATCAGCTTCGGGGCTGTTGGGATGCAGCGCCACGACTTGTTCGTAAGACTGCTTAGCCTTTTGAAACTCATATTTTTTTTCCGAGAAAACAGCATCATCAAACATTTTGATGAGCTTTTTGTTGCGTTTCCGCATGTACGGATCTTTCTATAGAATGTTATTTCCAAGTTGCTTGCATGCGATCCAGTTCTTTTACAATTTCCGGAGCCAAGGCTGCCGGCTCGTGAGCCATGGCCTCGACGGTATGCTCCTTCAATCGTTCTTCAAATGTTTTGGAACCGCCTGCCTCCCAATCTTGGCGAACCATGCGTTCGAACAATGTGGAATAACGAACTTGTTTAAAATTATCTAAGGTGTGCTGTTCCATGAGATAATTGCCGCCAGGTCCTACCTTATGAATCAGATCCAATGCCATGCTATCCTCAGTTACCGGCATACCGTTCATAAACGCTTTCACGTTGCCTAATACTTCATTGACCAATACCATAAAGCCCGGAGAAACAACCGAGCCATGGTCAATCCAGGAACTGCAGTCATGCACCAAACCAGAGCCAACGGTGGCAGCCGTCATGATCTGCTGGGTCGCTTCGGCCGCAGCCTGGGCATCCGGAAATTTGGCATCGGTGGCACCGGCCGTACCATAAAAAGGTATCTGCCAACGCTGGGCCAATTGCGCCAAGGCCCCCACCATGATGCTCATCTCAGTGGCACCATAGGAGAAAACCGTGGTTTTCATGTCCATAACCGTTACAAAAGCTCCGAAGACAAAAGGAGCCCCAGGTTTGATCGCTTGGGCCAGAACCGCACCACTTATAGATTCAGCCGCGCCCTGTATGATCGCGCCGGCAAATGTGGCCGGTGCGGTGCCGCTGGATTGGACACACGGGAAATTAATCAACGGAATATTGTTTTCCACCGAGTAAATCATCTTGTCCACCGCAGGGTCATAATATAGCAGGGGTGATATCGGCTCAGAGTAATGCGCTACAATGGGTGCCTTTTCAAAGTTTTCTTTGCCACCACAAATTGCCAAGGCCATTTCATAGATATCACGCATGCTGTTTGTGTCTTTACAGCAGACAACCAACGGTTTTTCGCAATACGTCATGGTCTGACGCGCAACCACACGATCTGCAATATCCGCCGGCTGATCGGCTGCCATACCGATGGTCATGACCCAGTCAAAATGGGGACAATAGTCGGCCACTGTGGCAGAAATGCGGCAATGATCGCTGGTAAAACGCATGCGCTCGTTGGAAACCGGATCCAGATAGTCAATACAATCTAGACTGGGACCAAACCAGGATTTGTCGCCTTCCAGCACGACGGCACGTTCGCCCTTTCGATTTCCGAGAGCCAGTCGCGACGGTGTCGTACGGATGGCTTGTTCGGTAAGCCAGCCAGGGATACGAACGCGGTTGCCGGACACTTTGGCACCGGCACCATCGAAGGCTTCCAATGCCTTGGGATGCGTAATTTGGACGCCCGTCCGTTCCAACAATTCAAAAATGGCCATCTCAATTGTTTTGAGTTGATCCTCGCTGAGAATACTTAGTTTTGGCTTAAAATATAATTCGTCGCTGGTGATACCCATTTCTTACTCCTTTTGTTGGTGGGTTGCTGACAAGGTGTCACGGTTTACTGTCACATAAAAAAAGATTGCTAATAGATTCAAGTCCTTATTTATAGCTTGCTTGGCTTTACAAACAGCTTTCACTTTTTGTCGGACTCCTTAATATAGAGATTAAAAAGCAGATCATTCTCGCGGTACACCTGTTCGAGGGTGGCCTGATGATCCATGAGCCGTTGACCGTCTCTGCCTGCAATCTCTAGCACCATATAAGTGATTAAACTAAAAATTGCCGTCGGACTCCCAATAAACGGGATATTTTTAGTAGGAGCCACCAGGGAGAGATGTGCAAACTGGTTTAAGGGGCAAAGGACACTATCTGCAATAACCAGAAGCCGGTGGCCCAAACGTCGTGCCACCTTTGCCAATTTAATCAATTCGTTGGGATAGCGTGATGTCGCAATAATCACCACCAGCGTATCGTCAGGGGCATTGGTCAACCAGTCGATAGCTGTACTGTCACTGCCATTGAGAATCCGCACCCCCTTGCGAACCTTGGTTAAAGACCAACCTAAATAATATCCAAAAGTATAGGAAAGACGTGAGCCGATCACATAAACCCGGGGGCTTTCGGTGAGGGCTTCCAGGAAGGCTTCCAGCGAGTTCATATCGATGGTGTCATAGAGTTGTTTTAGGTTGTTCATCTCATCGAAAAGAACCCGGTGAAATCGACTGGCACCCGGTTCTTTTAGCGATGGAAGATCGACACGATCCTGCAAGGTCAAACCCGTGTCCACATAATCCCGCAGGGCTTGCAAGAACTCCGAATAGCCGCCGTAGCCCAGCTGGCTGACAAACCGAACAACCGTTGCTTCGCTAACTTCACAGGTTTCAGCAAGTTCGCGGGTGGTCATGAAAACCGCTTTACCGGGTTGCTGCATAATATAGTTCCCCAGTACCCGCCCTTTGGGGGTCAAAGACGACAACTGGGTCGATATGCGGCTGATAACCGGATACGACTGGTTTTCTTTCATTATATTGCCCTTAATCCAATCAATGAAAGATTTATTTCAAATGGGGAATAGGCAGAGATCTATCAAATATAACTCAAAATAATCATACACAAGTAAAGATGTCAATTAAAATTGAAAGAAAATTGTGCATAGCTATTTTTTTTCTTGACATGTTTTCTTACATTGGCATAGTGCACATATGATAAAATCGTTTCTTGACTTGTTGAAAAATGACCTGCGTTGTTTGCAGGAGTGGATCATCCAACATAGCGGTTAATATACCGAATTGACTTATCACATCAGGAGATAATACCATTAAGGAGAGTCGATGATGTTTTTTAAGCATAAACCCCTATGGGGAAAGCAACCACGCTTGAAATCCAATTACGATGCGGTCATTATTGGAGGTGGGCTGCATGCACTTGCCACGGCCTATTTCCTGGCCAGGGATTATGGTTTGAAGGATGTGGCCATTATCGAGAAACGTTATATTGGTTTTGGTGGTGCCGGACGTAATACTGCCATTGTGCGCGCCAACCAACGCACCCAATACAATGTACCCTTCTATAAAGAGGCTTTGGACCTCTGGCCGGTTCTCACCAAGGAGCTCAACTTCAATTTAATGTTCAACAATTGTGGCAACCTGAACCTGATGCACAGCGAAGCAGCCATGAAAGCCGCCCGCATGACCATTGCCACGGCGCAATTTCACGGCGTGGAAAGCCATCTAATCGACGCCAAGGAAGCCAAGGAAATGGTACCGGCATTAAATATTTCCGAGGACATAACCTTTCCCATACAGGGTGCCATGTATCATCCACCGGGCGGTATCGTCCGGCACGATGCGGTGGTCTGGGGGCTGGCCAAAGGTTGTGCCCGTCATGGCATTGAAATTCATCAGCTAACTGAAGCCACAGCCATACATAGCCAGGGAGGTAAGATTACTGGCGTGACCACCAGCCGTGGTAGCATTCAAACACCGCGTGTGTTGGTAGCTGCCGGGGGCTACAGCGCTGGTATCATCTATAAGATGCTGGGCATTAAATTGCCCATCAGCGTTTTGACGATTCAGGCCATGGTAACCCAACCGCTGAAGCCCCTGCTGAATCATGTGGTTTCGTCAGGTGCCTACCATTGCTATGCCAATCAAACCCTTAAAGGCGAAATTGCCACCGGTGCGCATATGGATCCTTGGCCGAATTATACGACCCAAAATACAGCCCATTATATCAAGCATCAGGCTGAATCGCTGTCAGACTGGTTGCCCTGTTTGCGCGGTGTCCGCTTTATGCGCATTTGGGGCGGGCTGGCCGATATGACCCCCGACATGGCACCCATTCTGGATGGTAATGATCCCGTAGATGGTTTCTATATGGATTGTGGTTGGGGATATTTTGGATTTAAATCCTGTACAGCGGCCGGTAAATATATGGCTGAGTATATCGCCACCGAAAACTGTCCAGACATGCTCACACCATTCAACCTGCGGCGGTACCAAAACCACCAGCTGATGGGTGAAACCGCAGCGCTGGTCAACTATACACCAGACAATTGATGGATTAGGAGGAGAAAGATGGCATTGACCCTCACCTGCCCAATCTGCGGAAAGCGTAATGGTTATGAATTCCGCTATGGTGGCGAAGACAAAGGGCCCCGCCCAGAAGAAAAAGGACTGACACCTGAAGACTGGTGCGATTATGTCCACATGAACAAATGCACAGCCGGCATTCAGAAAGAATGGTGGTTTCACCGTGATGGGTGCGGGTCCTGGTTCAGCACCTATCGTGATACTGTTCGTAACCTTGAAGTGGACAAACCGGAGGATCATCAATGAACAGGCTTCAAGACTTGCCAACCCTGCGAATCGAGCCAAGCGAGCACCGATCCCTAGCTTACAAAGGAAAATCGTTTCAAGGTCTTGCCGGCGACACCATTGCTACCGCTCTATTTGCCAATGGAATTCGGGTATTTTCGCGTAGTTTGAAATATCATCGCCCCCGAGGACTATATAGTCTGGACGGAGAATGCAGCAACACCTGTATGGAAGTCGATGGCATACCCAATGTTCGCACCGAAACCATACTCCTGAAAGATGGCATGCGTGTTAAGGCCCAAAATGTTAAAGGATCGGCTGATTTTGACTGGATGGCCTTCATGGACAAATTGGATTGGGCTATGCCGGCGGGTTTTTACTACAAAACCATGCACAAACCAGCCGCTATCTGGCCGCTAGCCATGAAATTTATCCGCAAAGCTGCCGGCCTGGGAACCATCTCATCCGATTATGTCATGCCGGGTCGTTATGATGAGGTCTTTTTAACCTGCGATGTGTGTATCATCGGCGGGGGGGCCGCAGGTATGACAGCGGCACTCACGGCTGCAAAAGCCGGTAAACGCGTAATCTTGCTGGAAGCTCGGCCGAACTTGGGCGGTTCTTGGGACTACCGGACGAACGACTATGAAAAGGGCAAACCCCTTTACACCCGGGCCCGTGAACTGGAAGAGCAAGTAATGCGCGCTGAAAATATCCGGGTATTCAAGCATACACCCATGGTGGGCGCCTACAACAACAATTTGATCACGGCCTTTCAAATCGGGCATGCGCAGGATGCCTTTACCGAGCGTTATATCGAAATTCGATCTGCAAGCGTCGTCGTCGCCACTGGCTGCATTGAACGACCGCTTGTATTCGATCATAATGAAAAACCTGGTGTGATGCAGGCGGCCTGTGCCCATCGGCTGGCGCACACCTATGGATTGATGCCTGGCAAAGAGGCTGTTTTCAGCGTGGGCCACGATTCCGGTCTTGAAGCCGCCTGCGATTTGTACGACCTGGGTTTAAGGATCAACTGTGTGGCCGATATTCGTGAAGACGGACATAATCAGGACCTGCTGGATGCTTTGGCTCATCGCAACATTGCCGTCCTCAAAGGGTGGGTTGCTGTTTGTGCACACGGCGGCAAGCAGGTCAAAAAAGTAACTCTAAAAACCGTGGATGGCACTGTCAGCCGTGACCTATCCTGTGATTTATTGGTGGCTTCGACTGGACTGACGCCTGTAAACGGACCCTTGATATTAGCAGGAGCGAAGTTGGCCTATGACAACTACAGTGGATTTTTTCTGCCTGATGAACTGCCCGAAGGCGTGTTTTCGTCCGGTCGTATGACAGGGCTAAGCCATCCACAAGCCATTGAAGCCTCGGGGCGTATCGCTGCATTGAAGGCCTTGGGATCCATTGGCCATGCTGATAATAAGGCCTTAGCCGCGGCCGAGGCAGCTGCTCGTGATTTGCCCGGTGTCGACCGGGGATGCAAGCTGGTGACGGCACCGGTAAAAGGACGTAAAAGCTTTATCTGTTTTGATGAAGACACCACCATAAAAAATATTACCCAGGCCATCGATATGGGCTTTGACATGCCGGAATTGATCAAACGCTTTACCTCGGCGGGCACGGGACCTGGACAGGGGGGCATACCCGGACACAACCTGCCCCTATTTGTTTCCAAATACACGGCCTCAACAAACACACCCAAACCCACAACCGTTCGGCCACCCCTGGTGCCTACCCTTTTGGCCACCTACGCCGGCGCGCATCATCTCATGTTCAAACGGACACCGTTGCATGCCTCCCAGAAAAAGGAAGGCGGTATCTTCCGCAACATCGGTGTCTGGAAACGGGCCCGATATTTCTCACAGGATTTTGATTGCAAGGATGAAATCCTTAACGTCCGCAATAATGTGGGTATGCTGGATAGTTCAACCTTAGGAAAATTCCGAATTTTCGGACCCGATGCCCTTAAGGCGCTGCAACGATTATACGTGTCCGATATGAGCAAAATTAAAAATGGACGCATCAAGTACTCAGCCATGTGTAACGAGGATGGTTGTGTAATTGACGACGGCGTTGTGGTCAAACAGGGAGAAAATGACTATTATTTCACCACCTCCACCGGACGCGCCGGCAATACCGTCGAGTGGTTTCGTTACCACACCCGATATGATGGCTGGAAATTCAACATGGTCAACCTGACCGATGCCATGGGCGTCATCAATATTTCCGGACCCAATGCCCGCAAGGTATTGGCCAAGGTTGTGGATGCAGACCTAAGCAACGAAGCCTTCCCCTATGCCGGCTACTGCGAGATTATGATTCAGGATACCATACCGGTACGGGCTATGCGTTTGGGTTTTGTGGGTGAATTGTCCTATGAACTGCATGTTCCTTCCTCCTATATGCAAACCGTTTGGGATATGCTGATGGACGCTGGTGCCGAATTCAAAATCCGTAATTTTGGTCTGGAAGCTCAGAATGTGCTCCGCATGGAAAAAGGGCATATTATTTTAGGCCAGGAATCTGAACAGCGCACCAATCTCCTGGATCTGGGCCTGGGATTTCTCTGGGACCGCCAAAAAATAGACGCTAAAACCGTTGGTGCTGTCGCTCTGCGTCAGGCTGAAAATGATCCCAACCGTTTTAGGCTAGTGGGAATCCACATGGAAGACGATGCCCGGGCGGCACGTGACGGTGCCCTGATCGTTGATACCAAGGTTCGTGGGTACGTCGCCACTGCCCGCAAGAGTTTTTCGACAGGTGAAGCCGTTGGCATGGCCTTGGTGGAAAAACCGCTGAGTGAACTGGGTACACGATTGGAAATTTTTGAAGATGAGTGTGATGGAAAACGTCTGTACGCCAAGGTCGTTTCCATGCCTTTCTACGATCCTGAAGGCAAACGCATGAGAATGTGAGGAAAATAAGATGACGATGCTAAAACGACATTCGCCGGTGACCTTTGAAACCGCGGCCCTAAAAACGGACCAACGTGCAAACTGGGAAATTGTATTATCCTATGCAGATGAAGGCGATGGTCCCTGGTTGACCGACTTAAGCCATAAGCCACGCTGGGACCTACAAGATAGCCAAATCGATGATTCCGTAATCAGTGGTCTGACCGTACCGTCGGCACCTGGTGTCTGCCTACTTGAAAAGGATCGCCTGATAAATCGTATGAACAATACCCAGGCGTCCATATGGAACTTGGGCATAGAACCCGCAAAGCTGCCTGAATTCAATGGCTTTACGGATGTCACCGATACCACCATATTTTTGGCGCTATTTGGTCAACAGGCCTTTTGTATCGCCGAAAAAATGACCGCGCTCGATTTGATGGACCCGGCCAAAACTGCCCCTTTTTTACTGCAGGGACCGTGCTGTCATATTCCCTGCCAGGTGGTAACCCTGGCAAAACAGGCCGACCGGTCCGGAGGCTTGCTCTTGACTTGTAGCCGGGGGTATGCTCAGAGCATGGTGCATGCAATCCTGGATGCCGGTGCAGAGTTTGGGTTGAAACCGGCCGGCGAAACTCGGTTTACAGATTGGATGCAATCGATATCCTAGACATTATCTAAATCAGCATGCAAAATTATACATACAAACGGATCACATTATTACCTACTTAAAAAGGAGGAGATCATGAGCACACAATATGATGCAATCATCATCGGCGCCGGGATCATTGGAGCCCCCATTGCCTACGAGTTGTCAAAAATGGGTTATAAAACCCTGACTGCGGATGCTAGACCGGATGCAGGTGAAGGCTCTACAGCCGGCTCCTGCGCTATTGTACGGGCGCATTACTCCACCGAAGATGGGGTCGCCTTTGCCTATGAGGGATTTAAATATTGGCTGGATTGGGAGAACTATCTGGATCATGTGGAAGATGAAAAGGGCCTGGCCAAATACATGAATACCGGCTCCATCCTGATCAAATCCCAGGGTCACAAATGGCAGAATGTCCAAAAACACTATGACGCCGTTGGGGTTCAGTACGAAGAGTGGGACAACGATAAAATTCTGGAAAAAGTACCGGTGCTGGATCTGCATGAATTCTGGCCCCCCAAACGACCGGAGGACCCCTCCTTTTTCGATGAACCCACGAACATGCTCGACGGCGGCCTCTTCTGTCCGGAAGGTGGATACGTCAACGATCCGGCCCTGTCGGCCCACAACATCATGCGCGCTGCCGAGGCCAAGGGCGCAAAATTCATATTCAACGCCGAGGTTACGGATGTCCGTAGTGCCGATGGCAAAGTTCAAGGCATAACCCTAGCGGACGGCACCCAATTCGATGCCCCGGTGGTGGTCAATTGCGCCGGACCGCATTCCTACAAGATCAACCAGATGGCCGAGGGTGTTTGGGACGGCTGCAATATCAAAACCAAAGCCCTGCGTCATGAAGTTATGTACTGTCCTGCACCCGAAGACTATGATTATTATAATGATGGATACCATCAGAGCGACGGCGATATTGCCTGTTATGTTCGGCCGGAAGTTGGCAACATGTTCCTTATAGGCTCCGAAGATCCGGAATGCGACCCTCAGGAATGGGTTGATCCGGATGAATTCTATGCCGGCCGGGGCGGGCATGGCCGTGACAACCAGCTCACAGAAGAGCAATGGAAAGCGCAATGTTATCGATTGGCCCGCCGTGTCCCCAACCTGCAGGTACCCAACCAGCCCAAGGGTGTCTGTGATCTATATGACTGCTCCGATGACTGGATTCCGGTATATGATAAATCGGATCTGCCCGGTTTTTACATGGCTTGCGGAACCAGCGGCAATCAGTACAAAAATGCGCCGGTTGTGGGGAGCATGATGGCCGAACTCATTGATGCCGTTGAAAAGGGACTAGACCATGACAAAGAGCCGTTTCAGTTCACCATGAAATACACGGGACGCACGCTGGATATGGGCTTTTATTCACGCAAACGCGAAATCAATTATGACTCCAGTTTTTCGGTCAATGGATAAATTGCACACAACGCAATTATCCTTTTGAACCCAAAAAGAAGCCTGCTCTATTGCAGGCTTCTTTTTTTAGAATAATTTCAACTGGGTATGCCTCATGAAAATCTACGTCTGTGTCAAACACGTCCCTGATTCGGCTGCTACGGTCACCGTCAAAGGGGAAACCGATATCGAAGAAGCCATCACCTTCCTGATGAATCCGTATGACGAGCACGCCGTTACCGAAGCCCACCGTTTGAAATCGATATTCCCGGATGCCGAAGTGATTGTTGTGTCGGTGGCCAAAGCCGCGGGCGAGAACACGCTCAGATCAGCTTTGGCCATGGGTGCTGACCGTGGTATTCTGGTGACTACGGATGACCGTCTTGACCCAATAATGACCTCGCGTGCATTACAAACTGCCATTACCCAGGACGGGCGGCCCGACATTATTTTGACTGGCAAGGAATCCATCGATACTGAAGGTATGCAGACCATGTTTCGCTTGGCCCACTTGTTGGAAATGCCGGCGGCCACGAATGTGGTCAGCATCGAACCGCAGGATGGTGCTGTCTTGATTAGTTGTGAAAAGGAGGCTGGCGCGCTCGAGAAATTGAAACTCATTATGCCCTGCATTCTGGCCGCTGGCAAAGGCCTCAATACACCCCGCTATCCCACCTTTCCGGACATTGTCAAAGCCCGCAAAAAAGAGATAAAGCAGATCACGCTTGCAGAGCTGAGCCTGCCGGAACCGGACAGTACTGTTGAGCTGGTCCACTTGGCACCGATTGTTGAAAAGCGAGAACCCCAAGAGCTGGCCGGCTCAGCAGCAGAAATCGCTGAGAAAATAGTTCAGGTCTTAAAGCAAGAAGCACGGGTAATTTAAATTGAATATTTCAATCTTAAGGATATCGGCAGATGAAGAAAATCGGCCTACTCATTGAAATCAGAGATGACGTAGTTAAGCCCGCCAACCTCGGTATGATTACGGCGGCCCATGCGGATGAGCATCAAGTGGTGGCAATTGTGATGGAAGCTATTCCGTCCCATATTCAGGCACTCCTGGGTCAGCACGGGGTAGATCAAATTTTAACTGTCCGCATGCAGCAACCGGAATGGAATCCGGAACTGTGGGCACGTGCCATCGTTGATGCCATTACCTCCCATGACGTCCATGTAATCTTTGGTTTGACGTCAGCTCAAGGCAAAGACCTTTTGCCACGCGTGGCGGCAATTCTGGACGCGCCCCTGGTAATGGACTGCGTGCATGTGGATATTAATACGCAATTGGCTCGCACCTCCCAGTATTCCGGCAAAACCATGGCGACATTTCGTTTGTCTGGAGAAACCGTCATCTATGGTCTGCGACCCAATGCGGTTCCCCCGGTTGAGCACCCGAAGAGGCCCGTTCAGATTGAGCATGTGGCTACATTACCAGACACATCCAAATTAAAAGTTTTGGAAGCAATACCCGGAGAATCCGGAGGCCAGAATCTATCCGAAGCAGAAGTAATAATTTCCGGTGGGCGCGGCATGGCTAACGGTGACAATTTCAAATTGCTCAGTCACTGTGCCAATGCCATCGAAGGTGCAGCCGTCGGCGCCTCACGGGTGGCTGTGGATAATGAATGGGTGCCCTATGTCATGCAGGTGGGACAAACCGGTTCCAAGGTCAATCCCAAAGTCTACATTGCCTGCGGGATATCAGGATCCATCCAGCACTTGGCCGGGATGAAAACATCTGGTATGATCATCGCCATCAACACCGATCCGGATGCCGCCATCATCTCCCATAGCGATTATTATGTCATCGGTGACCTATTTGAAATCTTACCGGCCCTAGCCGAGGAACTCGAAAAAGCGAAGTAATCTACAAAAATTTAAATTGATATCTTTACTTCTACTATGATGCATCAGTATTCGTAATCTGAGTTCCCTGGCTGCCGGCAACCCCGGCAGCGATGTCCTCAACGCTGCATATTACAGCCTGCTTACCACCTGCTGACAAAAATCGTGAACCGGCTTCAAGCTTGGGCCCCATGGAACCCTTTCCAACGTCTGCACTGTTGAGAAATTCTTGCACCTGTTTAATTGACAACTTCTGTATTAAGTTTTCTTGGGGAGTGCCGAAGTCAGACATGACACCGGGCACATCAGTGGCAATCACCAATAATTCCGCACCCACTTCGGTGGCTAGCAAAGAACTGGCCAGATCCTTGTCAATCACGGCATCAACGCCGTTAAAAGCGCGGCCGTTGCGAACCACGGGAATACCGCCGCCGCCACAGCAAATCACGATAAATCCGGCATTGATTAGGCGTTGAATTTCACGTTTCTCGATAATGGTGACCGGATTGGGGGAGGCCACTACCCGTCGAAAACCTTTGGGTGTTTGCACGGTGGGATAGTCAAGATTTTCAGCAATGGTCGCACTAAATCCAGGACCGATGGGTTTGGTTGGATCGGCAAAGGCAGGATCATCTTTATCCACCACTACATAGGTAATCAAGGATACCAAGGGAAAAAAATCGGTTCCCTGCGCCATCAGGGTTTCATCCAAAACCGACTCGATCATATAGCCGATTTGCCCCTGGGTTTGGGCCACCAGTATTTCCAGGGGCAGTTTGGGTACAGAATCGCAAGATTCCTGTTGCAACAACAAATTACCAACTTGGGGACCGTTACCATGGGTGATAATAATGTCATAGTCATGAACCAGGGCTGCGATTTGACCCAAAGGGATCCTCAGGTTCTCAAATTGTTCGGCAATGGTTCCCTGCTGTCCCTTCTTAATGAGGGCATTGCCGCCCAAAGCGATCAACACGATTGGCTTTAAAACCCCGGGGGTTTGGTGGTTCATCTTGCATCCCTCAAACTGGATTTGATCGCTTTAAGATCCAATTGAGCTCAAAATTAGCTCACCCAGGTTGGGTTCACTATTGTCGCTGTAGCTATAACGAACCCGCAGGATTGGTTTCTCTATTTGTACTAGTTTGGTTAAATCAATTGGTGTTGCCGAAACCACCAGGTCACAGTCGCAAGCATTGATGGTAGCCTCCAGATCGCTGATTTGTTGTTCCCCATAGCCCATGGCCGGCAGCACACTACCGATATTTGGATAGGTCTCAAACGTATCCTTAAGTGTTCCCACCAGATACGGTCTTGGATCAACCAAAGCCGCGGCATTATAGCGTTGGGTTGCGATAACCCCTGCGCCAAAGGTCATGTTGCCATGGGTCAGGGTGGGCCCGTCTTCTATCACCAGCACGCGCTTATCTGCCATCTGCTCACCATTTTCGGCATAAACCGTGGAATCGGCCAAAACGATTTGAGCCTTTGGATTGTGCTGCCTGATGGTTTGCTGTAATGTTTCCACATCTTCAGGCTTGGCGCTGTCCACCTTGTTTATAATGGCAATATCAGCCATAAGCATGTTGGTTTCACCAGGATGATATGTTGACTCATGACCAACACGATGGGGATCAAATATCACCACATGGACGTCCGGCTTGTAAAAAGGCGTGTCGTTGTTACCACCGTCCCAAACAATGATGTCGGCCTCTGCCTCAGCTTGACGTAGGATTTTCTCATAGTCAACGCCAGCATAAACAACCGCGCCCATATCCACCACCGGTTCATATTCCTCGCGTTCTTCGATGGTGCAATCGTGCTTCTCAAAATCTTCATAGGCGGCAAAGCGTTGCACAATCTGCTTGGTCAAATCGCCATAAGGCATGGGGTGCCGAACCGAAACAACCCTTTTACCGGCATCACGCAGCGTTTGAACGATATGACGACTGGTTTGGGATTTGCCACAACCGGTTCGGACGGCACAAACCGAAACGATGGTTTTGTTGGATTCAATCATGGTGTAGGGCGCGCCGATAATAATAAAATCGGCTCCGGCGGCCGTGGCTTGAGAAGCCTTGTGCATCACCTCGGTATGCGGTACGTCGCTGTACGAAAAGGCCACCAAATCCACAGCATGTTCCTTTATCATGGCCATCAGATTTTCATCGCTTTCAATGGGGATCCCCTGCGGATACATGGCCCCGGCCAATCCGGGGGGATACAAGCGCCCTTCGATATCTGGGATTTGGGTAGCCGTAAAACAAACCACACGATATCTTTTGTTATCTCGAAAGTATACATTGAAATTATGAAAATCTCGGCCAGCGGCTCCCATAATAATTACGTTTTCGACCATTTTAACGCCTCCAAAAGATTGCAAAATTTATACGATTATTAAAAGAATGATCGCCTAGAATCTACAAGATTCAGGCTTTGAGTACCGTGTTAATACGTTCGAGTGCCCATTCAACCTCAGATGCAGTGATGACCAAGGGCGGCGCAAATCGGATTGTGTTGTCATGGGTTTCTTTACAGAGCAGTCCCTGTTCCTTCAGTTTGACACAGAATTGGCGGGCGCCGCCGGCTTCTGTTTTGAACTCAACCGCTAGCATGAGCCCCACCCCACGGACCTCTTGAATCAATGGATTCTGGATCTGCTTCAACCCGTCTAAGAAAAGTGCCCCCATCTTGGCTGCATTTTCGATCATATTTTCCTCGATCAGCACCTTTAAAGCCGTGCGTGCCACAGCACACGCCAAAGGATTGCCGCCGAAAGTGGAGCCATGCTCACCAGGCTGCAACACGCCCATGACTTCGGTATTGGATAAAACTGCCGATACGGGATAAAAACCACCGGATAATGCCTTGCCAATCAGCGTCAAATCAGCTTCAATCTCTTCGTGTTCTTCGGCCAGAAGCTTGCCTGTACGGCCGAGGCCTGTCTGGATTTCATCCAAGATAAGGATAATGTTTTCGCGTGTGCAAATTTCGCGAACCCCCTTTAGATAACCTTTGGGGGGAATGATTACCCCAGCTTCACCTTGAACCGGTTCCACCAACAGTGCTACCGTGTTTGGGGTGATGGCGGCCTCAAATGCAGCTACGTCTCCATAGGGAATGGCCATAAATCCTGGTGTAAACGGCCCAAATCCGCTACGTGCGCTGGGATCGGTACTGAAGCTGATAATCGAAATGGTTCTACCATGGAAATTGTTGTGGCAGACGATTATCTCGGCCTTATTTTCAGGTACACCTTTTACGGTATATCCCCATTTGCGAACGGTTTTGATGGCCGACTCCACTGCTTCGGCACCGCTGTTCATGGGTAACACCTTATGAGATCGGGTTAACTCGCATAGTTCTTGATAAAAATACCCCAATTGATCGTTACGAAATGCCCGCGAGGTCAGCGTCAATTTTTGCGCCTGTTGCATGAGCGTTTGCATTATTTTGGGGTGACAATGACCTTGATTAACCGCGGAATAGGCTGCCAAGCAATCCATATAGCGCTTGCCCTCGTTATCCCAAACCCAGAGACCTTCTCCTCTGCTTAGAACCACATCCAGCGGCTTATAGTTATGGGCGCCGTATTGCTCTTCCAGTTGAATGTAGTCAGATGCCATACTTTCCTCCTGATAATATTTATATAATGATTATATGATTGTACTTTAAAGTCAAGCTGTTTTCCATGTGAACAATACGCCACACGACTAGCTAATTAAGGCCGATTTGACAGTTTTGATTGCATTAATATATAATGATTCGATAATTTGATGATTCATTCAACGCCTCAATGGAGCCATGCATGCCAGCGAAAACGTATCATCGTAAATTGTATCAATATGTGGTCGAAGAAATCGGGCAACAAATTATCAAGGGACAATATGGAATCGGTGATATCCTACCCACCGAGGACCGTTTAAGCGAAGAAATGCAGGTCAGTCGGGGTGTACTACGCGAAGCCATTCAGGTATTGGCGCAAAAAGGGCTCATTCAGACCCGGCCTCGCATCGGCTCTCAAATCCTACCTCGTAAAAACTGGAATCTCTTTGATGCGGATGTGCTGGTATGGCGGCTGCAGATCGAAGATAAAACCACCTTTTTACAAGATGTGACCGACGTGCGCCGGCTGATTGAAAGCGAGGCTGCCAAGCAGGCCGCCATACGTGCAACTGATGCAGAAATTGATGATATCAAAACAGTTTTAGGTCAGTTACAGGAGATGCTGAATGATCCGACTAATTATGATTATGATGCCTATCTT
The DNA here is from genome assembly GCA_964633115.1 of uncultured Desulfobacterales bacterium. Classification (GTDB taxonomy): domain Bacteria; phylum Desulfobacterota; class Desulfobacteria; order Desulfobacterales; family B30-G6; genus B30-G6. The sequence goes on from CAZWEO010000071.1 coordinate 17,064, forward strand.
GCGCTGGATATCCGTTTTCATGCCATGATTCTTGAAGCCAGCCATAATGATCTATTGGCGCAAATTGGCCGAACCATTCGTGATGCTGTCCACCAGGCCAGAAAAATTGACACCAATGACATAGGTATTCAAAGGGAATCCTTGCCATACCATGCCGCCATATCAGAAAATATTGAAAAAAAAGACCCGGGGGCAGCTTATGATGCCTCCCAAGCCATGTTCGATAATATTTGGCAACATTTTATAAAAGCATAACCCATCCCCCATAAGGTACGCAAAAAATGCCATCATCTGCAGAAACGACAGAAATAATAGCTGTTTTAGAACAAAAACAGGTGGAATTGGAAGCCGAGATTGCCGAGGCCAAGGCGCGCCTACCGGCACACTCCGTTAAACCGGCACAAATGATGCCTTTGTTAGAGCTTGAGGATGAATATGACGCCCTTCTCAAGCGCATCCAAACATTAAAACACCGGTCTGAATCCAGTAACAAGTCCCACGAATAAGGTGGGACTTTTTACTGGATTTGCTGTTTAAATCGATCCAGACATGCCTGAATGCCTTCGGTTGCAGCTGCATCAATGGGCTGCGGTTGATGGCCATCCAAAATCTGTTTGAGGCGTTCATGTGCCTTGGTGAGCAGGTCTTTTCTACCCGCCTGATCCCACTGATCATGCCCCATGCGGTTTATCAGGTTCGGCCGCCATTGAGTTGTGCGCAAATGTGTCAGGGTGTGAGGATGCGACAAGAACTCGCCCTGACGGGCACCTTCCTGAATTACCTGCACGGCCAAAGTTTCGTCATTAACAGGAATACCCTGTTGCATGCGGCGCAATTGGTCGATGATCTCATCCATGATAACCAGCATATCCAGCGATCCGGTCAATCCAAAATCGAGATAGCCCACGTCGTGATTCAGGTTTGAACCAGCCACCAGGGACATATAGGACAACAGCCCGGCTTCAAAGGTCGCCTGACCATCGGGCAGCTGTGAATCGCTAGTGCCGGCATACCCCCAGTTGGGCAGATTGAGATGATGACTCATTTCAACAGCAGCCAGGTAAGCCATCAAGTATTCGGGGGCATTGTAAGAACATTGGCTGGTACTCATGTCCAATACGGCAGGACCAATGCCCATCAGAAAGGGCGCACCCTTAGCCTTTAATTGATGGATCACAAGGCCGAAAAGACATTCGGCCAGGCCCTGAACCACATGCCCAGCGATGGTCATGGGTGCGGTTGAACCGGCAAGGGGTGCCGGCGAGTAGATGACGGGCATACCCACTTCGGCGCAAAAAATCAATCGGTCGACACTGGAAAAAGGATGTTTAAGGGGGCTGATGGGTTCAGCATAATGGATGGTATACGGCTTTTCTTGAAAACCGGTTTCTCCGACACGAAATATGGAACTGATTTCCCACATAGCCTTGAGGTCGTTGCGGTCATCGGCGGTGTTAACAATGGGCTTAATGGAATTGGCGACCATACAGCCAAAGCTTTCCAAGTAAGCTACTTTAGGTGCGATCTCATGCGGGTGGGCAAAGGACATGATAAAATCGATATTGGCTAGCCCGTCACATACCCTTGCGGCTCGGGCAATATCATCAAGCTGGGTTAAATGACGGTCCCCTTTGCCAACATCATAGGCATACATCAAATCCGAACCAGTGCCAAAGTAGGCTCTGCGACCACCTAATTCCATGACCACCTCACCCAGGCGATTATAAATAGGGATATTTTCAGGTGCCGATTCCATGGCTTTGTTTACCAGCTCTTGAGGTATTTTGACGCATTGATTGGCTTCGATAGTGCATCCAGCTCTTTCTAATATCTTGAGAGCTGGGTCATGGTGCAGCTGCATGCCGACATTCTCCAGCACCTGCAGGGCGGCATCAAATATTTTTTCTTTATCCGGTGTAGATAGTATTTTGAGCTCGGGTTTAAATCCATTGTCCATGGTTTCATTCACCTTTCATTTAAAGATCACCTGGATCCGGGATCCCGTCCTGATCCCAACCCATGGCTTCATAAAATTCCTTGATCATCTCTTTGAGGGTTGTTTGACTCAAATTAGAATCGGGTTGATTAAAAACCATCTGCGGCAACGTATCGGCTTCCATGTCGGGATTCTGCCGCAGATTAAAACTTCTTTCCATGCTGGCAATGCGTTTACCCGCAGAGAAAAGCATTTCTGTTGTAATGGGCACACCCATCAATGCACCAGCCAGTTCGGCCTCACTTTTCAAGTCAAATGTATTGATCATACTTAGTACCGGCACTTTGCACAATCCCAGCGAATCCAAAACAATATTGACCAGAACGGCCCGCTTTATCAGCTTGCCCTTTCCTTGGTGGGCTCGAATGTCAACCGCTGTCCGGCTGCCGATTTCGCGGGCAGCCTGATCTTCGGTCCAACGGTGCTCCAGAGATGAATACACATTGTTATAGTCTCCCCCGCGACTGGAGATGGCGTACCCCAACGCGGTACCCATGATGCTACCAGGATGATAGGCCGCTAATTCCAATCCTTTAACATGAGCGGCGTACTGGTCGGCATTTTTGCCGATAATCTCGGCCGCTCTTTTAACGCCCTGACCCAGGAGGCCTCCCATACCTTCACCTTGCGCCATCTGATTTATCAATGTCTGCATTGCTTCAGCATGACCCCATTTGAGGTCCAGTCCCTGGGTGTCTGCTAGGGTTAGGATACCGCGATCAAAAAGATCCATGGCAAAGGCAATGGCCGTAGAAGCGGAGGTGGAATCTAAACCCAGCTTTGAGCATAGGTTGTCCAGCCTGACAATGGCCTCAATATCCTCCAATCCACATTTGGCACCGAGGTTCAACATGGGCTCGAACTCGGGCCGGGTTGCTGTTTGGTTGGGTTTTCTTTTTCGTGAAAAGTTGAGGACCGCTTTACACTGAACCGGACAATTGTGGCATCCGGTCGATTTCTGCTTGTAGGTTTCCAGCAGGCGCCCATCGATATGGTCCACCGCTTGGAAGTGGCTTTGGCGATAATTAAATGTTGCCAGTATGCCCATATCATCGGCCCATTTGACATACCCGGCACCACCATAGCGCGCGAAGGTTTTGAAATCCGGTGAGTCCTTGATCAATTTAACATAGTTTCGGATGGCCTCTTTGGATTGGGATGCTTTGACCGGCGGCTTCCATTGGCTGCCTTTGGCAACCACAACGGCCTTCAGGTTTTTAGATCCCATAACAGCGCCCATGCCAGTTCTACCCGCAGCATGATCTCTGCCTGACATAATGCAGGCAAACCGTGCCAGATTCTCACCGGCTGGACCAATAACCAGGCATGCCAAACGGCGATTTCCCAGGACGTCCATTATTTTTTGCTGGGAATCAAATGTATCCAAACCTTTTAAAAAATGAGCATCCCGAATTTCGATGCCCTTATCATCAATGTATATATAGACGGGCTGTGCTGCCCGGCCCTTGACGATGATACTTTGAATACCGCAGGAGCGTAGCCGCAGGCCCATCTGTCCACCAATATTGGAACTCCCCAATAGACCTGTTAGCGGCGAAACTGCATTAATATGCAAACGCGAAGAAGCCGGTGCCGCCGTGCCAGTCAGAAAACCGCAGCTAAAAAGCAATATGTTCTGAGACCCCAAGGGATCAATTTGACCGTTTAGGCGCTCATGAAGATAGGCAACATTAATCCCCCGGCCGCCAATCACAGATGGTAATACCCGCTCCTGTATTGGGGCCAAGAAGTGTCGCTTTTCTGTCAGATTGACAAGCAGTGTTTTGCCGAATAATCCCATATGATTCGATGTACCTATCGCTTGATGGGGAACACGTGCCCGCAGGTCAGAGATCTAGTCGCAAACCGATTGACATATATGTGTATTCCCAATATCTTCCTATTTATTAGTCTTTCCAGCAGATTTTTATCTATATTTATGAAAGCAGACAAACATATCCCATTTAAACAAAAAAATAAAAATATTTTACAAAAAATTCGAATCTATCTCCATTAATTATGGTAGCGCAACAAGTCGATGGGGATTGCAACAATATTGGGAACAACGCTACAGACGAAATTTCCTGAAATACATTTGGGAGGGATAGCCATTGAAAAACGAATCAGTACTTTACCAAGAAAATGGGCGGGTGGGTGTCATCACCCTGAACCGACCTGAGCGTCTTAACGCCATCAATACAGACCTATTGGACAACCTGATCCAAAAATTGACAATTGCCGGCAAGAACAATGACATCTCATCCGTTATCCTTACAGGCGCTGGCAAATCCTTTTGTGCTGGGGAAGATCTTAAAGAAACCGCTGAAGGTAAAACATTCGAACATTGGGTCCAGGAGGTGGACGGCCTGCAGGAGGTACAACGTGTAATCTTGAAACTCGGCAAACCACTGATCGCCGCCATATGTGGGTATGCGGTCGGGGGCGGGCTGGAGTTCGCGCTGAGCTGTGATATTCGCATCGCATCTGAAGAAGCCAAATTCGGATTCCCAGAAACCAGTGTGGGATTGACGGTTACCACTGCCGGGACCAAACTGATCAGCCAAATTGTCGGTCTGGGAAAAGCCAAGGAGATGATATTTACTGGTGATATCATCGATTCTAAAGAAGCCTTAAAACTGGGTCTGATCAATCAGATCGTGCCTACCGACTCACTCCTGGATGCTGCTATGGCAATATGTAATAAAATCAATGAAAAATCTTCCCTGGCACTTAGGCTCTCTCGAATCGCCATCGATCAGGGACTGCATTCCAGCTTTGAACAAATCCTGGAGATGGAATCGTCGCACCTGCTCACGTGTATCAATTCCAAACAGCAGTCCGATTATGTAGCCCGTAAATTAAACCAGATGGCCAAAGATTCCTGATGCTTAATTCAACCGAAAATGCCGGAGTATAACCATATGCTGACGGGTGGGTCTTATGAAAGTGTCTATCAAAATTTTAAATGGCAAATACCAAAGTATTATAATATCGGTGTAGATGTTTGTGACAAATGGACCCATGGAAAAGAGCGCTTGGCCTTGATTCACATTGGTCCGGATGATGAAGTAAGACGATATTCGTTTCAACAGCTGAAGACACTTTCCAACCGCCTAGCCAATACCCTTAAAGCCAACGGTATACAGCCACTGGACAGAGTTGCCATTCTGCTCCCGCAATGTCCGCAAGCGTTGATTGCGCATATTGCTATTTACAAATTGGGTGCGCTCGCGTTGCCTCTGCTTACCTTATTTGGTCCCATGGCCCTTGAGTATCGCCTCAGTGATTGTTCGGCCAAATGCGTCATTACCGATGATAAAAATCTACCCAAGCTGCTTGAGCTCAGAGATAATCTGCCCGATTTGTCCCTGATTATCGCTACCGACTCGGTTGGTATGGATGGTGTACTGGATTTTGAGGCCAGTGTTGCTGCTGGATCCGACCAATTTAAACCAATGAACACTTTGGCGGACGATCCAGCGCTCGTCATCTACACATCCGGTACCACGGGTCAACCCAAAGGCACGCTGCACGCCCACCGTCTGCTTTTGGGCATCCTGCCCGGATTCGAATTTCTGCATAACCAGTTTCCGCGGGATGGTGATCTGTTGTATACGCCACTTGATTGGGCCTACATTGGGGGTTCCTTTGATGCTTTGTTCCCGTCTCTACACCATGGCGTACCGGTGCTGGCCTTTCGGCCCAAAAAATTTGATCCGGAAAAAGCGCTTTTCATGATGCGCAAATATCGGGTTCGTAATTTGATGGCGGTTCCGACAGTATTGCGAATCATGATGCAGGCGGTGACACATCCCCGGCAACGCTACGGAATCCAGCTGCGGTCAGCGACTGTGGGTGGTGAACCACTGGTGGAAGCATTGCATTCGTGGTGTCAGGAAACATTTGGCGTGGCTCTCAACGAGCAATACGGCCAAACCGAATGCGACCTGGTTATTGGTTTTTGTTCGACCTTGATGCCGATCGAGACAGGTGCCATTGGTAAAAGTATACCCGGACACTGTGTGGAGATTATTGACGCGGAGGGTAACCCCATACGTGACAACGGCCTGGGTGAAATCGCCATCAGAGCACCTGATCCCGTGATGTTCAAAGGATATTGGAACAATCCTGAAGCCACACAGAACAAATTCATCAAAAACTGGATGCGAACTGGGGATTATGCCAGAAAAGATGCCCAGGGTCATTTCTGGTTTTCGGGACGTGCGGATGATCTTATTGAAAGCGGTGGATACCGTATCGGCCCCGGCGAAATCGAATTGTGCCTCATGACCCATGAGGCCGTGGCGCACGCCTGTGTTCTGGGAATACCAAACCCGGTACGTGGTGAAATCGTGAAGGCTTTTATCGTCCCCCAAAATGGCATCCAAATTGATACACGCATGCAGACAAATATCCGCGATTTTGTAAAAAACAGGCTTGAAAAACATGCCTATCCGCGTGAGATTGAGATCCTAGAAAAAATGCCCTTGACCAAAACAGGCAAAATCAACAAAGCTGAATTGAAAAAGAGGTCTGAATGAAAAAAAAGCTGAAAATCCTGATGATTGTTCTGGTGATTATCGTTGGTGCTGTTTTTTATATGCTTAACTATGCTCTTATAATCGGTTCCGGTTATGCGGCCAAATATCTCTGTTCGCAAGTCTATATGGCTGACAGAGACCCCAACCTGGTTTTTGAAGAAGATATTGTTCCTACTCACTTCCTTTTTTCATTTGTTAAACATCGGGTCAATCCTGATGATCAAACCGTCACGGCCAATGCCTTTGGCTTTTTGAGCCCGGTTACTGCTGTATATCGTGAGGGCTGTGGTTGTACCCTGGCGGTCGACACATCGGTGGAAGACCTGGTTCAACAATGCCAGGACATTGCCAAGCGTCCCCCCAGAAATGAAACCGACATCTGGCCCAAAGGTGAACGGATTGACGTCGGAAATCTCTCCGCTGATGTCGATCAAGACCGGCTCCAGGCCATTATGCAGGAAGCTTTTCAGGAACCCAGCGAGACCAGCATGCGCAACACCCAGGCAATAGTCGTGATCTACAAGGATCGAATCATTGCCGAACGATATACAGACCCGTTCTCGGCAGATACACCCATGATGGGCTGGTCTATGAGCAAAAGTGTCACCAACGCCCTTGTGGGCATCCTGGTCAGAGATGGCCGCCTTGATATCTACCATCCGGCACCGGTTGAAGCCTGGCAGACGACCGGCGACAAAAGGAGCACCATTACACTGGACCATATGCTGCGCATGTCCAGCGGACTCGATTTTGAAGAAGTATATGGACCGTTCACAGATGCCACCGACATGCTCTTTAATTCCAACAGCATGGCCGATTTTGCCGCCACAAAACCCTTGGGGGTAAAACCAGATATGGAATGGAATTATTCTGGCGGCACCACCAATATTATCGCCCGAATCGTCCGGGATGCGGTTGGTGGGACCTTGGCAGATGTTATTAATTTTACCCAAAGGGAATTGTTCGATCCTATCGGTATGGTTTCAGCCCTTATCGAAGCAGATGCTTCCGGGTCCTTGGTGGGATCCAGCTACATGTATGCCACGGCCAGGGACTGGGCGCGCTTTGGCGTATTGATAAAAAACGATGGGGTTTGGAATGGTACCCGCATTCTACCCGAGGGCTGGGTACGATATTCGCTCACGCCCACGCCCAAGGCACCCAAGGGCGAATACGGGGCTCATTTTTGGCTCAATGCCGGAGCCAGAGATAATCCCCAGGATCGAAAATTTCCATCCTTACCCGCTGACCTAGCTTATTTGGGCGGTTTCAATCTGCAGATTGTGGCCATCATACCTTCCCGGGATATTGTCATTGTTCGGATAGGCGCAACCCATGACGACTCCTGGAGTCACGAAAAATTTATTGGTGATGTACTAACCTGTATCAATTAATAAAATCATTGGCACGGTTCATGGGAAAAGGAACTAAACGGAATGACAATATTTAAAATCCACCCCATTGTCATGGGCACCAAAATTTTTGATAAGACCATGATGACCTACCAGCACGGATTTGGCCAATCCTATACAATACCGATATATTGTTGGTATCTGCAAGGCGGTGACAAAAATATTCTCGTGGATACCGGTGAAATGCATCCGATCCAATCAGCCGACCGCGAAGCGGCCATCGGTGGGAAGATATATAAAAAGGAAATGGCCGACATCATCCTCCCGCTGCATGAACCACGCTTTGCCAGTATGGACACCATACCGTCTTAGGCTAACCTATGCTTTAAGAAAGAGTTTTGGCTGGCTAATACAAAAAGCCTTTTACCCGGGTTTATACCAATTGTAAAAACATGCTCCGAAATTAAGCAGAATTTAAGCGAGACGCCTATTTTTTTCAAAGCGACATATCAGATTGCTTTAACCATGGGTGCATCCACAGTATTTGCAATTGACATCAACCAACACAAACTGACGGGAGCCGAAAAACTTGGTGCCACACCCATAGATGCGGCGGGTAACGATCCCGTGGTTGCATTGACTGAAGCAACTCAGGGAAAGGGTATCGATGTGGCTCTGGAGGTTATTGGGCTGGCAAAGACCATGCAGCAAGCTGTTCAGTGTCTGGGTGTGTTTGGGCGGGCTGCCCTGGCCTGTATCTCGGAAGCGCCTTTTCAGGTGGACTTGGGTTTGATTTTCGTAAAAACACGATTTCGTGTAAACGCGCGCCCCAT
>CAZWEO010000072.1:0-25624 GCA_964633115.1 uncultured Desulfobacterales bacterium
TAATTATATTAATAAGTTAAACTACTTTTGATGCTCTTAAGTTAATGACATTGATTGTAAAACAGCAAACATAGTTGCCTTAAACTTTCACCGTCGTTCCCACGGAAGTGGGAACCCAGACAAAACCATCAGCTAAAGGCTATTCCTGGATCCCCATTTTCATGGGGATGACAAACCGCTTGAACTCTTCGCGTAAAATCTGGATCCCTGTTTTTAATAGGTTGTTCTCGTTAAATAGGATCTTTGGGCGCTTAGATGCCAGCATGCTGAAACTCTGTCAGGTAGCACTCATCCGAATTTTTTAACAACTGCTATATATGAGTTGGTCTTTAAAGGAGGGAATCTATCCTCAATTTGTCAATGCATCAAAACCATCTGATGCATATTGGCTGAGGGTGTTGTCGTCATTGCGAACAACGATCAAAGCAGCAACACCATTTAATGAAGCAACCAATTTTAGGCCATCTTCAGGGCCCATCACCATAAGAGCCGTTGCCAGGCCATCTGCAAATATGCAGCTGCCAGCTACGACGGAAACACTGACCACACCATTGTCAACCGGATAGCCGGTCCGCGGATCAATGATATGGGAATAACGCTGCCCCTGAATCTCGAAATAATTTCGATAATCTCCACTGGTGGCCATGGCCTGATTGTGAAGCGGGACAACCTGGTAGGTTGCCCTTAAGCTGGCAGTTGAATCGGGTTGATTGATGCCCACACGCCAAGGGCTGCCGTCCTTACGATACCCAGCCGCATAAACCTCCCCACCGATTTCAACTAAAAAATTCTCTTGGCCTTGCGCCTTTAGCAGCGACGAAATCTGATCCACGGCAAAGCCTTTGGCAATGCTAGCCAGATCCAATGAGAGCATCTCAACTGTTTTTTGTAGAAATCCGGATTTTAATATGCGGATATGTTTAAATCCAACCATGCGAATTTTATCTTTTATTATAGCATCGTCAGGCACCTGTTGGGATTGCTGGGTATTGCCAAAGCCCCACAAGTTTACCAACGGCTTGATGGTTCCATCCCAGGCGCCATCGGTTATTGCGTATATGCGCTGAGCCACTTGCATGACATCTAGAAAATCATTGGAAACCTGTAGCGATGTGCTGATATCTTGGATGGCATTGAATTGGCTGATTTCACTATCCGGCCGGTAGGTGGACATACTCTGATTAATGGCTTCCAGACGCTGATCTATTTTGGCTTTTAGGTCGCTTTGCTTATTGAAATAGCCGGTGATAATCTTGATATGATAATTGGTCCCCATGGTCCGGCCGGAAATGACCTCTTCTTTCTTCCAGCCACAGCCAGCCATCAGAATCGCTAGCACGCTACATATGATGATTATTTTTTTTATGAACATCTTTTTCAATACAATCACTAAGGCTGAAGACTGTTAGGCTGTTAAGCTGATAACCGCTTTCAGTGCAATGGCTTCTTTGTTAATTGCTTCAAGGCATTCACATAGTCGAATGAAACTTCAACTGAAATGCTGAAAATGTAACTCGAACCCCGTACACCGCAACAAGACCCCTGAGACCCTTCTCGTCATTCCCGCGAAGGCGGGAATCCAGAAAAAGCTTTCAGCTCAAAGCCAATCCTGGATCCCCATCTTCATGGGGATGACAACGGAAGGAAAGGTTGTTAGGAAAATGCTCTAACAAGCAACCTGATTATTTTTTGTTTCTTTTGTTTGATCAAACAGGTCGCGTCAGGGGCCAGCGGCTGGGCTGACAAGTTACTACCTGAATCTTGCATGAATTTTGATGAATTTTTATCAAGCCTTTAATTGGGACGGATTTAGGCCTTTTATCAGCATGTGTTCAGTTAACCCATTTATTTTTGCGGATGAAAGTCCATTTTCACTCATCAAATTTCACCCGGAGGGCGAGCCGGAGGCTTCCATATGCTGCGTTGCCAAGGGTTCGAAGTAAAAAACTACGACTTCACCCTCGGGCGCCTTGCCTATTAAAGCCTCCGACTCGTGCAAGATCCAGTTACTAATTCAAAAGAAGGCGACGCAGCTGCCACAAAACTATTGCGTAGCAATAGTTTTCAGCAGATGCGGGGGAGCTGCTCCCCGGCTAGCATATCCACAATCCGCCGCCCGCCGATCCGCGTCTGCATTATAACACGACCAGGGTTTTCTTCAATCACCTCGCCGATAACACAGGCCTCTTTGGCAACCGGATCCGCTTGCATGGCAGCCAGAACGTAGTCGGCATCTGGTGGTGCCACAAAAGCCAGCAATTTTCCCTCGTTGGCCAGATAAAGGGGATCGAGCCCCAGGAGTTCGCACATACCGGCCACCTCAGGTTTGACCGGCAAGAATTCCTCTACAATTTTGATGCCCACATTAGATTTGGCCGCGATTTCGTTTAAGGCGGTAGCCACACCGCCACGGGTGGGGTCCCGCAACACATGAATAGCGCCTTTGGTGGCAAACATCCGCCGGGTCAAATGATTCAGCGGCGCCGAATCACTCTGAACAGAGACATCAAAGCGCAAACCCTCCCGTTTGGCCAGAATGGTTACCCCATGATCGGCCATACTGCCACTTAGGATAATGACATCACCAGGGGCCGCATTTTTACAGCTTACGTCCTGTCCGTTATACACGATCCCCAAACCAGAGGTGTTGATAAAAATCTTATCCAGGGCCCCTTTGGGAACCACTTTGGTATCTCCGGTAACAATGCTAATCTCGGCTTCAGCGGCCGCCTTGCCCATTGTTTGGATAATTTCCTTCAGATCCGCAATCGGAAAACCCTCCTCAAGCATCAGTCCTACACTCAAATATTGCGGAGATGCACCGCACATGGCAATATCATTGACGGTACCATTGATGGCCAGATCCCCGATATTGCCGCCCGGAAAAAAAATGGGATCCACCGTATAGGTGTCCGTGGAAAAGGCCAATTTTTTTGCATCAGCCTTAAAAACTGCCCCATCATCCAGGTTGGCCAACTCAGGGCTGTCAAACACCGGTAATAGGATGTTTTTAGTCAATTCGTGCGACATTTTGCCGCCGGCGCCATGATCGAGCAATATTTTGTCATAGTTCATTATATTAGCACCTAAATTTTGAACTCACACCATGTTTGCATAGGGATTTCGACCTGGCTCTGTTGAAATCCCAAATCCCGAATATCAAATCCCAAATAAATTCCAATGATCAATAGCCAAAAACAATAAACCGAAGTTTGGAAAATTGGAGTATGTGATTTATTTGTTATTTGGTGCTTGTCATTTGTTAATTCCAGTTTATCTGTATTGGGTTTTAGGTAAAAGCTACGGGCTAATGGCCACCAGCTAACTGTGCCTATTACCGCTACCATCGATGCTATTGATGGTAGCGGTAATAGGCCGCACAGGTTCCTTCGGTGGAAACCATACAGGGCCCCACCGGTGACATGGGTGTACATTGGGTTTTGTAAAGCGGACACTCAAATGGTTTTTTGGTACCGGTTAGAATATCGCCACAGGCACACCCCTTGGGATCTTCGGAAGGTGGCACATCGAACTCAAATTTTTGCTCGGCGTCAAATGTGGACAAATCAGCCTTGATTTTCAAACCACTCGCGGGAATGACCCCGATACCCCGCCAGACAACATCCTGAATATTAAAGGTGTCCGCCAATAGTTTTTGTGCGGCGATATTGCCTTGATCGGTAACCGCCCGACCATAAGCGTTTTCCAGCTGTGAAGATTCGGTTTCAATCTGGGACACCAACCGATGAATTGCCTGGAGTATATCCGTTGGTTCAAACCCGGCAATGCTGCAGGGAATTTTGAACTGCTGAAAAAAGGGCTGATAGGCATCTCGTCCTATGATTACCGAAACATGACCGGGAAGAATAAATCCGTCAATTCTGATATCGTCCATGGACATTAATGCTGTCAGGGCCGGGGGAACAATCTTATGGGCTGAAAATACGCTGAAGTTAGTCAAGCCGGCCTGTTTGGCAGTTTGGATCGCAGCCGCAATGGTGGGCGCGGTGGTTTCGAATCCAACTCCCAGAAAGATTATTTGCTTGTGTGGATTTTTCTGGGCGAGCTCAATGGCATCCATGGTCGAATAAACCACGCGTACATCACAGCCCTCTGCCTTCTCCTTTTGAAGCGAGGTTAAAGTTCCCGGTACCCGCATCAAATCGCCAAAGGTTGCCAGAATTACATCCTCAAGCCGCGCCAAAGCAATAAACGCATCAATTTCTTTTTGGTCGGTCACACACACCGGGCATCCGGGGCCGGATAAAAGCGAAATCGTATCCGGTAATAAAGAACGAATACCACTTCTAAAAATCGATACAGTATGGGTGCCGCATACTTCCATCAGGCGGATTTCATGTTGACTGATGGCCTGGATCTTTTTAACCAGGCTTTTGGCTATATCGGCATTGCGGTATTCTTCTAGGTGCTTAATGGTCATTTCTATTCTCTAGCATTTCTTATAATATTGAGTTAATTCCAACTGCTGAATACTGGCACAACAATTTTCAAATAGCAAAATCCAAATAGCAAACAAAATTAGGAATTAGATTTAGCATCAGCAATAATAGCCTGCCCCAAACATATACCGCCATCATTGGTTGGCACTTTCTCATGGGTCAATACTTCAAATCCATTTGTTTGCAAGGCCTGCGCGAGCCCCTTAAGCAGGATTGCATTCTGAAAACACCCGCCGCTGAGGGCCACTTGCGATATCCCGGTTTCCTTCTTTAAAATAAGGCATAGGTCGCCAAATAAATTTATCAGGGTGGTATGAAATTTTGCACTGATTGTCGCAGGCGACATGCCGTTTCCAATATCAATCACAAGGCCTTGAATAATAGGTCGTGGATCAATTTGATATCCCTTTTGGGAAGACCAGGCATATTCATAAACGTCGTCACTCAAACCTGAGGCCAGCATTTCAAGCTCCATGGCTGCCTGACCCTCAAAGGCTACGTTACTGCGAATATTCATTAGAGCTGCAATGCCATCAAAAAAGCGCCCCAGGCTGGAAGTCTGGGGGCTATTGACACCTTTTTCGATCATCTGTGTTGTAATCGTGATTTGGTTTGAGTTTAAACCATCCAGAAATGCAAGCTTATGGTTTAGCAAATTCATGCCGTATGTAGTATAAAGATAGCTGATGGCCATGCGCCAAGGTTCTTTGATGGCTGCAGCCCCACCGGGCATGGGTGTCGGTGCTAAATGGGCTAGCCTTTCAAACCCGTCATATCGCGCCAAGAGAACTTCGCCCCCCCATATGCTCCCATCCATGCCATATCCGGTACCATCAAAAGAGAGACCAATGACCGGTTCGCTGACCTGATTCTCGGCCATACAGCTCACGATATGGGCATGGTGGTGTTGCACCGCAATTTGCTCAAGATGATCTTGGCTATCGGCATAACGGCTGCTCAGATAATCTGGGTGCATATCATAAGCAATAATCTGCGGCTGGACGGAAAGTATTCGTTTTAGATGCCTAATGGTCAACTCAAAAAAATCATATGTAGCCAGGTTCTCTAAGTCACCGATATGCTGACTTATAAAAATCTCGGATCCACGGGTGAGGCAAATGGTATTCTTAAGCTCGGCGCCGCAGGCTATAATCGGTTTGACTGGATGCTTTATAAAAATCGGAACCGGAACATATCCTCTGGAACGCCTCAAAAATCGTGGGCATTGGTTCACAAAGCGCACAACCGAATCATCGCTACGTAGATAAATATCACGATTGTGAACCAGAAAAAAATCGGCAATATCCGCCAAACGCGTAAAGGCGTCCTCATTATCAATCGCAATGGGCTCTTCACTCAAATTGGCACTGGTCATAACCAGGGCGGTAAAAGATACATCCAGCAGCAGATAATGCAACGGTGTATACGGCAACACGACCCCAATGGTCTGATTATTCGGGGATACGCCTTCAGCCAATGTATAGTTCTGGTTTTTTTTCAATAAAACAATCGGCCGCTGTTGTGATTGCAGTAGGGTCTCTTCTTCCTTCGTGATTTTGGCATACTGACGGACGATTTTAAGGTTTGCGGACATGACTGCCAGGGGTTTTTCTTCCCGGCGTTTGCGTTCGCGCAATGTTGCCACGGCAGCCGGATTTTGTGCATCCACCACCAGATGAAAGCCACCCAAACCTTTTACCGCCACAACATGCCCTGATCGAAGGTGTGCAACCGCTGTTTCAATGGGATCTCTGATTTCTATTTCATTTCCCGCATTATCATAAAGTGTAACTTGGGGTCCACATACCGGACAGGCGTTGGGCTGGGCGTGAAATCGACGATTAGCGGGATCATCATATTCGGACTGGCATTCCGGGCACATACTGAAACGCCGCATGGATGTCTTAGGCCGGTCATAAGGGATGTCATCAATGATGGTATAGCGGGGCCCACAGTTGGTACAATTAATAAAGGGATATCGGAATCGTCGATCATGTCGATCAAACAGTTCCTTTTTACAATCCTCACAGACGGAGACATCCGGTGAAATCAGCGTAGCCCGCTGGGTGCTTTCCTGGCTATGGACGATGGTGAATTCCTGGCATCCGGTCGCTTGAACAGATTCAGTATCAATCTGCGTAATCTGGGACAGGGGTGGGCCACTAGCCTTCAAATGATGAACAAAAGTTTTAATGTTTGCAGGGGTGCCTTCCAGACTAATGCTGACACCGGAAGATGTATTGGAGACCTGGCCGGCAAGATTCAAAGATGTTGCCAGTTGATAGACAAATGGCCGGAATCCCACGCCTTGGACAATCCCTTGAACGCGGATTTTTCTGGCCTCTATTGAAGAAGGCCTGGATTGCATGTCAAGATGAGTCGGAGGAATCTTCGCTTAGTTTTTCAGCAAAAGATGCGGCTTCCTTGAGTATCCGCAAAGATTCCATTGCGGCGGCCTCATCTATTTTATGCAGTGCAAAACCGGCATGTACAATTACATAATCGCCTACGGCGGCGTCTTCTACCAGCAGAAGGCTGGTTTTTCGCTGAACACCATCCACATCGATGGTTGCCATGCCGTCCTCAATCTTGGTGATTTTAGATGGGATTGCCAGGCACATGTTTATGTTTCCTCTTTTCGTAGGGAGTCTCGAGTCGATCCAATTCTACCAAAACCATATCGATCATTGCATCAACTTT
The DNA here is from genome assembly GCA_964633115.1 of uncultured Desulfobacterales bacterium. Lineage (GTDB taxonomy): Bacteria > Desulfobacterota > Desulfobacteria > Desulfobacterales > B30-G6 > B30-G6. The sequence continues at coordinate 7,161 of CAZWEO010000072.1, forward strand.
TGATGCCGTCACCGGCGTCAACTCAATGCTGAGGGTTTCAATATCAAGCGGTTCGATCCCAACAATGACAGTTTCCGGGACCTTGTCTAGCGCCTGGCACAGGGTCAACGCTTCTAAAAAGTCAACCTGATGGATCGAGTTTTTGGCACGAATCCGTTGCGGTATTTGCTCGCCGCTTAGACGGTATACATCACCGGGATCGCCCTGGTTTCGGATGGCATCCACCACAATCAGTTGATCGGCCTGGGAAATGACGCCTAATAAATTAACGCCTAATACACCGCCATCCACAATGGAGACATTCTCCGGAAAAGTGTATCGTTCCTCGAGTTTTTCAATAACTCGAACGCCAAAGCCTTCATCTGCAAACAGGATGCAACCGACACCCAGGATCATGATATGTTCAGATTCCACGCGATATCCTTAATTTGAATTCATCCTGCGCGGCAAGACTTCGGCAAGGAGTTCGTCCGAGGCTTGTTTGAGTCCCTCTATCGATTTACAACAGGGAATTCAAATTTAACCGGCAGGTCATCGTTCGGGGAAAAATCCGGCTTCCCCGATACGGGGAAGCCGGAGAGATGATCTCGAAATAAAATCGTGTTCCACGATTTTATGATAACGCGTACCTTAACAATATGAATCTTTATTTAAATTTGAATTCATCCACCGCTGAAAGACTTGTCGGCCGAGGAGTTCGGCAATCCGACTGAGCTTGTCGAAGTCGGACGCTCACCCGATGGCCTCAAGTCGAGTCGCAATGGGGAACTCAAATTTACAGCGCTTTGACTTTATAGACCTGGTTTGAATGCGGGTCGATTACATGCACACCGCAGGCAATACACGGGTCAAATGAGTGTACAGTTCGCAATACCTCAAGCGGCCGTGCCGGGTCAGCGATGGGCGTCCCGATGAGCGCCTCTTCCACAGGCCCGAGTTTGCCCTGTTCATCTCGAGGACCTAGATTCCAGGTTGAAGGTACCACATACTGGTAGTTCTTTATTTTCTTGTCTTCGATCTCGATCCAATGACCCAATGAGCCCCTGGGAACATCATTCAGACCGACACCGCGACCACTGTCCGGCATCTCCCATGACTGGTAGGTCTGCGTATCACCGGATTTGAGATTCTCCACCAATTCCATTATCCAACCAGGCATGGCTTGACCAATGGCAACCGTTTCCAGTCCTCTGGCGGCGGTACGACCCAATGTTGAAAAGAGTGCTTGGACCGGCACACTCAGTTTTTGCAAGGTGCTATCCACCAGCGCCTTGATATCCTTTTTGCCAGCGCCGTAAGCTACCAAAACCCTGGCTAGCGGTCCCACCTCGCACGGTTGCTGTTCATACCTGGGTGCTTTGAACCAGGTGTACTTGCCGCCGCCAGGTCTATATTCAGGATCCTCCTGCAGCGGTTTGGTCTCGCCGGTATACGGATGTTTGGGTGATCCGTCTTCATACCACGCCCGGGACACATGTTCGGTTACCTTAGCCTGTTCGGCCATTTTCATACCACCCAGGTTGCGGTTCATGATGGCACCACGAGGCATGAATAAACTGCCGGGTTCGTCATCGGCCTGGGGAAATTCGCCCCAAGCCATAAAATTGGTCGTACCGCCGATGGCGCCCCAATCTTTATAAAAAGAGGCCACGGCCAGCAGATCCGGAATATAAACATTTTCGATAAAGGACTGGGTTTCTTTGGTAATATACAAAAATTCAGCTATCCGGTCTGGTGTTAAATCTTTTACTGATGTGACACCTCCCACAACCAAGGATTGCAGATGCGGATTTTTGGCACCAAAAATTGCATGCATCCGGGCCGCTTTAGCCTGGAGTCGCAGGGCTTCAATGTAATGAGCGGCTGCCATCAGGTTGGCTTCCGGCGGTAGAACATAAGCGGGATGCCCCCAATAAGCATTGGTAAAAGGCCCCAATTGACCCGAATCGACAAATGTCTGTAATCTTTGTTGAACCGACTTAAAATAGTTGGTTCCACCCCAAGGAGCGTTGCTGACGTTATCCGAGAGTTTAGCTGTGGCTGCTGGATCAGCCTTCAAGGCCGAAACTATATCCACCCAGTCTAAAGCATGCAGATGATAGAAATGAACAATATGATCATGCTGGAATTGAGCACCATGCAGCAAATTTCTGATTAGACGCGCATTTTTAGGAATCTTTACACCAACAGCATCTTCGACTGCCCTCACCGAGGACAGAGCATGTGTGTACGTTCAGACCCCGCAGGAACGCTGCACAAAATGATGTGCGTCCCTGGGATCTCTACCTTGGAGGATCAGCTCAATACCACGGAACATCTGGCCAGAGCTCCAGGCATTGGTTACCTTGCCACCCTCAACCTCGACTTCAATACGAAGATGACCCTCAATTCTTGTAATCGGATCGATTGTTATTCGTTTACCCATACGTTTCCTCCCATATTTTCTAAAAGGCTTATTTTATATTAACTTTCGATTACATTTCTTCGTAAAACGGGCTCATATTGTCCCAGAAGCCAGGTTCACTGCAGCCGATGCAGGGATGGCCAGCTTCAATCGGCCAACTGGTCCCATCGTTAAATTTGACGATCGGACAGTTGTTGTAGGTTTCCGGGCCTTTACAACCGACCTGATACAGGCAGTATCCCATGGCGGCCTCTTCTGAACCAAATTCTTCAACAAACTCGTCGTTTTCAAAATGTGATCGTCGCGGGCATTGATCATGAATAGTTTTAGCATAGGCAAACAGTGGTCTGCCCAAATCATCCAGCGCCGGCAGTTTACCCAGCAGGAGGTAATTCACTACTGTGCCAACAAAACTGACTGGGTTGGGTGGACAACCGGGGATATTCAAGGTCTTTACACCGATAGCATCACCAACACCTTTATAACCGCCCGGGTTGGGCTTGGCAGCTTGAATGCCGCCATAGGCCGCACAGGACCCGATGGCAATGGTAGCCGCAGCTTTGGGTACGATATCCTGGGCTATTTCTAAAAAGGTCCGGCCAGCAACTTTACCGTAACCGCCATTAAACTTGGTCGCGACCCCGCCTTCACAAACACAAATGAACTTGCCTGCATGTTTTTTAACGGCCGAATGCAGCGCTTCTTCGGCCTGATGCCCGGCAGCTGCCATAATGGTTTCATGATATTCCACCGACAGCACCTCGAGAACTAATTCGTCGACAAATGGATACATGGTCCGCAGGAGGGATTCTGAACATCCCGTACATTCTGCAAAATGGAGCCATATAACGGGCGGACGCTGGGAGGGCGCAGCAAAAACATCCGCAACCTTAGGGACAAATGATGATGACAGCCCCATACTCGCCGTCAGGAATGTACAATACTTCATGAAGGACCTTCTTGAGACCCCTTTACTTTCCAATCTCTCGTAAAACGCTTTCTTTTCCTTGTCCATTGGCACCTCCTGATGCTGTTGATGGTTAATTGGTCCGACAGTATTGAGGAAAATTCGTAGCATTCGCTTAGGTATCTCAATTCCTTACGTTAATTTGAATTGAGTGTCAAGGCAAAAGCACCACCAGACTTGGTTTAGAGCATTCGCTTTCAAGAAATCACAGCCAACTCAAATATCCAGAACAGCTTAATATCGCCATTGTCAAAAATTTGATTTGTTATCAAACCAGAAACAGTGCTGGGAATTTTAGATGGATTACTTGCGAAAGGGTATATGCCAGATACTGGTAAGGGGGGGGAATAAGCGGATAGTGAGATAAATGATGCCTGTTAGAAGGCCGATAATCTAACAGGCACTGGAATGGATTAAACTTCCTCATTTGTATTGATGGCATCGTCATCCGCCACCTTTAAAGACGATTTCAGATCTTTAATTAATTTTTTATCCTCGTAGACATCATCGATTTCATCATCCAGCAATTCATCCATATCCTCGGAGTCGGCATCTACTGAATCTTCGGGGTCTGCAGCTTCCGCTTCTTTTTCGAAAAGCTCCTTGTCATCAAACATGATCTCGATGGACTGCTCTTCGCCGTTTTCATAAAGTGAAATCACAGCAGAAGCAATTTTGTTGGCAAAGATACTAGGTGGATACATGTTTCGGGTCCGTAATGCACGCACCAGTGCGTCAGCGCCAGATTGAATGGCCGCCACGATGGTATCATCTGGGTATGATTCTTCACACAATAGAGATAGGATTTCTTTATCGAGTTCTGCATACTCTTTGATGATGAGCTTCTCATTATTGGTATCTTTGTAAATGTTATATTTTTGCTTCATGGTACATCCCCTTTTAATACGATAAAGTACATTAGTCCATTAAAGCCTGATTTGAGCCTAATTTCCAGACCAACGCACCCCGGAAATCATAAATTATATGGCATGTCAATATCCAAATAAAATATTGACCCAAAAAAATCAAAATGGTATCGATGCGGATTGCGACGGGAGGGATGGCCGAGTGGTTGAAGGCGGCGGTCTTGAAAACCGTTGAGCGAAAGCTCCGTGGGTTCGAATCCTACTCCCTCCGCCAATAAATTCGCTTCGCGAATTTATAATAAAAAATTTTGCAACAATTTTTTGGAGAGATGGCCGAGCCGGCTGAAGGCGCTCGCCTGCTAAGCGAGTAAGGGGGGAAACTTCCTTCGAGGGTTCGAATCCCTCTCTCTCCGCCAATAAAAAAGACAACCCGATCTGTTCCGGTCGGGTTGTCTTTTTTATATGATTCGTTGTTGCGCTGACAGTATCAAGTTGCAGCAGACATATCAAAATGCTGTTTCGAACTATGAAATTCTATCAACTTTAATTTTGAGCGTCTTGGCAATACGTTTGGCCATTGCCGAAGAAAGCCGACGCTTTCCCCTTTCATAGTCACTGACCATATTCTGACGGATGCTAAGTTTCCCGGCAAGCTGGGCTTGCGACAATCCCGCCTTAAGTCTGGCAGCCGAAAGAAGGTTGCCAATTCTGTTTGTCTGCGGCCAGTTGCGTTCAGCACCCCGACAGCTTGAATCGGTTAATAGAACTCGCCACCTGTCAGAGCGCTTACAAAATTTTTAAACGGATAGACCTCTATCTCACCAAATCGATAGCCCTTTCCCCGCAGTAAACGCCGATCATGCGTTTTACGTTGGGATTTTTCGTACCGGCCAGATTCAGCATATGTTGGCCGCTGACCTGATTATAAATTTTGATTTCTTGAAAAACCAGGGTTTCCAGGGCGGTCCCTGCCAGATCCTGTCAGGCGGATCCCTCAAAAGGCCCCCGCTCCCCTTACCACTCCGGTATCAAACCAGTAAAATTTGGGCTGTGTTGCTTCTCGGACTTTCAAACCCGGTCTCCAAGACGGTAATATATGCCCCACCAGCGTGTCGATTAATCTGGAAAAAGCTTGAGCTGTTTGTCATCATTTTGAATGGGCTGTTGCTTGTTTTTTTCGTGAACTTTTTGGGAGGTTGCCGGTTGCCGGTCGGAAGGTTTGAGCGGAATAGGTTCCAACCCGCTATCTTTCTCGGATGCCAGTGCGCCCACCGGATAAATGAAACCATGTTCGTCCTCTATGAATTCGAACAGGCGCGTTACATGCGGTGCACTGAAGCGCGGATTACCTTGAAAAATACCCAGAACATCCAATATCGTTGCGGCCTTGTTGCTCACCGTCGTTTTTTTAACACCGAACCGCGTGCAGATTTCATCGGTTGTCAAATGGTTCGGGGTTTCTGAAGAAAACAGAAAATTCAATCGTGCAATGGCGTAAACGATGGCAGCCGCCCATATCTCGACACGGCCCAGGTGAAGGTTCAAGGCTTCGGAATCCGCGATGACATCACAAAGGTCCTGGCAATATTCGGTATAAATATCGGGAAGCTTTTCCGTCCCGAATTCGGAAAGTAGGTGTTTGGTTTGGGCAATACGCTCCTTCATTTTCCGGGCATTGGTATTTGCGTTCTTATTCGCAAGCGGCTTGTCCAGTTTCAAACGCCGGCGCACATCGTCGATGAGTTCCTTTTCAAAAAGGGACCGCACCGGATCGTTTGCAGACATTTTTTCGGCATCCATTAGCAGTGCCTCGACGGATTCACGGCCGTCTTTGGTTTTGACCGCCTGGCGAGGGGTTTTGTCTCCAAGCAAGGGGATTTTATGATCTGCCCATTCTTCCCAATGATGTCGCAGCATCTGTTCAATCTGATCGCGAACTTCCGGATAAGACAACAGTTCTTCCTGAGATTGAGCGCTCTTGTCATCTGCGCCTTGCTGATTCATCATGGCATCCAGGTCGCTGATTTTATCGAAGCGAAAACGGGCTTTTTCAGCCAACCGGTTTTCAATTTTCCCACGAATGACACGTGCGCGTTCTGCAGAATTGACCGATACTGTCAGCCTGCCCTTTTCAATCTCGACATTGCCCAGGATCGTATTGGGCATCCCCGGGTTTTTACGGTTGCCCTTCCTGCTCCAGGAAAACACGGCCCGCTTGATCTTCCCGTCCTCGTCCATTTCAGCTTCCTCTATGATTTCAGCCAGAGATTCTGTTCTGGAAAGGTCTGCCAGTTTTTTAACGGTATGTTCAACGGAATCGATATCGTAAATCAACGTGTGGAATTCCATGGGGTCGCCATCCGTGTTGGCAAGCTCGGGCATCGAGTGCAATCTTCGATCCATATCCCAAAACAGTTCACAGATTTCAAGATCCCAATCATAGAGGTCGTCCATTGACAGTACCCCCCTGGATCCGGACAAATCCCTCCTCAGTTGGATCACTTCGGGTATCATGCGGGCCGGCATTGTATATGGGCTCAATCCCATGAACATGCCGACATTGTCCATATGCAGGACTCGTGCGAAGACCAGATCTCCTTTTTGCATAAATTCCGATCCCTTGCGTTCCTGAACGAGAACTTCCCTGCCGGTCAAGACATCTCGAATATTGACAGTATGCCCGGCATCCACGGAAACAATCTCGTGAAAGCTGTAAGGGGAGCGATTTGCGGCCATCAGGAACCTGCCTTCCAGTGATTTTGGATCGATCTTTTTTTTCTGCAGAAAAAGCTCGGCAATGGTCATGTCTTCAGGGCCGCTGACAATCTGGTCCACGTCGTCCAACGCGCAGTATTCCCAGTTGAAAACGTAATAGGGCCAGAAAAGATGCACGGCGCGGTCCATGGCCGCTTCGTCCGGGGCATTTTCAGGATCGGGCCAGGCCAGAAATTCAGCCAGGGCGACCTGGGGTGCCATGGCTCCGAAGACAGTCTCGCCATGGTCAACAAGCATCGGCATCAACTTGTTGTGGACCTCGGACAATCGGCGGTAGTGAAGCTCTTCCGGAGGGGCAACGGATTTGTTTAGGCAGCACTTTTTATATTTCTTCCCGCTCCCACAGGGGCAGGGGGCATTTCTTCCGATTTTCATTGCAAAAGGTCCTCTCAAATCAAATATTTCAATTAGTTGTCCTGGTCAAACCCAGGAAAACGCTATTTGTTATTCTGTTTCCTGTAATCCTCGACAATATCGAGGATATCCTGTCCGTATTTTTCCAGAGTTTTCTTGCCTACACCTTTGATTTTTCCAAGTTCTTTTTCATTTTCAGGAAGAGTGGCTGCAATCTGGACAAGCACTTTTTGGTGCATGATCACAAAGACAGCGACATTGTTTTCCCTTGCTTTGTCTAAACGCCACTGCCTCAATGCTTCAAATAATTGGGGCTGGTCAATGTCTGATTCTGTGTATACCGGGGCTTTGGGTTTTCCTTGTTTTTTTATAGGAAAATCAAGCTGGGTCCTTGATACGCTGTCAAGATAACCATGCATGCCAAAGCCGTTTTGACATGACATGACCCCGGCAAGTTTAACCCTGATTTCTTGCCTTAAATTTTCAATGCCATTATTGATCTGCTTTCCGATCTCCTTATTGTCGGTCTCCACGGACAATTTTTCTAATAGGTCGTCAAATACCTGGTAAAACTTGTCCTTAAACCAGGCTGATGCCTTGGATGTTCTTTCCTTAATACGGGCATCTTTCTCAGGCAGGATGTTGTCCCGCAAAATGCCCTGCAGCTGGTGTTTGAATTTTTCATTTACAGTAAAAACATTTTCCTCGGCCGATTCCTGCACCACCCTGATATCAGGCAGACCTGATACCTGAATAACATTTTTATTCCCAAGCAAAAGCCTTACAAGATAGTTAAGACGGCCTTGAATCGCCTCGAAATCAAAGCACTCCAGGACCAGTTTTTGCTGATAGCTTATTTTGGCTTCCTGTAGAAAGCTCTCATCCGGGGTGTTGTTTTTTTCTTTTTCAATAAAATCAAGCACTGTCTGATCCGCGGCTATCCCGCGGGACGGCACAGGAGATGTCAGGACCATACCTTCAAAGGTTTTGCACCGGCTTAGAGCCACATAGACCTGTCCGTGGGAAAACGAATTTTCAGCATCAATAATGGCTTTGTCAAAAGTCAGGCCCTGGCTTTTGTGAATGGTGATTGCCCAGGCAGGCTTTAAGGGGAATTGTTTGAAAGTCCCGATAATGTCCTCCTGAATTTCCTTTGTCGCCTGGTTAACCGTATATTTAATATTTTCCCATTCCACAGGCTCCAGCACGATTTCTTGCGAGTCATCCGGGCATATTATGCGGATCTCGTCATCCGAAATATGGCGGACCCTTCCAATCTTGCCGTTATAATAACGTTTTTGGGCAGAATTGTCATTGCGCAGGAACATAACCTGTGCGCCGGCTTTAAGCTCCAGAGCAGCAAACGTGGGGAAATTGTGTTCAGGAAAATCACCTGAAATGTGAGCTTCAAGATTGTATTTCCTGCCTTTAAGGGCATCGATCCTTTGCTTGTTAATGGCATCGGCGCTGACATTGTGGGTAGTAAGGGTGACATACCCCTGGTCATCGTCCGGGGTGAAATTCTTAATATAACGCTGATTCAGCTTTTCAATCAGGGAAGCGTCAATCTCATTATTGCGCACCTGATTGAGAATATGGATAAACCCGCTGTCTGTCTGTCGGTAAACGCGCTTTAATTCAATGGTAAGAAAGCGTGCCTCTGCAAGCGCATGACTGGAAAAAAAATAAATAGAATCATAATATTGACTTAACAATGACCATTCTTCTCGCTTTGCCACTGGCGACAACTGGTGAAGGTCGCCTATCATGAGCAGCTGCACCCCGCCGAAAGGAAGATCGTTTCTTCTGTGTCGCTTTAAAATAGCATCCACGGCATCAAGAAGATCTGCCCTTACCATGCTGATTTCATCGATGACAAGAAGATCGAGGCTTTTTATAATCTGCTTTTTTTCTTGGCTGAACCTGAACATGCGTTTTTGAATCTTGTTATGGGCATGCTCCCCAGGGACAAAGGGGCCAAAAGGCAGTTGGAAAAAAGAATGAAGGGTGACACCGCCGGCATTGATTGCAGCCACACCTGTAGGAGCAGTTACAATCATCCTTTTAACGCTTTTCTTGCTCAACTTGCGTAAAAAAGTGGTTTTGCCGGTACCGGCTCTTCCGGTCAAAAATACATGTTTGTCCGTATGCTGGACAAAATCCCATGCCAATTGCCATTCGCGGTTTTGGGAATCGGTGCTCATTTTATTTCCATTGTTCAATGGACGTATCTACCTTGATAGGTCGTTTAGATAATATTGAAAAAACATGTCGGTGAAACGGTAAGTTGCATCCGCATCGTAATACAAAATCCCTTTTTTTCGCAGAGAACCAATAGCGGCCTTAATGGATGATGGTGGATTTATCTGGTATTTTATGCCGAATTCCTTGGAAAGCGGCTTTAAATTTGAACCTTTTGAAAGCGCCATGAGTACTTTGCGTTGCTGAGTGGTCAGCACACGCCAAATAATTTCGTAATGCGGCGAATCTTGTTTTGCTACCATCGCAGGGATTTTCTGAACCATTTCAGGGGTTATTCTTGATGATTTATCAGTTTCATTCCAAAGGTTGTGACAAATCCTTTGGATGTTATGGGGCACATCGTGTCCGATTTTAAAAATTTCATGCTTGCATGTGTCGATTTTACTAAAGCACCTTTTCCCTCTGCTGAACCATCCTTTTATAAAAAGCCAATACTGTTCTTGCTCAATTGGACCAAGTTTCATCAGACGTCCCATTTTATAAAACGGTCTGTTTTTGTTGGTTGCCATATCCAACATAATTGATTGCTCTGATCCTGCAAATATATAGGCAATGTTTTGATGCCTTTGGATTTCAGAGCGCATTGCTTTTTCAAGTGTGTCGCCGTCGTATTTGGCAAGGTCTGAAAATTCGTCTACAAAGACAGCCAGTTTTTTCCTTTTTTTTCGTGCCAGGGTTTCAGCTTTAGCCAAGGCTTCAAGCAGAAGCTCGATACCGCCTTTGCCCGTTGCGGCAAAGTCGTGGTCCAGCTGAATACTGTATGAAACATCACCAAAATCCGCGGCCAGTTTTGGCCGAAAGGCTTGAAAACTATCAAAAAATTTGCGTAGTTGATCGATATTCGTTTCAAGAGCCTTGCCGCAAGATGCGGCCCATGTTACAGCCAGGTTTTCAATCGACGGATGGGCATTTAAATCGATGTACGCAAAGGGCGCATTAAGTTTTTCAATGACATGCCAGAGTAAACAGGTTTTACCATATCGCCTGGGAGAAATAAGAAAAACTCGACTTAAATTTTCTATCTCTCTTAAAAGCGTTTCGGTTTCCTCGGTTCGACCGGCAAAATAAGGTTCATGAACAACACCGCCGAATTTAAATGGATTTTCCACTTTCTCACCTTATTGCTTTTAAGCCAAGAGGCCTATGTCCATTACAGTCATTACGTTATAACTATACTGTAATGGATCAAGGCCTCATTGTCAAACCATGTAGTGCAATTATTTGGTGATTTTTTAACTTTTCGGGAAAAGGGTCGCTGCCAAAAACGGGAAAAGCTATCGAACAGCGATTCCATCAGAAGAGGCCCGAGGTATTTATGGATATATCGGTGAAACCCCGGTATCAATAAAACCGATGACGTATAAATCAAAAAACATGTTACAGGAAAGAATTGATTCAACTATTATTTATTCCGACAACCGGAGCCTCTTTTTTATTTTTTCGCTTGACAATTTAGAGAATTGAAGTATAGTTCATACTATGAACCATATAAATGAATCAAATAATAACCAGGCATCGGACAATCAAATCGCCCAATTTCAGGGACTTATCACAAAATTATTTCAGTGCTGTCAGGAACGTATGCAGTATCAGTGTGAGCGTTTCGGGCTGCCGGATGCCGAATTGCGCTGTCTCACGTTGTTTGGCGAAGAGCGCTATCTAACCGCCAAAGGCATTGCCTCAAAAATGAATCTGGTTAAAAGCCGTATAACCAAAATCGTCTCTGGACTGGTTCAGAAGAAATTGATCCAAAAAATTGACGATCCCAAAGATTCACGTGTAACGCTATTGAGCCTTACCCAGCTCGGGTTTAACAAACTAGATGAAGTCAACCAGTTTGCCAATGAAATCCACTCAGAAGTACTCCAACGGATGGAACCGGAACAACGTAAAACCCTTATCACCAACCTTGAACTTCTTAAGGGATCCATGGAGTCGGTCAAAGAATTGATGGTATAAAAAATTTATTTAGTTCATATTATGCACTATCTTAATTCAAACAAAAAGCCACCGAGTCGAAATACAAACCAAGTATAGTAAACAAAAATTTTTAGGAGGTTGTCATGTCCACTTTAGAAGAACAGGTTGCCCAGCTACAAACCCAACTGGATGCCATGAAAAACCAAACACCGTCCAATAAACTTTCCATGATCGTTTTTAGTGGAGACCTGGACAAAGCCTTGGCTTCGTTTATCATTGCCACCGGCGCCACCGCCATGGGCATGGAAGTGGTCATGTTTTTTACTTTTTGGGGAACACCCATACTCAGGGCCAGCAACAAAAACGTGGGCGGCAAAGATATGATGGGCACCATGTTCGGTACCATGCTGCCCAAGGGTGTTGAACAGGTTAAATTGTCCAACATGAATATGGCCGGCATGGGCACTGCCATGATGAAATCCCTCATGAAAAAGAAAAATGTGGCTTCACTGGGTGAGATGGTTGCCTTAGCCGAAGAGCTGGGCGTTAAGATTTATGTATGCGAAATGTCCATGGACCTCATGGGTTTTAAACGCGAAGAAATGATCGATTATAAGAATCTGGACTTTGCCGGTGTTGCCACCTTCTTGGAAGAAGCCAAAGATAGCAGGGTGCAGCTTTTCATTTAACATATTTTCATACCCATATGCACTTAAAGAAACATGAAACATCTATTTCCACCAATTTGTACAATTATTTATACTAATCAGAACATGAAAATTTGAAAGGAGAAACAATCATGAGTGACGAAATCAAAGCCGACAAGGTAATGGATTTAAGCGGTTTGGCCTGCCCCATGCCAGTTGTTAAGGTCAGCAAGGGCATTAAAGAGATTGAAGTCGGACAGGTGCTGGAAGCCACGTCCACAGATCCCGGTTCCCTGACCGATTTTCCGGCTTGGGCCCGTACCAGCGGCAATGAAATTCTCAAAACCGATCAAGACGGCAAGAATATTACCTTTTATATTCAAAGAAAAATTTAAAATTGTGCAAAGTCCTTTTCATTCCGATTGGTCATACCTGCACTCAGGTTACCCTTGAGTCAATCGGAACTGTTTTTCCCGCACAATTTTAAATATGAAATAACCGCTGCGGTATGACTATAATTCGCTCATATATCTTCTTGAGCCAGAATTTAAAATCCGTAGGGTTTTTGATAAATTCCTAAATTCCCTGCCAGGATTGCGGCAGGGATAGGATATTGTAGATAGCCAAACCAACGGAAAATCAACCTTTTTAATGATAGCGACGCAGTCGCGTTTCATAAAATCGTGGAACACGATTTTATTGGAGGAAGTTTTGCAAACCTTATACTATGCCATCCTGGTTCCCATGGTCTATCTTGCAGTGGGCATATTCATCATCGGCACCGCCACCCGGCTCTGGCAAATTTTAAAAGCACCTGTCCATCCCACCACGCTACAAATTTATCCGCAGAAAAAGAGCAAATTTTTGGCCGCTCTAGGTGACACCTTCCTATTTCCCACTGTTCGTCGCCATAAACCTGTTTTATGGGTATTTCTAATTTTATTTCACCTTGGATTAGTTCTGCTTTTTATCGGACATTTGGAATTAATCTGGGATCTCAGCATATTTCAGGTTATTCCCCACGAACCTTTTTTAGGCAAAGGGTTTCTGGGCCTTATCTTGGCCATCTGTCTGTTATATTTTTTGTTTCGTCGGTTTATATCACCCGTAAAGGAACTCTCCGTACCAGAAGACTATTATCTTTTGATCCTGCTGTTTATCATCGTGATTTTCGGCAATGAAATGGATTGGGCCAGGCGCATCTATTTTTACGAAGAGCTGAGCGTTGATGATTACCGCGATTATTTTACCAGCTTGCTGGTATTTAGACCGGATCTGCCCGAAGGGATTCTTTTCTCAGGCCATTCATTTATGTTGGTGGTGCATGTCTTCTTTGCAAATATATTTCTCATATTTTTCCCATTTAGCCAGAGCCTGCATTCGTTTCTGGCATTGCCCATCAATAAATTGAGACGAGGTTAACCATGGACCAGGAAACACGTGACGAATTATTAAAACTATTTCAAACCAAGCTCAATCAGGCCATGCGGCTCTATCTCGAAACCTGTACCCGCTGCGGCGTCTGCACGGAGGCCTGCCATGTATATGCCTCCACCGGTCAGGTCAAACATATCGCTGCCTACCGATCTGAAATTATTCGGCGTTTATATAAAAAATATTTTAAGGCCCGCGGAAAGTTTTGGCCTTCGGTGGGTGAAGCCAAAGAGCTAACCGATATCGCCCTAGAAGAGCTGTTTGAGGCTGCCTATTCCTGTACTGGCTGCCGCCGCTGCATGGTTTATTGTCCCTTTGGGATTGATACCCAGATGCTCATGTCCATCGCCAAGCTGTTACTCATTGGCGCTGAAGCCGAACCTGAAATATTGACCATGTTGGCGGACACTTCTGTCGAAAAAGGCAAATCTCTCGAGTTTTTTAAGGATGGTTTTCTCACCGGCATTAAAAACTTGGAAGCCGAGGTGATCGAAAAGTGGAAAATTCAAGCCGGTGAAACCGCCATACCCGTGGATGTCGAAAGTGCTGATTTGTTATATGTTGCCTTGGCCGGAGCCCACTCCATCATACCTGCGGCGGCCATATTCAACGCCGCCGGCGAAAAATGGACCTTAAGTTTTTTTGAAGCCGTTAATTTTGGGGCCTTTGTGGGTGACCCCACCAAGACCAAACTGATATTAGACCGCATCATCAAGGAAGCCTTGCGCCTCAAAATTAAAGAGGTCTGTATCTGCGAGTGTGGTACCGCCTTTCGGGTGATGAAACAACTCACCGGGACCCAACCGTTTAAAGTTTCGTCCATCACCGAGGTGCATGCCCGCTACATCCGTGAAAACAAAATCAAACTGGACAAGTCTAAGTTCGACCAGGCGATCACCTATCATGATCCCTGCCAGATTGCGCGCAACGGCGGCGTGATCGACGACCCCAGATTTATTTTGAGCCAATTGACAAATGACTTTCGAGAAATGTCCCCCGAGCCGACCTACAATTGGTGCTGCGGTGGTGGTGGCGGCCTGGTGGCCCTGGGTGAAGAAACGCTGGATTTCCGCATGAAATCAGCACGTGTCAAGGCCGACCAGGTCAATGAAACAGGTGCCAATATTCTGGCGACCGCATGTGAAAACTGTCACACCCAGTTGGATAATCTCAACGACCACTATAAAATGAATGTGGATGTCCGCTTTCTTTCTTCTATGGTGGCCGACGCACTGGTACCAGCCTGAAAGTTGACAAATTAATACTATTTGACTATATCTTTTGTCTTCACTAATAAAATCGTAACTTAAAAAATTACTAAGGAGGACCCTACATGCAAGTACAATCATTTTCAGCCCAGGATCTTTTCACATGGCTTGTGGAAAAAGATGATTTTCTGCTTTTAGATGTCCGTAATGATGAAGAATTCGGGCGCTTTAAAGTGGAAGGCCCGTTTCCTTTCGACATGGTGAATGTGCCCTATATGGAATTTATCGAACATGAGGAGGAAAGCGTCGCTAAGGTTCCCAGGGGCAAAAAGGTTCGAGTTGTATGCGCCAAAGAGGGTTCTTCAAAATATGTGGCCGAAATTCTGCTCAACCATGGATTTGAAGATGTTGGCCACATGCTCGTTGGCATTAAAGCCTGGGGCAACCTGCTGGCGCCCATCAAAGTTGGTGGCGGTGATGATTATGATCTATATCAGTTCAGACGTCCGGGCAAAGCTTCCTGCAGCTATGGGCTTATCTGTGGCCAGGAAATGATGGTATTTGATCCAGCCAAAAATATTGCTGCCTACACCGATTTTGCCAAAGAGCACGGATGCACGATTACGCGTACATTTGAGACCCATCGTCAGGCCGATTATATATCCGGTAGCATGGGCTTGAAAGAAAAGGTTAGCGCCGAAATAGTGGCTCCAGATGAAGATTTTCACGTGGCCGCGTTTGATTATACCGCGGCTGCCGATGGCAGTGTGTATCAATTCAGTACAAGCGGACCGGAAACCAAAGCCCTGCACACCCCCGGGCATACACCCGGCAGTACCTGCTACCTGATCGATAACCGATATATTATAGCCGGTGACACGGTCTTCATCTACTCAATCGGGCGTCCCGACCTGGGCGGTATGGCTCAGGAATGGTCAAAGATGCTTTTTACCACCATGACCCAACAGATCATGCAATGGGACGGTGCGATTCTGGCCCTTCCCGGTCACTATATGGATTGGAAGGAGGCCAACCTAGAGCTCAGTTTCGCTGAAACCCTGGAACGCATTAAAGAACTCAACACAGATATCTATTCCATCACCGATGAAGATGCATTTTATACCTTTATCAAATCCAACATGCGCAAACAGCCTGATGAATATGCCAAGATTCGTGAAATCAATGCCGGCCTGGTTGTCGTGGATGATGAAGACGCAGATATCATGGATCTCGGCAAAAACGAATGTGCTGCCAGTCAGATGTCAAAATGAATTTTTTGTACCACAAAACAAAACCGATTGAAAACATTCTCATTGGGTTACGTCATACCGATTCTGATTGAATACCCAATAAAAATTCATTTTAGTTACACAACAAAGGAGCAAGAAAAAAAGTGGGTTATGCCCCATTTTTTCTTGCTCCTTTGTTGTTGACAAATAGATCTTTCCTATATAATTGTTATTTTTTGTTCCAGGTCCGAACTTATATCTGTGCTACAGATAAAGACAATAAACTCAGGAAAGGAGAACTAAACACATGGCAAATTTGATTGCACCTCATGGCGGAAAGGGTTTAACCTGCTGCCTGCTGGAAGGCGCAGAACTTGAAGCAGAAAAGAAAAAGGCCGAAGGCCTCAAAAAGATCGAGATTTCACCGCGCGTAAAAGGGGATCTCATCATGATGGGTATCGGCGGGTTCAGCCCGTTGACCGGTTTTATGACCCAGGCAGATTGGAAAGGCGTTTGTGAAAATTTTCTCATGGCCGACGGCACCTTCTGGCCCATCCCGGTAACCCTGGATGCCGGCCAGGAAGACGCTGATGCCATCAGCGTTGGCGACGAAATCGCCCTTTACGATCCCGAAGGCGATGAAATCATGGCCACCATGCAGGTGACCGAAAAATTCGAGATGACCGAGGCCGATAAAGTATTTGAGTGTGAAAAATGTTATATGGGCGAAGGTACCCCCACGGCAGAGGAATTCTGGAAAATAGCCAAGGACGATCACCCCGGCGTACAGATGGTTATGAACCAACAACCAGTCAACCTGGCCGGTCCGGTCAAGGTGTTGAGTGAAGCCGAATATCCCACCGAATTCGCCGGCGTATATGTCCGACCGGCAGAATCACGCAAAATGTTTGAAGATAGAGGCTGGAGCGAAGTGGCCGCACTGCAGTTACGTAATCCCATGCACCGCTCGCATGAGTACCTGTGCAAGATCGCTGTCGAGGTATGCGACGGTGTTTACATTCACTCTCTGGTGGGCAACCTGAAACCCGGTGACATCCCGGCCGACGTTCGGGTCAAATGTATTGACTCCTTGGTCAAAAACTACTTTGTAGAGCAGAATGTCATTCAGGGCGGTTATCCGTTGGATATGCGTTACGCTGGCCCGCGCGAAGGCCTGCTGCATGCAACCTTCCGTCAGAACTATGGCTGCTCCAAGATGATTATCGGTCGTGACCACGCCGGCGTGGGTGATTTCTACGGCATGTTTGAAGCCCAGACAATTTTCGACAAGATCCCGACCCCCGAAGGTGAAGGCAAGGCCCTGCTGTGTACGCCTTTGAAGATCGACTGGACCTTCTACTGTTACAAGTGTGACGGTATGGCATCCATGAGAACCTGTCCCCACGGCAAGGAAGACCGCGTCCTGCTGTCCGGTACCATGCTGAGAAAGATGCTTTCCGAAGGCGGCGATCTGCCGGATCATTTCGGCCGTGACGAAGTCGTTGCCATTCTGCGTGAGTACTATGAAGGCTTGACCGAAAAGGTCGAGATCAAAACGCACAAAGCCGCAACGGGCGATTAATTTCGGTTTTAAGTTTTACGTGTTAGGTTTTAGGAAACACCGTATAGGGGTGACACTATGTCACCCCTTTTTTTGTTAGACCCAGACCCTAATCGACAAACCTGGATTGTACGTAGGGGCTGGCCCTGTGCCCGCCCGTTTTGGTGAATTGCCCATTGTTTTTCGGGTACCCACAAGGGGCACCCCTACAATGATAATGATACCGTGGATAAAATTTGGCATGCTGCCATATTCGATCAAACGCTAGTTTTTGACTGCTTCCCCGGTAATCGCCTTAATCTCCGCCTTTTCCAGCAACCGCATGAATTTGGGATTGGCTATCAAGGCGCTAACATCACCGGAATTGACAGCATTCATGATTTCGGGATCCTTTAAGATCGCCTGGATTTCGGGATCATCATGCAGATTCATGATCATTTTCAGAATTTCCTGGTTGGCCATGATGCTCTGCTGCATGGCCAGGATGTCATCTTTATCCACCTGATACCCACTTGTAGTTTCTGCCGGCTGATTCTGCCGGCGAGCGCCCTGGCCGCGGATACTGCGAACCTTTGAACTTTCAATTTTCAACTGCCCCATGCTCTCGGATTGGATAATCCAGGTGTTGCCGTCAAATGAAATCACCTCTCCGCTGATCCTGCTGCCGTCGCTGAGCTCGATGATGCTAATTTCGGCAGCATATCCATTTGAAATCAGGAACAAAATCAATATGGTCACCAGGAAAAACTTCATTTTAAAAAACATCCCCAACCATCGGAACGAGCTATTAGTAGACATTTATCCCCCCAATTAATTTCATTATAGGTATTAAGAATC
>CAZWEO010000073.1:0-25409 GCA_964633115.1 uncultured Desulfobacterales bacterium
GCCAAGGCCATGTTGACACACCCAAACCTCAATGTTATACCTATTTGCGCGATTATTTTTGAAAAATCGCCAGGAAGAGATTATGGCCGATATCATTGCTATTGACAAAAAAAGGAAAATTAAAGACAAAGAACGGTCTGAATGGATCCGGATGCATAAAATTGCAGCTGTCAGAAAAATTTTTCATTGCACCCATTGCGCCTCAAAATGTGAAAAGTGCGGCTCCCAGCTGGGTGTTGATACAGATGACGGACAGCAACCGGACAAATACAAGCACCTGCCCTATCACTTTTGTGCCAGCTGTGCGGAAGAATATAGTGACTACCTGGCAAAACTTCAGGGCGCTGGCAATCCAGATTACTATTGGCACAATGACGCCTGGCTTGACATCTGGCAGAAATGGATCCATTATCAGCATGCGGTTGATACCTATCTAAAATCAAAAGAATTTACTCGGCTGTTGCAGGAATTAAAGCAGGGAGAGCCGGGTTAGCTCAACAGGAGGCTTACATGTTTGGAATCGGAATGCCGGAACTGATTATCATATTGGTGATTATTCTCATTATCTTTGGAGTCGGAAAGCTGCCAGAAATCGGTGGCGGCATGGGAAAAGCCATTAAAAATTTCAGAAGCGCTACTGCCAACGCCGAAAAAGAAGACAACGAGAAAATTGAGGATAATCAAGAATCCTAAACGCTGCCATCCTGTGCCGATACGGATGATCAACTAATCATTCCGTATCGACCTCAAAATAGATCTGATTAGTAATTTCGTCGCCTGATCCAAAAGGCAACTGGGCCGCTTCAGGCAATAGACAAGCTCAGCGGACCTAGATCCCTGATTCTTATTCCCTGCCATTAGCGCTGACAAACGGTGATCAAAGCTGCAAGCATAGAGCCTTGACCCAATATGATCAGCCTCAAATCAGCGATCACCAGTTCCACTAGTGGTCGCTGATTTAAGCCAAGAATTCTAATAAATATCATTCTGCTCTGTGTCTAAAGGCTTAATGCCAAAACTCTATGTAGATGAATATTCCAAGTCCCTGTCAGGAAAACCCGTTATAATTGCATGCCGGGAAGGCATTTTACGGGATCATTTCGCTGATATCATCGCGGATATAAAGTTCCTGAATCGATACGGAGTCATTACCCATTTGTTCCACAATATTTCCAATCGATTCTCCAATCAAAAACATTTTCGTGAAATAGCCGAGCGCTTGCCGGAAACAAAGGTCATCAAGATCCTGCCCGAAAACAATTTTTATCAACATGTCCTTGCAAACGAGGATTCGGTTTTTAAGATTATATTCCTGGAAAGAAAATATTTGGTAGACCAGGAGGGCTTAAAGATCAATGCCATAACAACCCAAAGAATCTGTCAGTCCATTAGCGGGTATAGCGACCTGATTGGGAACTTGAATTTTAAATCAGTGCTTGAGATGATCTGTAAAAAAATCGATCAAGGCCGCATTGACCGTGTCCATATTCTGCCCGCTGGTCGGCACAGCATAAAGCACGAGCTGTTTTCCATCGAAGGGTCCGGCACCCTGATTGCCAACAATTTTCAAGAAGACTTGGTTAAAATAACCGATTCTCATGAAGCCAAAATGGTTGCCGGCATTCTTCACATGTACAAACGCGAAAAATATCTTAAGCCCCGCAACCATCAGTATATATTGGAAAACCGATCACAGTTTTACGTATGTAAAATCGACGGTATTATTGTAGGCTGTTTGGAAAAGTTAGCGATCGATGCCAACACGGTCGAATTGGGTGCCTTGGCCATCTCAACCAAGTTTCGCAGTCAGCGTGTGGGCAAATTTACAGTCAATGCCTTTATCGGACGCATGACCAGCAAAGGCTACACCCGTTTTATCTCCCTCACTAATAATCCGAGGCTCCAAACGCTATACCGGAGTCTCGGTTTTACCGAAACCAAGGAGCCGCTTTTTCAACAGCGTCAGAAGGAGTCGCCGGGGGTGGCCATGTTTTTAAAAGAAATATGATGGGAGCGACACGCGCCGCAAGCGCCTGCGCTGCGTGGGCGATTCCACATTCGATGTTGGATGTTGGATGTTGGACGTTCGATGTTCGATGTCACTTTGAAAAATATCTGAACCGGTTTCGGTACAAAATGGAATGTAATTCTAATAACTATTATTAAGGATCCTTTATGTTTACTAGTATCGAACAAACTGAAAGTCGACTGCGGGAGGCAGCCTATATCTGTTCCAATGAGATCGCCACGGTTGTTTTTTTATCGGCTAAAACCAACAAACCTATCCTGGTGGAGGGTCCGGCTGGCGTCGGTAAAACCGAATTGGCCAAAGCCGTTGCCACGTGTCTGGGGAGGGAAATCATTCGCCTGCAGTGTTATGAGGGGTTGGATGAGGCCAAGGCCCTGTATGAGTGGGAATATGCCAAACAGTTGCTGTATACCCAGATGATGAAAGAAAAAATCAATGAGGTAATCGGTGGGGCCGGTTCCTTGTCCGAGGCCGCCGACCGCATCGCGGCCCAGGAAGATGCTTTTTTTTCGGAGCGGTTTATCCAGCCGCGACCCTTATTACGGGCCATTTCAGCGGACGATCCCGTGGTGCTTTTGGTGGATGAAGTCGATAAATCCGATCCGGAATTTGAAGCATTTTTACTGGAAATTTTGTCCGACTTTCAAATTTCCATACCAGAAATCGGTACACGCAAAGCCGCCCATATTCCCTTTGTCATCCTAACTTCCAATAATTTCAGAGATATGAGTGATGCCCTCAAGAGACGCTGTTTGCATCTTTACATTGATTATCCGGACATGGAGCTGGAATCCCAGATCGTAAGTCTAAAAATCCCGGACATCCGTCAGCGGCTGGTTGATCAAATCATCGCCTCGATCCAGGCCATCCGGTCGATTGACCTGAAAAAAAAGCCGGCCATATCCGAAACCCTCGATTGGGCTCAAGCACTTATGACCCTTCAGGTGGAAGACCTCTCCAGGGAGGCGATTTTAAATACACTCAATGTTATCGTCAAACATCGCTCAGATGCCGATATGGTCAAGGCGCAAATTTCCCAGATTGCGCCAAACAAATAAAATCATCCGATTTAAAAATACGTATTTTGCTATGTTGCCCCTAATATACACAACGTTCAACATCCAACATCGAACTCTTAACATCGAATAAGGTATTCTTATCTTTTTTTTAATTAAATATTATCAGAGCAACACGGGACGCGGGCAATACCACTTTCGAAGTTGGAAGTTGGATGTTCAATGTTGGAAGTTCGATTTCGCATGCAAAACCTAATTTTGAAATTTGTGGATTCAGCCCGGGCCGCCGGCCTACGTATATCCACGTCCGAAACCCTTGACTGTTTGAATCAGCTCGAACATATCGACCCCCTTAATGAATCCCAGTTTTCGCGTGCTTTGCGCACCAATTTTGCTAAAAGCCATCGCGATCAACACCTATTTGACCACCTGTACCAACTTTTTTTTCATGAGCTCCGCGACCAGGAAAATCTCAGTGCTGCTGAGAAGATTACCGATGTGAAACAGAAGATCAACTCGCAGCTGGCTGCCAGCACGGATTCAAAAAGCCCCATGGCGTCGCTGATCGATTTTTTGGATGGTAACCCGGCATCCTACCTCGAATATCTCCAGCAACTAACAACGCAGGGAGATGGGGCCGCAGGGGGAAGCGGCTCAAATCTGGGTGGTATGGTGAGACGGCTGGCCGTTATGCAAGCGATTCAACAGACCAATCAATTTGTCACCCAGTACCTATCTAGATGGCGCCAGCAGATTTACTGGGAAACCCGCAGGGATATCGAAAGCCACTACCAACAGCGACTCAATGTGGCCCTACGATTGCTAACCGCCAATCCGGCCATTAAACAAAAAGCACAACGCAAACGAAAATCATATGACCGCCATCTGGGAAAACTTGGCGATACGGCCTTTACGTCTTTAACCCGGAAAGAGGTCGCAGAAATGCGCGATGCCATCCGCGCCTTGGTTCGCAAATTAAAAGATGCTGTCTCTTTGCGCTATGCACGCCATACGCGTGGGACGATGGATGTCAAAAAAACCTTGCGAAAGGCGGCCCAATATCAAGGGCTCCCCATTGAAATTGTTTATCGTAAAAAGCCACCCCGGCGTGGCAAAATCGTAGTCCTCTGCGATGTATCCGGTTCGGTCTGGTCATCGGCCAAATTTATGCTCAATATGCTCTACTCCCTGCAGGAATGTTTTACCAAAGTCCGTTCCTTTGTGTTTGTTTCCGGTCTGGACGAGGTCACCTCCTTTTTTGAAAGCCATGATGTGGACCAGGCCATTGAACGGGTCATGAACGATGCCGACATTGCCTACGACGCACCCACCGATTATGGCCAGACCTTGCGTGAATTTAAGGCCGACTATCTGGACATCTTAAATAAAAAGACAACCTTGATCATCATTGGGGACGGTCGTTCTAATTATTCCCATCCTGAGGGTGGTATTTTAAATGAAATGCGAGATAAATGCCGGCGTGTGATCTGGCTGAACCCAGAAACCGAGATATTTTGGTATGCGGGTGATAGTGAAATGAAAACCTATCAAACAATTTGCCACGAGGTCCGACCCTGTGGCAATTTGAACCAGTTGATTGAATTTATTCGGGAATTAATTTTATAGCTTTAAGTAAGGTCAAGTCCGGATTAAAAGTTGTCACCTTTAAAAAGGTTACCACCCCCACTGGAACCACCCTTTACGCAGCCATCCGATGGATATGTTCTGGTGTCTCCAATCCTAAAGAATAATGGTAGCGCTTTGTATTGTAAAACCACACAGCCTGCTTCTCCTCGGTCATTCCCTCGGAGGAGGGAATCCAGACAAAGCTATTAGCTCAAGGCTTATTCTGGATCCCCGATTTCTCGGGGATGACAACCGAAGACTGGGATGCCGGTGGCAGCTTATAGCCTACCACTATTCGCTCAAGGCTATTCGTCTAGTGCCTCTTTCAGAAATCGGCCGGTATAGCTTTTCTTATGGGTTGCAACTTTTTCCGGCGATCCTTGGGCCACCACCCGACCCCCATCATACCCACCGTCAGGCCCCAAATCGATTAGCCAATCACACGTTTTGATCACATCCAGGTTATGTTCGATGATCACGACCGTATTGCCGGCATCGCGCAGGCGCCGTAGTACGGATAACAACATTTTGATGTCCTGAAAATGAAGTCCGGTTGTGGGTTCATCGAGGATATATAGTGTTTGTCCGGTAGCCCGCTTGGCCAGTTCCCGTGCCAATTTGATCCGTTGGGCTTCGCCACCTGACAGCGTTGTGGCCGATTGTCCCAACTTGATATAAGACAGCCCCACGTCCATAAGCGTATTCAGAATCGATGTGATTTTGGGATGACTGGAAAACAAATCCCGGGCCTGATGCACGGAAAGATTGAGTATATCCGAAATGGTGTGCCCCTTGTATGTGACTTCCAAGGTTGAGGCATTAAATCGTTTGCCCTTGCAACTCTGGCAGGGCACATACACATCTGCCAAAAAATGCATCGCCACCTTGATATGGCCATCGCCTTGGCAGGCCTCGCAACGGCCGCCCTTGACATTGAATGAATAGCGGCCTTTTTTGTAACCTCGCATTTTCGATTCCGGAAGCAGGGCGTACAAATCGCGTATATGATCAAAAACTTTGGTATAGGTGGCTGGATTGCTTCGGGGTGTACGGCCGATGGCCTTTTGGTCGATATTGATGACTTTGTTAAGATGGGATAAACCCTGAATACTGTGGTGTTGCCCAACTTCTAAAAGCGAATTATGCAGTTTTCTGGCTAAGGCCGGATAGAGGATTTGATTGACCAATGTAGACTTACCCGCCCCGGAAACGCCGGTTACTGCCACCAGTAATCCCAAGGGAATGCGCACATCGATCTTTTTAAGATTATTCTCGCTGGCCTTTCTGATCGTGACCCACTTATTGCCAACCTTTCGAGGCGTAAGCCTTGCTTTGGGAACATTGATTTTCTCCTGGCCCGAAAGAAATTTGCCAGTCACGGACCGTTTTTTGCGCATAATCTGCCGGGGAGTCCCCTGGGCAACAACCTCTCCCCCCAGATGCCCGGCTCCAGGGCCGAAGTCCACCAACCAGTCAGCCGCTTCCATGGTTTCGCGATCATGTTCCACAACCACCAAGGTGTTGCCGATATCGCGTAGATGGCCGAGGGTGGCCAGCAGCTTGATATTGTCCTTTTGATGCAGGCCGATGGAGGGTTCATCCAGGATATACAGAACCCCGGTTAGTTCGGATCCCATCTGCGATGCCAGACGAATCCGTTGGGATTCGCCGCCGGACAGTGTCGGCCCTTTACGATTCATGGATAGATATCCCAACCCGACATTGATTAAAAAATTCAAACGACTTCCGATTTCCTTTAACAATTCTTCGGCAATCATGCTGCGGTTACCGGTCAGGGAGAGGTCTTCTAGAAAATGAACCGCCTCCTGTATGGTCATTTCGGTGATATCGATGATCGAAACACTACCGATTTTAACACTCAGGACTTCCGGTTTAAGACGTCGTCCCTGGCAGGTAGGACAATCCCTGGAAGACATGAAGCGGGCATACCATTTTTTCATACTCTCGGAGCGGGTTTGTTGGTAGCGCCGCATCAGACTGTTGAGCAGACCCTCATGGGTTGTGGTTACCTCTCCTTGGATCTTTTTGGATTGCCATTTGACCACCATTTCCATTCCGTTGGACCCATTCAGTATCAGATCCTGATGCTTTCTGGGCATTTTGGACCAGGGTACATCCAAGTCCACACCCCACTGGGAAGCCATGGCCCTAAGACGCATCATCCCCCAGGAGCCGTTTTCACCGTCCGGTCTGGTAAAATAATTCTGCCAAGGGATGACTGCGCCTTGGCGTATGCTCAAGCTTTTATCCGGAATTATCTTACCCACATCCATGGAGAGCATGGAACCAATTCCATTGCAGTCCGGACACATTCCCAGGGGTGAATTAAATGAAAATAAGGGCGGATCCAGTTCCGGATAGGCGATACCGCAGCATGAGCGGGCTTCACTCATCTGAATATCTTCTTTGCCCATGACATGGACGATGATCTTGCCCTGACCGAGTTTGAGGGCCGTCTCCACCGAATCGGTTACCCGTTTGCGGAATCCAACACCCGCTTTCACCACCAATCGATCTACCACCACCTCGATGGTATGTTTTTTATGCCTGGCTAGTTGCTGTACCACTTGAATATCATTGACAACCCCATCCACCCGCACGCGCGCAAAACCATCTCCGGCTAGCTTTTTTAACAGGTCACGGTATTCGCCCTTTCTATTTTCAACCACGGGAGCCATCACCAATAATTTGGCATCTGGCGGTAGGCTTAAGACTTGGGATACCATGCTCTCGGCATCGCCCCGACCGACCAGTTTGCCGCAGCTGTAGCAATATTGTTGGCCGACCCGGGCAAATAGAACCCGCAAATAATCGTAAACTTCCGTAATCGTTCCCACGGTAGAACGGGGATTCTTACTGACCGATTTTTGTTCGATGGCAATTGTGGGGGATAGGCCCCGAATGGTGTCGTACTTGGGCTTTTCCATTTGACCGATGAACTGACGGGCGTACGCCGATAAGGATTCCACATAGCGTCGTTGTCCCTCAGCAAAAATGGTATCCAGTGCCAGGCTCGATTTGCCCGAACCGGAAACACCTGTGAATACGATCAATTTTTTCTTTGGCAGTGCAATGTGGATATTTTTTAGGTTGTGCTCACGGGCACCCCTTATGTCGATCGTGTCTAATTCCTTGGATTTTCTGGATTTCCGAACAGCTGTCATATTTTGTGCAGTGGGTGCTTTTTTCATAATTCGTATAACTTAATCATGAGGCTTACTTCTCGCAAGTCATAGTTAGTTTTTAAACAGAGGCATGAAAATTTATTGCGGCGTTTATTCTTTAGGTGTGGCATGTCTGGGATTGCTGGCAAGGGAAACTTTATTTGCGAGTCTGAATAGATATGATACGATGCTTCTAATAGTGCTTGAGCAGCTGATAGATCACACAACAATTTAATATTAAGAATAAGTGGAAAATAATGACAACAGCGCTACATATTTCCATTTTTAATGGTACGGCCTTTCTGTGGAGTGAAAGCAATGTTCCTGGCGATATAAAGGATTTGCGGCAAGCAGTCAAGGCTGTCACTTTCGACCTCAAGATTCTGAAGAAAAATACTGAAAAGCAATTCGCCTGGCTGCCGGCTCGCGGCGATCTCCCCATACCTTCCACGCCCTTGCTGGGTGAAGAACCGGACAAACGGCGGAAAGTCCAACTTCAACACTTTCCAATTGTAGCGCGGCCTTTAACCGTGGATGAGCTTTTTGAATTTATGGTCATAGCCGGACAAGGGAATATTCCCGGCAGCGGCGTTATATATGGCAACTCAGTACCGTGGATCAGACAACTGCTGGGTATTGCCCTGGCTTTGGCTGGGGAAGAGTCGTTTTTACCAACCATCACGGGCTATGATAGTCAATGGGAGGTGCGCTGGGTTCCGGTTCCCACTGATGAAGCTGAAGTTAAATTACAGAAAATTATCCAAACCATGCCAGCAGTTTGCCGCTGTTTGAACAATAGCGGAGAAATACCGCCCGAGACGCCCAGACAAGCAACCTTCGAGATGTTATTGGCACATAGCCTTGATTTTATAGTGAGAAATTCCATTGTCACGAAAACAAAGACGAAAACTGCCCATAGCGTTCACGATGCCTGGCTGGATGCTTTAAGCCGTGAAGACGCAACAATTAAATGGAGCAACCAATCCGAACTGCAGAGCTTTTCGCAACAACTTTCAACTTGGCGGCGGTCGGTCGATACCAATACCAAGTCACCATTCAGGTTCTGTTTTCGGTTGGCTGAACCAAGCGTCGATGAAAGGCCGGGAAATTGGCAAGTGGAATATCTGTTGCAGCCAAAAACCGACCAGAGTCTGCATCTGCCGGTGGGGCCGTTGTGGAAAAAGTCTGGTCAGGCTGTCAAGTATCTCAAGAAACTTGGCGGCGTCCCCACTGAATTCATACTCACGGCCCTAGGCCAGGCGTCCGGGTTGTGCCCGTATATCGCCGCCAGTTTGAAAAAGAAAAACCCCGGCGGCTTCGATCTCGATGCCCATCAGGCCCTTCAATTTCTAAAGGAATATGCCGAAGCGCTACGGGCGGCCGGATTTATGGTAGTCTTGCCTTCCTGGTGGGTGGGCCGGGGACCGGTCAAACGCATCGGTCTCAAGGCCAACAGTCCTAAAATGCAGAGCGGCGGACATGGCCTAAGCTTAAATTCCATTATCGAGTTCGACTATGCCGTATCTCTCGGCGGCGAAGAATTGAGCATGGCGGAGCTCAAGTCCCTGGCCAAACTGAAAGCCCATTTGGTTCAGGTGCGGGGTCAGTGGATTTTGATCGATCAGGAGCAGATCAAGTCCGCCATTCAATTCTTGGAAAAGCAAAAAAACGGAAACATGACCGGCCAGGAACTTTTGACTTTGGCTCTGGGAGCTGAAAGGCAAGTCAATGGTATGACCATGGATAGCATCGAAGTCGACGGTTGGTTGAACGATTTAATGGAAAAACTGACCGGCCGCGCCGAATTCACATCTTTGCCACAGCCACCATGCTTTTCCGGGACGCTTCGCCAGTATCAGAAACGAGGCTTTAGCTGGATGGCTTTCTTAAGACAGTGGGGTCTGGGCGCCTGTCTGGCCGACGATATGGGCTTAGGCAAGACCGTGCAGGCCCTGGCTCTGATCCAGCAGGAGCGGGCAAATGGAGAGAAAAGACCGGTCTTACTACTTTGCCCGACTTCGGTCTTAAACAATTGGCGCAAAGAATCACAGCAGTTTACACCGGAATTGAGCGTCTTGGTTCATCATGGCCTTAAGCGCCGCAAAAAGAAAGCTTTCATCCAAAACGTGGGCCAGGCCGCTTTGGTGGTTTCCAGTTACGGGCTTTTGCAGCGCGACATCGATTTTCTTAAACAAGTTGATTGGGCCGGAGTTATACTAGATGAAGCGCAAAATATAAAAAACCCGGAAACAAAACAATCCAAAGCGGTTCGGACACTTTGTTCGGACTATCGTTTCGCTTTGACTGGAACGCCGGTGGAAAACCATGTGGGCGACCTATGGGCCTTGATGGACTTCCTAAATCCCGGATTATTGGGTACTCAAGCCACGTTCAAAAGAGACTTCCATCGCCCCATCCAAGTATATGGGAACAAGGATGCCACCGACAAGTTGAAGACGCTGACCGGGCCTTTTATCCTGCGTCGTCTGAAAACCGATAAAGCGATCATCTCGGATTTGCCTGACAAGCTGGAAATGAAAGAATACTGCACCTTGACCAAAGAGCAGGCTTCGCTTTACCAGGCTGTGGTGGACGATATGCAGAAGCAGATCGAGGAAACAGAGGGCATAAAGCGCCGGGGTCTGGTGTTGGCGACCTTGATGAAATTGAAACAGGTCTGCAATCATCCGGCCCAATTCGCGGCAGACAATTCATCGGTCAAAGACCGGTCCGGCAAGCTTCAAAGGCTGGAAGAAATGTTGACCGAAACAGTGGAATTAAACGAACGCACCCTTATTTTTACTCAGTTTGCGGAAATGGGCAAAATGCTCAAAAACCATTTCCAGGATTACTTCGGCCGGGAAGTTTTTCTGATTCACGGCGGCGTCACCAAGAAAAAGCGTGATGAAATGGTGGACCGTTTCCAAAACAGCTCTTCTGCTCCGCCGCTTTTTATCCTGTCTCTCAAAGCCGGCGGGACGGGCTTGACCTTGACCCGAGCCAATCATGTGGTTCACTTCGACCGTTGGTGGAATCCGGCGGTGGAGAATCAAGCCACTGACCGGGCTTTTCGTATCGGCCAGAAAAAAAACGTCTTGGTTCATAAATTCATCGTGGCCGGGACCCTGGAGGAGCGCATCGACGAGATGATCGAAAACAAGACCGGCATCGCCAATCAGGTGGTCGGGACCGGCGAGAAATGGCTCAGTGAATTATCCAATAAAGAACTGCGGGATTTGATTACATTGGGCGCTGAAGCGGTGGGGGAATAATCATGGCCAGATATTTTGATTACTATGGATGGTACAAACCGACCCGGGCCAAGGAAGTCAAGGGCGGGATTAAGGCTCAAAGCAAACGCGGCGCCTTTGCCAGCAAATGGTGGGGCCAGCGCTGGACCCAAGTCCTGGAGAGTTTCCATATCGGCGCCCGGCTTTCCCGTGGCCGGTCCTATGCTCGCAAGGGACAAGTGGCCAGTTTGAATATAGAAAAGGGAATAGTTCTGGCCGATGTCCAAGGCTCGCGGGCCAAGCCTTATAAGGTCACTATTCAATTTAACACTTATTCCAAAAAGCAATGGAAACAAGTGGTTAAACTTTTAATCGAACAACCCATTTTCGCGGCCAGACTGTTAGGCAATGAAATGCCCGAAGAGATTGAGTCAGTATTCGAAGAAGCAAGGCTGCCCTTATTTCCTAATAGGCAAAAAGACATGGGAACCGATTGCTCCTGCCCCGACTGGTCCAATCCCTGTAAACATATTGCCGCAGTTTTTTATTTAATGGCTGAGTCTTTCGATAATGATCCGTTTCTACTTTTTAAATTGCGAGGGATGGAACGGGAAGACCTGCTGGCAGCCTTACAAGCAGGGGGCGCGACAAAAGAATCAGGGGAAGTGCCGCCCAATTTGGAACCGGAGCCTCTCCCTCTAAAACATGACGAGTTCTGGGGACAATCCATTGCGCATTCACCAATGACTATGCCGCACGCCCCCAAACTGCATGCCGCACTGCCGAAACGGCTGGGACCTCTCTCTTTGTGGCGCTCCGATAAGAACTTTATTAATGAAATGGAGTCAATTTATGATAATGCGTCCAGTCTGGCCGAGACCTGGTTCGACAAACTGTCCGGCGTTTGATTATTATACCTAAAGGACACTATGAACCTGTCCCCATTTCTATGCTGATATTTTTGAACGCCCTGATTTGAAAAACACAACCTTTTAAAATTCGAATTGGTAACAATCCATGCCAGTTTCTTCGATTAAGAATTTTTAAAGCTCTACTGTGTATATTCTCTCTTCAAAGGTTTGTGTATCATTGTGATCTTTACAGGATATCTCAAGCGGACATGGTATCAAAAATCCGGCTGGCTTGGCTTCAATTTTATAGAAACATGAAAAGCTTGAGAAGATCCCTCTTAATCACCTAATACCAACCAATTCTTCATTCATACCGTGTCGAAAAATTTCGATTCTTGTATTTTTTTTTAAAGAATTTGCTGACAAATCAGTTATATTGAAGGGAAAAAGTGCCCCATGTTGGGGTAGCTGTGTAAATGGTAAATTGTAATTGGCTTGCATATGTAAGACAGCCTCAATCAACCATGAAGTCTCGAAATCACTTTTTGGCCGATACACATTCCCCTTAACATAAACCCCTTTTTTAGTTCCTTGATTTAAGGCACCCAAGTCAAAAAATGTGCTCAGATTATAGCGTACTGATCTATGGACAAAATGCCTATCGCCAAATTTTTCCCTGATGCGTTGATTAACTTGAACCGCCTGAACCGCACTTTGCAGGCGCAGAAGCCTTCCTGTTGCTTCTGCAACGTGCCCAATGAAAGGATAAGATGCAATACACATTCCCCAGTTTAAAAGGAAAATCGTATCAGAATCCGGCCTTGCTATAAATATTTCAAGCCCATTATCCCGCAAATCTCTACAAAAGTCCTGCGGATCAATCCATACACGATTAAGATAAATAAATACTTTGCGAATGGTCTCTTTGCCGGGATTTACTTCGGCAATTTTATTTTTTAAAATTGACTCGATCTCATCCCTTGGAATTTCAGATGCAGTTAATTGTAAAGCCTCTTTCAGCCAATCAGCTCTGACTTTTCGGTTGAAACCAATATCTTTCTTTTTATCTATCATATCCGTAGCTTGCTCGCTGATGACTAATTTCAATAAAAGGAACTATGACTTCGTCAAGGGTAATTCCACCATGACAGACAACCGTTTTATCTTTCTGCCCAAAGGAATTACCCTGTGGTGAAATCAGACAGTAATAGTCTTTAGGAAGACCCTGATGATCCCAGCAAAGCGTATCCTGAAGTTGCTTATGTTGTTCATTTCGAAGTTTTATATCAGAGTAAATCCTGCAACGCTCTCCCTTAGTATCACAAAGAACGCCATCTTTAGTGGCTCCGATGCCTTTTGCTTCGATATTGCCGTGATCGGATGAAATGCAGATATAAAATTTTTCAGATAGCAGTTTTTCAATAAAAGAGCTGAAAAACTTTTGTTCAGACCAGGTCTTAATCTGATTCCACATGCCGACATTCCCGACTTGAACTCCATGCATGATTTGATCAACCTTATATATGGTACACCCCAACACACGCGTTTGATATGCTCGGAAGCTTGGAAGCTGAGAGGTCTTTTCTGCGGTACAGGGTTGACAGAGTTGTCAAAGACTTATCGCGGCTGAAAACAAGAGACCTTTATATGAGATAGATTTTTCAGCAGTTCACATTGAGATAGTTTTGAGGGCCCGCAGGATATCAACCGGCGAAAGACCTATGATAAGTCTGACTTTTGTTTGTATTTTAATCTTGACAACCATTCACTCTTCCAACATATTATATTCGCTATTCGCTATTCGCTATTCGCGAATCTCGAATAAAAAATGGAGCTAATTATGATATTGAAACCCCAAGATGTGGTTGTTCTTCTCAAATTAGTGGTTATCGGAAAAGAAAGTTGGTCGTTTTCGAGTTTATCGGTTGATCTGTTCATGAGTCCCTCCGAGGTTCATGCCGGTATCCGTCGGGCTAAAGCAGCCAATTTGGCCGTCAAAATTATTAATCGTGTGACGCCTGCCATCCGTAGTCTGGAGGAGTTTGTTATCCACGGTATGCGCTATGTTTATGTTCCCGATCGAGGCGAAATTACGCGTGGCATGCCAACACTTCATGCCGGGCCTCCATTATCCCAGATGCTTGTGCCATCTAATGATCCTCCCCCGGTATGGCCTGACCCTGGCGGAGAGGTAAGGGGGCAATCCTTCTCACCCTTGTATAAATCAGTACCTAAGGCAGCCAGGCAGGACCACCAACTTTATGAGCTTCTAGTTTTAGCAGATGCCATACGCGGTGGGCGAACACGAGAGCGTGAAATTGCAATAAAAGAGATATCAAGACGATTTAGAGATTACGATGGTATTAAACCCTAATATTCAAATGATAGAGGTTGTCGCTGAGAAATTGAAAACACTGACCAAAGAGATGGTTTTTGTTGGTGGATATCATGCCAACTGATCCTACGGTTCTGGGCTTTGGGAATCGTTGGTTCACTATTGCTTACGACTCTTCTGAATGGACTACTCTCCCATCTGGAAAACGAATTCGACTTTTGTCAGCCCCCTATTTTATGGCAACGAAACTT
This sequence comes from uncultured Desulfobacterales bacterium, assembly GCA_964633115.1. GTDB lineage: Bacteria > Desulfobacterota > Desulfobacteria > Desulfobacterales > B30-G6 > B30-G6. The sequence continues at coordinate 14,524 of CAZWEO010000073.1, forward strand.
GAGGCCTTTATCTCCCGTGGAGAAGATGATTACTTGATGAGCCGTGATATGGAGGATATCGTAACCTTGTTGGATGGGCGGCCGGAAATTGTCTCCGAAGTACAACAAGTTGGCAGGGAATTAAAAAATTACCTGGTTGAAAGGTGTTCCATATTATTACAAGAAAGAGATTTTCTAGATGCTTTGCCAGGTCATTTGTTACCTGATGCCGCCAGTCAGGATAGAGCTGCCCTAATCATCAACCGCATTACGGCCATCGCCGGGATTGGATCTTCCAAAGAAGGGACTGATTAGCCCTGACTAGTCCTGAGACATCTGGCCAGAAGCTCAAGATATCATCCACTGCAAAAAAATGCGATAAGTCTGACATTGCAGAGGGGAATTTCCACAAATTGCTTAAAAATTTGTGTATTTATCAATTGAACCACATTACAAGCTATCAGATACGAGGTCTCTTAGAAAAACTGCAAATGGTTCTATCTCCTGTTTCACACTAGCGCTTTCGAGTGTATTCATATAGTCAGCTCGTTTATCAAGTGGAATAACAGTCCAAGGGTATCCACCAGCAGCTAGCATAACGTTCATAAGAAATCTTCCGATACGGCCGTTACCATCCATGTATGGATGAATATATACGAACATGAAGTGTCCTAAAACTACACGTACCGATGGTTCTAATTCTTCTGTCAGCAAATCAAATAATGCTGGCATGCAGTCTCTCACAGCTTCATAACGAGGGGGTACATGCATTGATTGGCGGATGTAGACCTGATCGTTGCGGTAGCCGGCGAGATCAACTGCTTGCAAGAGGCCAGCAGTTACACCCGGTCCAAACATTTCGCGGTACCAGTCGAGGTGATCATTATCGCAGACTGCTCCAGGATTTTCACCCTGAAGCACTTTGCGCACACTTTCTTGAACAATCTGATAAGCCTGCCAATACCCGCGCGCAGCTAAGGTATTACTAAGTTCACGATCATTCTCATTTTCATCTGGATCCCTCTCACCACTGCGGACTCGCTCTATTAGTTCGCGGCTGACCCGGTAGCCTTCTATTGACAACGAGTGATAAGCATCCGTGACGTAAATATCATCAGTTTTTTTAGGTAGGCATCAATGTTAGGAGACTGACTAATGGCATCTGGAAATTGTCTGAGGATTGGCTCTCGCATTTGTTTCCACATTAGCTTATTATGTCGATCTTTTTTTAGCTAATTGTGCAATATAATCTTTGGTTTTTAAAGCCGCAATTGAAGTATCAATTTTGCTGATAGCGCTGTCGGTAAAGATTACATCAAACTCAGAGAATGCCTCCGGGTTTGAACTTTTTGATTCAGCTCCTTTAAGGGGTCTACTGGGGGTGCAAGCAGTGGGGAGGTTAAATATAAAGTACCACCATTTGCGTATCATTATTCGGACAAACGCTCTATTTCACGCAGAGTTTCTTGAAATAAATTGGACAGGGGGCCGCCGAGGCGTACGGCCTGTTCAGCAGCAATCAAGGCCGCCTTGATTTTACCTTGTTCATATAGAACCTGGGCCAAATTGTTGTAAGCCGCACCCTCATTGGGAAAGCGGGCTACAGCCGAATTAAAAGCCTGTTCCGCAGCTTGCAGATCCCGCATGGCATAGTGGGCATTGCCCACGCCCATGTGGGCGGCGAAACTTCCCGGCCACTTTTGGGTGGCGGCCTGATAGCCGAGGACGGCCTGGGGCCATTGTTCTGCCTTTTCAAGCCCCAATATAGCCTGTAGATATGGCTTCTCGGTGGCCGTTGCCGGCAATTGGCCCGGTGGCAGGGTTAATAGTCCCCAATAACCGCTCCGGGACCATGTGTTCCTAAAAATTCTCAGACTGACCGTTTTCTGACTGTCTTCCCCCGAATGCAACACGACGCTTTTATTATTTAGGTCATAACCGATAACAACGGCATAGTGCCATAATGGCACCCATGAAAGACCCAGGTTTTGCAGTACGATAACCGGATGCCCTGCGGCCACCTCCTGTAATAGTTCCTGGGGACTTGTAATCTCATAGGCCAATCTAGCCTGCCTGCGGGTAGCAGCAATCATGGCCGCTTGCAAGCTACCTTTAATTGAAGGGGTATAAACAATCGATGTCAGTTGATCTGGATTCGTGGACACACCACTCCAGACCAATGTCATGGCCAAGGACGCTGGGCCACATTGAAAGTCAGTTTGGGGGAAAAAGGGAACCGTGGGGATGACATGTTGTTCAGGTGTATCTGTAGATGGCCTTACCCATTGCCGTGACAAGCTGCCTGCACAGCCCCAGAAAAAAAGAGCCATTACCAGGCACAGCACTAGACTTGTGCCTGGTAATAGTCGTGTATTACTCGTTGACGGTCTTTTTAACAAAAGGGAAAATATTGGTATATCCGAGCAAATCCGTTATCAGCAGAACCAGAAAAACCAACACGGCCAGTCCGAAAATATAGGCGATGGTACCACCGGCCGGCAAATTTTCCATGGTGTCGGCCATCCGAATGGCTTCTTGATCAGTCAAAACACCTACCCTGGCTTGAGCCTCAATGGGATCGATGCCGCGTGCCATGAGCAGCTGCTGAATATCTTCGCGTGCCAAGACACTGGTTATGTATGCCCGTGCCTCGGTGGCTTTCTGCGAAGAAACCAGGTCTTCCGTCCCGATTAAAGCGGCCAAGGCAGATTGATACGGCAGCGACAACATCAGCATGAATACCGTAACCATGATACTAATCGGTTTTAATCGCTTTCGAAGATTTTTCATGGGTACCTCCTGTTAACTAAAATGGAATGTCGTCATCTTGTGAGTTTGGAAACTCGGAACCCGGCGGAGTTTCGTCCTTCTGAAAGCCTCCAGCTCCTCCCTTGTCATAAGATTCCCTGGAACCGAGCATCTGCATTTGTGAAGCAACAATTTCGGTTGTATAGCGTTTAACACCGTCCTTGTCCTGCCAGTCACGGGTTTGCAAGCGGCCCTCAATATAAACCTGCCTCCCTTTGGATAGGTATTCGCCGCAGATTTCTCCCAAGCGTCGAAAGGCTACAATTCGGTGCCATTCGGTCCGCTCTTTTTTTTCACCAGTGCCCTTGTCTTTCCATTCTTCTGAAGTTGCGATACTGAAATTCGCGATGGCTGTTCCGTCGGGTGTATACCGAACCTCTGGATCCCGTCCCAGACGGCCAATCAGGATTACTTTGTTAATACCTGCCATATATTACCTCCCATTTATTTTTCGCGGGTAAGATTTGACCTTACTTAAATCCAAGTTGAAAGTCAAATTGGACGGTCCCGTAAAAAGCCCAACTTCGTCGTTGTGCTTCATTTCGCAACCATTCAACGTACAATAAGTACGCCTCATAATTACGAAATTTGCACGCCTTGAATTTGAACCTTTTACGGAACCGTCCACATTCAACTTCTAACTCAACTTTCGGCTTTCGTACAGGGTGATGTGAAGTGAACTTTCATCCTATCCGCACTAAAGTCACTGTCTAATTGCTGGTATTAACTAGAACGCTCCCACCCGCTCTAAAATCTTGCCACTCAGCGGTTCTTTTATGGTTATGGCGCCGTAGGGACATATTTCCAGACAACAATAACAGCGAATACAGGCATCGTAATTGTAACGAATACCTTTAATATGATGATCGATGGCTTTAGTCGGACAATAGCGCCAGCAATCACCACAAAGCTTACACTTCTGATTGTCACACACCGGTTTCTGGAGAATATGCTTGCGCATAAATACATTGAGAAACTCGGAGCCTGTTTTCATGGTCCCGATATGTGGAAATTCGAAATCGTCTAAAATATGAAATTGGCCATGAATATGAATATCTTCTGGAAGCCATTTTAACTGATGGGCAGCCTCATAGGTCTGCATGGCCTGCAAATCCAAACCAACCACCTTGCAGACAGCCATATCTACAGCAAGCGCATCTTTACTGCCTATAAGTAGGTTCATTTCTCTGGGTGTGCCGCTTAAACCCGGCCCGATACCTTCCAGAGCCAGAATGCCGTCAATAATGGTCATTACAGGCCTTATTGCTGCATTGATTTGTATAGACAACCGTGCAAGCAAATTTCTATCTGAGCCGGCTTTTGAATGCCATTCGGATTTGCGCAGACCGACCACACAACCAAACATATTTTGAATGCCCAAACTTAATAGCATACGCGCGTGGGTTTTCAATTTGGCCAGGTTGATCACATAATCGGCTTCCAGCACTTCCTTGGCGATTTCGATGCTGCCAAACGGCTCACCGATATCCTTTTTGATCGATTCCCTGAAGGGTCTAAATACAACGTCCAGGCCTGCCAGGGCTTGGATATAGCCACCCTGCGAAAGGATTTTTTCAAATACCCCTGTGGGCGGACTGTCCGAAATAACCGGGCGGCAACCTCTGTCAATCACATATTCAGCCACATGGCGGACAATCAAGGGATGGGTGGTAACAGCCAGTTCGGCGTCAGCTGCCATGAGCAGGTTGGGTTTGATGATAACCGCGGAACCAGCCCCAATTGATTGCCCCCCCATGGCGTCCATCATATCAAAGACAGCCTGTTTCAGGTCAGGATCATCGTAGTGGCAATCTTGAAAAAATACGTCAACCATGGTTTATTATAGATAGAATCGTAAACGATTTGTGGAATTCGAATTCAAACGCTCAGTCGGGGTATTATTATGCTTGGGCTCCAATATCAAGCGCTTTATCCCGGGGCCTGAATACTGCGCGGCCCGGAAGCTTTCATATGCAAGGCGCCTGAGGGTGAAGACGTAGTAATTTACTTCGAATCCTCAGCAACACAGCATATGGAAGCTCCCGGGTTGCCCGAAGGGTGAAATTTTATGAGAAAAAAAGATAAAAAACTTGTTAACTCATTGGACTGTCAGATAAAATTGAAAGTTCCCGGAATTTCGCATTGAATCAGTGTCTTAATGTTCTCATCAAATATCATGCAGATTCAGGTAGGAAATTAGATGCCTGACTACCAACCCACCCCAAAACGCATCAAACGACAGGTCACCGGCCGGATGCATACCTTTTTCGCCGTCACGCCACCCGGGCTTGAATCCATCTGCGCTGGTGAAATCTCCTCCTTACCGGTCGATATAGCCCAAATTAATGTTTTGCCTGGCGGCGTAGAATTTAAAGGCCGTCTGACCAGCTGTTATGTCGCCAACCTCCATTTACGGATCCCCAACCGCATCCTGATGCGCCTAACTGATTTTAAGGCAACCAATTTTCGACAGTTGGAAACCAGGGCCAAACAAGTACCCTGGGAGCTTTATCTGTCCCCCACTGTTGAACGCAAATTTAGGGTCAAATGCGTTCAGTCCCGGCTGGTTCATACCGGCGCCATTTCTGAAAATCTGGAGGCCTGTATCCACAGTCGGATGCCACAGATATCAACTGCTAAGCCCGCCAAGGCAAGTCGCAATCAACGCATACATGTCCGCATCGTCAAGGATCGGGTTGTCATTTCCTTGGACAGCAGTGGCCCGCTCCTTTTTAAAAGAGGATTAAAACAAGATGTTGGACCGGCGCCCATTCGTGAGACCCTGGCTGCGGCCATCCTGAAATTGGCCGGATATGATGGATCGCAAACGCTATTGGATCCCATGTGTGGATCCGGTAGCTTTAGTCTGGAAGCCGCGATGATTGCCCGCAACTTGCCAGCGGGTGCGTATCGGCAGTTTGCCTTTATGAACTGGCCGGCCTTTCGTGAAGCCCACTGGCAATATCTTAAACAGACCGCGCTTCGTAAAACGCGTCCAGAACAAAACGAGAAAGTTTTTGCATCAGATCTGGATAAAAAGCGCGTTGCAGCTCTGAAAAAAATAGCCAATCAATTTGATTTGTCCGAAGTTATACACGTGGCCCGTCGGGATTTCTTTCAGCTCGATCCCAAACAGATCACAGATAAACCTGGCATTTTGGTTTTAAATCCACCTTATGGAATACGCCTGCAAGCTAAAAACAAGCCCAAACAATTCTATGAAAAGATACGTCAAAGACTGTTATCGGATTACCGCGATTGGCAAGTTGCCCTACTGGTAAAAGATCATACAGTAAGTCGCCATTTTCTAAAAAAAATACAAAGGATTGCCATCAATCACGGCGGCATTGACTTGTTGCTGATAGTTGGCGTAATAAAACCTAACCTGACATGAGCGTTTCAAATTTGGGGAAATGAAATTTGATGAATTTTTGGTCTAAAATTGCTCAATTTATAACCACCGATATCTGGCATATCGAATCAAAAAAAATATCCTGGAGTCGCTCCTTCTTTCTGCGACTGCTACGGATTATTATGCTTGCCACCCGTGGTTTTAACAAAAATAGGATTCAGCTGAGAGCCTCGGCACTGACGTTTTACTCGCTGTTGGCCATCGTGCCGGTTCTGGCCATGGCTTTTGCCGTTGCCAAAGGATTTGGCTTGGACGCACGCCTGCAGACCGAGCTTCTCGCACGCTTCAGCGGTCAACAGGAAGTGTTGCTTAAAGCAATAGACTTTGCCAAAAACATGCTGGCCAAAACGCGCGGCGGCGTGATGGCCGGTATCGGTGTGGTGGTTCTATATTGGGCCGTAATTAAGGTTCTGGGCCATATCGAACGCGCATTCAACGTTATTTGGAATGTTCCCAAATCTCGATCCCTGTGGCGCAAGTTCAGTGACTACTTAACCATTATGCTAATTTGCCCGCTGTTGATCATCTTGTCCAGTAGTGCCACCGTTTTTATCAAAACCCAGATTACACTTATCGTCGATAAAATCGCTTTACTCGGTTTTTTCAGCCCCCTGATATATGTGGGTTTCAAGTTGATTCCTTATGTATTGATCTGGTTGCTATTTACCCTCACTTACTTGATGATGCCCAATACCAAGGTAAAAATTAGCGCCGCTGTGGTGGCAGGTATAGTGGCCGGAACCATTTACCAGCTTTTGCAACTAGTATACCTCAACTTTCAATTTCTACTGGCCAATTACAATGCCATTTATGGCAGCTTTGCAGCCCTGCCGCTTTTTCTGGTTTGGCTGCAGGCCAGCTGGTTGATCGTTTTAATGGGTGCCCAAATTGCTTGCGCTTACCAAAACAAGGAATCATATGAATTCGACCAGGTCGCCCGTCAAATCAGCCCGGCTTTAAAAAAGCAGTTGGCACTTCGGGTCACCCATCTGTTGGTAACCATTTTTGCCCGGGCCGAAAAACCGAATACCGCCCGACAAATATCGACGGCCCTCGAAATCCCCTTCCGCCTGATCCAATCGACCCTGATGGATCTGATGGCAACCCAAATAGTTTCTGAAACTGACTCCGAAATCCCGGAAGAACCGGCCTATCAGCCGGCGCTTGACATCAATCTCTTGACCATCGGATACGTAGCCGATGCTTTAGACAAAATTGGTGTTAATGAACTGGATCTTCCCGAAAACCAAACCTCCGGGACGATTGTGCATGCCATGCAACAATTTCAAAACGCCATCAACCAGCATCCCGAAAACCAACTGCTCAAGGATATTTGAACATGAAAGTAATAAAAATCGGTGGCGGATGCCTCAACGGCATTCAAAACATTCAGCGCATTATCACCTTGGTGGCTAAACGCTGCCAGGGGGATTGTCTGGTGGTTTCGGCCTTAAATGGGATTACGGATCAATTGCTTACCGGCATGAAACAAGCCTTGGCAACCGAGGCAGCCATTCCCAAAATTATGGAAACTCTGAAGAATGCGCATCTTGAAATCGCCGCTGAGTTATTACCGGCTGGTACTTGCTTTGACAACCTCAGTAATGAATTGACCGCCAGCATGAAAGAACTCGAACGGCTATTGTATGGACTCAACTTCACGCGTGAAATTACGGTGCGCATGCGTGATATCATTTCCAGTTTTGGCGAACGCTTCAGTGCTCAGCTGGTTACGGCGATGCTTTGTGCTAAACAATTGAACGCCCAAACCCTGATGCCCCATCAAATGGGTCTGATAACCGATGGGAAATATGGCGATGCCACCGCCAATATGCGCTTGTCCGCCAAAAACCTGAATCAACATATTGTACCAGCACTCAAAAAGAAGGGTATCGCCGTAATCCCCGGCTTTTACGGCATCAGTCAACAGGGCGAGATTACCACCTTCGGACGTGGCGGTAGCGATTATGCCGCCGCCGTTGTCAGCGCTGCGCTAAAGGCAGAAGTGCTCGAAATTTGGAAAGATGTGGATGGTTTTATGAGCGCCGATCCGCGCATGGTTCCCGAAGCCGAACTGATACCCAAGCTGTCCTACGCCGAAGCTGCTGAACTTTCCTATTTCGGTGCCAAGATACTGCATCCCCGTACCGTCGAACCGCTTCGCATAAAGAAAATACCGATTGTGATCAAAAATACCCTGGCACCGGACAATCCCGGTAGCCTGATCAGCAGCAAAAGCCCTAGATCCCGAAACATTATCAAGAGTGTCGCCCATGATACCGATATCGGCATTCTGAAAGTGCATGCTTCGGGAGTCGGCGCTCGTCCGGGCATCCTGGCCGATGTCGCCGGCCAAATTACCGATTCCGGCATCAATATCAAGTCGGTGGTGACATCTCAAACCTGTATCAGCCTGCTTTTCGCCCAATCTGACCTTGAAAAAGCCCGTCTGGCTTTGCATGAGCTGAAACCGCGGCCCTATCGTCGGCTTGAAAAACTGGAACATGTGGCCCTGATCGGCATTGTCGGTCAGGGGCTCCTCAAAAAGAAAGGCATTGCCGCCCGCTGCTTTACCGCCGTTGCTGACTGCAATGTCAATGTGGAGATGATCTCATTTGGTCCATCCCCGGCAGCCCTATATTTTCTGGTTAAAATGGCTGATCTGCCCAAGGCCGTGACCGCCATCCACAGCACCTTCTTTTCCGATCCACGCTGTATCTTGTGAACGCCGTAACTAATACGAAATCAACTCAGCTTCCTCATCAATGGCCAGACCGATGCCTCGGACATAGACTTTTTCATCGGTCTCGGCATCTTCCAAAGGGTTGCAATCTTCAACTGTCATGGTGTCGTCAAAGTCTCCGGCCGGCACATCGATGGCTTCACCAAAGGCAATGATTTCGCCCATATCTTCGGCCACATCGGGAGCGTATTCCTGATAATAGGCATCCCCCACCTGTGGATCCGCTGGCATCAAAATCCCAGCCTGGTAACCGTTCTCTCCGGCACGCCAGGCACCCTCATGGGCAACAATATTGCCGTCTTCGTAATCGTCCACATCTTCGCCAAAATAGCACACAGTCCCGTCTGCGGCCTGCGCAACAAAATTTCTCGATATTTCAACGAGTTCACCATCTTCATATTCTGTTTCGATCATTACCAGGGTTTGAACCCCGGCGACCAAAGCCGTATCGCCTGGCACTGTGATTTCAACCCGGATGACTTCGCCGTCGTCCATGCCTTCTAACACCATTGCCGTACCCACTGGCAGGGGCAGGAAATCATTGTCAATAACGGTTGAGAATGCCACTATGGACGGATCGCAAACGGCAAGATCGAGTGTGGACTCAGGACACGAGCCCCCGCCACCTCCACCGCTCTCCGGAGGGCAACCGTACAAACTTAATAAAGAGAGGACCATTAAACCCGCCAATATAATATGTATATAATGTTTCATGACTGCTTCCTCCTAATAAAATCGTGTTCCACGCTTTTATGAAAAGCGACTACGTCGCTAACACGCGAAAGGTTTACCCGTCGTTCATTTGGCGAACTAAAAATCATATCCCTACAGCGCGATTTTCGATGAGTCGCTGCGGGGAATTCAAATTTGTAATCACCTAGCGTATTATAGTTTGAAGGCCCTCCCTTCTGCCCTATAGAGTCCATGGACCGGGGTTGCTGGGAGGGCCTCTCCTATGCCGTCCTTATCTCCAAATGCTTACTCTTCAACGATGACAAAGCAACTTTCCATAGCTGTCTGATTATAATTGCTAGCCCGTACCAGAATTTCGAATTTGACTTCTGCTTCATCACCATCCCATACGGCCAACGCCAAGATTTCAGCCGGCACCTGGAATGAGTCCGCCTCGGAATCCAGAATAGTGCTGGTTTTCCAGGGTGTGTCATCAATTTCGACGACTACTTCATAATTCATGACATCTATGTCTCCTGATTTGCCCAGATCCGGGTGGTGTTCGGTTACGGCATCCCAGGTCAGTGTTACGGTCTCGCCCGCCTCCACTTCAGGTAAGTCCTCTTCATCGCAACTCAATGCCGCGGGTTCGCCATTAACATATACCTGGGCAGGCGCCGGCATCACCTGTGATACCTCGACCTCACTCTCCAATTCGTCCCCTTCAAGCGTAATGCCCTCGATTTCATAGATGCCTTCCGGAAAACGTCTGAAGAATTTTTCCGCTGACAGTTCATCAAAGGTAGGTTCGGCACTCTCGAAAAATAGTTCGGTAAGTCCCTGCCTGCGCAGGCGTCCTCTGACGTTAACGCCCAGCATTCTGCGTTCCTTGGGATCTTCGATCTCCAGCCGTTTCCAGGGCTCACCATCGATCAGGGCATGAATACCCAGATCACCATCGGTATTATTGAGCTCAAAATAGATAGCTGCCTCGTCAAAGGGGGTCTCCTCTTCATCCTCTTCGGCAAAAGCAAACGGTACCGCCGCCCCGAGGATCATCAGGACTACGGCCGCCAGGATGATGGGCCAGAACCAGAGTCGGTCGGCCCCTGGTTGCGATGTTGCATGGGTGTGATTCGTTTTCATTACGGCCTCCTTGTGGTTGGTATCCCTTAAAAGGGATGTTAATAGATTGCTGCTGCCACACTAGCTGCAGACACATTGCGCAACCTGAGGCCTCTCAAAATAATAAAGGCTCTCCTTTTCTCCGGG
>CAZWEO010000074.1:0-24943 GCA_964633115.1 uncultured Desulfobacterales bacterium
AAACAAAGGGTAGCACATCATCTGCCACGCCCCACCACTTCATTCTAATAACCCTTTACGCATGAGATCATCTTCTTTGAAGGTGGTTAATATAACAATAGCGATATGGGGTTGTTCTGCACGCAAATGCTCGATGGCTGTCAGGCCATCCATACCTGGCATGCGTAAATCCATCAGGATCACGTCTGGATTGAGTTCTGCTGCCAGTTCGATCGCTTGAGCACCATCAGAGGCTTCGCCCAACAGCTCGAATCCCGCTTCGGTTTCCAGGATCAACCGCAAACCCTCGCGCACAATTAAGTGGTCATCACAGATAAGAACTCGAATTGTCTCAGTCATATTCGTTGTTCAGTGGCAATTCTAACCTGAGAATGGATCCGCGGGACGAATCACTCTCAATGACCAGCGATCCTCCCAAAATCCGGGCCCGCTCGCGCATCCCCAACAAACCGTAGTGCCCAGACTTGCCTACACATTCATCAGGATCAAAGCCAATCCCATTATCATGAATTGAGACTTCTAAATACTGATCACCACATTTCATGCCCACAGATGCCTGGGTGGCACCGGCATGACGAGCGACATTGATCAATCCCTCGGACACCGCTCGAAGGGTGTTTTCTGCCACTTCATAGGGTAGAGTTTCCGGCACACACAGATCTAAGCCGCACGGAATGCCCGTATCATGGCTGAACCTCTCTGCTTCCTGGCGAATATCATCTGCAAGATCTGTGGGAGACTGCGTATCTCGCAAATCACCAATGGCCCGACGCGCATCTGCTAGGGTGGTGCGGGCGCGTCCCATAGCCTGCTGGATGATTCCCTGTGCTTTTTCGTGATGATCTGACGAAATGTGCGAATCAGCCGCTTCGAGCTGTAAGATCAAACCGGCCAGACCCTGTGCAAGAGTATCATGTAATTCACGGGCCATGCGTTGACGTTCGGTGGCGAGGGTCAGGTTTTCTACTTGGGCAGCGTATTCCGATAATTGTTGATGAGCACCCTCCAGTTCGGTCAGCAGTTCATGCGCTTCTTCGCGTGCCAATACCTGCTTGGTATAGGATGAAACATACAACCAGACAAAAATCGCGATCGGGATAGCAGTTACAATCCATTCCCATGGTACGGCCATATCCCTGGCAATCAGGTAGCTGAGAAATGATACGACCAGAATGAACACACTGTATAGGAAGGATTTCCTTGAAAATCGGAACATGCCCAATATTTCACCTAACAATGGCGCAAAAAGACCGTATGAAAGGGAATAACTGTCTGAAACCAGCACCAACGTGAGGGCCATACCACTCTGAACGATCACATAAAAGGGGGCAAGCATTGTCTTGTATGTCAGGTGAGGGGAGAGCCAGTGCAATATACCATGCAGGATCATCAACCCAGTAAACCAAATGATCCGAGAGAATTCCCACGAGGCAGCGAAGAAATAAACTGTGAAGCCATACTGTATCACCAACCCGGCAATAAGGAACCAATAGAATGGTTTAACCTCGCGTATGGCCTGGTCGTAGTCTTCGGGTGGTTTAGCTATCAGATTAGCTCGGAATTTGTCGATCCAACGGGTCTCTTTCATGGTATTGGAATTGTACACCAATCCACCGACTTAGCTATTGTACGGACGGACAGTGTACGAAGAGACAGGGGATAAAAAAACGAATGTCCAATAGCGGACTTTTATTGGAAAAGATAAACTTTGGGCGTAAAACAAACCTTTTTGTGACTCGTATAGTAATAAGAAAGCATGAATAACAACGAAATTAACGATGTGACAAAGTAAGGTGAATGATGATAACTTCGATTGACAAGAACGATTTTGGAAACGTCCGAGCGCTGTGTGAAAAATTGGAAGATTTTCAACCGATGTGCACTGCAGTGCTCGAAGGAATATGGCCAGGGAGAGTTTGGGTTGATAATGCTAGGAACCCACAATCTGCTATGCTGATGACTTTCTTAAGTGGTGGGGGCGCGGCGTGGTGTTTCCTGGCTGGAAAATCGGACAATGGTGAGTTCAACTCCGCATTGAATGAAATCATCTTCCTGGAAAAAGCAGCCGGCGAAGATGTTGGGTTTATCTTCTTCACCTGCACTCCTGAAGATTGGGGTGGTGGTTTAGGCATTGTTGGTAATCCTCGCCAACCGGTCCCCATGCTGCGTCAGCATTATGTTTGCCGTGAATTGAAATACAACCATCCGAACGATTTACAAGATGAATATTCACTCGTGCCAATGGATTCTGGTCTACTCGAGCGTGATGGGCTACAAATCCCAGACCAAGTCAAGGCTACTCTGGGAAAATGGGCAACCATCGGTGACGAGCGCTTCCAGGATTATGGTTTCGCTGTAGAATTCGAGAATCAAATCGTTGCCTGGGCCACAGTCGATTTTGTTAGCGCGGGGTCGGGCGATCTGGGATTTGAAACGCTTCCTGAATTCCAGCAGCGCGGCCTGGGGAGTGTTGTCGCAGCAAAAGCCCTGGAGCAGGGCCTTGAGATGGGCATCGAAATCCACTGGACATGCGCAGCTGATAACATTGGATCTCAAAAAACAGCCCAAAAACTGGGGCTGGAGCACGATAGGGACTACACAATGTATTTGTTTGCGCAAAATGAGACTGATCATTATGCTCAATTAGCTTACTCATATCTGGCACAAGGGGAGCATAAAAAGGCTATCGAAGTTTATGAACAGTTATTTGCACAAGGCGCAGAGGTCCCATTGTGGGCATATTTTGACACAGCGCAAGCCTGGGCAGCTCTTGGTGATAGTTCTAATGCCATCAAGTACTTACGTTTGGCTGTGGAACACGGCTGGTCAGCTGTAGACGCAACCCTACAAACAACCGAATTTGAGATTCTTCATAACACCTCGGAGTGGGATGAAGTTATCGAACGAATTCGAGATAATCAAAAATAGTCAATTAGAGGCACGAAAATGAAAAATAATATTGCCATCCAAACCCATAATCTCCACAAGGATTTCGGAGAAGTTTATGCCGTAAAAGGTGTGGATATCGAGATTCAATCTGGAGAGATTTTCAGTTTGTTAGGCCCTAACGGTGCAGGAAAGACCACTGCCATCTCTATGATCTCGGGGTTGCTCAAACCCACCCAAGGGGACGCCACAATCCTTGGTCACTCCATCACCCAAGAACCCCTGGCAGCCAAAGCTGCGCTGGGTGTTGTCCCCCAGGAAATCGCTCTCTATGATGATCTTTCAGCCAGAGAGAATTTGATGTTCTGGGGAAAGATGTATGGTTTGCGGGGTGCGCAGCTCAAAAAGAGGGTTGCAGAAATCTTAGAGACCATCGGTTTGACTGATCGTCAGAAAGGCCGCGTGGAGAAGTTTTCCGGCGGCATGAAACGACGCCTTAATATTGGTATAGCTCTTCTCCATGAACCAGATGTAGTCATCATGGACGAGCCTACCGTGGGTATTGACCCCCAGAGCCGGCGCAAAATCCTGGACTCGGTGAAGGATCTCAACAAGCGGGGCATGACAGTGTTGTACACCACACACTACATGGAAGAAGCCCAGGAGCTCTCTGACCATATTGCCATCATGGACCACGGCGAGATCATCGCCAGCGGCACTCATGATGAGTTAGTCAAGATCGTTGGAGAGTACGATCGCATCGAGTTGAGCATCAATACTAAATCCGCGCTTGTCATGGACGTGTGGCAGAAAACCCCTGGTGTGGAGAATATCACCGCCGAGAACGGTCAGATTCATTTGCTGGTAGATGACTCCAACGTTGTTCTTCCGCAACTCTTCGATACCGCTGCAAAGGTAGATGCGCGCATTACTTCAGTCGAAATTCAGGAACCGAACTTAGAAACTGTCTTCCTGCATTTGACTGGACGAGCGCTGCGCGATTAGGAGTGATCCATGAAATCCATTGATATTGCGCTCAAAGATATGCTTCAGTCGTTTCGCAGCTTGTTTGCGATCATGTTCATGTTCGTTGTGCCGATTTTGATGACAGGGATGTTTGCATTAATGTTTGGCGGATCTGGTGATGATGAGGAAGGGTTTGTGCTGCCGATTACAAAGGTGATCCTGGTCAATCAGGACGAAGGCAGCTTCGCGGGCATGCCGGGGTCAGCTGTTCAAAACCCTGAGTTTGACGAGGTTTCTTCGATAGGTGAACTACTCACCATGGTACTCACATCCGAGGGTTTAGCTGACATCATGGATGTTTCGATGATGGAGTATGTGGCAGAAGCGAAAACCGCTGTCGACAGCCAGGAAGCTGGCGTGGCAGTCCTTCTCCCAGTTAACCTGACCGACTCCTTTATGGCTCCCGAGGGAATAGTAGCCGTCGAGGTATACCAAGACCCAACCCTGAGCATCGGTCCTGCCATCGTCAGAGGAATAATCAGCCAACTGTTGGATAACTTCTCGGCTTCGAAGATCACGTTAGCTGTCACCTTAGAGCAGATCGAAACCTCTGGGCAATCCGTTGACGAGGCACAAATCCAAGCTATTGTTGGTCAATATCTCGCTACGATCCAGCCCCAGGGTCAGGAGCAGAGTTCGGATAATGCCAACCCTTACCTCGATATCCGATCACCACAAACTGATGAGAAACCTGCCAGCCAATCGATCAGCATTGTAGCTATGATAATGTCGGGGATGTCAATATTCTACGTTTTCATGACTGGGGCCAGTGGAACCCAAATGATCCTAAAAGAAGATGAAGAAGGTACACTTCCGCGTATGTTCAGTACTCCCACACCTACGGCAGTGATCTTGCGCGGTAAATATCTTGCTGTACTAATCACGCTATTTGTCCAGATTTCTGTATTGCTGCTCTTTGGGTACCTGGTGATCAAAATCCAGTGGGGTGATCTAGTTTCTGTTGCACTGTTGAGCATCGCCATTACCCTGGCTGCCGCGGCCTTTGGGGTCTGCTTGATTTCCTTTATGAAGTCCACGCGTCAGGCAGGCATGATGATCGGCGGTGTGGTGACAATCTTTGGAATGGCCGGGATGATGCCCATCTTCACTTTAGGAATGCCCAATCGACCGGAGTTTATCACCACAATTTCCCGCTTTGTACCCCAGGGATGGGCTGTAGAAGGTTTACAGACCACGCTGACCGGTGGCGGGCTCTCTGATGTTTGGATGAATATTGTCGTTTTGGTTATCTGGGCTGTTGTTTTATTCGGAATCGGTGTATACCGGTTTAACGAGAGGTTCAATTGAAATAGGTAGTGTGGAGAGTGGGGCATTGAGCGCAATACAACTGCCCCCTGCCCTCCGCTACCCGCTCTTCGGAGAGACTCATGCGTATTCTAGATTTAGCACTCAAAGATTTATTACAAATTGTCCGAGATTGGAAAACTTTCCTGTTCTTGTTGATCATGCCGGTAATGTTCACCGTGGTATTTGGGTTTGCCTTTGGCGGATTCGATACCGAAGACGAAGAAATTGATCACCGCTTGCCTGTTGGCTTTGTTGACCAGGATCAGGGGCAACTTACCCCCGTGCTGTTTGAACTGATAGGGAAATCCGATGCTATTCGTCCTGTCCCTGTCGAAGAAAATTCCACTCAAGAACTAGAGAAATTGGTCGCAGAGGATGAATTGGCGGCTTTGATCATCATCCCAGTGGGGTACAGCGAAAGTTTCCTCTCTGACCGCACCTTGAAGCTCACCACGATCTTGAAAGAGGAAACTCAGGCGGGCGCCACGGCGCAAAATGGAATTCAAGCCGCGGTCAACAGATTGAGCAACTCGATTAATGCGGCCCAGTTCAGCACATCAATTCAAGATCAGTTGAAACCGTTTGGAAGTGAAACAGAGCGGGAAAAGTTCTTCAAAGAGTCGCTTGAAAATGCGGTTGCGTCGTGGGACAACCCACCCTTTACTTTGGTCAGCACCCAGACTGGAGCCGAAGAAGAGAGCGAAGAACAACCCAATGCCTTCACGCACTCATCACCTGGAATGATGGTGCAGTTTGCTATTGCTGGTTTGATCGGCGCGGCGGGGATATTAGTCGTTGAAAGAAAATCTGGTTCACTGCAGCGCTTACTTACCACGGCTATTTCCCGAACTGAAATCCTACTGGGACACTTCCTGTCCATGTTCCTGATGATCCTATTGCAGTTCACCATCTTGATCGGCTTCGCGGCGATATTCCTGGATGTGGGATATTTTGATGCTCCCATGGCCACCATTCTTGTGACCCTCACAACGGCTCTCTTCGTCGCCAGTATGGGCATGCTTATTGGTACCCTGGCGAAGAAAGAGGAGCAGGTGATTATGTTCTCCCTGATCCCTATGTTCATCCTTTCCGGTCTTGGTGGTGCCTGGGTTCCGCTGGAATTCACCAGCCCAACTTTTCAAACTATTGGCCATTTCACGCCTGTGGCCTGGGCCATGGATGGCTTCCAAAATATCGTCATGCGCGGCATGGGGTTAGAATCCGTTTTGCTGCCCGCAGCTATCTTGCTTGGGTTTGCCGCAGCGTGTTTCGGTTTGGCTGCCTGGCGTTTCAATTTTGAGTAACAACAGATTAACATTAATTCGCGACTCCCCAGGGACAAATCCTGGGGAGTTTTTTTGACCAAACTCTGAATTCTCAATACAAAATGCTTCGAACCCGCTTGACATGGGAGAAAATTTGCGCGATAATGCATGTAAGCACTTACTTGCAAAGATAAGAAACTTATGACTGAAGAAAACTCCCCTCTGCCAGACAACACCCGCGAACGCATTCTCCAGGCAGCTGCCGGACTTATCGCCGAAAAGGGTTATGCACGCTCTACAACGCGAGCCATTGCCGAAGCTGCTGGCGTCAACGAGGTGACACTCTTCCGGCATTTTGGTAGTAAGCGCAACTTGCTCTCAGAGCTAATCCAAAATCGCTCTGCGCTGCCTAATTTGACCGGGATGATTACCGGCCAGCTCTCAGGCGATTATCAAAAAGATTTGACACTATTTGCAAAGGTTTTTCTGAATTCTTTGCTCCAGCGGCAGGATGCCCTCCGGCTGATCCTTTGTGAAGCCAACGAATTGCCAGAAATTCGGGATGTTGTTGCTCAAATACCCAAGCAATTACGCCTCGTCATCACTGATTACCTGAAAGGTCAAATCTCACGAGGAGTAGTTCGAGATCTTGATCCCGAATTGATGGCCCAGGCCTTTCTGGGGATGTTCTTCTCACATGCTGTGGCTGGTGAGTTTCTCGGTGGTCCGGCGGCATTTGAGCAAAGTACCGAGGATATTATTTCAAATTCCGTGGAGATCTTTGTAAAAGGGACTCTGCAAGACGCAGAATGATTCGGAGATCAAAAATGATTGCTACTATACAAAGACGCCTCAGTGATTTGAAACTTGAACATCTCGTGCTGGGTATGCTTCTGGCTTATGTCACCCTGCACATGCTGGATGAAGGTTTCTTCGACTTCGCTGCCTGGGCTGAGTTGCGCTGGTATATCCCAAATTACACCCTTGGAAAGTGGCTGTTGCACAACGTGTATTTCATCATCTTCCTGGGCGTGGGGTACTTCATCTATCGCAGGAACACTGATAAATTCCTGCCCGCAGGTTTGGGCATCGTGATTTGGGGCTTTATGAACGGTACCAGCCATATCATCTTTTCACTGATATTCGTGGAATATTCACCAGGTTTATTGTCGGGGTTAGTATTCATCGCCATTGCTGTTCTGGCATATCAACACTCACGCCAAATGAATTTACTCTCATCCCGTATTGTTGGTTTTTCAATCCTGGCAGCTTTATTGTATTGGGGTTTACCCATGTTCCTTTTTATTGAAATCGATAAGCTGCTGGGAATATAAGAGGTACGTATGGACTCTGCGATTTCTGTTCAATCTGCTACCCGGCGCTTTGGGGAATTCCTGGCTGTTGATGATCTCTCCTTTACCGTAGGCAAAGGTGAAATCTTTGGGTTGCTAGGCCCCAATGGCGCCGGGAAGACAACCACCATCAACCTGATCGTCGGTTTGTTGAAACGCCATGGCGGAGAAATCAGCGTGATGGAGTATGACCCCCAAAACCAGGCCCGCCATGTGCGTAAGATCATCGGTCTGGTCCCCCAGGAAACCAACGTCTACCCTGACCTGACGGCTCTGGACAATCTCTGGCATCATGCTGCATTGTATTGCGACGATCTTTCCCTTGTTGATGAGGATATCCACAAATTCCTTGAGATGATGAACCTGTGGGAGCGACGAAAAGATCCCGTGCGGACATATTCTGGGGGCATGAAGCGACGCCTTGCTCTGGCCCGCGCCTTGCTCCATGACCCTGAGATCATCCTCTTCGATGAGCCTACCCTGGGGGTTGACGTTCAAGGACGGCATGTGCTCTGGGAGCACATTCAAACCCAACGAAAACAGGGCAAAACTTTCATCATTTCCACCAACGATATGGCTGAAGCCGATGCTTTATGCGACCGCCTGGTGATCATCGACCACGGCAAGGCGATTGCCCTTGATACCCCAGAAAATCTGAAATTCAAGTTGGGTCGTGATATCGTATCCCTGCGCACGACACCAAAGATTTCTGATCCGGAAAGCCAATTTTCCGGCCTTGCTGTTCACGAAATTGCCGAGATAGAGAACGACCAACTGCGACTGGAAGTCAGCAACGCTGAGGCTATCGTTAGCGAATTGATCAAGCGGGTGTCAGCGGAGCATCGCATCGAATCTGTGCGTATCGCCCGGCCAACTTTGGATGATGTGTTCTTGCACCACACAGGGCGAGCCCTGAGAGATTAGCCCCCAACCCCTCCCTGGCCCTCCCCTTCCCCTGAATTCATGGGAAGGGGGGGAAACAGGAAAAGTATCATGAAACGTTTCTTGCTGCTCTTAACCAACGAATTCAAATTTGCTCGCACATCCATAGCTGTGCATATCGTAGCGATCATTCAACCTACGATCATGTACCTGCTGATGACGGTGATCCTGGTGAATCCCACCTTCACCATGAATGTGGCTCAGCCAACCAGCCAGGTGGGACAGGAGCTGGTATACGCTATGGAAGCCGTTGGTTCTCCCATCGGGGAACCGTATGTCGATGTGCACCTCATCAAGGATATAGATGAAATACAGGGTGCTCGCCAGGTTGTCAGCGTCGAAGAACGAGATGATGTCCTCACTGCTGTGCAAACCTATGGCCTGATCGACAGCAATATCGTCAAGAACTTCCGCAACCGCTTGACTGCGGCAGCCATCCGCTTGTGGAACAACGATCTGGGAGAGCGGGCGGTGACCATCGAGGAACACCCCTGGCTGCCGCGCGATGTGCCCTACACGGTCTATTTTGGCATGGCTTTACTACCCATGGCCACGGCGATGGCAGCATCCGTGGTCGGGGGCATCTTGACAGCGCGCGAGTTCGAAGGGAGTACCATCCAGCAATACCGGCTCTCACCGACATCGCCAGTATTGATCTTAGGGGCACGCTTCGTCCGTCTTGTGCTCACAGGGTATCTGGGCGCTGGGGCGCTGTTGATCGCTGTGGGCGTAGTCAATGCCTATTGGCCAGCAACCCTCTGGAAGGTCGCCCTGATTCTCCTGCCCATGGGGGTGATCACCGGAGGGGTGGGGATCATCGCTGGGCTGCTGCTTCAAAAAACCATCCCCACATTTTTGATTAGCCTGGTGACATCCTTCGTCAGTTGGCTGATGGGCAGCGCTTTTGGGCTGGCCGCAGGCTTTGGGGCGGGTTATGCCTTGGCCAGCTGGTTTATGCCCAACACATACGCTGTGGAATTACTGTTCCCGATGTATTTTGGTGCCTCGGTGGGCAATCCCGGTTTTGCAATTCTGGCCCTAAGTTTAATGAGTTTGGTCACGGTCACTATCACGGCGCTGGTATATCGTCAACGGATTCTGAAACAGAGGTAGGGATGAAACGCTTTTGGATATTGTTCATCACCGAGGTAAAAGCCTGGCGGCAGGACCCCATCACAGCCGCGGGGGGCTTCATTCCAACGATGTTCATTTTGATCGCTTTTGGACTGCTTTTCGGGGGGCGGCTGACCTTCAAGGCAGCGCTGATCAACCAGGACAGCGGTGCATATGGAACTATGCTAAGAGAGGCTTTCGATGAAGTTTTATCCCCCTTTGGCATTCCCTACTACGACGTCTTCGATATGAGTGAAGATGCCGCCTGGGAAGCCTACCAAAGCTTCGAGATCGACGCGGTCTGGGTGATCCCGTCGGATTTCTCAAAGCGCCTGGAAGCCGGCCAGAACCCCACAATCGAGATGCACTTCAGCAATTACAACGATGACCGGGCCAAAAACCATCGCATCTACAGCGCAGAAATCTTATGGCGTTTCTACGAGAAAATTGGGTATCCAGAGCCGCCCCTGGCTCTGGCTGAAGATTATCCTCTAACAGAGATGATCGAGTGGTTCCCCATCATTGGTGTGGGCGTAGTTCTGCTGGCCTTCATGATCGGCGGCATGATGAACATTTTCATGCTGACCTACAAAGAGCAGGTCGACAAGGTTACTTTAGAATTTGGCCTGGCGCCCCGCTCGCTGGCCTGGGTATTGCTGCCTAAAACTCTGTTAGCCCTGATCGTGAGCACCCTAACTGGAACGGCTTTGATGGGTGTACTTTATGTGTGGGTAGGCGCTTGGCCGAGCAGCAATCTGTGGGCAGTTTGGGTCTTAGCGCTGCTGGTGGTGCTCTTTTGGGTGCCGATCACCACGGCCTTCGGGCTGCGTGCCCGTTATTTCGCTGGGGCGATCACCGTTATGCTAACAGCGCTGACGACTTTCTTCATCGCTGGAGGGTTATCCCTGGTGCGGGTCAACATCGATAGAGCGGTCTGGTTTACGTGGATCTTCCCCAACGCCTACGCCATCGATCCCATGCGCGATCTGATCCTTTTTCAAGAGTGGCCCGTGGATTGGAGTATCACCCTGATTAAACTGTCAGGATTTGCTTTATTCGGGCTGATTGTTGGATGGGGGATGGCAAGGCAACAATTACGACGTTTGGGATAAAACCTAATACTGGCATCATCGGAGTTTTGACTAGCAAAAAATCTCCTTTATCCATTCTCCCCTGCCAGGCGGGCTATCTGGAGCATACAATAGCGAATCACGTCTTGTTTGGCCGCAGGAAGGGCGCTCTCTTCGATTTGGGCGATTCGTTCGACATCGTTCATTGCCCTGATGATGCTGACAGGAACTTCGATATCTCCTTCTGTAAATGAACTCAGATAATCTATTGCACCAATCAAGAAATGTCTCATTTCGTCATCAACGCGAGCAGTGCGGAAGAATCCGGTCAGGGCTGGGGAGAGTTTCGCCCCATGCGCAATCACGGGTGATGTCTCAAACGCCCGAGTAGTGGAGAAAGCATACAAAGCAGAGGCTAGTTCAGCAAAGCTCTGCACCCACTGATAGATCGAATCGCCCAACACGTCCCAAATGATCGCTCGCCAGTAGCTAATCTGTGTTGGAAGTTGAAGCAACTTGGTAACCTGCGCCTGCCATTCATCCGCGACTCGCCCGGAGATAGGTACCACAAAGCGGTCGATATCTGTGTTGAACAAATCTTTCTGCAACAGCACCGCCAGATCTGGGCGAAGCGTGGGAAGCAGGTGTGGGATAAAGGTATTGTTTGTGAAGAAGTCGTTGACATCTACGCCATGACGCCGAAGAAGTTCCTGCTGGAATAAAGGCAAATAGTGCTGCCGCGCGTCGCTGTCTTCACGTAGCGCCACAAAGGCCGAATTACCCGCTGGATATGCAGTTTCGATACGTTTTAGATATTCACCATTCCAATCCTGATAGAAGCGCAAAGAATGCAAAATTTCATAAACGGGCAGGTATGGCAGCAGGCGCTCGGCAACCATTCGGTCTCGTTCAGCCTCGGCAAAGGATTTTTGTGCAAAGCGTTCCAAGGCGCGGAATAATCCGGTAGTGAGTTGATTGATACCAAGTACAACCGTCTGCGATTGATTATGAGATATCGCACGCAGTAGGCTGCCCTGTTTGGCGAGAGGGATGATCTCTGCGATATTTGCCAGGATTTGTTGTCCACGTTCGACACCCGATCCAGGAGTTCGTCTGAAAGTAGGACGGTCCCTCAATTGAGGCAGGGATCTACCAATGAAATAGGAAATGACATGAATGCCAACAACATCTTCCTGGCGGCCATAGAGGATATGGCGAAAATTATCTGTCAACTCATCCAGGAAACTTTCCAGTAAGGCTTCGTTCGTTCCAATTGTCAGGCGTTCCAATTCTTGTAAGCTTCGACTTTGTGTTCCCAAGCGGCTTTCTGCGATGGTTTCGGCAGCACGGATCAGATCTTCACGATGGCTGTGCTGCGCTTCCCGAACATGGTTATGCAGACTGACGAAATCACGAGCTCGCAAAAATCGCAGATGTTCCGATATGTTGCTCTGGAAGGTCCGTAAATCACCGCCCAGGAAAACACCCTGAAGTGGTGTTACAGCATAGGCAGTACTCTTTCGGGCTGCTGCTGGAAGATGTGCGGAAAACTGACGCTTGTCATCCTCGGTTTCACCGAAAGCGGGCTGCCCGGCGACGCGTGAATAATAGCCTCCCTGGCGCTGCATAGGTTCACCGCTACCCAATTTGATTCGAACGGCATCTACAACCCCATGTTCCGCTAACCACGAGTGGGTATCGTACTTCGCTTTTCGGTACAGGTGAGCGGCATTTGCCTGACTGACCTGCTGACTCAAATCAGAACCAGCAATAAAAACTTCGGAGATGATTTCCGCAAATCGATCTTGCGGCGATTGCAAGGTTTGGCGGCTTTGAGTGGCATAATCCAATACCCGATCGAGATAGGAACGAATATTCCTTACCGTGTCGATATCTTCAAATAATGGGATTAGCCAAATCGGAGGAAGTTCGGTGGGGGAAAGGTTCCTTCGCATCTGTTCCGCCTGAATTCGCATCTTCCGGTCGAGAGAAATCAGCGCTTCAGGCTGCGATGATAAACTGATCTGTAACGCCAGGGTCAAGCCGGGATTGCCATATTTTCCGGCAATGGTGTTGATCTCATACATGTTGTATGCCGTCGTGTCAATGGCAAACTGATCGCGCGCTGTGATCAATCCTTGATTGATACGCGGGGTGAGCACCATGCGTTTCAGAATATCACGATAGCCAAGGACTTCACGAAGTAAAAGCTCTGAAGCGCGGTGCTCCTGAATGGTGGGGATTAATGCATGCAGTTGTTTGCGTAAATCTTTGTTAAGCGCAAAATAAAACTCTAACATCGAACGCCGTTGTTGTCGTAAGTCAAACATCTTCCGCTCGTATCGATCGTTGTGCTGCCAGAGAATCTTTGCAGGGTCACGACGGATACGAAGTCGCGTTGCCAACCGACGTAAAGGAGTAGATTCGACAGAAAACGGAAGGATTCCCCGATAGCGCTGCTCCAACTGGTGAGTCAGGTTTGTAATCTCATTCAGGAGATTGGTAAAACATTGATTCCGCTGCGGCAGCAAATCGAGCTCAGATTTCAATGCTGGATCGACCGGGATGGTCGGGTCAACGTGTTGTAGAATTTTCAGAATTCGGGTCATCCGCCGTACGTTTTCCATTACGACAGCAGCCACCAGGCGATGTCCCTGTCCAGATGGCCTGTTGCTCCCATCCCAGTCACCCCAAAATGACAAAAATGGAGATAACGTGGTATCTGAAAATAACTCGCTAAACTCTTCACCGGCGATCAGCGAGGCGAGATCCAATAAAATTTCATCAACTTCTTGTTGTGAGTTGATGGCCACATTCATCCCCATAAATTCCTTTAGTAGCTCTTGCGCCGCTTTTTCGATAAGTGCTGGTGCAATCGGTTGATCTGCGATCAATGCCGTGACTACCGCATCAAGCGCCATCTCGGCCTGCAATGAATACGCCTGGGTCGGATGAACGGTGCGGTCATAGGTACGTAACCTGAATTGCTCCTGACGCCTTTGGAGAGAATCTTTCATGAACTCCCCTTCCAACCGTTCGACAAGCCACTGACCGTTGCCATCCAAAGCCTGACGCATTAACTCATCATGGATAACCATTCGATCAAGCAAGCGGGTCCGAAATACATCCAACCGTTTAGGAAGATATGTTTGTAATAATTCTCGCAGTAATTGTCCGCTATCTAAAGGATGTAAAGCCAATATGCGTCGACATGACCGGCTATTTTCACAAATGTGGAGCAGTTGTTTCTCGAAGTTGTCCCATGCCTGCAGGAGTTCGGCTGAACGGATTCTACTCTTTTCTGAAATTTGGAAGGATACTTGTTTCCGGTTATAACGAGCATCTTCTTCTGCGATCAAACGGTTGAGATCAATAAGCAATCGACGGGTTTTTCCCAGCAATGCATCAGCATTATCCATTCCGCCTAATGTAAGTCGAAAGGTTGTTCTTCCTGTTTCGAAGCCCTTCTCCGTGCGCGCAAAAGCCGACAATGGCAACATTCCAATGCCCCCGCGTGCCAGAGATGATGCCAGCCAATCCAGAGATAGTCCAGCTGGCAAGAGCTCTACCTGCAAGAGCGGATATAAACTTCCTGTTGGCGGGATAATTGCCAAGCCAAATGGATTTCGATCCAACGGCAGATTCTTCACCGAACGCAAAAGGGCTTGCGTCCTTTCGTATAATATTGAGTTGCGCAAATGCCAATAGGCCCTGGTCGCTTGTGTCGTTCCCCGGTAAAACAAATAACTTAAACAAATCGTCGCAATATTGGGCTGTATGCGAGATATTATCGATTCAAATCGTTGATGGATCTGCCGATCGCGAATTTCAACTACGGCGAGTCTGGCCCCCGCAAAACTGTCGGTCTTGGACATGGAGTGAACAGTGATCACCCGATCAGCCTGCGTTTCATTAATGACTCCCTGACGAACCAGATCCGAGGCAATCTGGCGGGCGGTTTTTAATTCCGGCAGACCCCGAACTGGCGCTACATTCTGGTATGCAAGATCGTCAATTATGTAGATATTCTTTTGCAGGCAATGCGTGATCAGCCGGCGTGTATCATGTTCATCGAAGATTTGTCCGGTAGCATTATGCGGATTATTAACAACCACCGCGCCACGCTGGGACCAGGAGGGATCATGCTGGCAAAGCTGATCCACTTCCTCAATGATGGCATTAACATCTAGCCCTAAAGATGACGATAGAGGCACCGTATAGGTTTTTACAAAGCACTGCTCATAGGACCAACTAAAGTCGGGAATCACCACTTCCGATAAACCACAGTGAAAGCCCAGGATCCCCAGCGCTGTACGGGATGATCCGCTTACTACCGAACAGGATTCAGGATGGTACTGCGGCTGATGTT
This sequence comes from uncultured Desulfobacterales bacterium, assembly GCA_964633115.1. Taxonomy (GTDB): domain Bacteria; phylum Desulfobacterota; class Desulfobacteria; order Desulfobacterales; family B30-G6; genus B30-G6. Next base: position 15,332 of record CAZWEO010000074.1, read on the forward strand.
TGACAAAAGCGCTTAGAAAGCTTCGCTGAAGAGATTGTATCCATTCGGGTCGGTGCGAATTTTGAACAAGCAGATCGAGAATTTCGTCAGCCTTCAATTCGCCCAATTCATCAAAAATATGTCCCCTCCACGCTTTCTGAACCCTGCTGGCAAACACAGCGGTTTTCTCTTCCAAATTTGTCAGGGTATTGACTAATGATCGGGCGCGATCTTCCACGATTCGTTCAAGACGCCGTTCCGTCAGTTCGGCCAAATCCGGAAGGGCTGATTCCGCGGAAATCCCCAAGGCCAAGCCCTCAAAGAATGGCTTCGCCCGAGGTACCTCTGCTGGAAGTTCTGTTTGGGGTTGGGTAAGTCGCTGTGTAAGAAGAAAGTCCAGGAACTCGGCTTCGGAGGCGGAGGGCGTCCCTTTGAGATTGAAGTGAACGTTCTCGATCACGCTGAGGAAATCGGTATTCCCAGCAATGAACACCGTGGGAAGGTTATGTAATCGTTTTGCAAATATTGCTGGCGTCAGCAACCGTATTACTCGCTGTACAAGTTTGGCTTCACGCGCCAGAGAGAGATGATTTGGCGCGTTGTTAGCCTCAATAAAGAACAACGGTCGCTCGATGCTTAAGGTGCGCAATTGGCGCCGTGTCACTTCGTCCAATAGTTCGCCAATCAGCATAAAGGTCGGCATATTGGGACGTTGGTTTAGGAGTTGCTCAACCTGCTCCAACGCCACTTGTTCATCGGTGGCTAAATTCTCAAACAACAGGTTGGGGATGGTCTTCAACTGAGGCTGGATTTCGCAATGATAGTTCAGTATGCGCGCAGGTGTGACCTCCAGATAAGATGATAAAGCGAACAGGACGATCCGCAATATCTCGTGGAAACCACCCGTGCCCAAGATAATCTCTCGTTTCCCCGACTGTTCCCCGGCGTCATAATGCAGCGGCTCTTGTTGGTTCTCTAGCCAGTCGCGAAACGCATCAACCAAGGCATGCGGCTTTCTTATGGAGTAACCTCCCCGGGGCATGTAAGGAGCACTCTTCTGAATCGTGCGAATTAGGAAATCAAGATTCGGTTTGCTCGCGGCATCCCACCCCAGGTATTCAAGAATCTCATCTGGGGCTGTATCCCGCAAATCTTCCTGATGAATATCAATACCGAGTGCCATGCGCAAATAAGCCGAGGAGAGTCTGGCATCTTGCACTGGATTCCCGATGTGGAAATTCACGCGCTCCTCATTCGGGATCATTGCCGCGGCAGTGGTTTCGCTTATCTCCGACACGCGCGCTACGCGAATCGGCTTCAGGCGAAAACTGGCCCGGGGGTCAGATGGAAATGCTGTCATTGAATTCACGCTCACACGACATACTTCATAAGAGTAGATTACTTGAACCTAGCTTATACTCTGCAATCACGAATGGAAACGAATTTCTCGAATAGCACGAATGTGTGAAATCATCGAGAAATTCGTGTGATCGCCAAAAGCGTGCTTCGCATGTGATATTCGAGGACATTCGTGATAAAACTCTAGTTGCCTATTCTTCTTCATCATCATTCTTCTTTTCTAAGGCACTCTGCATCAGGTTTCGGAACAAGTTCAGGAGTTCTGACCCTTGAGCAAGCTCTTGAGGGGTAAAAGAGACAATGGTACGCGCATTTTTTAAGTTCTGACTCGCCTCTGCCAAACGGGCAGCTTGAGGTGTCAACATCAACAACTCGGGGCTGTTCTTGAGCACTTCAAGCTCTTCTTTTTCAAATGCGAGACGCATACGGTTTCGCTCCAACTCATCCTCAAGACTTTGGTGCGTCAGAGCTGACTCATGTTCGAGTAAGTTTTTCTTCAACTCAGCTTTTTTCAATTCAAGATCGTGTTCCATTTGGGAGATTTCTTTGTCGGCCTGGAATTTGGCCTGCGCGGCTGATGAACGCGCCTGATGGTTCAGCCGCTCTGTTTGCTCTAGCAATCGCGCCTGTTCTTGCTGTCGAAGAGCATCGCTAATCGCTGGATCCGTCGGTTCTAGCGATTGTACGGCAAGAGAAATTATCTCAACGCCAAATGTTTCCTGGATAAGGGTCGAGCGTTCATTCAAGTAACTTACTGGACATAGGCGAAAATCACCTTAACAACAAAATAAAGCGGCCGATAAATGACCGTGTGAAGGCGTGCGAAAACGACCGGGGTTCGAGATCGGTTTGAACCCAGACGAAGGGCACGCTGGCTGACAATCAGGGGCTAAGCAGAGGATGCTTCCAAGCGCAAGAAACGCTGGAGCACGGTCTCGACATCGCCGGTTTCGATAGCCATTTTGACGGCTCCTGTCAACCAGTCGATGGCGTGCTCGTCCCGATGCCGCCGAATAATGTCGCCGTAAGTCTTGATCTGGGCAGAACGTTCCTGAGCAAAGCGCTGCTCGACGTAAGTCCAGGCCAAATGAACGACGACGATGTATCTGTCCACCGATTGGTAGGACTGGATGCGGAAATCTTCCAGTCCCCCTTGGGTCTTCAAGTAGAAGTTGACGGTTTCGCACGACCAACGCCAGGTGTATCCTTGCAAGGCTTGTTTTGCCGAGCAAGCGAGATCCGTACATGCGATGTACGCCGGGGATTTCTCCCTGGGGTGCCTTTTCGAGAAGTAAACACGGACATCGAAGGGAACTTCGGCTAAACGGCCATCTCGCCGTCGCACATAGTAAGTTCGTTTTTCTTCGTCCGTAGTGGTCACGCTGACCCGTGTGTACCACTGGTGCCTGAAATCCTGGGCGTGTTTGTCGATGCGTTTGCCATCGAGTTTGCGGTTGCACTTGAGACCACAAGTGACGTACCATCGTTGGCGGCGGACATACTTGATCAGTTTTTTGGAAGCGTACCAACTGTCGAATTGCACATATACTTGCCAGCCTTTGGGCAAGAGCGGGCGCAATGCTTCCAATATTTGACGGGCGATGCGGTATTTGCTGCGAAATGGAATGCGTTCTTCTTTGGACCGTTTCCGATTGAGACGACGTACTGTTCTTTCCCGCAGGTAAAGCTGCAAATCGACGGTGGCTACGTTTTGACCGACCCGCAGGGTACAGACTATATAGCAGAATGCATTCTTGAAACGTGGTTTGCTTTTCGTGCTTTCGCTGTGGTCGAAGTGCCAGTCTACCGGCTCCAAATGGCGAGTGCCTTTGTCTTTCTCGCCCAGCGAGTCGTCGATGTTGATGTAGATGATTTTGGATGCACCTGTTTGCTCGGCCTCGCTGATTAGCCAGGCCACTTGATGTGCTCGCAACGCTGCTCGTACCTCGTTTGCCTTCCATGGGCTGATGCGCAGAAAGTCGGCCATATTGGAGGCATCTGGCGCTTCTACGAATTGTCTCTGTAATGCTGCGATGGTCTTCTTGTCCTCGCAAACTAACAGGGCATCGGCCAGGTTGAGAATATGGCGATGCTGTGGTTGATAGAGTTCTAGTTTCAGTTGATCGAGATAGGTACATAATCGCGGAGAATTGTGTAAAATACGTGTGAGCATGGGATATCCTCCTGTTGGAACCGGTAGTTTGGCTTTTTGCCATTCTACTCAGGAGGCTTCCCGTGCTCAATTTACTCATTTTTCGCCAGAGTCCAGTAACTTAGAATGCCGGTTGATGAAAGCGCGTGAATCTCGCATTGTTCTGTATATTCTTTGACAAGTCCCTGGAAAATAACCTGTGCTTCATTTGCGGCATGCTCTACTACCTCATGATTCCATCCCCCGATACGGATCAAGGATTGGATGTGTTCCAGGGATGGGGCGACTGAGCCGACCAACTTGACGGTTACTTCTAAATTCCCTACTGCAGTCGCCTCGATGGTCAATTGGATTGGACAGGTCGTTCGTTCGAGTGGAAGACTAAAATGACGTGGATAGATCAGGCCTTTACGAACGCTGATCTGTCCTTTGGATTCGTAAAGCAGTAAAACATCTGGTTTACGGATCCGGTATTCAAACAATACAAACAGTGTGCAAACTAATACGATGGCGCTGATGAGAACTCCTAAATTGATTTCCATAATCCGCAACTCCTCTAAAACACTTTGGGCTAATATCATCACCTAAGTTATGCCTTCATTCCTCTTGATGGTTATTCATTCAGAGACTTAGATGCAGTTGGCAAATTGCATCAAATTATACACAATCAAGCAGAATGTATCGGGACAAAAACTCTTTAAAGTGGACCATCTTCCACATATGATCATTTGATATCACATAACCCTGCTCAACAGCAATGGATTTGATTTAATATCTGTCCGAATGATGCTTATAGGCCGATCTCCAGATCGAGTGGAGCACGGTCACACTACGCTTTGCGGCCAGCGGGCAGGCGAGCCACGCTGTCCGAAGGGTCCACTCCGATATGCGCACCCTTAGAGGGCCGACCAATTCAGGCAAATATCCGGAGAGGTTCTTAAGGTAAAATAACCCCATGACCGTGGGAACAGCACGCACTATCATGCTCAAAGTCGATGATAATTTATGCCAGGCCTGTATAAGATGCCTGCCGAAGAAGATCTGTCGCGGCAACGCATTTGTTCGTTTTGATCGAGAAGATACGCCTTTCATCGACATGAGTCGTTGTTGGGGCTGCATGGAGTGCATCCCCGAATGTCCCTTTGATGCCATTGTGCGGCACGAATACTGAGGCAAAGAATGCACACTTTCTTCGAAGATTATCTTGAACGGATGACCAAACTACATCAGAATGTCATTGAAACTATCAAAGATTTACTGCCCGAGGCACTGGATTGGGTGCCTGTCGATCACCCCACATCAGAGATGAATTCAATCAATATCATTGTGACTCACCTGGCTGGAGCTGAACGCTACTGGATTGGGGATATGGCCCTGGGCGACCCCTCGGGGCGCGTTCGCGACGATGAATTCAAAGTCGAAGGGTTGGCTGTTGAAAGTCTGATCGAAAAGATAGATCGTCTGACGGAATACGCCCAGGCTGCACTAGAGAAAATCGACCTCGATGATCTGGATAAGGTGCGTCACTCCCAGGCATTTGATCAGTCATTCACCGTTGGTTGGTCGCTGCTGCACGCCCTGGAGCATACCGCTGTTCACGCAGGTCATATTCAACTCACGCGCCAGCTTTGGGAAGAAAGAAAATAAGTTGTAACCCGAAGGGGGATAGTTTTCACTCAGAACGATTGGAGGAGTGAACATGAAGAAAATCCATCTTGCAGTACTTTTGGGGCTGTTGATCTTGACTATTACATCTTGCTCCCCCGCAGCTCCTGTTCCTACGAGCACACCCACCATTGAACTGACTGTACCCCGCGAAGAGAATTGGGGAATATACTCCCTGGATCTGACTACAGACCAAATCGAGTTGATCTACAGCACACCCTGGAGAATCTCCGGGCTGAGACTCAGCCCAGCGGGTGACCGGTTCGCATTCTCACTGATGATCGAAGGTGATCAGCATGAAGATGAAGAAATCTGCACCGTCAACGTAGATGGCTCAGATTTTCAACGCCTGACTGAAAACGGTACGCTGGATACTTACCCAGCCTGGTCGCCAGACGGAACGCAACTGGCCTTCCTGGCCTGGCAGGGTGACAGTATGGATATCTTCATGATGAACACCGACGGCTCAGATCAACGCCAATTATACGATTCTGGTTCCCACGATGGCGATGTCCATTGGGTTGGGGATCATCTGGTGTATACCCAGAACAGCCAGATTTGGATGATCAACGCTGATGGCACGAATCCACATCAAATCAGCGACCCACCCCGAGCTGGAGAGTGGGGTCAAGCTGTGCTGCCCTTTGGGGATTACGATCCCAACTTCAGTCCTGAGGGGAATAAAATCGCCTTCGAGCGCATGGTCGCTGACGACACTCAGCATGGCAATTACGATATCTTCTTGATCAATCCCGATGGCACAGGGGAAACGCGTCTCACAACAAACAGCAACACCCAGGGGCTACCGCAATGGTCACATGCCGGAGACAAAATCGTCTATATCATCTCTGCCATTGGGAACGATGGTTTATACGAAATCTATGTGATGAACTCCGATGGCAGAGATAACCGGAACGTGACGCCAGGCTACGTGCCCCCAGGCTTCCTGGCACATTCGGCGATCTTTTCAATGGATGACAGCAAGATTTACTTCGCTGGTCAATGGTGGGAGTGATCACGCATTATATTTATAGGTAACCAATTTGCTATTTGAATTGGGTACCTAGATTTATTGGTATTTGATGATAGGAGTTTAATATGAAGCTCTACACCCCTAAGAAAAGCACGTTTTATGTTTCAATTGCTCTGGCAGGACTTGGCTTGATTGGAACCTTTGTGAGCATTCCTTTTGTTTCTGGGATTGCCTTTTGGTGCTTGTTCGTGAGCTACATTATTTTGGTTGCAGACATGCTTGGGGGGTGGTGAGAGCGAAAATTAGAGTTGAGAAGAAACAGTAGAATGGGATCGTAAGGTATTCGATACTCACATTACCAATTCTAGTAGCTTTTCTTTCATGAATGGACCCATTGCCGACGAGCTTCTCCATCTAATAATTCCTTGCGCATCTGTCGAATCCAATTAAGTTCAGTCTCGTAGTGATCGATCCAATACTTATGGATCATTTTCCACAAATATCTTTCACGCTCAGTACGTTCCGGCATATTCGGCTTTTCATCAGCCTGTACTCTAACAAAAAATAGCTTTTCGCCAACCGTGTTCAAATACGCTTCAAGCAGTTCGTCTATTTCATCTGTTTCTAAACAATCGGCCCACATGAGTTGATGCAGAAATGGTCTTTTTGTGTTGGATGATTCAGGTTCGCCTCCTGCCCAGTTTCTCAACGCCAGCACACCTTCTTCAGTGATTGTGTAAACATGGCGGTTTGGCGCGCCAACCTGTTCTTCGATGGATTTACTAACCCACTCATCTTTGTGTAATTGAACCAAAGCACGGTAAATTTGATTGTTATTTGCTGACCAAGGAAGCGTCTCCGAATCGGCAATTACCTTCTTGACATCATAACCAGTCATAGGTCGCCAACTTAGATATCCCAAAATAACATATTTGATTGACATACAATCCTCCTTGCTAGGATAATTATACCATATGTTACTATTAACATATGACAGTGTCAAATGTACCAAACAAGGTGATTTTGTAAAATAAATTTCTGTCCCCATTTACCACTAAAAAAGAAGCCCTGATTTGCATCAGGGTTTAGTCATTTTTTGGTTTTGGTATTCTAGTCTCCGGCAACTGGTTGTGCGACAGTTTCCGGTTCACTCTCTTTCATTGGGGTAGTGGCACGCTGGAAGCCGATGAACATCAACACCGCTCCGAGCAGTTCACCGATATACAAAGCCGCCGGGACGCCCATGCGGCTGAAGGCTCCCCCAAAAGCAGGCGCCATAGCACCCACGGCGATGAGGATATTGCCAATGGTGCGGTGCAGCAGTATCCGTTTACGGAAGAAAATCCAGGCCGAATAGACTGCCCCACCCACTAATGTAACCGTGCCATACAAATTAAAGATGGGGGTCAGCGAGCGCACGCCGGGGGTGATGATGGCATGTCCGCTTAGCTCACTGCCGGTATGTACGCTGGTGGTCATCAAGCTGGGATCTAGTTGAGCTGTGAAAACCTTATAGACACCATAGAGAGAACCCAATAACAGGATTACCATTAAAGTGTGCGCCCAAGATTTCTTGGCCAACAAATAAACTGTCCCTTGCCCCAACCAGGCTGCCACCAGGATGGCGCCAAAGAGATACCACATGCGATAGAAAAGCGGATTCCAGCCAAACGCGCCGTAAAAGCCCTCACAAAAACCACCAATACCATAAAAGATCATGCCGATGCCCCACAACAGGACATGGTTGCTTGGTTTCTTGGCGTAACGCTTGAACAGGAAAAGTGCGAATATAAAACTGATCGCCGAGGCGAGAAAAGGTAGGAATGTGTTCAAAAAAGTCATAGAATAATCTCCTCTTGATTAACCAAATTTGAGCGCGCCCAAACCCACCGCGATGGTGAATAACAGCATGCCAAGAACGACAATTGCCAGAATTCCGATGGCAACGGGTATGAACTTCTCATAAAATGCGGGGTACTGACGTTTTGGGGAAGAAGGGATCTCACTCATAATACCTCCACCAATAATAGGATGCATAAAGTGTACCCCTGTGAGAGTGCTAAGAATATGTAGTTTTACTCAGGTTTTGGTTAGATGAAGATATGAATTGCTGCATCTAATTCAACGATGGGGATAAATTGTCCCCCATCTTGGAACGCAGATGGCGCAGATTTAGCAGATTTTCGCTGATTGAATTGGAAATTAGAAATCCGTCCAATCCCAACAATCGATGGTCAGGTGAGATTATCTCCAACCCTGTGGTGGGTAGACAGGGGAAAGAAGTATCTCAGCTTGAGTAAGAATTGAATTTACCAAACCAAGAGCCATCGCAGGAGTACGTTGATGATACTTTTTTTACCCTGTGGCTCAGGGAGTAGGCATCGCAAGGAGCGATGTGCACGGCACCAGTTATAAACGGTCATACTCCACCAGCCCAAAGCAGTTTTCTGATCTTCACGTTTGGAGAAAGCCAATGTTTTGCGAACCTGAGCTTTGCTCATCAAACGGGCAGTACCGTTGCGGCGCTCAATCGCAGAAGTATTGGGCACTTTATAGCCAAGATCATTGAGAGCTTGGTTGATTCGTTTTTTGCTGCCGTGAGTATAGCGAATTTCAAGGGATTTCAGCCGTCGATTATGGCGATGTTTGATGACCTGGACGTGAGCGGCAGTGCGAGGAATGCGATACTGAATGTTTGGCATTCGTCCTTGTGTCCCATTTCGAGCTGGGCGATAGGGGCGACCAAATATCTCCGGAAAGATGGTGGCATAACTGGCATCGCCATCTGTAAACAGGGCCACCCGATGGCGATCCACTAGACGGTCTGCTCCGTCCTGGAGTAATTGTCGAATGAGTTCTTCATCTCGTCGGCCTTGGACATGGGAAAGCACAAATTTACTCTTGGGATCGATTAGTTCTGCTTCCCAGGCAGGTCGTGATTTCTGCTCCACAAATCCATGTCTTTCATCGCCTTCCAGGTTCTCCACTTCTACATCCTGCACCTTTTCATCATGATATTGTTCACCGTGTTGGCCTGATCTCTTGTTGAGCCGCCGCACTGTGCCAGGGTCTACCTGAACTAGCCGAGCTGATCCTTTGATACTGTTGCCTTCTGATAGATGCTCTGCCACTGACAGCGCCTTTTCTTTTGGTATCTTAAAGTTCCATATGGACGTGTTCTTGCGTTCACTAAATTCTTCTTGACATTCGCAACATCGCAAAAAGCGAATTTTGTCGTGTTCGCCATATACTTTTCGTACGCTGAGATATCCTTGTCCAGGTTGTCCGTACAGTTTGCAGTCTGGCGTTACACATGCTAAACTTTCCAACGGAAGGCGTGTGATTTCTATTTTCTTTTCCATGCGGTTATCTTACCGCTTCACCGCCTTCCTTTCTTTAAACCGGTTGGTGATAATCTCACTTCACCACCAAATAGAATTAAGTAAGATTAATGATAAATGGGAGTTGAATCCGGCGATAATTT
>CAZWEO010000075.1:0-24727 GCA_964633115.1 uncultured Desulfobacterales bacterium
ATCATCATAGGACGGGAGTGCGAATGAAGGCCGGAGGACGGGCAACCGCCCAGCATGATTTTGCACTCCCTTTTTATTTGCTGTGACAAGTATATTTTTGATTTTGTACCCAAGACCCCGTCGCGCATACACGTTGGAGAATTGCAATTGAAATATTTCACGTCTACATCCGGCAAACGGGAAGGCTTGAAACCACCAGAACTGTATGAGTACTTTCTCGACAATTTCTGGTTCAAAACCGTTAGCCTAGAAAACGATTTCATCAATGAACCATTACGGGGTAAGCACAAAGCAGATGTAGTCATTATTGGTGGCGGTTTCACCGGGCTTTCATCTGCCTACAACATCCATCACAGATTTCCGCACAAAAAAATTATTTTGCTTGAGGGTGCCTGCTGTGGTTATGGTGCCAGCGGTAGAAACGGCGGCTTTTGCGTTGCCACCTCGCTGATTGACTCGGACCTCAAAGACCCTGATGCCCGCAAAAAAAACCTGAATGTCAGTTTGCATGGCATCGAGCAGATCAAGGAATTTATCGATGTTCATGGACTGGACTGCGATTTCAAGGAAAATGGCATGTTGGACGTGGCCATGAATGACGTGCAGGTGGAAAGAATGGAAGCGGAAAGCCGGATGTTAAAAAAATGGGGACTTGATGTGCAGACGCTCTATGGCAAAGAGCTTGAAAAGGAAATAATATCTCCAAGACTGGTTGCGGGCCTCAAAACAAAACAGGGTGCCATCCTCAATCCGGCCAAACTTGTGCGGGGGATGAAAAAGATCGTAGAAACCATGGGCATTGAAATTCGGGAGCGTTCCGTTGTGACACGCATTGCACCCGGAAAAATTCATCATGTGGATACGGAGCTTGGCGAGGTCAAAGCCCCGGACATGGTAATCGCCACCAACGCCTATTCGCATAGACTGGGTTTTCTTCAAAATCGATTATTTCCAATTTATACGTATGTGATTGCCACCGAGCCCTTGACCAGCAATCAATGGGAAATGATTGGCTGGCAAAACCATCGCGGGCTATCCGACTATCGGACCTTATTCAATTATATGATTCCCAGTGTAGATGGGCGGATCATTATTGGCGGTTCGGATTTTAAATACTATAATAATGATGGAATCGCCCCGGGAAACAATAAGACTGTCTCGCGAGTAATTGTCAAAGACCTGGTCAAGTGGTTTCCCTGCCTTGAAGGCATAAAAGTCGACCACGCCTGGGGCGGACCGACGGCGACCACGCTTGATCGTAAGCCTTCCATCGGTGTTATGGGAGACGATAAAAATATTTTCTATGGCGTCGGTTATGACGAAGGGGTTCCATCCACGCAAACAGGCGGTAAAATTATAGCCGATTTAATGGCGGGGGAAAGAAACGAATTCACCACGCACGCTGTTGTCAATCGAAAGATTCCCTACGCGGGACCAAAAGTACTGCGCGCATTCTTTGGTGATTTGAAAAAGTGGTATATGGTGAATGTGGGAAAGTTCAGGGGGCATGTCTGAAGTGGTCCTTTTAACGCTGAAGCGGTTATTTCAAAGCTAAATTTCATTGATTGTCTTGCTGCTTCGGCGCAAATTCATCCAACATATAGGCCTTGCCATGTTATTGATGCGACCTCGAAGTTGAGGAGTTTCGGGCACAAGGAGACTTTATGAAAACAGTCGTACAAGTTTTGTCCCAGGACGAACGCCATCGCGTGCATGCGGAAACACTGAACATCCTTGAAAAAACTGGTGTACGCATGGAAACACCCCTGGGCCGCCAAATACTGCAGGATGCGGGTGCCCGGGTAGATGACATCCACAAAATAGTCAAATTCCCCCGGGCACTGGTTGAGTCCTCCCTTGAAATGGTGACCAAAGACTTCGTTTTAAGCGCACGTCGTCCCGGGTTTGATCTGGTCATGAATGCCGGTGCCAGTACACTCTGCCCCGATGGCGGCGGGACGATGGTGCTGGACAGCGCAACCGGTCAGCGGCGACGGGCCACGTATGACGATTGGGGAAAGATCACCAAGCTAGCTGATGCGCTGGATGAAATCGGGGTGTACTGGTGCCAGGTAGATCCCAGCGACCGGGGCAATACCCTGGGGGATACCATTGACTACTTTTGCAGGGTATTCAGGGGATTTTCCAAACACGTTCAGGATGGCCCCAAGGTCGATTTCGAAGTTCCCTTGTTCACCGAAATACTGCAGACGATATTCGGATCGAAGGATGACATCAAAAAGAACCATCCGGTTTCAGGTGAGATTTGCCCCAAATCCCCGCTTACCATCGATCAAAAATATACAGAGGCCTGCCTGGCACTCAAGGGCTGGAATATTCCTGTTGCTATCATGCCCATGCCGTTGATGGGATGCACCTCACCTGCCAGCATGATCGCGACTGTCATTCAGGGCAATTGCGAAGTCCTGGCTACACTTTGTCTGCTGCAGGCCAATGAACCGGGCGTCCCCGTCATCTACGCACCGGCCCTGGCCGTAATGAATCCGCGAACGGCCAGTCCCAGCTATGCCGCGGTTGGGTTTTCTATCATGGATATGGCTGCCACCGAAATGGCCAACTACTATGGTCTGCCATCCGAGTCCTCACCCGGTGGTTCGGACGCCCATATCCTTGATTTTCAGAATGCGCATGAAGGCGCAGCCCTTTCGATGCCAACCATACTCTCCTGGCCGGATATTGTCGTCGCTCCCGGAATGCTGGATGGATCGATGGTATCCAGCCTAGAAAAGATGCTGATCGATGTGGAAATATTCCGTCTGGCCAGATGTGTCCACCGGGGATTGGATACCAGTGAGGAAAGATGGCTGACCCACGTGATTTCCAAGGTCGGCCCAGGCGGTGACTACCTGAGTGAGAAGTCGACTGTGCGCGCGCTACGCAGCGACGAATGGTACATTCCGGGCCTTGGGTGTCATGAAGATTTTGATAAATGGTCCGCTGGTGATCGGACCACTTTCCAGGAAGAGGCCCGCAAAGAAGTGGCCAGATTACTAAGCATACACGAGCCTTTGCCTTTGGGCACTGAAATCGAGAAGGAGCTGGCGCACATATGTAAGCGCGCTAGGGAAATATCATAAGCTTTATGCAGGTTGGCAATGGTATAGATATAAAATGTCTTGGTCATGCTGGCAAAATCCGACAACCTAACCGATACCGGGTTTGATTGAAGGCATAAAAACTATATAGGAGAACAATTCATGGCAAACGCCAAGATGACATTTTTAAGTCAATCGGAAATTGATTTGGTACACAACCAGAGTCTCAGAGCTCTGAAGGAGATCGGCATAAAAGTGCACAGCATCCCGACCCTGAAACTGTTGGCGGCCAAAGGAGCCGACATCGATTTTAATACCCATGTGGCCAAATTAACCGAGTCAATGGTGACGGACGCCCTGAATTCGGCTCCCAATACATTCACGCTGTGTGCGCGGGATCCGCAGAATGACCTGGCTATGCCATCCCATCCCCGCCCATACGGAACCACCAGTGGGCTGGCCGTTTTCGTCACCGATTATGAAACCGGCAAATATCGCCCTTCCACATGCAAGGACATCGCCACCTTTGCAAGGTTGGGAGATGCATTGTCCCCGGATTTTTTGTGGACCGCCCTAACTGCCAATGATGTTCCCAAATTTTCCCATGGCCCCCACGAAATATGGCAAACCATGCTAAACACCCAGAAACATGTCCAAGGTGTCACCGTACAAAGTGCGCGAGACGCCAATGTTCAAATCGAACTGGCCGCTCTCATCGCCGGTAGTCGCGAAGCCCTCAGGGAGCGTCCCCTGATATCTGTAATCAGCTGCCCTTTGGCACCCCTCACTTTTGAAACAGGGTCAATCGAAGCCCAGGTAGAATTCGCCAAGGCCGGTGTGCCCATCTGCTCCATGTCCATGTCCCTGGGAGGTCTGTCCGCCCCGGTGACCGTGGCCGGCATGATGATGAACGCCAATGCCGAAAACCTGGCCAGCCTGGTGATCACCCAGGCCGCATCACCTGGTGCACCCCACGTTTACACTTCCGAATCCGCTCCCATGGATATGTTATCCGGCAATATCAATTACGGTGCCCCGGAAAAAGTGCTGGTCAGCTACGGACTGGGTCAGATGGCCAGGCACTACGGTCTACCCTGCCTGGTGGCCGACACCGGTTTCGGGTTCGACATTAAAGGCGGCCTCACGAGTGTTGAGTTCATCACCAATGAGCTCATCGGACTGGCCGCTTATACGGACATTATTACCGGCATGGGGAGTGTCGATGGCGCCAAGGGAATTTCTTTTGAGCAGCTGGTTATTGATTCCTACATGTGGGATTTCTTTAAGGACTACCTGAAGGAGGTAGAGATCAGCGAAGAAAGGATGGGCCTGGATGCCATCAAGGCTGTGGGTCATGGGGGTGATTTTCTTTCCAGCGAACACACACTAAAATATTTGAGGAGCGATCTGACCCAGTGGGATCAGGCCAAACTGGATCTGTTGGCCCTGGATAAGGATGCCATGCCCAAGGCGGCAAACCTCGTTGTAAAAAAGGTCCTGGAAGACCACCAGGTGCCTAATCTGGATGCAGCGATCCTGCGTGAAGGTGATGAAATTCTTAAAACCTATGAAAATGAAATTACAAGATCGTAAAAGATGATTGTTAAAAAGGGTAAGACAATCGCGTTCGGTGTTGATAGGATCCAATCTAGTATTCTAAAATTTAGCTTGACGAATAGAATGAGGAAACTATGAATAGAATTGTAATTCTGGGCTGTGGACCCGTAGGAAAATACATGGCTATCGATCTGTGTCAAGATCCCAACTATGAGGTCATCTCGGTAGACATCAATCAAGAGGTCCTGGAAGACCTGCCCAAAGAACATTCCGTTCTGACCCGGGTAGCAGACCTCTCCGCGGCGGCAGGCGTGACGCAGGCCATTGAAGACGCGGACATTGTCATCGGTGCGGTGCCCGGCCCATTGGGATATGCAGTGTTAGAAACAGTCATTCAGGCCGGCAAGAATATTGTGGACATCTCCTTCTTCCTGGAGGATCCGTTCGGACTGGACGATCTGGCCAGGGAAAAGGGCGTCACCGCCGTGGTGGACTGCGGCGTGGCGCCGGGTATGTCCAACATCATTCTCGGCGATCATATGCGCAGGATGAAGGTTTCTGACTATGAGCTCTTTGTGGGCGGCATTCCCAAATCGAGGGAAGCCCCTTTAGGCTACAAGACGAGCTTTCCTGTCTTGGAGGTTTTTGAGGAATACTCAGCCCCCGGCAAAATTGTCGTAGATGGCCAAGTGCTCGAAAAGCTGGCCCTCTCCGAAACCATGACCATCGATCTCCCTAAAATCGGCAGCATGGCCTGCCTCAACTCCGACGGGCTCAGAACCTTGATCCATACCGCTGTCCCTGACATCCCCAACATGTTCGAAAAGACCCTGCGCTATCCCGAGCACGTAGATCAGATGCGCATTTTCAATGATGCCGGATTTTTCAGCCAGACGCCCATCCAGGTGAAAGGCACATCGGTGCGGCCGATAGATGTGACCGCGTCAATTCTCACCCCGCTTTGGAAATACGAACCAGACGAGGCCGATCTCACTGTCATGCGACTGGTAATCTCCGGCGTGGAAGATGGGAAACCGACAACTTACACCTACGATATGTGCGACGAATACGATCCGGCAACCGGCGCACTCTCCATGTCCAGGACGACCGGATACACCTGTACCGCAGTCACCCGCTTGGTGCTTGACGGCGATTATTCGCGAATAGGGATATGTGCTCCCGAGTTCGTGGGGCGTGCCGACGGATGCCGGCAAAGCGTCGAAAAATATCTGCAGGATCGCGGTGTCCATTACGAGATGCAACGATCGTCTTAATGCGGTCAACGACCCAGACCTAGTCGGTCTCTTATGAATTAGGCAAAAACCTCTATCCCTGTAGCAAGACTTGTCGACGAGGAGTTCGACGACTCGACTGAGCTCGTCGAAGTCTGAGGCTCACTCGAAGTCCTCCTTTCGGTCTGAACTCAAGGTCGAAGACAAGTCGAGTCGCAACAGGGCATTACGGAATTTTTATACATAATTTGAATTCATCTAGCGCTGTTTACTGTGGCCGCTGCCAAGCAACGGGGAATTCAAATTTAAAGCACGGAGGGTTCGCGGATGAATACAGGCTATAAAGGCAAACACGTTGTCGTTACCGGTGCATCCAGCGGCATCGGACTTGAATCGACACATTGCTTCCTAGAAGAAAGTGCAAAGGTCACAGCTTGCTACAACAATTCACCCAGGGAGCTGGCAACACTCAAAGATTCATATCCCGAGCAACTGAATGTTGTAAAAGTTGATGTTCGCAATGAAACTGAAGTACTATCTCTCTTTAAAGATGCCAACTATGTAAGCGGACGGGTAGACGCTTTGGTTGTAAATGCCGGGATCGCCAGTGACTTGGGTTTGCAAGTACATGAAATGCCTATTGAACGCTGGCAGGAAACGCTGGCGGTAAACCTGACCGGAGCATTTCTTTGTGCCAAACACTTCTTTGCCAATTTGGAAAAGTTTCCGGGCGATGATGCTTCTCTGGTTCTTGTGGGCTCCACCGCAGGTGAAATTGGCCAGGCTCTGTATTCTGATTATTCGGTATCCAAAGCAGGACTCAAGGGATTGCTGATGTCCTTGAAGAATGAAATTGTGCACCTATCTGTGCGCGGAAGAGTGAACCTCGTTAATCCAGGCTGGACAATAACACCGATGACGGAAGCAGAACTGTCTGACAAAGAACTCATGTCAAAAATCTTGCAAACAATTCCCCTTCGCAAAGTCGCAACATCTGCGGATATTGCCCATACTATCTTATACCTCTCGTCTGATAAACTGGCCGGGCATGTGAGTGGACAGACCATTACGGTTGCCGGGGGAATGGATGGCAGGGTCCTTTTTTCAAAAAATGAAGTTAAGGACTATGTAAGAGGAGGAACACGTGCCAAGTGAAAAACCTGAAACAAAAATTATAGAAACAGATGTCTTGATAATCGGAGGCGGCAGTGCCGGTTGCATGGCCGCTATCGCAGCCCATGATGCTGCACCGGCTCTGGACATAACGATACTGGAAAAAGCGAATATTAAAAGAAGCGGAACACTGGCTACAGGTATGGATGCGCTAAATGTTGTGGCTATCCCCGGTCTATCTACACCTGAAGATTATGTAAAAGGCGTGGATCTTGATCACACCCACGGGGTTATTGATGAAGACCTTCATTTTGTTTTGGCAGAAAAAAGCTTTGCGATGCTAAAAAAACTGGAAGAATGGGGTGTTGGATTTGAAAAAGATGACACCGGGCAATATGTGGGAACACCGAATTTTTACGGTTCTTATCCCGGTGATAAATTTTGTATACCCATGGCAGGACTTAATCTGAAACCCATCCTTTCAAGGCAAGTAAAAAAACGTAAGATAAAGGTTATAAATCATACCATAACGACTTCACTTCTTTCTGACTATAAGAGGGTTTACGGTGCCTGTGGTTTTAATATCAGAAACGGAAAATTTATCGCATGTTTGGCAAAGGCGGTAATTTTGGCTGCTGGCGGCTGTGGGAGGTTCGGACTGCCATCATCAGGGTATCTGTATGGGACTTTTGATTTCCCGGGAAATGCCGGAGACGGTTATTCAATGGCCTATCGAGCGGGTGCCAAACTCAGGGGATTTGAATATGCTCAGCATTTTGCGGAAATTAAAAAACTGAATGTGCCCTTAGGAAAAGAATATGACATGGAATTCGATACCAAGCTGGTTAATGAGATGGGCGAAGACGTAAAACTACATGAAGGTTCGGATGACGATAACGTTCAGGCGCTTTTAAGCGGGCAAACCATGTATGAAAAATTCAGCCATCTTCCGGAAGAAGCCATAAAACAAATTGAGGAAATATGGTTTGCCAGCGAAAGGAAGCATCCGATTATCAGTTTCTTCAGAGAAAGGGGAATGGATATAAGAAAAGATCCTGTTGAAATCGGAT
Source organism: uncultured Desulfobacterales bacterium (assembly GCA_964633115.1). Taxonomy (GTDB): domain Bacteria; phylum Desulfobacterota; class Desulfobacteria; order Desulfobacterales; family B30-G6; genus B30-G6. The sequence continues at coordinate 8,029 of CAZWEO010000075.1, forward strand.
TTGAAGAAATTGCCTTGTGCTCCGGACATGGCAGTACCGGGATTAAAGTGGATACAGATACTGCTACAACCATTAAAGGCTTGTACGCTTGTGGAGATGTCGCTTGCGTACCAAGTCAGTACCTTACCGGTGCATTTGTTTACGGTGAAATCGCCGGGCTATCGGCTGTGGCGTATGCCAAGAAATGCGACACGGAAAAAATAGATCTGCAAACAATCCAGAACCAGGCTGAGATGATTCTCGCCTGTACTGATAGAGCCGAAGGCGTAAACCCCAATGAATTTGAGCTTAAGTTAAGAAAACTTATTACTGAATATCTGACACCGCCAAGAAGCGCTGAAAAATTGAAAACAGCACTTAAGTGGATTAAAAGATTCAGGAATGAAGATGTGGATCTCTTGAAAGTTGAAGACTGGCATGAATTAAGCAAGGCCGTTGAAGTTCGATTTATTCTTGATTGTGCGGAAATGACTGCCAGGTCATCATTGGAAAGGAATGAAACCAGGTGGGGAGTAAGTGATTATCGATCTGATTTTCCAGAAAGAGATGATGAGAACTGGCTGAAATTTGTGGACTTGGAAATGGATCATGATTCAGGGGAAATGGTAGTGTCTACAAACCCGGTTGTAAGAAGAGAAAAAAAGGAAGCGAAATGAACTCAACAATGAGTGTTGAAATAGATATGGAACTATGTAACGGGTGTGGTATTTGTGTTGAAATATGTCCCCTGGATTGTTTGAGATTGAATGAGCACGAAAAAGCATTTTTAAAGTATGACGAGTGCTGGTACTGTGGAAGCTGTACCCTGGAATGCCCCGAGGATGCAATCATTCTGCGCTTGCCTTACCTTGTCAGATAGCATGCAATTGGACGGGGCTACTTTGTTAATAATAGTAGTCGTAAATGTGAAATGGAATGCAAACAAAATGAAAACTAAAGATATGTATGCATTAAGCGGCGCAACGCTGATTGATGGAAATGGCGGCCCACCTTTGAGAGATTCAATTGTTCTGGTGAAAAATGGCATTATAGAAGCAGTCGGGAGTCGAACTTCGGTTGATTTTGAAGATAACATTCATGCAATTGATCTTCGCGGGCAGTATATCATGCCCGGTTTAATTGATGCCCACGTTCACTTGGTTGGCGTTGGAAGTCCTAAGTTGTTGGATAATCTCGTAGAACCAAATTATATACAGGCGATGAGAACGGTCGCCGAAGCTGGGAAGCTGTTGGAATATGGTTTTACCTCCGTAAGAAGCGGGGGCTCCAGATATGATATATATTTGAAAAGAGCAATTGAAGAGGGCACCATTATCGGTCCTAGAATATTGTCCTGTGGACTTGCACTTTGCCGGTCTAGGGGCCACGCAGATTATTTGCGTAGAGATCTGTATGAATTTCCAAAAGGTTTTGTCAAAGCCAACCTTCCCAAAGCGCAGCTTGTAGACGGTGTGGAGGAAGTTCGAAAGGCCGTACGAAAGCTAATTGGCCAAAATGTTGATCATATCAAATTTTTTGCAACGGGTGGCGGCGCTTGGGATAAAGAACGGGCGACGGATATGCATTTTAGTCGAGCTGAGATGGAAGTTATCATGGAAGAAGCACAGAGGGTTGGACTGCCCGTGATGTGTCACGCAGAAAGCCTAGAAAGTATTAAAATCGCGGTGGAACTCGGCGTAAGGTCGATTGAACATGCAGATGATGATAACGAGTATGAGCTTGACGATGAAACGTGTCAGGAAATGGTTGCGAAAAATATTTTTCTTGTACCGACACTGTGCATTTTTTATTTTGATTTGGAAGAAGGTGAAGATATTCTGCCATCCTGGATTAACAGTTTAAAACGGGCAAAGAAAAATGGTGTAAAGCTTCTGCTTGGAACGGATACATGGGCGGATTCTGTGACCCCCTATGGGAAATTCAATATTAGTGAGATCAAACTGCTTGTCGATGTTCTGGATATGACTCCTCTGGAGGCTATCACGTCAGCCACCAAATATGGAGCCGAAGCGTGCGGTCTGGGTGACAAGGTTGGGACTTTAGAAAAAGGAAAGCTTGCTGATATGGTGGTTGTAGAGCAGGACCCTGTTACTGACATTGATGTGCTGCTGAATAAAGAAAATATTAAGTATGTCATAAAAGAAGGTATTTTTTATGTAGGCGATGGCAAAATATGAAGCAAAAAGGAGGAATGGGCATGGTGCGAAGAAAAACGAGATATACCTTGGTACTGATGTGCCTGATCGGTTTTTGTATTCTAGGACTGGTCTTTTCTGGAACCACCCTGGCGGGATCTAAAAAGACCCGGCTGAATGTCGGGTGGGGGACTGGACAAGTCGCTGAGAATCTTCAAACCGGATCATTTGCCGTTAATTCAATGGGATCCGTATACTGGTCCCTGGTCTACGATCAATTGTGGGTCCTGGGACCTGCGCCCAATTATGATCCCCTGCCGGCACTGGCCACACACTGGGAGACCGATGATTATCAAACCTGGCGGTTTTATTTGCGCAAAGACGCCAAATATCATGATGGAAAACCGGTAACAGCAGAGGATGTCGCTTTCACGCTGTGGTATCTTCCCAGGGACCCGCAATGGGCTTTTCCATCCAATGATATTGATGCTAGAAAAGATATAAAGGTTATTGATGATTATACCATTGAATTTAAAATGGCCCGTCCATGGACGGACAAATATCCGCCCGCTGACTGGATGCCGATCCTGCCCAAACACATCTGGTATGAACACAGGGGAAGAAAAATAACCCAATTTGCCAACAAAAAATCCATTGGCTCCGGTCCTTTCAAACTAAAAAAATTTAAATCCGGCGAATACATCTGGATGGTAAAAAATGAGAATTGGTGGGGAGAAAAACCCCATGTAGATGAAATTGTTTTTAGAAGTTACGGTACCACCGATGCAACGAGAATTGCCATGAAAAAAGGAGATTTTGAATTTTTCGGGTATGGCGGTACAACCCCAGTGGCAGCGAAATCTTTTGAAAAGTTGGAAAATGTCGACCTGAGAGTTTCACCGGGGATTGCATTGGTCTGGCTCACTTTCAACCTGCACAAAGAGACCGCTATCAAAGATAAAGTGGTCAGAAAAGCCTTTATGCATGCCATTGACCGCGACAGGATTTTTAAGTTCGTTTACTTGGGATATGCCGAACCGGCAGACAGTTTTATCTATCCGGAATCGAATGATTATAACCCCAACCTGCCTAAATACGAGTATAACCCTGAGTTGGCGAAAAAAATGCTCAGCGAGGCTGGGTATAAAGATACAGACGGGGACGGTATTTTAAATGATAAAAAAGGGCAAAACATCGTTCTGGAATTTATGGCGCCGTCCGAGTGGCCCGATGAAGTCAAAATGGTTAAATTGATTAAGGAGCAGGTTAAGCAGATCGGTATCGACATCAAAGAGAAAATCCTTGATTTGAACACATATTTAGAATTTGCATATACGCCCAAAGAAGATCAGTTTGACGTAACCATATCCTCAGAAGAGCCCGGCCCCAACGGCTCCTGGATGTGGGAGTTTGTACGCAGTATTGAGGGCGGCGGGTTAGGCTGGAATCAATCCGCTTATGCCAATCCGGAAATGGATGAGACCATGATCAAGTATCTATCTGAAGCCGATTTGGACAAACGAAAAGAGTATGCCTTTAAACTGCAGGAAATCATGGCAGAAGATCTACCTTGCGCCGTGCTGGTTAGACCGAAGGTGATCAGCCCCTATCGAACCGATAAGTTCGAAGGCCATGTTGAAACCATGGGCGGGTTTTCAAACTGGATTAACTGGTGGACGTATTTGAAGATAAAACCTAAAGAATAATTATACCCGATTATTTTTCAGGTTAACGTCAGGGCCCTTCTCGAATGTGAGAATGGCCCTTTCTTATTTTGCGCCTGACGGGCGCTACTCGGCTCTATACCAGTTGTCAAAAATATGTTCCGATTTAAGACTACGGTAAAGGATTTCGGAAAGTTATTCTGACAAGTGCTATATGTTGCAATATAAGTTGAGTTGAATCTTTTCTGCTTTGCGGTTTATATCAGACCTGTGTCCAGCGCAATAGAAAGCACGAGAAGGCCGATACCAACTATGAGTTAAATCTATAAAATATTTAATGGCTTCTAGTATTCCGGCTTCCATCGTTCTCCATAATGCTCTTCCCAAAAAAATGGACGACTTGAATTGGACTTTAATGTTCCACCTTCCCAAAGATTCCATTTTTTATTTGAATAAATTGAAAAATATGTATCAATTCGATCAGATAAGCTCTGGATGACATCCTGCACTTCGGGATCGGATACAAGATTGTTACGTTCACCCGGATCATTTTCCAGATCATAAAGTTCATCTATAAATTCATAAGCTGTTGTTTCGAATCGTTTCATAAACAGCCATTTTTTTGTTCGAATTGACCGGGTCTCCTCTTGCTCCATAAAGCAAACATCATCCCAGTCAATAGCCTCGTTTTCCACTAGCGGACGTAAACTTCTTGCCGGACTATCTTCCCTTGAAGGGAGTTCAATGCCCGCATAATCCAGAATGGTAGCATACACATCTGTTGTTCCCACATATCTGGAAACGTTAGATTGTTCACTGTTTTTAGCCCCGGGTGTTTTAATTATCAGCGGGATATAATGCGCTTCATGGTGCGCATTGGACGGCCATGTATCTTCCCCATGGCCCCAAAAACCATGTTGCCCCAGAGACATGCCATGGTCGGATGCATATATGAACAGCGTATCTTCGAACAGTCCATTTCTTTTTAACGCTTGTGCTATTCTCCCTACGCCATCGTCAACCATGCTTATCTGTGAATAATAATTGCGAAGCGTCGGCATGTCATTGGGTATCTGCAGCATAAAGCTGTAATCATCATCGTCTTTATACTTTTCCTTCAATAGTAGAATCCAATCCACCATCTCCTTGCTAACCCCTTCACGGGGGATGGATGTCATCTCAGCATCCCTATACAGATCTGCATATCGATTTTTGGGCTCACCTTGAATTGAAGGCCAGTGGCCATACGGAGCCGGATAGGTTAAAAAGAGAAAAAACGGCTTTCCTTTTGTATCACAGCGCCGGTCAAGATATTCAGTCGCCTTGTCAGTAAAAAAGTCAACTGAGTGACCCGGATGTTTATATCTCTTTTCACCATCAATAATATCATTTTCATAAAAAGATTGAACATGACCAATTTGCATGGTCACATATTTGTCGAACATATCTTTTACGCTTTTTGCATTACCCAGATGATATTTCCCCATTAAAGCCGTGTCGTAGCCTTCCCGGGAAAGTTGTTCAGGCAATGTATCGAATTCAGCAATCGCATTCCACGTTGCGGGCCAATCACTAGCGCAATCGTCATCTATCCAGGTGTGAACGCCATGCTGGGAAGGAATCATACCTGTTAGCACCGATGCCCGGCAGGGTGAGCACATTGTATTGGGGCAATACGCATTGCTAAAATTTGTTGCTTCTTTTGCTAACTGGTCCAGATTTGGCGTGTGTATTTCAGAATTACCCGCATAATCCGCAACAGCGCCGGGGTGATTATCAACGTAGATTAAAACGACGTTAGGTTTGCTTGACGGCATTTTGTTTTCTCCTTCTATATAAAAATTTTTCCATAAATTCAGAATCGTTATTTATATAATCCCTCACCAGGTATGCGGGCCTGCCGGATTGCAGCAACATTTTCATTAAATCCAGATAAGGTGACATATGTTTGAATATTTTTTCCCGCTATAATAACAGTAAATGCAATTCAAATTACAAATAGGGCCAATGGGCTTTGCTATTATCGAATATGATTTCATAATATTAACTCTAATCATAAGCCACCGACATAGTCGGTGGTGAGGTGTACCATCAGCGAAGTAACCATGTTGCTGAGCTAAATCAAAATAGATATTAAACCTTTTTCATGCCACCGACAAGGTCGGTGGTCGTTGACTGCCATACAGTCTGTAATACTAAACTACTACCTCCAATTATCAAGACATCAGTTTCTACAATAGATGAAATTAAGGAGCCTTCTTAATTTGAACCAGGCATGAATTGCAGGAAAAAGCGCCGGCCGGAGAGACTCTGTCATTGGTAAGTACATTGGCACAGCCACCTGTGTCGACCCCGCGATCATCCGGCCTATACCACTGACCCTGATCGATACTGGCGACACCGGGCATGATTCGCGGGGTGACTTTAACCGTGGCACGCATGCGGCCCCGCTGGTTGTAAACCAGGACAATGTCGCCATCCTGAATGTTCCGCTGATGCGCATCGCTCACATTCATCCACAGCTTGTCGTCGCCTCGCTTTTTAATGGGTTCCACGTTATCGAGTGTTGAGTTGGCCCTGGCTCTTGAATGGGGACTGACAAGCTGGATGGGGTATTTTTGGGCCAAGGCGTCATCGGGACCTTCCCATGGTGTCATGTAGGCTGGGATGGGCGGTAGGTACGGATCATTCCTTTGGGCAAATCTTTGACTGTAAATTTCAATTTTACCCGAGGGAGTCGGAAACGGGTGCATGTCCGGGTTCTCGATTTCTTGTTGGAAGGCAACATGGGGACGCTCCAGGTCAATGCTGTGAATTTCGCTTGCCCTGAAGGTTTCAAGATCGGGAAAATCGGGTGTTGATTCCAAAAAAGATTGCAACCATTTCTCATCAGACAGGTTGTTGAAATCGCCGAGATTAATCCGGCTCGCAATCTCCGAAAATATTTCTAGATCGGATTTTACAGTAGACGGCGCATCGGTGATTTTTTGCATATGAATGCAGTAGGGGCCGCCGACAAAGGGTTGCCCGATATCTTCTCTTTCAAAACAGTGTGTTACCGGCAATACAATATCCGCATATCTGGCCGTCGGCGTAAGAAAAAGCTCATGACTTACCACAAAATCCACTTCGCTCAGTGCCTGTATCCCTTTATTCAGGTTAAGATTTTGGTTCAGCAGGTTACAGCCGACGATGTACAATAGTTTGCACGCTGGGTGTTTGTCTTTAGCGGATGAACCCAGTATGGCGTTGTACAACTCGCCAAAGTGGAGTTCATGATGCTGGGTGTCGGGCACGGGAAGACCCTCTTCAAGAAAACCCATGTCCACATGGTCGGGGCCGCCGGCGGTGTGTCCGCCCAGGATGCCCATGTTGCCGGTTACGGCCGAGAGGATCGATACCGCACGGTGAAACTGCTCCCCGTATGCAGTTCGGCCAGGCGCCCAGCCCGCGATGAGCGACGCCGGTTTATTGCTGACATATTCCCTGGCCAGACTGACAATCGACGCTATCGGCGTCCCGCAAATGGGATACGCCCACTGGGGGGTCTTGGGTACACCGTCTGTAGCGCCAGTAACGTAATCACGGTATAAGTCAAATCCATGGGTATGTTTGTCAATGAAAGACCCATCCAAACGATCTTCTGAAATCATGACATAGGTCATGGCTGCCAACAAGGCGGTATCCGTCCCGGGTCTCACCGCAATCCATTCGTCCGCCAGGGTAAAACCTGTTTGGCTCTGGCGCGGATCGACACATATGATTTTTGCTCCCTTCTTTTTGGCCCGCGATAGGACCGGTATCGTATCAGGCCCGAATCGGGTTGCCAGAGGGTTCCAGCCCCAAAGCACAATCAACTTCGATGAGAATAAATTGTCGCGCGTGCTGCCCGTTGCGGCCGTACCAAAAGTTGCCAACGCCGACTGCAGGGCACCTTCATAGGATGGGTCACCCCAGGTCGTCGTACATTTACCCAGCAGACCGAAGAAGCGCTGGGTAACTTTGGGCGTGTTGTGAAGGGTGGCCATGGATCCGGTATTGGTCACAAAATAGAGTGACTCGGTTCCGAATTTGCTTATGGTTTGCTGGATTTTTTGGGATATGATGGTCAGAGCCTCATCCCAGGATATGGATTCGAACTTCCCTTCCCCCCTGGCCCCAGTCCGCTTCAATGGCTGCATAAGCCGATCCGGATGATAAATCACGGATGCCTGTGCCAATCCACGTGGACAGGCTTGAAGATAGTGCCCTTTTCGATTTCCTGAACTGATATGGACAATTTTCCCAGCACGCAGGTGCACTCTCAGGAGGCACCGGCTACCACAGTCGAATGAACACGTAGTCGTCAAAATTTGTGTATCTGTATCTAATTTGGCGGTCATCGCAATTTTATGAAATGTTCGGATCAGTTACGTTTGAGATCTGCAATCACGCGGCGCGAGGCATTGTGTCCAGGCGCACCAGATACACCGCCACCGGGATGAGCACCGGAACCACACAGATAAAGACCTTGAACCGGTGTTCGGTATTGGGCGGCGCGGGGGTGTGGGCGTAAGGAAAAAATCTGGTCCAGATCGTGACGACCGTGGAAAATATCTGACTCGGTGAGTCCGTAGATGGTCTCCAGATCCAGGGGACTTAACATTTGGCGTCCGATGATCAGGTCGGGCAGATTGGGCATGACCCGGGCCATATAGGTGATGATCTGGTCGGCAACATTTTCTTTGACGTCGTCCCAACCTGCATCTCCGGCCAGTTGATATGGATAGTATTTGGCCAGTATACTCATGACATGATGCCCCTCAGGAGCGAGGCTGTCATCCAGCGTGGATGGCATGGTTATTTCCAGCCGTGGTTTGTCCCACAGCTGACCCATGGCGGCCACAAAATAATTGGCCTCCATGCTGTCGATATCCGGAAATATGGTCATGTCGGAACGATGCCAATCGCCTTCGACACCGGATGGAAAAAATTTAATATCAGGCAAACCTTTTAGGGCCAGATTGAGTCGCAAAGAACTGTGCCCCATTCGGAGCTGTTTTATATCCAGGGCAAACTCAGGATCTAAATGTTGGGCATCGATAAGTTTCAGAAAAGTTCGTTTGGGATCGGTATTGGCCAAAACGCAGCGACTATGGAACACGTCGCCGTTTTCTAGTTCAACACCCAGGGTCCGGCCATTTTCGATCAAGATAGTTTTCACCGGAGCGTTGGTCAGAATCTCGACACCTTTTGATTTGGCGAAGTTGGCCATGGCCTGGGTCAAGCCGCCCATACCCCCTTTAACCAATCGCCAGGCCCCTTTTTCACCCTCTATTTCACCCACGCCCGAATGGAAAAATGGGATCGCCGATCCTGGTTGACGCAGACTGGCGAAGTTCCCCGAGAAACAGGCCGCGGCGTACATGGCTTTGATCATGGGGCTTTCAAACCAGAACTCGATGAAATCATAGGCGCTACCAGTGAGCATTTTGAGGAGACGATAGCGCATATCCGGTGAGAGTTTACGTATATCCAGACCCATCATAAATAATGCCAGATAATCGTTAAAGCCAGCATCCAGTTTAGGCGGTTCGCGCAGCATCTGATTGCGAACCACATCCGTGATGATTTGGATCATCTCTTCAAATTTGCACATGGCATCGTAATCACGGCTGGAAAAACGGCCGACTTCTTTGCGATCATGGTTTTCTTCCCCATTCAAATATAGATAATCATCACCGCAGATGGCCAGTGTTCCCGCCATGCGGATCATTTCAAAGCCGTGTTGAGCCAGCTCCAGATCACGGATAATTTCCGGTCTTAAAAGACTGACAACATAGGACACGGCTGAAATTTTGTGGCCCGGGTGGATTTCTTCGGTCACCACGGCCCCGCCGACAACCGGCAGGCGTTCTACCACCAGTGTTTTGATACCGGCTTTGCCCAGATAACCGGCAGCGGTCAGGCCATTATGCCCGCCGCCCACAATGATTGCATCATATTTTTTTTTCATGATTTCGCTTTCTATAAAAACCGCGCCGGAAAGAAGTCGCCATTGAGGCGGAAATAAACGGCATTGGTTTTATTTAAGCAGGGTGTTTGCCCCGCGGTTTTTGATATCGCGATATCTCAAAGACCATATCGCGACCAAGCCTTTTCAGGCTTTTAACTTACCACCTGAATTTTGCAAAGCTCAGGTGCTGTAGTGATACATCAAATACGCTTTACGAACGGTCTCAATGATTTCCCAGGTTCCCTTGCTGTTTTCGGGAAAGAAAAGCACGTCCCCGGCATTGATTTGGATGGGCTCTCCATTCTCGGGGTGAAAGATGCATTTGCCCGCTAAAAATGTGGTCAGCTCGGCATGCATGACTTCACGGATGAACTTTCCCGGGGTGCATTCCCAGATGCCGGCCTCAGATCCATCTTCTTTTTCACTGATAAAAAGCCCTCGTAGTTGGCAAACAGGTTCACCGATGGTCTTCGGGATGCCCCAATCCTCCAATTCTTCTGATGGAATATTGACGGCATCTTTGATTTTGATAATCGACATGGGTAGCTCTCCTTACTTATTGAGAAGTCAAATTTTGAGTCTAGTATAATAGCTATGGTTTCTGGCTCTGATTTATGGATGCCTGCCTATGAGCTGTCAGCCCTTTTCACGCATGCCTGCTTGCATTTCAATTTTGCGCTGACGCTCGGCGCGAAACATCAAGATTCCGGCCCCAGCAGCGCACAGGGAAACGAACAGGACGAGGATAGTCGCCAGGGCATTGATTTTGGGGCTGACCCCCAGGCGTACACTTGAAAAAACTTTCATGGGCAGCGTTGTCGCACCGGGACCGGCCACAAAGCTCGATATGACCAGGTCGTCCAGGGACAGGGTGAAGGCCAGCAGCCAACCAGCGGCAACCGCCGGCATGATGATCGGTAGCGTGATCGCGGTGAACACCTTGAAGGGCGGTGCCCCCAGATCCATGGCAGCCTCTTCGATGGATGCATCCATTTCCCTCAGGCGCGAGGTGATGACCACGGCAACAAAAGCCGCGCAGAAAGTGACGTGCGCGATCCACAAGGTGAGCATGCCCCGGCCGGCCGGCCAGCCGATGACTTTTTCCATGGAGACGAAAAGCAGCAGCATGGACAGACCGGTGATGACTTCCGGCATGACCAGCGGTGCCGTGATCATGCTCGCGAAAAGGTTGTGGCCGCGAAATCGGCCGAAACGCGCCATCACGAGACCGGCAAGCACGCCCAAAGCGGCGGCGAACGTGGCACTCATCAGGGCCAGGCGCAGGCTGAGCCAAGCTGCCATCAGCATCTGCCTGTCCTGGAACAATTCCCAGTACCACTTGGTTGAAAACCCGGCCCAGACCGTTACCAGCTTGGATTCGTTAAACGAGAAGACAATGAGGATGACAATGGGTGCATAGAGGAAGGTGTAACCCAACAGCAGCCATACACTCAGCAATGGGGATCGTCCGGTCGCGCTCATATTGTTTCCATCTCCTGGGTCTGGTGTTTGTGGAACCACATCATGGGTATGATCAAAAGCAGCAGCATGACAATGGCCACGGCCGACGCCACCGGCCAGTCACGATTGCTGAAAAATTCATCCCACAACACCTTGCCGATCATCAGGGTGTCGGGTCCCCCCAGAAGTGCGGGAATGACAAACTCGCCCACCGCGGGGATGAACACGAGCATGGAACCTGCAATAATGCCTCCTTTGGTAAGGGGCAGGGTAACAAATATAAACGTTTTCCAGGGCTTGGCACCCAGGTCCGCCGCGGCTTCCAGGTAGGACTCGTCGAGTTTCACCAGGTTTGTGTAGAGCGGCAGGACCATGAAGGGCAGATAGGCGTATACGATTCCGATAAAGACGGCAAAGTTGGTGTGCAGCATGTGCAGCGGTGTATCAATCAAGCCCAGCTTCATCAGCAGGTTGTTGAGCATCCCATTGGTCTTTAAAATACCGATCCAGGAGTAGATCCGCAGTAAAAACGGGGTCCAGCTCGGCAGGACAATACCCAAAAGCAGCAGGTTGCGAATCCCGGGATGGGCCCTGGAAATGCCATAGGCAATGGGGTAGCCCACCAACAGTGCCAGGCAGGTTGCCCCGGCCGCCGTCTTAAGCGAACTCAGGTAGGCGTAAACGTAGAGCTTATCCTTGATCAGGAAGAGATAATTACCGACATTCAGCATGACGGACAGCTTTTCTTCCGCAAAAGAAAAAAGCTCGGTAAACGGCGGTCTGGCTATCGCCATTTCGGCAAAACTGATCTTGAAAACAATGGCAAAAGGAAACACCAGAAACAACAACAGCCAGATAAAGGGGATACCGATGACGGTGGTGCGTCCGGAGGGCAGCCATTTTCTCCATTTCTTACCTTTTACCATGTCAACACCACGGCTGCGCCCGGCTGCCAGCTAATGTATACTTCATCCTCCCAGGTAAGACGCTCTTCGACGAGACGGTCCACATTGGCCAGGGTGGCGCGTATGATTATGCCGTTTTGAGTCTTGACGTGATAGATTGAAAGACCGCCGACATAGGCAATTTCTTCTACAATGCCCCGGGCGTGGTTATAGTCGCCGGACGGCGGGTCTGTGGTGATGGCAATTTTCTCAGGCCGAACAGCCACCCATACCTTCGTACCTTCCGAAGGCGTGATGCCATGATTGACATATATGGCCCGTTCGAGTTCAGGGGTGTCGATCACGACCTGGTCGGCGGATTTTTCAGAAACGGTTCCCGAAAAAATATTGACGGTTCCGATAAATTCTGCGGTCCGGCGGCAGTTGGGGTATTCATAAACTTTGTGAGGTGAACCCGTTTGCAGGATCTTGCCCTCGTGCATGACACCGATCTGTGAGGCCATGGTCATGGCTTCTTCCTGATCATGGGTTACCATGACGCAGGTAACCCCCACGCTTTCAATGATGTTGACCACTTCCAACTGCATCTGCTCACGAAGCTTTTTGTCCAGGGCGGCCATGGGTTCGTCCAGGAGTAAAAGCTTGGGCCGCTTGGCCAGGCTTCGTGCCAGAGCAACCCGCTGGCGCTGCCCGCCGGAGAGCTGGTGGGGATAGCGATATAAAAGCTCCTTCATGTGAACCAGTTCCAGCAGTTCTTCCACCCGTGTTTTGATCTCCGCCCTGGGAACCCGGTCCTGCTTCAAGCCGAAAGCAATGTTCTTGGCCACGGTCATATGGGGAAACAGGGCATAGGATTGAAACATCATGTTGACCGGTCGATTATACGGCTGGATCGACCGCATGTCCTGCCCGTCGATGATGATCTGTCCCTCGGTGGGTATTTCGAAACCGGCCAGGAGGCGCAGTAAGGTAGTTTTACCGCACCCGGAAGCGCCCAGCAGCGCAAAGACCTCGCCCTGCGGGATATTTAGGTCGACATTGTCCACGGCGGTTATGGTATCGAATTTTTTGGTGACGCCCTTGAGCTCGATGTAGCTGTCCGAGGCCTCTTCCGTCATGGATTCGGTCGGGTTTTCTGGTTCGCTCATACGAATTCTCCCATGGCGGGAATTCAGCTCCCAGGGGAAATAATGCATCGGCAGATGGATGTTCCCCGTCTTCGATTGCCGCTTATCGAGGTTCCTGCGGATATCCTTATCGGCACACACCGCAGCAGATGCATATCCTGTCATGCATCATCAATGGGTGCATGATGCATGACGGGAGTCAAGCCCCTAACCTCGTGGTCAGGAAAACTATTCTCAATGGATTATTGACCGGTCTTCAATTGAGTCCAGACCCGAGTTCTCACGCGTGAAACCTTGGGCGGCATCACCTTCATGGTAAACAGCCCCTTCATGGTTTCCTCCGAAGGATAAATCGCCGGATCTTCGCGGACCTCTTTGTCGATATAGGGAAACGCGTCCGCATTGCCGTTGGGGAAGGATACATAGTTGGTAATACCGGCAATGACTTCCGGGTCCATGAGAAAATCGAGGAATTTGTGGGCGTTGTCGACATTGTCGGCATCGGATGGTATGGCGATCATATCAAACCAGGTGGCCGCGCCTTCCTTGGGGATCGAATAGCCAATTTTCACACCTGCGCCGGCTTCATCGGCACGGTCGCGGGCTTGCAGAATATCACCTGACCATCCCACCACGGCGCAGATATCGCCGTTGGCCAGGTCGTTGATGTATTGTGATGAATGAAAATACTTGATACTGGGACGGATGCTCTTGAGCATGGAAAGCGCTGACTCTTTGTAGTCCTTTGAATCCATACTGTTGGGATCTTTGCCTAGGTAGTGCAGGGCCACCGAAAGGATCTCGCTGGGGTCGTCCAGCAGTACGAAACCGCACTCCTTAAGTTTGGCGGCGTTCTCAGGCTTGAAAATCAAGTCCCAACTATCCACGGGAGCATTCCCGCCAAATGCAGCCTGTACCTTGTCAATGTTGTAGCCGATGCCGGTGGTGCCCCACATGTAAGGGATGGAGAACTTATTACCCGGGTCGACACTTTCCAGCACCCTGAGGATATTCTTGTCGAGGTGCTTATAGTTTTTCAACTTGGAGCGGTCAAGCTCCTGAAACACGCCGGCCGTGATTTGCCGGCCGATAAAATTGTTGGAGGGAAACACGACGTCATACCCTGATTTACCTGCCAGCAGCTTGGCCTCCAACACTTCGTTGCTGTCAAATACATCGTAGGTAACATCGATACCGGTCTGTTTTTCAAAAACAGAAACCGGGCCACCAGGTCCCTCGTCCATGTAGTCGGACCAATTGTATACGTGTAGAATCTCCTTGCCGATGGCCGCAGGAGCCCCACTAAAAAACAATGCTACTAGGGCAATTAATACAACACAAAGTAAGCGTTTCCTAATCATCTCATTACCTCCAATTTAGATGCAGTTTTTGCCAAAGCTCTCCGGGTGTTGGGCTTGATCCGGAAAGCAACCTGTTATCAATTAGACCCGTGCATAATAAGTTAGGCATGGTTTTTGTGATTTGGTCGTCACACCCTTGCCGTTGTATTCGATTTTTCCATGAAGGCCGAACACGCACCCAGCGGCCGTGCCGGCTTCAAGAGCCATTCCGGGAGTGCTGTTTCTCGTAGTTTACGATCGATTTGATGGGTTTGCAACCGTAATTTAATGCCCCATGTCAGCCGCGCTTGAAGTCGGGGCTTGTTACCAGGACCTATGCATGACGTACATTGACGGAAAAACTGCTGTTGAGGCCACCAGATATTTATTCACCGATCAAAATATGCGATTCAAAGAAAAAGGGGTCATTGCACCAGAAGTGTTGAATACAAGCGAAAGAAAATACTTTTTTGATGAAGCACGCAAATTTGATATCACTGTGGATCAGATCATCGAATGATCGCAACCGCAATCCCGAAGAATTTTATGCATAGACATATCCAACCAGTTGATATAATTCATGAAATTATATGTTCACACGTGAACAATAAAGCACAAAGCCATGGAGCCTGAGGTTTTATATATAATATGTTCTATTGCGCCGTAAGTCCACCATCCACAGATATATTGGCACCAGTAATAAACGATGCCTCATCTGAAGCGACCATCAACACTGCAAATGCAACTTCTTCCGGCCGCCCCACTCTTCCAATCGGATGCAATTCATCCATTTCTTTCAAGTAGACTTCCTTATCTTTTTGCTTATCGACTTCTCTTTGCAGCATGGGTGTATCAATCACTGCCGGACAGATGGCATTGACCCGGATGTTCTCTTTGGCATAATCCAGCGCCATGGCACGGGTTAAATTTGTCACTCCCCCTTTTGATGCACAATAGGCCGCTTCGTCTGGATTTCCGGAAACACCTGAATCAGAAGACATGTTTACAATGGTCCCACTCCCCTGTTTTTTAAAATAGTGATCAAGGCTACTTTATTTTTAAGCATCATTTTTATTGCTTCCATATTGTGTCAAGAAATGGTCACAGATTGTGATTACTTAGTCAATTCATTTTAAGTTAACGTTGTGTAACCCAATAAGCTATATTAAAATCTACCAATAAGTTTTCGGAGCCCTAATCTTTCCAAAGTTTGCGGCAATGGTTTTCCGGTCTGGGGACCCCAGCCCATATCAGAATAATATATTTCCAGCATAAGTTCCCATTTTTCTAGTATGCCTTTACCCTGAGCCGGGCCATCTATTGGCTTGGAACCATATTTCTTACTCGGTCTTTCCATTTCTTTCTTCAAGCCATGCCGAAAGTTAAAGGCACGCAGTTGGTTCACTATTCTCAAACCGACTTTGAATGCATCCTCCAGAGACAGATTCCAGCCTGTGACAGCATTAACACAGTCAAGCTGCAGTTTTGGATGCGGAGCCACAAAACGGCAGGTCCCCAGGCAGTCATCAAACTGCCGGATACCGTTGTACCTGGCGTTTACGGCAGCCACCTCCTCATGCGAAAATATATCGTTAAGTGCAGGTTGATCCACGAGATGCGGATGCACCCCGACCCAGGTCGATTCGATGGTGCTGGTATTGCTTACGCATGTATCGAAAAGTTCATGCCACTTGCCACCGCGATGATCGTGGGTGCGGGGGCTGCCGCCTTTATATGTAAACACTGCCAAATCCGTTGCCGCTTCACCAAATTTTTGCGATGCCCGCATCACCCCGTCTGCGAGTAGCTTGCCGATACCCTCACAACGGGCAATCTTGCCAAGCATTTCCTTAACCGCACCCACCTGGCCCCAACGCAGATCAAGACCGTATAGGTCATCCTTTGTTATGATTCCCTTTTCATAGCATTCCATAAGCCAACCGATCGTCCAGGAAGCTTCATTACAATCCATCCCCAGTCGATCAACTTCCCGCGCCAACATGACGACGGCACCTAGTCTGAATATAAGCGTGAAATATTGTTAAAAATCTCAAAAAGTACTCGAAATGTCC
>CAZWEO010000076.1:0-24401 GCA_964633115.1 uncultured Desulfobacterales bacterium
GCAAGAAAATTCTTCCCAGCCTATAAACCAATTGGTTAAGTTAACGGCATTGACTACGTATTGGTACTCAAAGCATAAGTTATAAGATGATAAGTCTATTTCATGGCTTATGGATCGCCATCACCACCAGGCTGATCGCTTTTAATCCAATCAATCCCACGGCAGTCCAGATGATACCCACATGGGGGATCAAGATCATACTGGTCAGCAATACGCCCGTAGCGGCTCTCGTCATAGAATGCCAGCCGGCCTTCACTTGGCGCCAAGGACCATTTCTCAATACCAATGTCGCCGATGTTGTCAAAAATATAAATGCGCGCACCAGGATAATCCGACCATTGGCTGCGCAAAACGAAAAGACTGTAAGGTAGCACAAACCCAAGTAGTAAGCAGTAAGGGGTAATTGTACAAAATCCAAATGCCAATGTGGAATAGAAGCCCACAGAACTGCCCGAAATAAAGATAAAATCGCGCAGTAGGCGGATGGCTAGAATTTGCAGGACTGCCAGGATACAAAGCGCCAGCGATAAGTAGGCGAGTTTATGATCAGTTGGCTGATGGTTGCGTTGGGTGAGTTTATGTGCCGCTAAGGTTCCGATACCACCCAAGATCAGCCAGTTAAATAGAATCAGGGCAATGACAATTTCATTGCCCTGGAATTGGGTTAGAAACTCACGAATTGTCAGTAGTTGGGTTACAACGGATGAGATGCCCGTGGCGACCACCACCCAAAGAATGGTGCGCGCATTAATCTTCTTCAAAATACTGAACCTGGTAGGTCTGGACCTCTAAGCCCGGCTCTTGCCAGGCCTTGGCTGATAGGCCGGCTTTCATACACAAATGACCCAGAAAGTCTTCTGGATTAGGCAATTGCTCCCATACCTGTGGTAAAAATGTGGATCGGGCTGCACCTTTTTGAATAATAACACCATCGATATGCGGCCGTAGCTTTTGGATTAAATCGGCTCTGTTCTGATAAACAAGCGGTTTTGGATCAGTTAATACACTCACTTCTATTTCGATACGTTCCAGATCTTTTTCAGACAGAGGGGCAAACCGAGGATCATGAAAGGCTGCATTGATGGAATTTTGCTTAACACCCTGCAAGACATCTTCAGTAGATGTTAGACTGCCAATGCAGCCTCGTAATTGTCCCCCAAGGGTCAGGGTGACAAACGTACCGCAATGCATTTTGAAGCTATCATCGGATAGGGCGGTTTGGAGTGCCTGCGCGACCTCCTCTGGATTGTTGCGGCCAAATCGTTCCATAAGTGTATGACGGGCCAATTTAACCAGAGTTTGTCCTTGGGATTTGTTGAATTGTGTGGTGGTATTGTAAGCATTTTTCATGGATAGGTCTCCAAAATAGGCGATGGTGGCATAGCCCACTACCCGGGATCGATCACCGGCGGTATCGCCACTGTTAGCATAATGCAGTAGCACGGGGTTCCAGTGATGGCGCTGGGCTAACTGATTTAGAATCAATAACGGTGATAATCCGCAGGCACGGTTGTCGGTTTTCTTAATTTTATCTGGCTTGACGTTTAAAATTTCGTTTATGGTCTCCTGGTCCCGGGCCATTGCCTCTTTATAAGGGAGATAATGGGAAAGATCAGAGCTGATAACCAATAGGGTTTGATCGTCTATGATGGCATCAATGGCACGTGCAATGGGGCCACTATCACCATGGCCCACCACGATCGGAACCAGTTTAAAATTTTTTAGATAACGTTGCAAAAAAGGTAGAATGACTTCCAGCGAATGTTCTTTGTCCTGTGCAATTGGCAGGTCTTTAAATAGTTTTTTTTGTTGACGTAGTACATCGACATCCGGGTGAAGGGCTATCCGGCCCAGGGGCGTGGCATAGGCCTGGGCATTGCAGATAGCTGCGTTGCGGAGGCCTATGCGATGATCGGGTCCCAGTAAAATAACTTTAGAAATGCCTTCATCCGGCAGTACCCGAGCCACATGGGCAGCGGTCCACCCCGAATAGATATAGCCGGCATGGGGCATGACAATAGCCCGCAGAGTGCTATTTTTAGGGATACGAATTTCGGTTTGTTGGGCCTTGTGGGTGAGTGCATCGATTTCTTGGCTCAGTCCAGTTGAATCGGCTGGATAAAAAAGACCGGCCCAGACCGACTGGCGTACCGTTTCACAATGGGCAACAGAGATGGATGCAAGCATCCATAAAGTTAGACCCAAACTGAGCCAGAAAATGAAGATTTTTTTTGGAAGCATTAACATCCTGGGTCATTACCTACTTAGGTCTGTCCCTTGTGGACACAAATGGATTCTTGTTTGATCGTTTGTCGACAAAAAGGGCAATAACCGTGACCAAACAGACCAAACAATGAGTTATATAGTAGGGCAATTCAGGAATTGGAATGTCTATAAAATACCTGGGACATACGTGACTGTCAATTAATAAGATTTGAAGGCATAGTTTGGTTGACGCTTGCTTTAACAAACAATTTAACGTACAATTAAAAGCATCCAAAGCCTGATAAGGCTGATATTTAAAATAGATACTTGCCGTAATTATATCCGCTTCGAATAGTTCCTTAAAAAGCTAAGCCAACGGAAAAGCATGTCGAGAAAACTTTTAATATCTCTGAATCCGGTGTCGATTATTCGGGCATCGAGACCTATTTAGGTTTTGATATCGGCATCAAGATGACGCTAACGAGCAAGCACCAGCTTGCCATCGGCGGCGTGATGAGCAAACTATACGGCGAAGAAGAAACCGATTTTGCAGAAATCCATGTGGTTTATTCGATCCCATTTCAATAAAGGCATGATTTCTACAACATTGTCTTCTCTCGCGTAAATGAATCACATCAAGCCAGCTAATCGGCAGCTTCCTGCTTCACCATCAGGGCAATTTTTAATAATACCGTCAGCATTAATAGCCCTATCCCATATATACCCAAAGAAATGATCAATTCCGGCAGTGTGGGCACATAGTCCACAGCACATCCCTAACAAATTAGCAATGAGGGCGTAGGTAATGATTTTGGCGACGGCCTGGGTGGACTCCTTACCCGGATCGAATGCGGCAAATTTTCTAATAATAAAGCAAAGCAGGACCAGTAACCGCGGCCACCTTTTAAGGCTAATTCCAGCATGGAACGTTCTCCTAAGTTTTCCACAGTTTACCATTGGTTAGAAATAAAATATTGAATTGAGTCGGTTATCAAGAAATCGATTTCAGCACGCTTTATCGTTGAAGTTCGATAAAACCCATAATGGTAACAGCTGACTCAAATTACTATTTCTGGCGTCATTCGTCGAAAATATTTCAATATTAATTAAATAACAATGAGTTATAAAATTTAGCTTATTTTCATATTTGCGAATTCAATATAAAATGGTCTTGTCAGAACAGCACCCTAGGATCCTAGTATCCCTTTTTTTGGTGTTTCAAAAGAGCCAAAAATATTGACACAATATATCTTAAATGAAATTATCTAATAAATCATGATCAATGAAGCTCTCCCCGCCGCTTGCGGTGGGGAGAGCTTCATTTAGTAATTATCCTAAAGAAAAATCAAATAAATGCCGATAGAAATAGAGAGCGTCAAACAGATCAGTAGCTTCGGGATCGTGAATATTAATTACAAGCTATCTCAAAATAATCTAATTTCTTCTGGCGGCATAGCAATGCGGCTCAAATTGATTATATAGTACGTGGATGCTCCGCTTTCTTTCTGTCCAGTCCAATGCCAGAGAACCAAATCTTTATTTTGAGATAGGTTGTAGAGGGAATTGCCATGAACTATACAAAATTGAAGTATTTAACAGTAATTTTTTCAGTATTATTCGTAGTCGCACTGCCCGGGAGTGGTTCGGCTGCCAAGACTTATGAATGGGCTAATATTAGCCAATCGCTGGCTTTAGATGAATGAAGTGTCCCCAAAAATTACCGTTAGGCCGGTTACGACGATCAAGACCCGTTTCTTGAAACCAGGTATCAATAAGTTCAAATTTGTCGTCTTAATTTCGGATTTGTATGACTCATGGGATTTTTCACAAGAGAACAATATCGTTGTAAAACAGCTTAGCTTTTCTGGTTTTGCAGCACCAAAAGTTATGGCCCAAAATGATAATAATGCTTCCCAGAAAGTAGGTACCTCACGACCGACGATAGCGCCGACACCGAAAACACCAGTCCCCGCAGTACCAAAACCGGTAGTCACGGTGGTTGCACCGAAAGCACCAGCACCCAATAAGCCGACCTTACAAGTGTCACTCAATGCTGAAAAAAACAAAGATTCCATAGCAGTGGTAATCGGCAATCAAATCTATGCCCATAAAGATATTCCATCAGTGGCCTATGCGCAACAGGATGCCGCCGCGATCAGGCAATACCTCATTGATACATTGGGATACCGTGATGGAAACATTATCTATGCGGAGGATGTCAGCAAGACTGGATTGGAAAAAATATTTGGAACCGAAAAGAATTATCGCGGCATGCTCTTCAACTATTACAGCGGTCATGGCGCACCGGATCCAGTAACCAATGAGGCCTATCTCGTCCCGACAGATTGTGACCCTGTGATGATGTCCCTAACGGCTTATCCGGATCCAACTGCAAAATAAAAATACACCATCAAATTCCAAATTTACATATTAGTGTTTGCGCAATGCAGCGTTCGATTCATTTATGCGACGACATGATGTTTTCATTACAGAAGTGTACTCCCAAATAAACGCTTATACCAGAAGCAATGGCCCAGGTACAGGAGCTGTAAGAATATACAACTTAATAGAAGGGATTCATTAGCGATGCAAGTTAAAGAAGCGATTCATAAACGTTCAAATGGCATATGGTGGATATCACCATCGCCATGAGCCAACTCAGTCTTCAGGCGGTCGAACTGGGCTATGGCACTTGTTGGATCGGGGCATTTGATCCAAATCAGGTGAAAACGATCCTACAAGTTCAAAGAAATAAAAAGGTGGTGATCTGCATGACATTGGGTAAGCCAATAGGCCGACATATCGCCCGGCAGAGAAAACCCCTGGATTCCTTTGTGTATCGAAATCAATTTAGGAATCCTTTTTAATCTTAGAACCGATATGGTTCCAGTTCTTGTTCGCATTTTAGCTGCCAGACAGATAGGCCCCATTTCTGAAACTTGGTTTGAAGTTGGGTGAATAAATCAAAGGAACCTTTTTGATCATCTTTATCGGCCAATACCTTTGCCAAGTAGAAGCATGTTTGAGCTGCCGGAACAATTGCACCGACCTTTTCATCGCCGCGGATCGAATCCTGAAAGCAGATCTCAATTTTCATATGATCCGGCTCTGCAGCATGCATGGCAATCAATCCCTCCAGAAAGCGGTAACGTGGCCGCCACCAGTTGGGGGCTAATTCAACCAGAGACTCACCGGCCTGGTGGTATTCTCTGGCCAGATCCAGATCACCTACGTTGAGTGCGGCTACAACCATATTGTAGTATAGGTTGGCAACGTGTCCAGTACGGATGGGCTTGCCTTCAATGGCATTTAAGGCTGTTTGGCCTGATACCCGGGCAAGGTCATAGTATTCCAGTCCCATCATGATATTCGATTTGGCAACATTAAAGGCCAACATCATAAAGGGCGAATCCGATCGTTGGGCCAGGTCAACCAGCTGCTCTATTTTGGTGGTTGCATTGAAGAGGTCTTCACCCACCAAAGCAATGAAAAGCCCCTGCCAAGAGCAATAGGCCATTTTGGTTGTGAGATTGCTAACCCGCTCCAAATCGACGGCATACCCACGTTCCAGCAGCTCCTTGCCCTCCGCCACCCGCCCAAGTACAGATAAATTGTAACCCAATTGCCCACAAACGATGGTGTAGGGCAGAGCGCTCCACCCCATAACATATTCGGTTTTGAGACCCAATTTTTCATAGGTTTCAATGGTTCGGGAAAAGCAGGGCTGGGACTTTTTCCACAGACCCTGGCCTATATAACAGGCACCCAGTACCAGATTGGCAATGGCCAAAGATCGTTCTTCAGTGGTGCCTTCAAGATATTTAATGGCCTGCAAAGCATAATGCTCGGTTTCCTTGAACATGCCCCGATATACATATGCCGTGCCCAATCCTAGATAGGCGATGCCAAGTCGGGTTTGATCGCCCAGTGATTTGGACAACGATTCGGCTTGTTTGGCAATCTCTTCAACTTTACCGAATTGCCCCAGGCCGATATTACTCCAACAAATTTCCAATTGAACATCGATCAGATTTTGCTTTTGACCTTGGCTTTCAGGCAGTTTGGTAATCCATTCGATTACCAGTTCGTACAGGCCGACCGCCTCCTGAAATTGGCTGTACTTATATGCTTTTTCAGCGGCAAGCTTGCCAAAGCGGACTGCTTCCTCCCAGTTTTTTGATAAACTATAATGGTGGGCCAGTAATTCCGGTTTTAGATCGATACGGTCGGCATATAGCGCAGCAATTGCATTGCCAATGATGTCGTGCAAGTTTTCTTTTTTGTCAGTAAGGATTGAGTCATAGACAACATCACGGGTCAATGCATGTTTGAAAATATACGTAGAATCCGGGTAGATTCCCCTCTCATAGACTAACTCGGCATCCTTTAAAATGGCCAAACAGGACAGCAATTCTTTTTCAGGCTGGTTGGTTACGCGGTTGATTAATTCATAGGTAAACTCCCTCTCGATTACCGATCCAGTTTGCAAAACCTCTTTGGCAACATCCGGTAATGAGTCAACCCGGGCCATGATGACACCTTGAATCGTTGAGGGGATACTGACATACTGAGTCCCTGTAGCTAAACCACAAGAGTCCTGTCTTCTTTCGATGACTTTCAGATCAGTCAGCGATTTGACCATCTCCTCGACATAAAATGGCACCCCTTCGGTTTTTTCGAGAATCAATTCTTCTAACTCAAGATCGATTTTTTGGGTTTGCAATAGGTTTGTCACCATTGCCAGGCATTCTCGATTGGAGAGTCGATTTAAATTGATTTGATTGTGATACGATTTGCCTCCCCAGGCATGAACGAATTCAGGCCGGTAGGTGAATATCATCAGGACACGTGCTCCAGGAATGCTTTCCAAAATAGCCTTAAGCACCTCCTCCGAGCTTTTATCAGCCCAGTGTAGGTCTTCGTAGGCCGTAATAACAGGTCGGATTTTTGAACCCTTGAGCGTAAATAATTTGACAACCTCCATTATTCGCTCTTTTTTGGCATCAGGGCTCATTTGGAGTTTGTCAAAACCGCTATCTTTTACAGATAGTAGCTCTAGTAAGTAGGGCTGCGTGGAGGCCTCTTCCATCTCAAGTAACTGCAGACCACGGTGAACCTTTTGTCGGATGACAGCATCATTATCATCATCGCTGATATCGAGATTGGCTTTGAGGATATCGATAATTGGATGGTAGGCAGCTTTGCTACTGTATGAGAGGCAGCGTCCTTCCAGGAACATTACATTTTCACTGGAAAGGTTCTTCCTGAATTCATACAAAAGTCTGGATTTACCGGTTCCTGCTTCAGACACGATCGAGAATGCCTGCCCGCGCCCTTCTTTGGCACGTTCATAACCTTCCATTAGCAGTTCCAATTCACGTTCTCGACCGACAAAAGGCGAGAGGCCCCTTTCTGCGCTGACATCAAATCTGGTGCGGCTGGAACTGGGTGCGATGACACGGTAGATCTTTAGAGGGTCCTTTTTACCTTTTATTGCTTTCACTCCGAGTGCTTCAAAACGAAAAAAACCTTCGGTTAATTTGAAAGTGTCTTCTCCTACGTAAGTGGCACCAGGAATGGCCAAAGACTCGATCCGAGATGCAATGTTGACGGTATCGCCCACTGCCTTGAATTCCACACGGAGGTCGTTTCCTAAAGTTCCTACTACCACAGGGCCGGTGTGAATCCCGATACGCATTTTAACGGTTGCCAGACTGGTTTCTTCGATTTCATCATTAAATTTGGCCATCTCGCGGTGGATGGCTAAACTAGACCGAACAGCTCTTTGGGGACCGTCTTCGATGGCGACGGGTGCTCCGAAAAGGGCCATAATGCCGTCACCGGTCATTTCATTGACCGTTCCCTGATAATCATGCACCTTGTGAATCAATATTTCGTAAATTTGATCCATAAGGGCATACCCTTTTTCGGGGCCCAATTCTTCGACTAGTGACGTAAATTCTGCCATGTCACAGAACATCACTGTCACCTGCTTGCGTTCACCTTCAATTTTATCTCTTTGGGCAAGAATTTTTTTGGAAAGTCCCTCAGGCAAGTATTTCTCGATTTTTAGAATTTTTTCATCCGACGACAGCTCTTGAGATGGTGGTGGTAGCGATTGCTCAAATCTAAAGCCGCACTGTCCACAAAATTTAAATCCAGGCGGACTTGAAAAATTACAATGCGGACATACGCGTTCTAACTTCAACCCGCATTGGCCGCAAAATTTCATGCCTTCGGGATTCTCGAAATTGCACTGCTGGCATATCATTTTTATTACCCTTTGGAATAATTATGTGGTTGAATTTAGTCGGGAGAGAGCGATCGACAAATTAGATCGCCCAATACACACCACGGTAGTAGGCCAAAACAATCAGAAGCGCCCGAATATTGAATGATGCGGATAGGGTTGCGAATGTGGTCAGGACTGTGAAGATAATTCCAGCTGAGAATTGTAGATTATTGCTGTGCCCTTGGCACCACTATAGTTTAACCTAAAAAAAGAAGCCTATTTAGTCAAGCTAAACTTGCCGCACGATTTAAAGGCCGAAATTATACCATGTCACTAATTCTTACTGTGAAAATAGTTTTAACTTTAAGATATTAATAGATATATGGATCCAATGCCTTGAAACCTGCGGCTGTGTGTATTACGGTTTGAACATAGGTAACCACGAATTGGAGGCGTATCCAATGAAGAACCGTCGTAATGCTTTACGATTGACCATATTATTCTGGACGCTTTTATTGGTTCAACCAGCTCTGGGTCAAAACGTAGTTCCGAATCCGTTGATGGATTTCGACCCAAGTCCGGAGCAGATGTCAACGCTTCAGGGCATATTCGATGAATTCAGTGTTGTGCAGCTTAAGTTGCGTAGCGAGGTGGATGTAAAATTTGCCGAACTCAAACTTGAATTTATGCAAAAAGATCGTTTTGAAACCAAGACCAAGGAGCAGGCCAGCGTTTCGCGGGTCAACAAACTGGTTAAGGATATCAGCTTACTTTTTGGAGATTCTTTCCAAAATAATGTCAGTTACTATCTGAAAGCCAAAGATGTCCTGACCCAAAAGCAATGTATTTCAGCTGTTGGCAACCTGAGTAATTTTAATTTCCGAATTCCGAACGATTTATTTGGGCAGGTTGAGAATCAATTGCTGAGTCTGGATCTGGATCTCAGTCGCGATCAGGTCAAGAAAATATTGAAGAACCGGGCCAAAATGGCCAAAAAAGAGATCGATCTTGATCTTAAGCGCAGGCTGAACCTTATTAATCTACAAACGGAAATGGTTAAAATGCCATGTGATAATGAAATAGTAAACAAAACCGTTTTGAAGATAACGGTACTGGGCTCCAAACAAATGACCAATCGCGTGGTTCATTTTATCAAAGCCAAGGACATGTTAACCATAGATCAGAAAGATAAATTGTTTCAGGCCATGCTGATGATGCCAGTGCAGTAAACACTTCATCCGCTTACTGCTCCGGAAGCAGGTCAATATGGAAGCAACCTCGTGTTCAATTTGACCGTCACGGACTTTAGCGGCTTGCAAAGCAGTATCGAAAAAGTTGTATATGTTTTACCGCAAGACAATTCCCAAGATGAGGTTGGTGATAGCGGTGATAATCTGAGCCTAGGTGGTGTCGATAATAGTAGCGCTGATCAAACTATTGAACCGGCCTGTTTTGTAATGACCAGTTCTTATTGATAGGATTTTCTTCTACTTGAAAACCTCATCAAAATAGACAGCGGGTTCTTTAGGGGGCAGGGGTAAGCCTGCTTTTATGGCATCCTCTAAATCGGCTTGGGAATCTTCGTCAATCCACCAATACCAATAGGCACTAGTTTCATCGCCGTATTTGGATAAAACCGTATCAGGCGTCCCAAATTTGTTCCAGTACAGTAAACGGGTATAGTTGATGTTCCATAAAAGCACATAAGGATGGGCTGCAAAGATAATTTGGTCTATCTCGCGATAGATGGCGTGACGTTGCTGGATGTCAAATATGCTTTTTTGTTTTTCAATCAGACCATCCACTTCGGAATCTTTAAAACCGGTTATATTGTTACCGCCTTTTCTTTCAGCCTCTTTGGAAGACCACATGCTCTCTGGATTTTTAAACACGCCGGATCCCCAGGCCGCCCAGGTCATTTCATAATTAAATTCGTCCATGTCCCGGGCCCAGGCCGCCCAGTCTTTACGATCGATCACCAACTCGATGCCCACATCCTTTAAATCTTCTGCATAAATAGCCAGGAATTTGTCTGTGGAAGCTTGGCGGGTTAAAAATTTAAAAGAGAACTTACGGCCATTTTTCTCTAAAAATCCGGTGGTCGGATTAACATTCCAGCCAGCTTGTTTAAGCAGTTCTCTGGCCTTGGCCTTATCGAAAGTCACTAGATTATTGGGGCAAGGGTGCTGCTTGTCATACAGGTCTTCGAAATAGGAGCGGTGCAGAAAATACTGGTTGTACATGAGTGTGCTGTTCATCTTGGGACGATCCAGCAGATGGGCCATTGCCAGTCGTACGCGAATGTCGTCAAAGGGCGATTTGCGCATATTCATGGCAAAGCCCTGGAAGCCAATGGGATTCTGGTTGTATATTTTTTGTTTAACAATCCAGTCATTGGAGAATTTTTCTCCCTTGGTTTCATTAACCCATAGCCGGGAGGTATATATAGGGTAGAGGTCCAACTGCCCCTTTTTGAAAGCTTCAAAGGCATTCTCGCGTTCGGCATAGAAGCGGAATTTTAAACGTTCAAAGTTGCCGCTAAATTGAGCACTGGACGTATCTTTGTTCCACCAGTCCGGGCGGCGTTGTAAGGTGATAAAAATACCTTCATTGATGTTGCCTAATCGATAGCGGCCGGAAACCACTGGGAATTCAAAATTGATTTTATTGAAGTCCATATTTGCGAAAACATGCTTGGGTAGAATTTGGAATCCCCCCACGGCACCCAGATTCATCCAATGCACATCTTTGGCATGGAATTGGATGTTTAGATCATCCAAGACTAGGGGAGACTCGAATCGCTCCAGTGCAACTTTATGTGGGCCCGTGAGATTTTTGGGATTTAAAATTGCGTCAAAGGTCCATTTGACATCATGGGTGCTGATGGGCTGTCCATCACTCCATTTTGCACGAGGATCCAGACTAAAGGTAAAGGTTTTTTTATCTTCGGAGATGGTCCACCTGTGCGCTAGGCCTGGTTCGTACCTCAAAGTGATGGGGTGCATGCCTAACAGGGTTTCGTACATGGCACCAAATACTTCTACACTAAAGCTGTTATTATCCAGGTAATAGTTGAGGCTCTTGGGGTACTGACCCGCAAAAATGGCGATTTCACCCCCGATCAGAGCCTCGGGGCTGGCAATGGGGTCGGGAAGGTCCTGCCAGTCGTTTCCAGGAAAGGTTTCTAAACTTATGGCGCCCAAGGGCCACAGGGCCAACACAAGTAGGAGTCCGCAGGCTAAGCCGGCTGTGAATGTGCATCTCGATATCATTTAATATCTATTTTCATAAAATCGTGGAACACGACTTTATTTGCTCTTTTGTTTCTTTTTATCCAGAGCCGCCGCCGCTTTGAGTTTGTCTAGGCGACTGTCGACAGCTTCAATTTTGCGTTTGATGCGGGCGTCCTCACCGTCATCAACAGCATAGCCACGTGCATCCTTGTATAGGCTGATGGCGGTTTTGAGATCTTCAGGTGTGTTTTTACTGGCAGCCACATCCGCTTTGTAGAGCAATACCATTCGAGTGAGGGCGTTGAGCCGACTTTTGACCACCGTCTTCATTTGAGAGGTGGTGGCATAGTTTTGGGCGATATTTAGGTAAGATTTAACCCCTTCAAAATCAGGCATGCCGGGCACTTCCAGGAGCGTGTCGGCTTTATCTAAGTAATATTGATAAAAAATTGGATAGACTTCATTTTTAGAGTAGCTTTCTTTTAAAGGCTCCGGTGCCGCAATTCCGGGTATGCTCATAAGCAGCTGCTCACCCATGGGCGCGAACTTGCCCTGCCAAATCTCGATGGCAGCTTCTCCCGTTTTAATATAGTAATCCTGCGTGTTCATCCAGCTGGCAATAATGACCAATAGCACCAGCAGAACAAAACCAGCCAATCCAAATTGCATCATCCGATTAGCCGGATCGGCGGGCGGTTGATCGCTGGGTGGTAGTTGCGCGGCCGGTATGGGTGTTTCAGGTATCTGGGCTGCCTTTTCAGGGGCGGCTTTCTTTTCTGTTTCCACAGCTTCAGAAACAGGCTTGGTTGCCTTCACCTTGGGTGCGGCTTTTTTCGGTGGCGCCTTGGCAGTTGCTTTAGCTGTTGTTTTGGCCTTGGGTGTGGTACTTTTTTTGCTTGCCACGGTTGATTTAGCGGTGGCTGAAGCCTTTTTACGGGTAGTTGTCTTGGCTTTTGCTACCGGCTTTTTCGCGGTCGCGGTTTTGGTCTTAGCCGGGGCCTTTTTTCGGGTTGTGGTTTTGGGTTTGGCCGCTGGCTTTTTAGCTGCTGTCGTTGTTTTCTTCGTCTGGGTCTTTGCTTTTGATCGGGCTGGCGTTTGTTTCTTAGTAGCGCTTTGGGTATCCTTTGCGCGAGCATCTTCTGGATTAGCGGTAGATTCTTGTTTGGTGGTTGATTTGATCAAGCTTTCTTTTCCCATGAAAAACCCCTTTAAAATACAGTAAAATTGGCGTATAAGTTTTTTTCGATTTGCCGAAAACTATAGATGATCAGTTTTTTTTTGTAAACATTTTTTTGGGGAGTTCAGGCTTTGACCCTGCATCAGAAAAAAGCAGCCCTGTTTGTCCGAATTGCCGATCTTAAATCGGTATTGGTTGCATTCTCAGGAGGTGTTGACAGCACCCTGTTGCTCAAGCTTTGTCATGACATTCTCAAAGACCGGGTGGTGGCGGTTACGGCCACATCGGCTTTGCAACCCGGTCATGAAAATGAAGCAGCACTACAGACAGCTCGAGACCTGGGTGTCCGCCATATCCGCATTCAATCTAAGATACTTGAAAAAGCTGTGTTTTTGAAAAATACGGACCAACGTTGCTATCATTGCAAGCACCATTTGTTTAAAAAACTAAGGGAATTGGCAGGTGATTTAGATTTGGAACATGTTGCCCATGGTGCCAATGCGGATGATTTGAGCGATTATCGTCCTGGCTTCCGGGCCGCCGAAGAGCATGGTGTGGTGGCACCCTTGTTGGAAGCCGGACTCGGCAAAGATGAGATTCGGCAACTTTCCAAGGAACTTAATTTAGCCACTTGGGACAAACCCGCCATGGCTTGTCTGGCTACCCGAATACCATATGGGACGAAGTTAACGCCCGAACGCCTCGATCAAGTTAACGCAGCCGAAGCCGTATTGGCTTCCCACGGATTTCAATCTTTCCGAGTGAGATGCCACGGTCCCATGGCCCGGATTGAAGTACCGGCGCAGGATATCGATCGTCTTCTAGACGCGGCCATGCGTAAGATCATGGTTGCTAAGTTAAAAGCCATTGGCTTCAAACATGTGACGGTTGATCTTGAGGGATATGTTATGGGCAGCATGAACTTAGGTATTGATTGAATATCGATAACGAGCGGATTTCAAATTTCCTGTAAAGCTGGATGAATTTAGATTATGGATAAAGATCCGTAATTTTAAATTGCTGATTTGAAATTCGGACCTTTTTCGCCCGCTAAGCCAATAACAGATAAACTTTTAGTTTTGGAGCGACGGAGTCGCGTTCCATAAAATCGTCTATGCCACCAACCATGTCATTTACTTATGATTTGAGTGAAACGATTTTATTATGAAAGCCTTATTGATTTCAGGTATAGTTTTAGGTTTGAGTGCGGGTTTATCTCCGGGCCCCATGTTGACCCTGGTGATCACCCAGACCTTGCAACATGGAATTCGCGAAGGGATTAAGGTGGCTTGTGCGCCATTGCTGACGGATGTTCCCATCATCATAGTTTGTTTGGGAATATTGTCAGCGTTTGCAGACATGAATCTAGTCTTAGGGATCCTGGCACTTTTCGGTGGCGTTTATTTGTTTTATTTGGGTATCAGTAGCTTCAGATTCACGGGTGATGACCTTGAAGTTTCGGAAGTAAACCCTCAATCCCTTAAAAAGGGTGTAATGATAAATTTTTTAAATCCCAACCCCTATATGTTCTGGACATCTATAGGCGGTCCCTTGGTTTTGAAATCGCCTGACAGTTCTTTGGTCTCAGCGATGGTTTTTATTTTTCCGTTTTATGTCCTACTGGTTGGCTCAAAGGTCGTTATTGCCTTAATTTCAGGCAAATCCAAGAATTTTTTGAAGAGCAACCACTACCAACTAATCATTCGTCTATTAGGATCGGTCCTGATCGGATTCGCTATCCTTTTTTGGCGGGACGGAATTCGCTATTTGATGTAAAATCGCGCAGCGATTTTACTTGAATTCTGAAAAAGGGCGCTTATAATGAGCATATGCTAATAACGGAGAAGAGTATGGCCAGGCCCAAGAAAGATCGATTGGTTGGGTTTAATCCCAAAATCAACTACTTCAAACCATGGTAAGGCAGTTCGTGTGGAAGGGGGAAATTACAAGTTCATGAGAGGAGAACGCAAATATGGTTCAAATTGAGGAAAGCATGGGAGCGGCGAAACAAAAACAGGATCCGCATGCAGAACAGAATGCCGCCGTTGAAAAGTCATTGGGACGCATTAAACAGAAACTGATTGTGATGAGTGGAAAAGGCGGGGTTGGCAAAACCAGTACTTCAGTTAACCTGGCCATTGCCTTAGCCAATAAAGGCTATCAAGTGGGTATCATGGACGTGGATTTACACGGTCCAGATGTTCCTAGAATGTTGGGTTTGAAAGGAATGCTTGATATCAGCAAAAATAGCAAAAAATTGGCTCCCATGCATCGAATGGATAATTTGAAAGCTGTTTCCATTGAATCCCTGACCATGAGCAAGGACGACGCAATTATATGGCGGGGGCCGATTAAGTTTTCAGCCATCAAACAGTTCATCGGAGATGTGGATTGGGGTGATCTTGATTTTTTAATCATTGACTCGCCGCCGGGAACAGGTGATGAACCGCTAACAATCGCCCAGACCATTCAAGATGCCAAGGCTATCATCGTTACAACGCCCCAGGAAGTGTCATTAGCGGATGTGCGCAAATCTATCAGCTTCTGTAAAACCGTGAAAATGGAGATATTCGGCGTTGTCGAGAATATGAGCGGCTTTGTCTGCCCACATTGCGGCGAGAGCGTGGATATTTTCGGATCCGGTGGTGGCGAAAAAACCGCCGCTGCCGCCAGTATTCCTTTTCTTGGCAGAATCCCCATGGATCCCAGGGTGGTGGCCTGTGGCGATGAAGGCTGCTCGATTCAAGAGAAGTATGCGGACTCAGGGGTAGCAAAAGCAATCGGGGATATTGCGGACAAGGTAGCTACTTTAGTAAAATAAACATATGCTGTAAGCGATAAGCAAAATCAGACTGTAGGCTGTAGACTGTTAATAGCCTATAGCCTACAGCCTGCAGTTTTAGAAGCTGAATTCGATCCCAAAGTAAATAATATCATCACTGAGTTCATAATCATCCTCGTCTTTTTCAAAATCGACAAAGATGTTTTTGTAACCCAGAACCAGCGCTGCTGATTTTACTAAATAGCCCTTGAGCCGCAGATTAAACTCGTTGTAGCCCGCTGTATCGGCAGCTGTCATAGGATCGGGCGCATAGGTTACGTCGGCTTGGATAACAATGGGGAAATTGTAATAGACTTTGCGGAAATCATACTCGCCCAGCAATACGAATCCTGCCGCCGCCAAGTCATAATCGACATCATCCTCATCCTCAGCATTCCCCAATACAGCCTTCAAACCCAAACCCAGGGTCAGAGCTGGTTTAAAGACTTCATTTTTGAGGGTGAAATACGCATTCCCAAAGCGGTAGTCTTCACCGCTAAATACACCTTCGGCACCAAAATTGAGCGTGGTATCTGCTATGAGAGTCTCTGACGCGACCCCCAAAATAATATCCTCGGAGTTGGCGTACAGCTCTAAGCGGATTGATTTTGCCAAGCAAGGAGCGGCAAACATCAGAATAAGACAAGCAACAACGATGTTAATATATTTTGATTTAGTGTGCATTAATTTTGCTCCTTAAATTTTCTAATGGCTCCTGGATAAACCATGAGCCATTAGAAAATTTGTTCAGCCCTTCAGGCTGGATTTTTTGGGATTTAAATTATGCGATTATCCTTCGTTTGGTTTTTATAAGTGAGTTAAAAGATTTCGGAGTCAAAAAAAATAGTTATGCGGCGCAGCCGCATTTCATAAAATCGCGCAGCGATTTTATTACCAGAGTCGTTCCGCATGCGCATCCGGTAAACCTGCATCGATGATTTTATTGGTAACTCTAGCAATATGATGGGGGATAAATTTTACCTGGACGAGGTTTTCCGTATTATCCCAAATGGTATATTTTGCGTTGTTGTTACCATCTCTGGGTTGACCGACGCTACCGACGTTGATAATATATTTTTTTTCTTGACGCAACTGCATGACACCTTTGATCAAGGGGGCCCGGATAACGGTACCCGCTCGATAACTAACAAATTCAAGCTTATGGGTATGACCAACAAAGCATAATTGTTCCTGCATCTCCTCGAAAATACTTCCAAATGCCGGCTCCTCGATTTGAAATAGGTAGGTGATGACCGAATCCGGCGGAAATCCATGTACAAAACGAGCATTGCTTTTAATGGCCGCTGTTTTAAGTGCTGCGATGTAGTCCAGGGATTCTTGAGAGAGCATCGGAATGGTTTTTTGAATCGATTCCCGCGCTAATGGATTAAACCAGGACAGATATTTGGGATCAAGAACGGATAATTCATGGTTACCCAAGAGTGTTGGAATCTTGCGGTCGCGGATAGTCTGAATCACAGCTTCAGGTTCCGGACCGTAGCCCACTAGATCGCCCAGACAAATGATTCCGTCGACATTCGATTTGTCGGCATCCGCGAGTACTTCATCCAGAGCGTCCATGTTGCCATGGATATCGGAAATGATGGCTAATTTCATCTTAGTGTATGAAGATACCAGAAAATCAGTTCATTGCCAAAGAAAATAGTAATCAAGCAACCAATGCCCAAAAAGGGCCCAAAGGGAATTGCCAATTTCATGTTTTTACCGGATCGAATCATGACCGCTAATCCGCATAGGGTACCAATGGCAGAGGAAAGGAATATGGTTAATAAGACACCCTTCCAGCCCACAAAAGCCCCGATCATGGCAAGCAGTTTGATATCTCCGCCGCCCATGCCCTCCTTTTTAGTGATGAGACTATAGATCCAGGCAACCAACAGGAGGCTGCCACCCCCGGCCAGAATACCGAGTAAAGATGTCTTGTAACTGATTCCCGGTAGGAAAAAAGAAGCCCCAAATCCGATGGGAATGCCCGGTAGAGATATGACATCCGGGATAATACGATGGTCGATATCGATAAATGTAATCACGATCAGGGCGGCAATAAAGAAAAACATGATTAAAGCTTGCAGGGTCAGACCAAATTTAAGGTAGACACACACGGCGAACAGACCGCCCATGATTTCAACCAAAGGATATCGCATGGCAATGGTTGTCTGACAATGACGACATTTACCTCGCAATATCAAATAACTGAGGATGGGTATGTTGTCATAGAATCGGATGGGTTTCTGGCACCCGGGGCAGGAAGATGGTGGTGATACAATCGACAGCGAGTTCGGAAGTCGGTATATACAAACATTTAAAAAACTGCCGATGCAACTGCCGAAAATGAATAGGGTTGCTTCAATCATAATGCCATAAATTTGAAATTGATCTACTTTCTTAAAGCCCAGTTCGTTACCAACAATGCTTGACGAAAAAGCTCTCTGGAAGCTCCAGCTAATAGCATTTACTTATTTATATGATCCTCAATCGGAACATGTTTATGACAACCGGTATATGCCATAATTTTCGTAATTTGTAAATCAATAGCATCAATGCCCGATTAAATTGGTGAATCTCTATAAATAATATCCGAGCGGACAGATGGGACAATTAGTGGGGTGTTACAGGTATTGTAAATATAATTTTTGGTCTTATTATTAGGGGTTGAAATTTTTGGATTAATATTAAATGTTCTTTGCTTCAAAATTCAGGAACCTGAAGAAAGGAACCAGGAGCAACCATGGCAGAAACAGATAAAGACGATTTAATCAGTATCATCGAAGATGATGGTATCGATGACGATATTCCCACGACACTTCCGCTGATGCCGGCTAGAGACGTTGTCATTTTTACTGATATGCTGTTGCCGCTTTTTGTGGGTAGGGAGAAATCGGTGCGGGCTGTTGAGGAGGCTGTTTCCAAATCGCGCTACCTCCTGGTAGCGACGCAAATCGAGGCGAGTATCGAAAATCCCAAAGAGGATCAGATATATAATATTGGGACCGTTTGTAAGATCCTACGCAT
Source organism: uncultured Desulfobacterales bacterium (assembly GCA_964633115.1). Lineage (GTDB taxonomy): Bacteria > Desulfobacterota > Desulfobacteria > Desulfobacterales > B30-G6 > B30-G6. Next base: position 18,702 of record CAZWEO010000076.1, read on the forward strand.
GCTCAAGCTTCCGGACGGGCGCGTGAAAGCCTTGGTTCAAGGCATCGCCAAAGCCAAAATCAAGAAATATGTACGCAAACGATCCCTATTTCGGGTCAGTATCGATATTCTGGAAGAACAAATTTTGGATAAACCCGATCTCGAGACCAAAGCGCTCATGCGAAATATCCGCGAGCACTCGGAAAAGATTTTGGCCCTGCGGGGTGAATTGACCGGTGATGTGAGTGCCATCCTGGACAGCATAGATGAACCGGGAAAGTTGGCCGATCTGGTCGCCTCTAATTTAAAGTTAAAAATTGACGAGTCGCAACAGCTGCTGGAACTCGTCAATCCCATCGCGCGCTTACGCAAGGTCAACGATTTGATCGTAAAAGAGTTGGAATTGTCGGCCATGCAGGCCAAAATCCAGTCGGATGTCAAAGATGAGATATCCAAGAGCCAACGCGATTTTTATCTGCGGGAGCAGGTTCGGGCCATTCACCGAGAACTGGGCGAAATGGACGAAAAAAGTAAAGAAATTCAGGAGTATAAATCCAAGATTAAAAAAGCCAAAATGGCCAAACAGGCCAACGAGGAAGCCCACAAACAGTTAAAACGATTGGAGCAGATGCATCCGGACTCAGCTGAATCCGGTGTTGTGCGCACCTACCTGGACTGGCTCGTGGAAATGCCTTGGCAAAAATCCACCAAGGACATCATCGACATTGCCAAAGCCAAAGTAGCTTTGGATCGGGACCACCACGGTCTCGAAAAGATTAAAGACCGTATTTTGGAATTTCTGAGTGTACGCAAGCTCAACAAGAAAACCAAGGGCCCGATTCTGTGTTTTGTGGGCCCACCCGGTGTTGGAAAAACATCGCTGGGTCAAGCCATTGCCAAGGCCATGCGGCGAAAGTTTACGCGAGTGTCCCTGGGCGGTATCCGGGATGAGGCTGAAATCCGGGGCCATCGCCGCACCTATGTGGGTGCCCTGCCAGGACGTGTCCTCCAGGGCTTAAAACAATGCGGCACCAATAACCCGGTATTTATTCTGGATGAAATTGATAAACTGGGCGCAGATTTTAGAGGCGATCCTTCCTCGGCGCTGCTGGAGGCGCTCGATCCTGAACAGAATTTTGAATTCAGCGATCATTATCTCAATTTACCGTTTGACCTATCCAATGTGATGTTCATCCTGACAGCCAATATGGTGGATACGATTCCATCGGCCCTGCTTGATCGGATGGAGGTCTTGACACTTTCCGGGTATACTGAAGAAGAGAAAATGGTCATTGCCGAAAAACACCTGCTTCCGCGTCAAATTAAGGAGAACGGCCTGCGTAAAAATTACCTTTCCTTGAGTCCTGGTGCCCTTAAAACGATTATTAAAGGCTATACATCCGAAGCAGGTTTGCGTAACTTGGAACGCGAACTGGGCGCCCTATGCCGTAAAGTGGCACGTAAGATTGCCGAAGGACAGAAAAAACCGTTTCGGATAACCCGTACGAATCTCCATAAATATTTAGGCGTCCAAAAGTTTTATCCGGAAATGGATCAGGAAGAGAGTCAGGTAGGCCTATCCACCGGTTTGGCTTGGACATCTGTGGGTGGAGAGGTCCTTTATGTGGAAGCCTCCATAATTGGTGGCAAGGGAGAACTGATCGTCACCGGACAACTGGGAGACGTGATGCAGGAATCGGCGCGGGCAGCGCTGAGCTATGCGCGCGCTAATCTTAAAGCCCTGGATATTGCGGTGGACGCGCTTGAAAATGTGGATGTGCATATTCATGTACCGGCGGGCGCGGTGCCCAAAGATGGCCCCTCAGCCGGGATTGCCATGGCAACCGCGCTGGTTTCGGCTTTGTCAGGAAAGCCGGTGGATAAAGACATTGCCATGACCGGTGAAATTACCCTGCGCGGCCGGGTACTGCCCATCGGTGGTCTCAAGGAGAAGGCCTTGGGAGCACTGCGGGCCGGTATCAAAACCATCATCATTCCGGAAAAAAATAAAATGGATTTGGTGGATATCCCCGATTACGTGAGGAAAAAAATCCGTTTCGTGCAGGTTCAACAAATGGAAGAAGTGCTCGAGCTTGCCTGCGGTAAAAAACAGCATGAAGATACTGTCAATTGACACATCAACTGTGACCTGCACAGTGGGTCTGGTGGATGGTAATGACGTTGTGGCTGAGACCGTAGACAATAGCGGCCAAACGCACGCACGTCATATCATGGCAATGCTTGATGAAACCCTGAGCCAAGCCAACATATCACTTGAGGATATCGATGGTTTTGGTGTGATAACCGGTCCGGGAACCTTTACCGGTCTGCGTATCGGCATTAGCACAGTTCAGGGCTTGGCGTATGCATTGTCCAAACCCATAGCTGGGATCACGAGTCTGGATGCTCTAGCAGCTCAGGCAAAAACAGAGCTGCCGCATATTTGCCCGATGGTGGATGCGCGCAGACAAGAGGTCTATTATGGATTGTATGCGGCGCATGACCAGGGATTAAGGCAATCCACACCGCATCAGGTGGCTTCACCTGCGGCCCTGATGGCGCAAATCCAGAAACCTTGTTATTTTCTCGGTTCGGGTGCCCGTATGTACCAGCAGTTTATTGCAGATAGCCTGGGATCAGGGGCCTCGTTTTCAGAAGCGAATATGGACCGAATCCATTCAGCTGTCATCGCAAGATTAGCCCGGGCGGAATTGCAAAACAAAAAGGATCAGGAGCTTCCCGTGGTGTCACCAGTCTATATCCGTCGGTCGGACGCTGAGATTACTGCTGACAAACCGGCAAGTGTTTAGAAAAACATACCGTTATGATAACAGGCTATTATCTAATTCATCCCAGCTTGGTTATGCAAGCCAATAATATTGACACGCATTTAGATGTGTGTTAAAAAATTAAGTTTAGTCTGAAAAAAATGACACTGCCGTCATTGGCAGGAATAACAGATGCAAAATTATAACCGAATAGAGCCTGCCAGTCAGACAGCGTTTCCCATTGCTCGGCCGGGGGTACCCTTTATAGCCGCGGCCGCTTTTGCGACAGCGGTGCTGGCGCTGTTGGGACTTACCTCGCTAACATTGCTAGGTCTCATAACGACAGTGTTTATCTGCTATTTTTTCAGAGATCCGGACAGAGTGATACCGGATGTGCCCAGCGCTATTGTATCACCAGCAGATGGGAAGATCATCCGTGTGGAACAGCTACAGCAGAGCCCCTATACGACTGGGTCCTGTAGTAAAATCAGCATATTCATGTCGGTTTTCAACGTGCATGTGAATCGGATACCGTTTGACGGGCTTATTAAACAGATTGCTTATTATCCGGGGAAATTTTTTTCAGCTAATTTAGACAAGGCCTCGAGGCTCAATGAGCATAATGCTATTTATTTACAGACAGATAAAGATCAAGACATCTGTTTCGTTCAAATTGCTGGTTTGGTTGCCCGTCGGATTATCTGCAATATCCAAGAAGGGGATACGGTTGTGCGCGGCCAGCGTTTCGGATTGATATGTTTCGGATCGCGTCTGGATGTGTATTTACCTGAGAACGCGTCCATAATGGTAAACACGGGTGATGTTGTCAAAGCGGGCACATCCGTAATAGGAAAATTATCATGAAAGCTAAGCGATTTCAGAAAGAGAATCTGCGTCGGGGCATATACATTCTACCGAACATGTTTACGACCATGAACCTGTTTTGTGGATTTTATGCCATCATTGCATCCATCGACGGAAAGTTTGTAGCGGCCGCAATCGCCATCATCATTGCAGGATTATTTGATAATTTGGATGGAAAAATTGCGCGGGCCACAGGCACAACCAGCAAATTCGGTATTGAGTATGATTCCCTCGCTGATGTAATTTCGTTTGGTCTGGCACCTGGTCTAATGATATATCTCTGGGCCTTGCGGCCTTTGGGGCGCATTGGTTGGCTGGCTGCTTTCTTATTCATGGTTTGCGGGGCACTGCGTCTGGCTCGATTCAATACTCAAGTTGGCACTGTCAGCAGTGAGAAATTTGTGGGTCTGCCGATTCCCGCGGCTGCAGGGATGAATGCCGTCACCGTACTGATTTTTGATAAATTAAGCATTGCCGGTAGTGCACATGCCATTCTGGTGCTGATCATGCTGTACAGCCTATCATTTCTCATGGTCAGCTCCATCAAATATGACAGTTTCAAAAAACCGGAACTGTTTCGGAAGATGAATTTCAATTCACTCGTGGTGGCTGTTCTGATATTTATCTTCATCGCGTCCCAACCTGCCATCGCGCTATTTTTGTGCGGGGTCCTCTATGTTTTCTCAGGGCCTATTTTGACTTTGAAGCGCTACGGACAAATTAAGCAGAAAGAAGTCAGGAAATTAAAGGAAAAAAAACGTAGCACACGTTCATCGTAGCGGCAGGTTCGAACCAGAGTTCCCAGCCTGAAAGTTTAATCAAGCCAGAATCTAATCAATCGAGGACAAATATCCAATGGGCAAATCATATCAAATTGCAGCAATTCCTGGTGACGGGACCGGACCGGAAGCATTGGCCGAGGGCTTGAAAGTGCTCGAAGCCGTCGGTCGAAAAGAAGATATTCATTTTGACGTGCAAGCATTTAGCATCGGCGGGGATCATTATCTCAAGACCGGCGAGACCCTGAACGATGATGTCAAGCAATCATTATCAGCATTTGATGCCATATATCTGGGTGCCATCGGACATCCTGATGTGAAACCAGGGATTTTGGAAAAAAATATTTTGTTGAATCTGCGGTTTCATTTCGATCAATACATTAATTTGAGACCGGTCAAGCTATACGAGGGAGTGGCTACGCCGCTAAAAGACAAAACACCCCGCGATATTGACTTTGTGGTGGTGCGCGAGAATACAGAAGGCCTATATGCAGGGGCAGGTGGTGTGCTAAAGAAGGGAACAGCGGATGAAGTTGCCGTTCAAGAATCGATCAACACGCGCAAAGGCGTTGAGAGATGCATCCGCTATGCATTCGAATACTGCCGCAAGCGCAATAAACGCAAGAAGCTGACCTTATGCGGCAAAACCAACGTATTGACCTTTGCCTTTGATCTATGGGAACGGACTTTCCATGAGGTGGCACGCGAATATGATGACATTGAAATTGATTATGCCCATATCGATGCCATCTGCATGTGGATGGTTAAAAATCCTGAATGGTTTGATGTGATTGTTACCGACAATATGTTCGGCGACATCATTACGGACTTGGCTGCCATGATTCAAGGTGGCATGGGGATCGCTGCCGGTGGCAATATCAATCCGCAGGGGGTCTCCATGTTTGAACCCATCGGTGGATCAGCACCGAAGTATACCGGTAAAAATGTCATTAATCCGGTGGCTGCTATCTCTGCCGGCCAATTGATGTTGGAGACATTGGGTGAGTATCAGGCAGCTCAGCGTGTGGAAACAAGTGTGGCCCAGGTGCTGCGCAATGACATTCAGGATGTGGGTGCCGGCCGAATGGGTCATACTACCCAGGAAGTCGGTGACTTGGTCGTGTCATACATCCTAGAAAGTGATTAAGGGATTTATTTAGCGTAGAGTTCAATTCTGACTAGTGGTGATGTACAAACAATCCACGACCGGTTTTAAGTTTTAGGTTTTAAGTGATCACAAGCAACAAGCTGATAGCTGAACTTGGGGCATTTTCCTCCGTTGGCGTACCTAAAACTTAACACTTAAAACT
>CAZWEO010000077.1:0-24207 GCA_964633115.1 uncultured Desulfobacterales bacterium
TTTACTAGGCGCTTTTACTGCATCAAAACTCAATACTCGCTTGTTTTGGGTTTAGTTGTCTCTGGGCATCTATAACCAGATAAAATATGGTATGGTTCGTTTGTACTCAGCTCCTGGTTGATATTATACAGAAGATCCAATAAGTTCGTATCAATCTGTCTTACTTCTCCTGTGTGATGATCCCGCATGATATAATCAATTTCAGACAGAGCACTATTTAGGTATTTGCCATCCACCCAATAGGTTGTAGTCAAGCTCTCTTTCAAATCTGGATGAAATAATCGCAATTGCCTTGCTTTGTGTTTTTCTTTTATTGGGGCAGCATGCAAGACACTTGGCAAATGAATTGTAATCCCAATTGCACATAATAATTTTAAGAATATTCTTCTACTTACATTTGGGTCAATTTGATTCTGGGTCATTGAAGGTTTGCTATTATCCTTTCAACTTACTTCATTGATAAAAACCGGAACTAAGAGCATCGCTCTTGATTCGGTTTTTTTATTCAGTTCCGTTCGACAAAGGATCAGAAAATTGTTCGATCCTGATTACAGAAATTTTAATAGATTGTCAATTTTCATTTTCTGCGAGAAACTTGTGCCGAGCATATGGGGTATCGCGTGGGGAATTATCTTTGTTCCAAAACAGAACAGGGACTCAGAATTGCGCCTAAGTCCCTGTTTTTATTGGTTGGCAATAGACAACGCACTTGAACCGTTTAGGGTGACATCTCTATGAGTTCTAACTTTTGCTTATTCTGCAATGGCCCCGAGAAAGCATACACACCCTCACGAAGTGTTGATTTCGTATGTAGCACATGCATCCAACATTTATTGAATGCCGACCAGGAAGACTTAAAACGGGCACATGCTAAGGCTATCGATAAGGGATACCACAACAAAGCAACCGCCTTTACGGCATAAAAACCCGACAACAACAAACCGATACCTTCAGAATCTTGGCATCGAGGCTGTCCGTAAAGGTCTTGAGGAAGGTCTGAAAGGGCAAGGAAAAGTAATCAAGCTTACCCAAAAAGAAAAGGTAACTGATAAAGGCTAGAATAATAACCTCTGGAATCGAGAGCTACCGGACCATCTTATAGTATAATCTTAAAAAAATCAGGTTGTGTCCGGGGTTGTGTCCGGGAGGGTAAAAAAGGGGGTTACCTTCGTAACCCCCTGATATCGTTGGCGACCCCAAGGGGATTTGAACCCCTGTTGCCGGCGTGAAAGGCCGGTGTCCTGGACCAGGCTAGACGATGGGGTCGTGGCCGGCAAATTGTATGTGGCGGGCCGTGCTGGGCTCGAACCAGCGACTCTCTGCTTAAAAGGCAGATACTCTACCGACTGAGTTAACGGCCCTTGTGAAAGCAATATCATCTACCTATTTATCATGGACCTGTCAATAAAAAATATAATAAAATTGTTACACGATTTTTCGGGAGCGACTGTGTCGCTTCAAGATAAAATTTTCAGTTTAACAACACGACATTCTAAAGGATAATTAAAAATAAACAGAAAGAACCGGCCAGGACTAAAGCCAGCCAATCGATTGGGCGGGCTTTTTTAGAAACAATTGTTTGGTTCTCATCATAGCACCGGGCAGTCATAGCCATGGCAAGCTTGTCGGCATCCTGAAAGATGCCGCGCATGAGCGGCATTGTGAGGACCTGGAGTCGGTAAATGGGATTCTTTCGATTGTCTACGCAGCGTGCTTTTTGGGCTTCTGAAACATCTTTGGCTTTTTGAAAGATGACGGGAATAAATCGTACGATAAGTCCCATCATGGTTGCCACTCGTTTTTCAGGTATCAAGGGTATCGGGGCTAACAACTTTTCAACGGCTATTTTGATGGCCGATATACGTGTGGATGATACAAAAATATAGCCCAATAGCACCACTAACAGCAGCCGCCAGCAAACCAGTAGACCTTCCAGCATTCCTTGTTTTGTAAAGGTGATCTCGAATACCTGAAAGAGGTGATCACCCGGTGTAGCAACCAACCGAATGATAAAAACAAACAGCAAAACGATGAAAAAAAATCGCAGTTCGCTAAACAGTTTGAAAATATGAACACGAATGCATGCCATCAAAAAGCTGATTAAAAAGGTCAGAGATGCCAGTGATAAGACAGAGGTATTGAGCGTAGCTAGGCTGAATAAGATTAGGAGGATGATCTTGAAACGGGCATCCAACGAATGCAGAAAGGTATCACCATCGCGAAAGTGAAAAGGCGTTAATTTTGTCATTAAATGCCTCTACAATTAACTATATATGCACACGCAAAGCTACTGCTTATATTTATTCACCGCAGAGACGCGAAGATCGCAAAGTTAGAAGTATTTTATTGAATTTCTCTGAGACGTTGAAAACCAATAAACATCATTCCTTTGGAATAAATTTGCGAGATTAGGTCCCTTTGTTAAATTGCCAGTGATTGATATCCATCCTCAATTATGTCCGAAGGGCAAGTGCCTTTATCTTGATCGGCGCCTCAGTGATCAAGATGAAAATAAAATTCTTAGCGTACTCTGCGTCTGCGGTAAAAAATAGAATCTAAATGTTCTTCGTCCTCTGCGAGACGAAAACTCGACCTTTTATAGTGCATTATTACATAAATAATTCTAATGGAGGCTATCCATTATTTGCCACAGCTTTGCAGGGCAATTTCAAATCCAAACCGTTGGCATCAGCCAGAACAACATCGGGTTGGCCGTCTTTAACGATGCGACCATGGGATAAGACCACCAGGCGGGTGGCCATCTGGTGAAGCCCTTCGAGTTCATGGGATGCCACAATAAGTGTATGCCCATCTACATATAGTTGTCGCATCTGTTTTAAAACCTGCTGCGTACCCGGGAAATCCAAATTTGAAAATGGTTCGTCGAATGCAACTACCCGAGGCTGCATGGCCAAAACACCGGCAATGGCCAGACGCCGTTTTTCACCTCCGGAAAGCAGATAAGGTGGTTTTTCAGAAAGGTTGGTCAATCCAACCGTTTCTAATGCCTCCGCCACCCGTTGTTTTACCAAGGTTTTTTTGAAAGAAAGGTTTCGGGGACCAAAAGCCACGTCATCCCAAACGGTTTCACCCACGATTTGGCTGTCCGCATCCTGAAACACCATTCCCACTAATTTGCGAGCTTTACGCAAATTTTTGCCGATTGGTTTACCCTGCAACAACATGTCGCCCTGGGTGGGTGTCAGTAAACCGTTCATGTGTTTTAGCAGGGTTGATTTGCCAGAGCCATTGGGACCTGCCAGGATGATGAATTCACCGGCGGTGATGGTCAGATTGATATCATCGAGTGCTAGCGTCCCATCTGTATAGCGGTGGGAAAGGTTCTTTATCGCAATTATTTCATTATTAATGGTTGTTTTCTTATTGGTTTTAAGCATTTTCTACTCATAGGCTGTTAGGCTGAAGACTGTTAGGATGTTAAATGCCTACAGTTAAAGGCCTGTAGAACTTTCAATTGAATCTTCGGACCCTTGGATCCTAGTTTATACTACAATCTGTCAGTTTATTTGCAAAATCGGCCGCAATTTCCACGCAATAACTAATGCCGCAACAATCTTCATCAAATCTCCCGGCAGAAAGGGTACCATGCCCACCATGAGGGCTTTGGACAGGGTCATGTTGGTGACAATGCTAAGCCATGAGACGCCGCAGATATAAATGATGGCTGTTGCCAGGATTAGGGCCAGGATTCCAAATACAAGCTGGCCTTTGGTTTTTTCTGTTATGAAACCGATCGCAGCCACGGCCGGCACAAAGCCAATCAGGTAACCACCGGTGGGGCCGATTAGGTGACCCAGGCCGCCCCTGCCTCCGGAAAAAACGGGCAAACCGACAGCGCCTGCCAAAAGGTAAGCTCCCATGCCGGCCAGTCCCCAGCGCAAGCCTAATAGCAGTCCCATGAGATAGACAAACAGGTTCTGTAATACAATTGGTACCGGACCGATGGGGATGGAAATATAAGCGCCGACGGCCGTCAAAGCTGCTAATAAGGAGGCATAAGCGGTCATTTGGAGTTGGTTGTTGTTGGTACTCTTTATCATCATTATTTCCAATTTCTAAGAATGGCCGTGGAAGCAATCCCCATAATAAATTATTTTTAGATCTCCATTCTGTGTTTCAACAATCAAGGCGCCATTGGGATCCACATCCACGGCCTTGCCCTGAGTTACCTCATGACGACTTACAATCCGAACTTGTTGTCCCAAGGTTGCGGAAATAGATTTCCATTCATCAATGACGGTGCTAAAATCCTGTTGATGCATTTTGGTTTCCAGCCGGTTCAGGAATTCGGCCAGAAACAGTTTTCGGGAAACAAATTCGCCTTTCAACGCACGAACCGACGTAGCAGTTGGAAGATCCAGCGGCGGCCGATTGTTCATGTTAATGCCGATACCGATATTGATAAAGGCCACCTGATCCTCAGCAGCTTCCATCTCCGACAGCATACCGGATATTTTTTTGTTCTTAATCAAGATATCATTGGGCCATTTGACCCGGGCATCGATGCCGCAGACATCCTGGAGCGAATGAGCCAGCACCAGGGAGGCAGCAAAATTCACGCGGGGACTCATTACCGCTGGAATATCCGGCCGCAATACCAGCGTGAAATAGAGCCCACCTTCCTGGGATACCCAGTCCCGATCCATGCGGCCACGACCTTGAGTCTGCGTGCCGGCGATCACAACGGTAAAATCTGGGCATCCCTTGCGGGCCATCTGACGAGCTTTATCCATGGTGGAAACCAATTGGTCAAAATAGTGAATCTTAGCTTCCCGCTGTGGGAATTCCCATGAATAAGGCATATCTGGGGAACCCATTAGGCGATACCCGGTGGGACCAGACTCAATCTCATAGCCGCAGGTCTGAAGCTTCTGAATATGCTTCCAGACTGCTACTCTTGAGATACCCATATTTTTACTGAGAATCTCTCCGGAGATTGAATCGCCATTATCCTTCAATATTTTAAGCAGTTGGGATTTCATAATAATTTGGTTATCCATTCAAATTCGCGAGGTTAACGAAAAAAATCTTTGATGTCAAGCGCAACTCATTTTAGGGACGTTGTTAACTTTTAAAGTTATTTGGTATTACTGTAAAAATAACTTTAAAAGTTAACAACGTCCCTAAAATTATGGTGATGGGTTTACGTAGCTAATTCGAATATTCTGGAAGGTAAGGGCAGCTGTAGTAATGCTGGAGATGTCTTCGAATAGGCGGTGATTTTCACCGAAAAGATGTCCATGTCCGATAAGTTGTGGTGAGATATCGCGGAACGATTTATTTGTAAATTCAATGGTTGCTTTCCATACCAGGGATGGCTGACCATTGGCGCCGCTGTATCCGGGGGTGCCTTTTTTACGCGTATAATGGTCATTAAAGTCGAAGGAGCTGTTGGCCTCGATATAGAGGTCTACGGCCTTACCTTTGAAATCATCTGGTATCTGCCAACTAATTTGAACCAATTCATCCGTGGGTGTTGCACCCGAGATCGCATCAATATCAAACGAATTTTGACGCTTTTCGATTTTATTGACCCCATACCAGACGGGGATGGCTTCAGGACGTCTTTTGGCAAAACTCCAGTCGTTTTTACCGGCTTTGCGAGTTACAAAAATTGATTTACGATAGCCGCTTTCTTTTTCCTCGAGCCAGATAACGTAGCTTGGATGCGACTTGGGCATGAAAAAGATAGGTCTTTCATAGACGTCGAAATTATAAACCAGATTAACCATGAGATATGGCTTAGATGGATCCGGCTGCCCGTTGGTGCCAACCTGGTATGCTAGTACGCTTGCACTAATGAGCAAGGTGGTCAGTAATAATCCTATGGTGAGCTTGTGCATATCTGTTCCGTTAAGATTGAGTTCCAAGAGAGGTCATATAATGGGGTAGGGGCAAAAAATCAACTAAAAACAATACGCTTGCTAGGTGATTAAAATGATGGAGCCGTGGTCTAAGGATTCGTAACGACTTCTACCTGCTGATCGATGGCAGCATCGGGCTGTCCTTTTAAAATAATGGCGGTGCATTTATCCGCCGCAACCGCATCAACCTCTAAAAGGATATCCTGCCGTGGCACCTTAAAGGTTTGGCCAGTGGCAACCCCCACTTGGGAACCGATATTCAACGTGGCGGAGTCAGCGGTTACGGCTTCTATTTTGCCGCGAAGAGGATAAGTGGCCTCGATTTTTTTTATCAGGTTTGCGGTCAGCTTTTCTGACAGTGCCGACACCGGTGTGGTGCTTCCGGAGGTTTCATTCAAGGCCGCAGTAATACGACCGGTTTCGGTTTCGAACATGCGTAGGGAAACCTGGGTGTGGGGGCCGGAATAGACCAGCTTTCCCGTCACAATCAAACGGGCTGCCAATAATTTTCCTAGGGCCAGTGCTGTGCGCTGATCGGTGAGTTTGGTCGTGGAAAGTTTCAGTTCGGCTAGCAGTTTGTCCAGCAAGGCTCTTTCCACAATTTGTACCTGACCATGTTGCAGCAGTCGGTCGGTCATCCCAGATACTAACAGGGTTTCCTCACCTTCTCGTAGAGAGTATCCCTGGGATGTGAAATCAATAATCCAGATTGTCAAAGGCTGCGAGGTCCACCCATCGGTGGGCTGTGTCCGGGACGGCTTATCCATGTCTGCTAACAGTTCCTTTACTAGTGTATCAATGCGCTTTTGTTTTTCAGCATCCGCAGCCATGGCAGCTTTGGCACGCAGTTCCCGTGCAAATGCAACAATGGATTGATTGCTGGAGGCAAGATTCCCAGCCTTTTCCAACAATGAAAGGGCCTTTTTTGTCTGACCCTGCTTTTCCAGGAGCATGGCCTGGGATAGGTAGGCGGTGCTATCATCCGGAACCACCTTCGAAGCCTGGCGGTAGAAATCCAATGCTTTGTTGCCTTCATTTTGGAGGGAGGCGATGCGTCCAAGTCCCATTAAGGCACGGGCTGTTTCGGCCGGTGATCCTTTGGGAGCGTCCAGTGCTTTTTGGTACAATGTTTGTGCCGTGCCATCATCACCGTTTCGCAATTGGATCTCAGCGGCAATCAAGTAAGCCAGACGCACATCGGCGTCCTTTTGCTGCAGGGTTTCAGCGGCGGATAAAGCACTATCGTAGTCGCCAGTATGATAGTAACTAATCAAAGCGGATTCATATTTAGACGTACCCCCACCCAAGAAGGAAGAAAGAGCCCAGATCACCAGACCAGCCAGAACTACTATACATGCGATGGTCATTCGGGATAGCTTGGGTTTCTTTACAATCTGAGCGGTATCATCTGCATCAGACTGGGTGGCGGTTGATCGGGTAATTTCTTCAGCCGGGCTTTCTACGGTCAAATCTTGGGGGTGGTCGTCCGAGGTAATCTGAGACATATAGTTGAAGGTCGGATCGCCGTACAACAGATAACTTGCCCATACAATGGTCTCTTCACCATAGCGTTCCATGAGGTCCAAACGTGCCTTGCGGACAGCCTGGCCAATGGTTTTGTTTTCGAAAAGATGGCGATAGAATGCGATGGCAAAGCTTTTGCTGGGCTCATCCAGTATTTCCCAGAAGGTGCCCACGTAGTGTTTGACCCCGGCTAGTAGGAAGGCATTGGCCAGCCCAAATATTTCATCCTGAAAATGGGATCTCAAATTCCACTCATCGGTTCGGGCTGATTGACAGGCGTTGGAAAAAATCAATGCCGGCATAAAACCGGTTTCAGCCATTTTTTTGATTTCATTGGCCTGGAGGTTTCCATCAGATAAGCGCCAGCCGCTTTTTCCCGGATTTTCACAAAAATAATCGGCATGGCCGGCAAAATGGACTATATCAAAATAGCGAAATTTTTCCCGAAGATAGTCGGCAAGGATGTCCTGGGATTGAAAGGTTACATTAATAAAGTCGCGCTGTTGCGCTAGATAATCGCGAATTTGATTGCCTTCTTCATAAGCGCTTTTGAGGTCGCCACCAGGATCGGCCAGGACCAGGGCTTTTAGGGGATGTCCCAAGAAGCGGGTCTTCATGCCCGAGATTTGCTGGCGTGTTTTGACCAGCCTGCCCAAGTTGAATGCCTGGCATAGAAACTGTTTGCCGTCATGCAACAGTTCCCAGGGAACCTGAACCAATTGATCATCCATGTGGATAACCAAATGGTCGGCTTTGGAGTTTTGAAAGGTTTCTTCGACACTGGTTGTGAATAGATCATCCCGAAATGTGCGGCCGATATCGCGCAACTTTTTTAGGATGTCCTGGGAGATTTGACCTTTGCGGTTGCATGCATTTAGCGTTTCAACTACTTCGTTGCAGCGACTGGTGATGGTGTCAATGGAGATGGGAATTTCTTCATATTGTCGTACAGTGGAAACTTCACCGGTTTGGTGTTCGAAACAACTGATTTTAAGCTTGTTGTTCTCACGGGCAACTTCGAGTTCCAAAACTTTCTGTGTTAACCAGCGCAGCTGGTTATCATCCCGCTTGGCCGAGCGCAGCCGCGATTCAACGCTTAAAACCATCTCTTCATCCAGCCAGATTACCCGATATAATTGGAGCGGTTTGTCTTTGCCCTTTACGGAAACGTCACCATGCTTACGGCAAATGATCTCCTCATTATCACGAATGTCTTCGTAGGCAGACTCGGAAATAAGGATTTGATCGGCTTCGGCTTGGGTTTCGATGCGAGCAGCGACATTGACGGTATCGCCAGCAATATGATCTTCGTCCACCAGGATTTCACCGGTATTGATACCGATGGTAACATGGAGTTCGTCTACGGATTCGGCGGTTTTATTGTAGGTTAGGAGTCCTTTCTGAATGGCCATACACGCTTTGACCGCATCAAGGGTATCTTCAAAAGAAGACATAACGCCATCTCCCATGAGAGACAGGACTTTTCCGTTGTGCGCTCCAATCAGGGGCAGCACCATATCGTTATGTTTCTGCATCCAGGCCCTGCCGGCGATATCGCCGCGGGTGTCCATATATTTGGTGTAGCCGCACACATCCGTGAACACTATAGTCATCCGTTTGCGGAATTTCTTGTGCAGAATGCTATCCAGACGGTCCCGCTCGCGCATGATATCTTCGATTTTTTGATGGGGGGATTCGTCTTCGTTTCGTTTTTCCTCATCCATTGCTTATCTCCTGGATCACAATCTTTTATTCGGTAATTACCTTATCCAGCGGTTTCATTTCGTCCACGTTGCCGACTACCACTTCGGTTTTGGATAGGTCCGGCATCACCTGGGTCACCCGAACCCGGCCGATGATGGCGTTGTCGGTCCCCAATACTTTGCCGGTGGTGGGATGCTTAATGGATTCCTCCCGATAAACGATCAAGCGCCTGGAAAGCTTGGTTTTGGGCTCACCTATATCGGTAAAAATATACTTACCTTTTTTTTGGATTACCAGCCCGTCAATCAATGGAAATTCTTGGTGAAATTTGATGGCCATACCTGCAGATAACGATTTGAGGGCGTGTAAGGACTTTTCCTCACCGAAAACATCTTCAGACGCCAATATCTCGGATGTTTCCGTGTCGATCATTCGGGCAACAATTTCAAGACCGCCTTGGGTTTCAATAATGCTGCCTGTGATGATGGATTGGCTGGCCACGAGTTTGCCCAACCGGATGGCAGTTTGTTTCTCGATCAGGTCGGTTTGGCTTAGTTTCTGTTCCTGAAGCACATAATCGAGTTTCTGGCGTTCGATGATCTGAAATCGATTTTGGGCAAATAAGGCATTGGTGAGGTTGTCCTGAAAAGAGAGGCTGATGTCCGACAGCAAGCCCTTTTGCTCAAAGGGCATAATGGTGGTGCGCATGCGCTCTGCCATTTGCAGAGCTTTGGGAGTTTCTTTGGTGATGGAGATATTTTTCTCGGCGACATTACCGGCGTTGTCAACAGCTTTGACTTGCAATTTGTTTTTACCAGCATCAAGCTCTGCCAGATGGTTAAAAAAGATGCTTTTGCCTTCACGGCGCAGAATTGGTTTCTGGTTGATTTCGAGCCCGGCAATCAGGTTGTTATCGGTGATTTCACCCTCAAGATAAATTTTTTCCAAGTAAACCGTTTGCGTGTCGGTCCAACCCTTTAGATGAATGTCAGGCGGGACCGTATCTTTTTTACCGAAAAGCGAGGCTGCCAACATGTCCAAATTATTAGAACCTGCAGCAGCCAACATGACTGGTCGGCCGGCTGTTAGAGCCCTTTCCACCTGTAGCTGGGCAATGGTCTGATTGCCAAGTTTGTCACGGGCAATCAATTCAATGGTTTGGGTATTTTCCGGAAGTTGAACGGAAAAAAGAGCTTCCGGTTCATTTGGCAAAGAGACATCCTCGCCATTAATTTGCAGAGCTGCTGTGCTAACCGAATCATATACAGAGCCACTCACGGTTAGCATGGGGCTTCCGTCCGCTTTTTTCAGATCTTCAATGGTGATCATTGGGCCCTGGCGATCCACATGTATGATGACGTTTTGGCGGGTGGTTTTACCCATCAGATTAACAGCTCTTACCTCAATGTCATGCCTGCCCTGGGATAGATTCAGGTTCTGATCTATATTGACCTGTTTCCGTGATCCTTCCATGAAAATAGGCACACCCATGATAGAAACCGCGGACACATAGGCATCGTCCGCCACGCTGCCATTTATTCTTACAGGATCATCCCGGGTCCAGAAGACACTGTCGGTTGATTCAAGTGTTAGTTTGGGTGCTGGAACTTCACCTCCGCGCATCTTGATGAGTTGTTCTCTGACGCGGTCCAAGTAGTAGTATGCTTTAGCCGAAGGGAATTGGCTCAAGGAAAGTTTAAGTTCGGCCTCGGCTTTAGCTAACATCCCTTTGAGCAGGTAACCGATGCCGAGTTCTCGATGGGGAAAATAGTCGATAAAATGAAATCCATAGGTACGGGCCATGCGCTGGTCTTTGTCGCGTTGTTGAATGGCAGCCAATAGATCCGCGATGGCATCATCGATAAATCCACCCTCGGCAAAGGATAAGCTCCTTTCAAAAAAATTCCACCAGCGATGTCGAAACGCCCCCTGAACCACACCATATAGCTTGCCATCCTTGGTTTTTGGCTCTCGAACCTGCTGAACGGCACAACTATTGAACACAAATCCGGCGATTAGCAGAATCAATATACACAGGTATGATCTCCGATGTTTCACCGATTCTTATCCTAATAAGTGTTGTGGTAAATTAATCAGGAAAGTCAATTGCAGGAACTAACTAATTGAAAATAAGTATAATTTAAATTAGACCGATCGTCAAGTTCCTTAAACCCGGTTAAAAGTTTTTCAGTACAATCCGCATAAGGTGGGTACATCATCAGTGTTCGGAAGTGATAGGCCGTATCAAGCTGTGTTAGCGAGTTTTATAAGGTTAGTTAGGTGTCGATTTCAATTTGGATTTCGATACCGATTTCGATTTTTGTGACACCGAAAACGGGTGTATCTGTGTGCCAGCGCTTATCCGAATATGACATGAATATTATTCGGATCAGGGGCGCTGATAGTTAGCCACATAAAAATCATCAATAATGCCTTTGGCCTTGAGGTCTTCACCATAGGCACGCGCAGAATCTTTATCGGCAAAATGAGATACCCGAACTTGATACCATTTGCGGGTGGCACTTTGGGCCACCGTCCAATAGGCATCCAAACTCTGGGCCTTCAACTGTTGGACGTATTTTTCCGCGTGTTCGGTTTTTAGGTAGGCTGCCACTTGAAGGGTAAAGGGGTCCGTGACTTCAACTACTTGGGGCGTTTCGATTTCTTCGACTGTCGGTTGGCTTTGCAGCAGATGTCTGGCAGTGTTGACTACAAATACAGCCAGACCAATACCCACCAAACCCACAACCGTCCACCGGATCAGCGGTTTAAAGTGGGGATAACCGCGGATACGTTTGTACAGAGCAGTAGCTGCGGTACTCAAGTGGATCGGTATGACTGCGATGCTATTGGCTGCGGCTTGCAAGAGAGGTAATAGCTTGGCAGTAAGAAACTGGAAAGGACTCTTTTGGGGTTGGGGTGTCGGTTTTTCCAGGGGCTTGAAGGCGGCACGCATTTTTTCTAAGGATGTTTCGTCAAAATCCGCGAGCAATGTGCGTACCTTTTTGAATAAAGCAGACCCCGTATGAACCTCCGACGCCCAATGCAAACATGCAGCCATTCCTTGGAGGTATTGGCTTTGTTTTGGATTCAAGCGGTGAGCCGCAAGATAAACACTCAGAACCCAGGCTTCTGTACGCTTATGCTGCAAGAGTAATTCAGCCAGGCGAATTAGCATGGATTTTACCAGTTTCTGTTTGCTCTCCACCAGCCGGCGGTAGGTTTGCAGCGCCTGAAAATCAGCGCGTTCGGCATTCAGATAAAGTCGAGCGATGGCAGTTTGAATATCCGGTCGTTTGGATTGTGCTCTTTCAATACGGTACAAAAGCGTTTCATGTTCT
Organism: uncultured Desulfobacterales bacterium; assembly: GCA_964633115.1. GTDB lineage: Bacteria > Desulfobacterota > Desulfobacteria > Desulfobacterales > B30-G6 > B30-G6. The sequence continues at coordinate 12,455 of CAZWEO010000077.1, forward strand.
TTACGAAATCCGTCCTGTTGAACAAGATACTGCACCCAGGCTTCAGCCACGTCCTGATCTTGGGGTCGAATTTTCAGGTAGACTTGAATAATGCTTTGGGCCTGAGGGCTGGCATCGTTTTGCGTTAGGTAAAATCGGGCCATGTGACCAGTCAAGCCGCGGGTACGCTTGGACTTGTTGAAGGGGGACACCAGAAAACTGTCGCACACCGAAACCGCTTTGCCGAGCAGTTTTTTTGCTTGGCGATTATTGCCAGCCCGTTCCCAAACATCGGCTTCTTTGACAAGTTGTCTGACGATTTGTTGCCCGGCATTGTTGAACACCCAACCAATAATAAAATATACAACCACGAACACCGGCAGCGCTAAAACAAAGGCCCACGCTAGCCCCATGGGATTCTGCACCAGTGGTAGGCTCACCAGCGCGAGCAGACCACCCATAAGTATTGTCAGCCAGAGGCGGATGGTTATGTGTTTGATAGCATGGAGCATTTTTATTTTCCTTGAATCAGGAGACAGAATAGGGTGACCGTTATTTATTGAAAGGCCTGTTGCTCTTCATGGTAATAATGCAAGGGCCGAAGAAAAACCTACATCTGATCTCCGATTTCCAATTTCTGAATCACAGCAAGCGCCCTACTGACTGTTGCTTGCTATTCTGACTTCTGTCTCCTGACTTCTGTCTCCTGATTTCTGAGCTCTGTCTCCTGTCTCCTGACTTCTGATTTCCTACTGCCAAAATTTCTTAAGCTCCTGATCATCTTGCAAGGCCACGTCGGCGGTCTCTTTGGTAAAATAGGATGCTTTGCGCCCGGTAGTAACATCGACATTTTCAAAGCGAATATTAGGCGGTATATTGAATTCGCGGGCCGATTCTCCGGCGGTGGCCTTCAGCATGAAATCAGCCCAGATGGGGGCTGCGCCGCGACCGCCGGTGATGCCGACTCGCTTGGCATCACGTAAGCCTTTGTCGCGGTCATAGCCAATCCAAACGGATGTGGCCAAAGAAGGTGTGAAACCCGTGAACCAGGCGTCTTTGTATTGATTGGTGGTACCGGTTTTTCCGGCAGCCGGTAGACTGAAGCCCATCTGCCGGATGACCCGTCCAGTACCGGAATCCACTACCCCGCGCATCATATCGATCACTTGATATACACAGCCTGGATCGAGTAGTTTCTTACCGCTAACGATATGCTCTTCTAATACATGGCCGAAGGCGTCTTCCACCCGCCAGATGAAAAACGGTTTATGCCGGATGCCTCCGGTCGCAAATGTTGTAAAGGCCGATGCCATTTCCAAGGGGCTTACACCGGATGTCCCCAGCCCGATGGAGAAAACCGGCGTCAATGGGCTGGTGATGCCAAATTTTTTAGTGGCCGTGATAACGGCTTCGGGTCCGGCGAGTTGAACCAGCTGCGCGGCAATGGTATTGACCGAATGGATGAAGGCTTTCTTTAGGATCATTTGACCTTCAAATTCTCTGGAAAAATTTTGAGGCTGCCAATCAGCCGAACCCGCCACAGGTATCCGAATGGGCCGGTCTTCAAAAACCGATGCTGGATGTAGATCTAATTTTTCAAAGGCAGTGTAGTACAAAAAGGGTTTGAAGCCCGACCCAGGCAGCCGCTGGTTTTGTAAGGCACGGTTGTATTCGGACGCGGCATAGTCTCTACCGCCTACCAGGGCTTTAACGGCACCGGACTTGACCTCAATGGCAACCAGGGACCCCTGGGGCCGAGGGCTGTGATCTTTTGGGGGGTTGTCGCTCAACCCCATGTTGCCATCCAGGTTTTGGAGACCATCCTTGATGGAGTTAGCCGCCCACCGTTGCAATTGGGGATCCAGGGTGGTCGTAATCTTCAATCCGCCGTGATAGACGACTTCTGGCCCATAGGTTTTTTCCAATTGGTGTATGACCGCATCTATAAAATAACTACCCGTGCGGGCACCACTACTAAAAGGCTGAAGAGATATGAGATTTTCAAAGGCATTGTCCGCTTCTGCCTTCGAAATCGCTCCCACAGTAACCATTCGGTTTAGAACAATCCGCTGCCGTGATTTTGCACGCTCAAAATGTCGATAGGGATTATAGCGTGTGGGCGATTTGGGCAGTCCCGCCAAAAGGGCGGCTTCAGCCAGATTTAAATCCGAGGCGTTTTTACCGAAAAACGTTCGGGCGGCATTCTCGATCCCATGAGCACCGACTCCAAATGGGATCTGATTCAAATAGGCTTGCAAAATTTCGGGTTTGCTGTAGCGGGACTCGATCTGCAAGGCCACCAGAAGTTCATGGAACTTGCGTTTGTAGGAACGTTTGAAACTAAAGAACAGGTTTTTGGCCAACTGTTGGGTGATGGTCGAGGCACCCTGAATTTTGCCTGGTTGAAATAATGTAATCCATAGCGCCTTTAAGGTGCGTAATTTGTCAACGCCATGATGCTCCCAAAAGCGGTGATCTTCAGTGGCCACAATGGCGTGCACAAAATAGGGGGAAACACGATCCAGAGGTATGGTTTCTTTGCCACCTAAGACCAGGATACGTTCATGTGTAGCGGCAAAGATTTCGGTGGGCGGTGTTTCGATTATCCGGCTGAGTGGTTCGGGCACCTGCGGCAGATCCTGAAGTGCGAAAAAGAATAAAGAGATGAGGAGGCAGGCACCTAAACCGGCCAAACCCAGGGCTATGTAGAAAAGGGCAGATAAATATTTGATTATTTTGAGCATTTAAGACTTTCGGATCCTAACGTAATTATAGCAACATCGAACATCCAACGTCGAACACGGAACAATTGGCTATTAGCTGGGAGTTTATTCGATGTTCAGTGTTGGGAGTTCAATGTTCGAGGTTAAGAAAGCAAATATATGAACCCTCGAATATATGGCCTCTGGTTTTCCCCAACACTTCTGTAGAATTGCCCCCCTGAGCAAACCTTGATTTGCCAGCATTATGGCTCTCGGCTGATGACCATTGAGCGCCAAATAGCCTACAGTCTAATTACCTAACAGCCTGTGGCGCTAGCCACGATCCTCTGCTTCCAGTACTGAATGCAACCGCCAAACAGCCCATTCATGGCCTTGGATCAACATCAGCAGACCTTGGGTCCCGGATTCGATTTCAAACCCAATCTGGATAAATCCAGAAATAGCCTCGTCTGAAATCCCAACCCTGACGATACGTCCGGGTATGCTGAGAATTTGTCCGGGACGGCGGATGACACCCTGGCGGACTTCTGCAGATAGCGATTTAAGTACCTTAAAGAAAAAGTCACCGGCATAGATACGGTCTTTAAAAACGGAAAAAGCATCCAAGTTTTGGCCCACCTGGATTTCGCTGCGGGCCATCAAGTAAAGCAGATCTGCGGAAATATGTAGCTTGCGCAATACACGGTTGTCCGTGTTGAGCAAATATATATTTAGGGCTTCACCATCTTTCTCAAAGTAGGTTCGGTCCCAATCCTCATCGTTGATCAATTCTAGCAAATCAAAAGGAGGCACAATTTCACGGGCCAGCTCAGGCGGTAGTTCCAGGTAGAGCTTGCGAAAGAGATCAGGTGGTACTAACAGCCATTCTTCGGGCTGGATGGTCGCGGCAATCTGTTTAAAGTTGGTGGCAGAGCCAGCTTCCCGATATGAAGACTGCCGGTCGCTCACGATTTTATCGATGGCTTGCTGGGCTGTTTGGGTTTGCTTACCAATTTCCCAAATGGCACCAGACTCCGGGCGGGCGACATTGGTAGAAACCAGGTAGGATCCAATGGATCGTTCTATCCAATCAAAACGTAATTCCGAAACGATCAGGACAACAAAGAACATGCTCATCATTAACGCCCTGACCGAAATGAGTCGCTGGATCCATTCAGAATACGATTTTGGTTCGGTCCAATTCATAAGTCACCTTTGGTGACAGTCATAACAGGCGAAGGCTATAGTCTGTTAGGCGCCAAGAGTCAGGTTGTCTTTAGCCTTTTTGTTTCAGGAAAATCAGGCAATTGCTTATAACGTATCATTCAAAGGCTATTGCTTAGCCCAAAATTCCATGATAATCAAATTTTTAATACAAACGGCGCGACAAGAATGCCGTTTGTATTAAAAATTATGGGAGGAGATCCGCATGAATCCACAGGAATTTATTCGCCAGATCGATCTGAAAGACCAGAGCTTTTCCATTTTCGATATTCAAAAATTGGAGACCAGTGGGGTTGCCGATATCAAACGATTACCATTTTCCATTAGGATATTAGTGGAAAATCTGCTGCGTAAACTTGATAACCAGGTTGTCAGCACCGATGATCTACTGGCCGTGGCAGGCTGGCAAAAAAAATATGACCAGCCACGTGAGATTCCCTATCATCCGGCCAGGGTATTGATGCAAGATTTCACAGGTGTCCCGGCGGTGGTGGACTTGGCCGTTATGCGCGATGCCGTCAATGAATTGGGTGGTGATGCCAATATCATCAACCCGCTAGTGCCGGTTGAATTGATCGTCGACCATAGCATCCAGGTGGATTATTTTGGGACCCCGGATGCCTTGCAAAAGAATGTGGCCAAAGAATACGAGCGCAATCAAGAGCGCTATGAATTATTAAAATGGGCCCAAAACAGCTTTGACAATTTCAGTGTGGTACCGCCTAACTCGGGTATCTGTCATCAGGTCAACCTGGAGTATTTAGGACGCGTCGTCATTACCGAGGAAACCCATAACGGCCGGATCGCTTTTCCGGATACGCTGGTGGGGACCGATTCGCATACAACTATGATTAATGGGCTCGGTGTTATGGGTTGGGGTGTCGGGGGCATTGAAGCGGAGGCGGTCATGCTGGGCCAGCCCTATTATATGGCCATACCCGAAGTTGTGGGGGTCAAGTTGGTGGGATCCTTGAATCCCGGCGTAACCGCCACCGATCTGGTCTTGCGTATCACCGAGATGTTAAGGGCCGCAAGTGTTGTGGAGAAGTTTGTGGAGTTTTATGGCCCGGGAATGAAACGACTTAGTTTGACCGATCGGGCCACCATTGCCAACATGTCGCCCGAGTATGGGGCCACCATGGGTTTTTTTCCGGTGGATGAAAAAACGATTACATATCTAAAAACAACCAACCGTGAAGCGCGTGCAGAAATCGTGACCGCCTATACTCAGGCGCAAGGCCTGTTTTATGATGGTGACCAGGATCCCGAGTATAGCCAAACCATTGAATTTGATCTTGCCAGTGTCGTACCCTCTGTGGCCGGGCCTTCGCGACCCCAGGATCGAATTCCACTCACGGATGTTAAAGCTAAATTTAATCAGATCATCAGCCGGGAATCCAATGGGGCAGGGTCGGCCAAACATCAAATGACTGATGATGGTTGTCAGAACGATCAGGAGTCCAAAGCCGGTACGGATGCCTCCCAATCTCAGAAGACAGCCGAAAAAGCAGCCGATACCATTTGCGAGGGTAGCGTGGTGATTGCCGCCATAACCTCCTGCACTAATACCTCCAATCCTAAGGTCATGCTGGGGGCGGGACTTTTGGCTAAAAACGCAGTGGAAAGAGGTCTTACCGTACCCGCGCATGTGAAAACCTCACTGGCACCCGGATCGCGAGTGGTGTTGGATTACTTAAACGAGGCCGGTCTGATGCCTTACCTGGAGGCGTTGGGCTTTCATCTGGCTGCCTTTGGGTGTACGACCTGTATCGGCAACAGTGGGCCACTTGACCCGGAAATTGAAAAAGCAATTGTTGATCACGATTTAACCGTTGCCGCGGTGTTATCCGGCAATCGTAATTTTGAGGCGCGGATTCATCAGAAGATCAAGGCCAATTATCTGGCTTCTCCTTTACTGGTAATCCTCTACGCCATAGCAGGAAGAGTCAGTCTGGATGTGACGCAGGAACCCATTGCCTATGATAAAAACCAGGAACCTGTCTTCATGCAAGATATATGGCCGTCGGTTGAAACCATCGAGGAATTGGTAGCCAAACATATACGGCCTTCTTTCTATGCGGATCAGTACAGTCGAATATTTGAAGGCGACGCGTTCTGGAAGCAGCTGAATGTGGCGGAAGGTACAACCTTTCAGTGGGACCCAAGTTCTACCTATATTCGCAAACCACCTTATTTTGATGGATTCAAATTGGAAACACCCAAACCGGGAAATATCTCCGGCGCACAGACACTTTTGGTTTTGGGGAATTCAGTCACCACCGATCATATTTCACCCGCCGGTGCCATTCCAGAATCCTATCCCGCTGGACAATACCTCATTGAAAAAGGAGTAAGCCCGGAACAATTCAACTCCTACGGTTCCAGACGCGGCAATCATGAGGTCATGATGCGGGGGACTTTTGGAAATATCCGCATAAAAAATCAATTGGTAGCGCCCAAAGAAGGCAGTTATACGCTGGCATTTCCTGAGGATGAGGAAATGTTTGTATATGATGCCGCCATGCTGGCGATTAAGACTGGTACACAGCTGGTAGTCCTCGGTGGTAGTGAATATGGTACCGGTTCATCCAGAGATTGGGCTGCCAAGGGAAGCAATTTGCTTAATGTCAAAGCCGTCATTGCCAAATCTTTTGAACGCATCCACCGGAGTAATTTGGTGGGCATGGGCGTATTACCCCTGGTTTTCAATGCTGAAGATACGTGGGAAGGACTGGGCTTGGACGGAACTGAAAATTATACCATCAGCGGTATTGAAAACATGGTTCCCCGTAAACAGTTGCAGGTAAAAGCTGTTCGGCGAGATGGTGAAGTCATCGAATTCGAGGTTACCTCACGGTTGGATACGGCCGTGGATGTGGCCTATTTCGAGCATGGGGGGATACTGCCCTATGTACTGCGCAAAATGATGCAATAAAATTCCGAATCAAAGATTCGGAATTTTATTGCAAGTTGATGCGATTACGGAGTTTTCCGGAGCATTTGAAGGTCACGACCTTTCGCTGCCGAAGGGTCAGATCGGATCCTGTGGCCGGATTTCTACCGCGTCTGGCGCGTTTGCTTTTTACACAAAATTTGCCAAATCCTGAAATCAGAACATCATCTCCATTTTGAAGCGTCTGCTTAATTATTCCCAGAAGCGATTCCACAGTATCAACGGCTGTCTTTTTGGTAAAGCCGAGTTCATGAACACTTGCGACGATATTATTTTTTGTTAGTGCCATATGTCCTCCTGAACCACTTATACTTAGGTTTCATCCTGTTGCGATGCATCCTCCACCTTTCCCGGATCAAGGTGGGCGATCTTAGTGAGGATCCGATCGATGTTTTTAGAGATGTCTTCCATTTCTGCGACGATCTGCTGTTCTTCCGGTTCTAACATATTTTTAGCTCCTCAGACCTTCCGCATGATTTTCGGCTTGATTGTATGCATACGTGCAGCCTTATATGGTAACCATTTAGTTTGTATACATTTTTTAAAAAAATGTCAAACGACTATTTCGATCCTTCAAGAATATTTCGAACCTGGACCGACAAATCCTTAAGCTTGAATGGCTTCTGGACGAAGCCGTCGCATCCGTCTTCAATCATTTTGCGGGCCTGCCAATCGATACTATAGCCGCTGGAAAGGAGAATCCGCAGATCGGGATTGATCTTTTTCATTTGTGCAAAGATCTCCTCGCCCGACATTTCAGGCAAAATAATATCCAACAAGACCAGATCGATAAATTCGTGGCAAGCAGCATAGATCCGTAAGGCAGTTTTGCCACTTCTGGCAATCAAAACTTTGTATCCCAGTTCCTTAAGCAGCCGGCGACCAACATCGAGGATCACGCTTTCATCATCCACCAGCAAAATGGTCTCCGAACCCTTTAATAAAGCCATATTTTCTTCACTATCCGACATGGCTGAAAAATAGGAGGCTGGTAGATATACACTAAACTCACTGCCACGACCGGGTTCACTTGAGCAATCGATGAAGCCGCTATGATTTTTAACGATACCAAAAGCAGACGCCAGCCCCATGCCTGAACCTTCACTGAGTTCTTTGGTGGTAAAGAAAGGCTCAAAAATTCGTTGTCGAACCTCTGGCGACATGCCCACACCGGTGTCGATCACCGAAATTTTAACGAATCGGCCTGAAGAAAGATCAAAGGAGTGCGCATTACGATCATCGAGAAAAACGTTTTCAGTTTTGATGGTCAGGGTGCCTTTTTCAGGGGTGGCTTGGCAGGCATTTAAAAATAGATTCATCATGACCTGTTCAATCTGTCCCTGATCGACTTCTACCGCCCAGAGGCCCGGGAGATAGCTTTCTTCAAAGGAAATATTTTTATGAGTTCGTCTGAACATGCGGGTCAGTTTTCCGATCAGATCGTTCAAACTGGTGGCTTTAATAACATATTTACCCCCGCGGGCAAATCCCAACAGCTGTTTGGTTAATTTGGCAGCACTGTCAACACAGCGCTCAATACTGCGAACTTCTTCAAAATGAGATGTACCCTCCTGAATGTCCAAAAGCATGAGCGAAATGTTGCCCTGAATGCCCATTAACAGGTTGTTAAAGTCATGGGCAATGCCGCCTGCAAGGGTACCGATGGCTTCCATTTTTTTGGCCTGCTGGAGTTTTTCCTCCAGCTTCTTCTGTTCGGTTACGTCCGAGAGGATGATAATGGATGTTTCAGATTCACCCTCAACTGTATAGCTTTTGATCGTTATGGTGCGATCATTGACGCTGAAGGTTGCGTCTTTTTGGGATTCTGGATAATCTTCAGGTACGAGCAATTTTTCGATATGTTTACGCGCACGGCCCTTAAAAAGGTCGGGAGGGAAAGCAAACAGCAGACCTTCCATGGTCGTATTCAGCATTTTTACGGCCGCCTGATTGGCAAATACGACCCGGTCGGAAAAAACTTCTAGAAAACCTTCAGTCATGCTCTCCAAAATTGTTTCCAAATGCCGGTTTTTGGAAATAAGTTCCTTGGTCAGCTGGCGTGAATAAACAGCATCCAACCCGATGATGGACTTATGCGTATCTGTTTGAATCGGCGCGTCAGATTCCTGAACGGCTGTCAGAACATTTTTGGCCATATTGCTAAAAGATCCCTTGGCAATACAGGCATTGGCACCGATCTGGGTGTAATCCTTACCGGTTTCGGCAATTCCGGCGGATAAAATGACAACATAGCAGTCTGCCAGCTCTTTTCTAGACCGTACAATTTGACACAGGCGTTCGCCATCTATTTTGGGCATAAATAGATCGATGAACATAACATCCGGGATAAACGAAGATAGGACCTCCAATGCGGCAAAGCCATCTTCGGCAGATTGAATATCGTGGCCTTCCTTGGTTAGATGCGTGGAAAGGAATTTGCGTAGCAGGCGATTATCATCAACAATGAGAATTTTCTTTTTCATATGCAAGCGTTATTAGCATACCTTAGCGTTAAAAAAAAAGTTAAAATAAAATCGTGTTCCACGATTTTATGAAACGCGACCCTTTCGCCCTCCGGGCGAAAGGCCGTCGCTCCTAATTCGATGTTCGAAGTTCAATGTTACTTCTTTATTTAAAAACATTACAACATTAAAGATACCCCTAGACCGGATGATCCATAGTTTAAATTTCAGCTATCGCCTGCCCAATACACGCCGCGCTTTCCAATAGCGTTTGGACCAATAAGAATTTTTTAGGTTGGACAATGTAACACCCTTGCTTGTGGATGCGTGGGCGAAAATATCATTTTCTAGATAAATCCCCACATGGCGAAGATTATATCCCAGACGAAAAAAAACCAGGTCACCAGCCTTAAGATCGCCCCTCAAAACTGGTTCGCCTGATCGGGATTGTTGGTAGGTGTTTCTCGGTAGCTTGAATTGGAATTTTGTCCGAAAGGTTTCATGCACAAAACCCGAGCAGTCGACCCCCCTTTTGGACAGACCACCGTACTTATACGGTACCCCTCTCCAAGTTTTAACTTGTTGATATAATAAATGGATAACCTTACGATCGCCGGGAGGCGTAATACGGCCTGATGGCGATTTGCCAGGTGCGGGAATCGGTTGTAAGGGCATACATCCACAGAGGACCTGGGATCCAATTAGGGCCAGGGCAATTAGCAGACGTAGGTATCGCCCGCGGGTGCTCATGATCTTGATGCTTTTGGTTGCTTTTAGCAAGTTCAAGGCATATAGTACGGCGCGAACAGGCAGGTTTCAACTAGCGACCACCAGCAGCATTTGTGGTCGCTAATTGTTTGAATTCAAATCATAAAGTATATATTGATTTGAATACTAAATGGAGCCGACGAGCGGACTCGAACCGCTGACCTGCTGATTACGAATAATCTTGCCGTGTTTATCATATCAATAAGTTAGAGTCAAACCTACCCAAAACCTACACAAAAAAGTTAAAAAATTATATCCGAAATTTCTCCATTTCGCTCGCAATCCATTCATTATGGATATTAACATATAATTCAGTTGTACGGAAATCAGCGTGCCCCAAAACGGTTTGAACCGCTTTTGGATGCATACCGGATTCGATCATATATGTTGCTGCCGAATGTCGTAGCGAATGGAATTTCGCGCCCGCGATTCCGACCGCGTCCACAATGACCTTAAAACGTTTCGATATTGTATCTTTATGCCAACGGGCAAAAACATATCCAATGTCGACTGCCTGGTCGTAGGTATCTGCTATTTCGCCTGGTAATGGCACGACGCGGACTTTTCCGCCTTTTCCCTTGACCGTAATGCGGCCATTGCTAATAGATGCGTAATCGATTGAAAGCAGTTCCTGACGCCGTAGTCCGGTCCAGATTGCAAATTTGATGATCCGCCACATTTCGCAATCATTTTCCTTGGCGTATTTTAAAATACGGTCGATTTCGTCTTTGGTTAAAATCCGGGGCAGGGGACTGTCAACCTTGAGCAGTTTTATTTTGATGGGCCGAATGTCATAAAGCTCACACGCGGTGTTGTACGCGGCCCGCAAATGCCGCAAATAACTATTTATGGATTTCGGCGTAACGCCTCTTCCGTGCAAAACGGAAACAAAAAGATTAATGTGTTTTTTCCGGATAGCCTCAATCGATTTTTTATCGCCGACAACTTCCATAAAAAACCGCAGGGTCATATCGTCCATGCGCGTGGTCGATTCCGACAAATGCTTTCGAAATTCCAGGTATTCCGTTTTGAATTTGTCCAACGGATGCTTTTTGCCCTGGGTAAGTTCAATGATTTTTTGCTGATGCCAGTTCGCTTGAAGTTCTTTTAAATATTCCACAGCCTCGGACTCGTCATAGACCGTATGGCCGGCGATTTTGCGCAATGACATACGCTTTCCATGGGGCGGACACTCGCGGCGATTCAGCCACAAGTGGTAGCTTCCTGCGGGGGATTTCCAAAGGTTCATAGGGTACATTATTCGGGCCTCCGCTCCAAAAATGCAAGTACATTTTGTTTTATAGTCTGCTCGGGCATTTGTGAGTCCCAATATTCGTCTATCGAAAACCGGTCAACAATCCACGCATTTTTATTGCCCACGTCCTGACAGCCTCGCAAAATGCCTTTCTGGACCATCTGGACAAGACGCTTTTCGCCAATACTGCTATATCTGGCGGCGTCTTTTATTTTTAGATAGCGTGGAGTCATTTTCCTATAATGCACTTTCGGCGATTTTAATCAGGCTTTGAACGTGAACAATCTCGGTTTCCAAGTGATGCCGCTTTGGCTTGATTTTTTTCCGTTGCGCGAACGTGTCAGCCTCGGACGGCAACATTTCCAAATGCGCTTTTGCTTTCCGGATCCGGTCACGGTATGCATCGATGT
>CAZWEO010000078.1:0-24030 GCA_964633115.1 uncultured Desulfobacterales bacterium
TCTAAGCTACGCAGGTCTCATCAAACATGAAAAAATAAGTGGGGGCAGAAGCTACGGAAAGAAAAATCCGCGTTTCTGCAGAATGATGAAAAGCATTTATAAATCGGGTGTAATAGCTGCAATTGGTGGTAACAATTCTATAGGTGATTATTATGCGCATCTGATCAAGGAAAAAAACTATCCCGAATACAATGCAAGGAATAAGGCTTGCCGTCGATTGGCCACAATAAGCTTTGGTGTTTTTAAAAGTGGGAAAAAATATACACCTTACAGGACAAGCCATGTAAAATAAAATCAGGTCTATAAGCACCGTATTTGTAAACCTTATGAGATCACCGCGGTCTTATAGATGAGGGAGAGAGCTCAACTATCAATGTAACATTTAATAGTTCACTCTTGCGATTAGCCCCCCTCTGTTTCTATAATTTATAATAGCCAGTTCTTCGTTATCCTAAATGGTTCGGAGATAGAGAGCTCAGATAGGCGCGTAAGGAATACTGATAACACCTTATTATTGCTACTATATAAAGCAAGATCCGTTAAGATAAAAAGAATAGGGTTTTAAAATATGGTCCAAGGAGACCTACATTGGGAGACCGTAAGCAAGAAAAAAACACTTTTTTTCTAATGGACCGGTATTTTTTCTTGACTTACTTTCCCATAGGCTACATTGGGAGACCGTAAGCAAGAAAAAAACACTTTTTTTCTAATGGACCGGTATTTTTTCTTGACTTACTTTCCCATAGGCATTGATAGGCTATTCAGCCAGCGGGAGATTAAAAACCGGTAATGTGTTATTCATTCATACTGGTGGTAACGCCGGAGTGTATTATTAAAAGCATTTAAAGGGCCGCCGAACAACGCCTTTCAGTCCGACTCGCTTCGCTTGCGGCTGCAGAGCCGCGTTGTTATAAGGATGAGAGATAAAGAATTGGTAGGTCTTTGAGAAATGCAAGTCTAAAATTTCGGTTTTAGTCCGGCTTGCTTGCAGAGTTCATTAGCGGTGATCCTATCGAGTAGTTTATGCCTTTTGACTGGAATTACCTTTTTGTCGTTTGTATAAATCGAATGTTTGCCACCTTCTCTATGGAGGTAGAAGCCGTTTTTTTCCATGTAGCGAATTAAATCACGTCGTTTGACCGACATGTTCAACCTCTACAGGAAGTTGTTCAATGAGTGCATTGCCCAATGGTATTTCTTTTCCAAGCTCATTATATGCGAGCATCATCTCATTGAGTGCGTCGCGAAGCATTGACCTACAATCTTCAAGGTCTTTTCCCTCGGTAACGACTTCTGGCCATTCAACAAGCTGTCCAAGATAGCCAGATTCGGTTTTTGTATATTTTGCAGTATAATTGATCATGTTGAACCTCCAAACTTTGAATTATTTTACGCATTATTTGTACCAGTGTCAATTGCTGATATTTTTAGCATTTTGTGCGTTATATATATGTAAATATTATAAATACAAACCAATGAGTCGAAATATTATAACAAAGGCATGAAGATGGACGGACTATATCCTACGGTTTTCTGAACCTGAGCAGATCTCCACTGAGGAGTTTAATACATCAACCCCCTTGTGCATTTCAGTACTCAGCAGTTTTCCCCATTAAAACAAACGGTCTTAAAAATTGGATTTTGGTTCACTTCAACGGACTCGGAGGCGAGTACAAGTTACTGACCGCAGATCGTTCCAATCCTGCCTTCATATCCCAAAATATACCTATCCTTTAAATTCAATACCCCTATTGGACGCTCTTTTCATACTCCAATCCTCAAAGTCAATTGGGGGATTATCCTGATCCTCTAACGGCCTTTCAACCAAGCTGATCGCATTGGTTGGGCAGACAATCGTGCAAACACCACAACCAATACACAGGTCATTTATAACCATATAAACATCATCATTAACGGAAATAGCCTCCATCTGGCAGCGTTCATCCGCACAGTCACCACATGCAATGCAATCATCAGAATCGATCAGGGCTAAATAGTTGCTCTTTGCAAGCGTGTGAGCCGCACCATATTCCTTTGCAGCCCTAATCACACCGCAACAGCAAGAGCAGCAATTGCATACCGCACCATGGCCTTCTTGCGTGTTATAGAACACGTTGTGTATCAAGCCTTCTTCTTCAGCTTGTGCAATAACCTTGAATGCTTCCTCCTTGGAGATGATACGACCACTTCTTGAGAAATAGTCGTATGCACCTTCTTCCCCGGAGAAACCGAGGCACACCTCTAGAGAATGATCACAATGATGGCCGGCAATTTTACGTTCCTTGCGACAGATACAATCCATTACACGAAAGGAATTGGCCCTTTCAAGCATTCGGGGAAGATTTTCATATGGCTGAATTTTATAATCCTGCTTTAGATTCGTATTAATGGGTATTGTCCGAGCAATGGCAGGCTTATAGCCACCAAGAGACTTGGACAAAACAGGAAAATATTCTTCAAACAGGTCGACCAATTCCTTGTCAAGCCTGTCCAACTGATACTCATATATTCCGACTACGAATGGTGCCAGTGAATACTTTTGTTTGCCTTTGCTTGTTGAACTGCCAATTTGTCCCTTATTTGCCATCTCATCAAGCGTTGCGCATACATCTTCCACAGGTTCACCCAGACGGTCTGCAATTGTTTCAGCAGTTTCAGGAAAATATTTCAACTTCAAAGCCAAAGCAGCATCTTCTAACGAGAAAATTTTCTGTAGGATCTTCAGTTCGACGCCACTATCGGTCGCTGGATATCCGTGAGGTAGCTGATCGAGCCTCTCTGCAAGTTGTTTATATACACCTGTCATTTAATGCACCTCCTAAAGACACAGTATTGGTTTGTTGCCTATAGTTGTTATCAGAATAATGTTCCGTTTCGTGCAAAGACCTGAACTGCTTAAACTCTTGTGTTTATTGCGAAAAATATTAATGAAAAATGGTATAAAATAAATGCCAACAATCATTTTTAGAGGCCGTAAGGCGGCGAATCCTTTGGATAGGTCACCGTGAATTCAATTCTGACTTCCCTTTTCTCGCTGGGTGACAGCTCAAAGGACCACAGATGCACCCCAGCCTTGTCTTGATAATTTTCCTGGGTCGGCTTGGGTTGTATCTGGAGATCCCGAATCTCGATTTTATCCGTTTTTGAAACCGGAACACGGTCCACAATTTTTAAAAATGCAGGCGTCTCTTTAATGTTTTCGGCTGTAATTTTGTAGGCAAACGACCTGACCACTGTGTCTCGCTGGATCTTACCGAAATAGGTTTCTTTGATCTTGTCGAGAAGTTTTTCCCTGCGGACCTTGATACCGCGGTCGGCTCCCAGATTCATAGCAAATGATTGTCCCGGTTTTTTTTCAGTCAGATAGGTATCGCCAATGAAGCGACCGGAAAAGTAAACATTCAGTTTGCCGGCCAAAAGTTCATGGTCTGCCTCGGCTTCAGCCACCAAAAAGGTCAATGAATTTTTGGCCGGAACGCTATAGTGAAAGGTTTGGGCTGAAATTTTTTTGGTCAAAAGGGGTAATATGGTGACCTGGTCACGGGATTCAATATCGACCGGGAAGGGAATTTGGTATTCAAAGGAAAGCGGCAGTTCTTTGGCAACCGCCGCCGCAAATTTCGCCGGCATCTCGTCTTGTTCCACGAGCGCCTCTCCTGGGGCTGCCTGGGTCGCTGGTGCTTCAGCCATAACTTTTGCGCTTGATTTCCTGGACATCAAAGGCATGGGTCTGGGCACATCCAAGTTCCAAGGCTGCAACTGCGGCAGACGGATGCCTTTCATGGGGATAACATTGGAAACAGAGAGTCTGATTCCCGGCCAGTTTTCACCTGATTTTTGTGATATTCGGGCCAGCATGGAAAGTTCCAATTCTTGCAGGCTGGCGGGAACGGCAACTTTGTAAAGGGGCTGCCAGGCAGCGCGCTGTACCAGATACTCAACTCTCAGGCGCACAGTTTCTTTTTTGGCGGCATTAAATAAAATTTCAATGGCTTGTTTGGCTGTCCCACCCAGGCCGCGTACGGCAGCCAGTTCTTTTTTAAGGCGCTTAATTTCCCGGTCTGTTTCAAAAATAGCTTTGTCAATATTTTGGTTTTCGGTATCAATCATATTAGCCGTGGCGCCGATAAAATCCATGGTTTCGCGTACATCCGCCATATTGGGAAAGCTTGTTTGTACGTCTTTGGGAATTTGGGTCTTAGAAAAATCGATCAGGCCATCTAAAAATGCTGTTTTTTTGCCCAAAACGGCCTTTTTATCCGTCAGCGTGCGACGAGAGTGTTTTGTTTCCCGGAGTTTATCTTGAATATTTCGGACCCGATCCTGGGGATAATCAGATAAGGGAATTAATTTAAACTGCACGCTAATCATTTCGCCGTTTCCAAACACCTGGGCCGTCAGCGCGTCCCGGTCAACGGTAAATGCAGTGGTTTCCACCAGCAATTGATTCATGCCGGGGATGAGGGCTGCCCGACCCTCCCTGACAATCAGAGCCTGGTTGGAGAAAAGGGTGACGTTTGATATCTGGGTGTAAACATACTGCTCGGCATGGGCATTGCCCAACAAAACGAGAAATATCATGAGGCTCAAACAAAATGTTTTTTTCATGATTCCTCCATTATGCAACGGTTTTGGATAATATTTGTAATCGGATTGACGCGGTGGCTTAGTTGACATTTCAGTCATATAATACTTTTATATTGGGAACAACATTTGAATAAATACAATCCTTGGGCAAGGAGTCACGGTCAAAAAGATAAATATAATGAACGCGTAATAGTTGCAAAAATGATGGCAAAGTAAAAAGTTCGAGTTCAAGGCGTCGCGAGTCCCGTGTGATGAGGCGTACTTATCGTACGTTGCAATCACTACGGGATGAAGCGCAACGAAGAAATCGGGTTTTTTACGAAGTCATCGACCATGGAGGTAAGGGAAATGGCTTATAGTGAATCCTCGGCAGAACGCATTCGCAAACGGATGCAGAAAAACTCAGGTTTTGTGGAAAAGAAAATGTTTGGCGGGATCTGTTTTCTGCTGAACGGTAACATGGCCTGTGGCATTTTAAACGATGACATCATCGTACGGGTTGGCAAAGACGCCTATGAAGACTGTTTGGCTTTGCCACATACCAGGCAATTCGATATCACCGGCAGACCCATGACGGGCTGGGTGATGGTATCCCCGGAAGGTTATCATTCGGATGCAAATCTCAAGGCATGGCTTCAGAAGGGTATAGACTTCGCCTTGTCATTACCGCCCAAATAGAAGCCATTGCAAAATTTCACTTCCCCTCACCAGTAGGACAAAGGGAAACACATTTTGAGCAAGTGTGGAATGTGTGCTCGTCAAATGAGGTTATACTCATGTACCGTGCCTTTTTCGTTAACGCCAAGGGGCATACACCCATATATGGGAATTGCCCGGGCTCCATTCTCTTCCAGTAAAATAGAAAACCGTAGAGCAAGAGCATCAAGTCGGCGGTATAAAAGGTTCTGGGAACGCCAAGTAATTTCTGTACCGTAACTTGGTGAGCAAAAAACACCACCAGGTACGGGTATTCCAAAACATAATAGACTGTTAACACCAGGTAGGAAATCTTCAGGTCGATAGCCATATGGTTCATCTGCCATGTCTGATGCTGGACCAGTACCAAGAACCGCAATATTTTCATCCTTGGCTATTCGATGGATTTCAGTGCTTATCATAATGATGCTGGCATACTGGCTTTAATAGCAGCTTTCAGTTCCTTACGATCCAGCGGTGGCACAAACATACCCTCACGTTGATTCATCATGATGGCCGTTTCCGGGCAACCGGTGGCACAAACGCCACATCCTATGCATTGATCAAGATCCAGCTGAGGCAGATCGTCAGTTCGCATGTGAAGCGCATCCATGGGACAGCGCTCAATACAGGTTTCACAGGCGGTACACAGGTCTGCGTCCCATACTGGCATAAAGCCGGAATTTAGGTTGAGACCCGGTTTCTGATGTGATTTGGCTTTTTTTAATATAACGCAATGGCAGGCACAGCAGTTACACAGAAAATCGATTTCCTGGCGGTTGTTGGTGCAATGAACCAAACCGGCGTCTTCGGCTTGATTAAGGATTTGCAGGGCTTCCTGTTTATGAATCTGCCGACCCATACCTTTTTCAATCACAAACGCGGCACCACTTCCGAATTGTAGGCACACCTCATCAGGGGCTCCGCAATGGCCCTCTTCATCGATTAGCCGGGCTTGATGCCGGCAATAGCATGTGCTCACCGCCAGGGGTTCATTTGCTTCGATGTAGGATTTTACCTGATCATATAGAAATGGAGCCGGAGCCGCCAAAGGATTTGAAAACCAGCCCCGGGCCTCGGCCCGATCGATAACTTTCTGGGCTGCGGTCATGTCCATGTTTGGGATACGGAATTTTTTTCTGCGCATACCGCTGAGATGATTGGTAGCAATTCGCAGGGCCCAGGATCGGAAAGTACTTTCAAAATTGTAAAAATAAAATCGTTTGGTCGATTGCCGCAATCTATTTCTAGCCTTCTAATATGATCAGAGCCTCTAAAGCACCTATTGTGACTCGATTTTATTTTTTTTATTTGCCTTTAAATACAGGTTTGCGTTTTTCTATGGCGGCGGTAACGGCCTCGATGCCATCATCACAGATAAGCATGGCAGCATTTTTTTGGGCCACGTATTTGAGCCCGGCTGCCGTCCCATGATCGCTGGTGAAGCGCAGGGTGTCTTTGACTCCTTGAACAGCCAGGGGGGAGTTGTCGGCCATTTCTTGGGCCATTTCTTGAGCTTTTTGAAATAAAGCCTCCTGGTCTTTAAGCAGATGGGTTACAAATCCGATGCGGTAGGCTTCTTCGCCTGAAAAGTCTCTACCCGTCAGGCAAAGTTCACGGGTCCAGGGTTCACCCACGATTCGGGGTAAGCGTTGCAGGGTGCCCAGGTCAGCAGTAAAAGCCAATTTGGTTTCACGAACTGCGAATACAGCATCTTTACTGGCTATGCGGATGTCACAGGCACAGGCGATATCCACACCGCCGCCGATGCAATAGCTATGGGCAGCCAGAATTACAGGTTTGTTACAAAGCTCGAGGATATTGGTGGCGGTTTGGCCGTAAAGGATGGTTCGTCGCAGCCGTTCGCGATAATCGGCTGACTTTTTTTCGATCAAAGCGGCCAGGTCACCCAGTTCCATCCCGGCGCAGAAGCACTTACCTTCACCCCGAATAATGATGGCGCGGATATCGGGATCTTGGTCCAGTTGATGGAAGATTGCTATCATTTGTTCCAGCATCTGGAAGTTGAGGGCATTACGCTTTTCCGGTCTATTAAACATGACCCAGGCGATGTTTCCTTGTTTTTCAATTTTGATTAGGTTGGGTTTGTTCATGACAATCTCCTTAAGCATTGTTGTCCTATCTTTTCCCCTGCAGTTTGAACGAAATTTAATGAGTATATGGGGTGAATGTCTAATAGCCTATTTGATTACCCTGTTCAAAGTTAAAATCTCTAAAAACCAACTTTGTGATTTTATTTTGACAATGAACTTTTGATTCCTTAGCATTCGAGTATGCAAAATGATTTAGAAATTGCCCGGATTGTTGCCGTAGATCGGGAGCGGTATGTGGTGACTTATGGCGCTAAAGAGATTCCGGCCGAGATGACCGGGAAACTCATGTTCAGTGTGGAAAGCTCCCTGGATTACCCAGCTGTGGGTGACTGGGTAAGGATTCAGCTTGTTAATCAGGATTCCCAGGCCATGATCCATGTGATCGCTGACCGAAAAACCATTCTAAAACGCAAAACCGCCGGTAAAAAAATTTCGCATCAGCTCATTGCCGCCAATCTTGATACTGCCTTTATTGTTCAGTCTCTGGACAATAATTACAATCTGCGCCGATTGGAACGCTACATGGTCATGGTTTATGATGCCGGTATCCAGCCGGTGGTCTTGCTGAGCAAAAGTGATTTGTTGGATCATTTTGACATCCAGGCAAAGATAGCGGCCGTACAGGACCTATATGTGGACCTTACAGTCAAGGCCTTCAGTAACAAGACCGGTCAGGGCATTGAGGATTTAAAGCGGATGTTACAGCCACAGAAGGTTTATTGTTTGCTGGGTTCCTCCGGTGTCGGTAAAACAACTTTATTAAACCAGCTTGTTGAAGAAGAAAGATTTCTCACACGTCAAGTCCGGGCAAAGGACGACAAAGGCCGCCATGCCACCACCCGCCGCCAACTGATCACATTGCCCAATCAGGCCATGATTATTGACACACCTGGTATGCGGGAATTGGGTAACATTGCCGTAGAAACAGGATTACAAAGCGCTTTTCAGGATATTGAAGAACTGTCGGTCGATTGCCGCTACCAAGATTGTTCGCATACACAAGAAAGTGATTGTGCCGTTCTGGCTGCGGTTGCGGTTGGAACCCTTTCCAATAAGCGATATCAGAACTATATTAAGATGAAAAAAGAATCGATATTCCACGAAATGTCCTATTTGGAAAAGAAGAAGCGGGACAAGCAGTTTGGGAAAATGGTTAAAACTGTCATGAAAGTGAAGAAGAGAAAATATTAAATTTGAATTCCCCGCTGCGACTCAACTTAGACCCTATAGTGAGCCTCAACCGAACTCCTCATCGAATTTTGCAGCACAGGATGAATTCAAATTTAAGGAGGTATCCATGAAACGCATTGCAACGCTCATAATGATATTGGTTTTGCCTGCCTTGTGGACCTACGCCGGTGAAGCCGATGTCATGGACGTAAAGATTACCCGCGAAGGCGAGACCGTTTATCGATTCGCAGTCAGTGTTCTGCATGCTGATACGGGATGGAAGCACTATGCCGACAAATGGGAAGTGCTGACGCCGGATGGCGATATTCTGGGTGTTCGAACCCTGTTGCACCCGCATGTTAACGAGCAGCCCTTTACACGCAGTTTGTCAGGGGTGAAAATTCCGGCTACCGTTCGACAGGTAATCGTTCGTGCCCGTGATTCGGTGCATGGCTATGGCGGCAAAGAATTGCAGGTCAACTTGCCAACGGATTAGGGGCAATCTTAAGGAGAATAGGCATGTCACAATTACGAAAGATAGATCGGACTATCAAGAGCCAGCCCACCATGGAAGGCGCCGGGGTCCATCTCAACCGGGTTTTTGGGTTTGGTAATACTGAATTGTTTGATCCCTTCCTGTTGCTGGATGATTTTCGTTCAGACAATCCAGATCTTTATTTAAAAGGATTTCCCTGGCACCCGCATCGGGGTATTGAAACTATCACCTATATGGTGGCCGGATCTGTCGAGCACGGCGATAGTATAGGGAATTCCGGGGAGATTACGGTAGGGGATGTTCAATGGATGACGGCCGGCAGCGGCATCATCCACCAAGAGATGCCCAAAGGAGATTCAGCCGGCCGTATGGGTGGGTTTCAGCTATGGGCCAACCTGCCGGCGAGCCAAAAAATGACACCACCACGATATCGAGATGTCAAAAGTGACCAGATTCCTGAAGTGACACTGGAAAATGGCACCACGGTCCGTATCATTTGCGGGGAGGCCTACGGCACCCAAGGACCGGTCCAGGAAGTATTTATCGATCCAGCTTATCTGGATATTCATATCCCCCCGGGTCAGGTAATGACGCACCCCACACCAGGAGGACATACTGTTTTTGCATACGTCATCGATGGCAACGGCTTTTTTGGTGAAGCCGCTGAATCAGATAGCGATGCTGTGGAGAGTGTAACCAACGGCACGTTGGTTTTGTTCCAGGATGGGGATAACCTAAGTATTCGAACTGGTGAGGAGACACTTCGCTTTCTGCTCATTTCCGGTCGGCCGTTGCGGGAGCCGGTTGCCTGGCAGGGGCCTATTGTGATGAATACCCAGGAGGAACTGCGGGTTGCCTTTGAGGAGTATGCGGCCGGCACATTCATAAAATAGATTGAGAGATTGCCAAACTGGCTGCATCTATGGCCGTATCTGCGGTATCATACCTAAAGTAGACAAACCCCAAAAAGCGCTCAATCTATTTTAGAGCAGGAGGAGCATATCATGGGAGTTATGGATTTTGAAAACATTAACCCGGAGTCATTCCGACAGTACCAAAACAATCATGATGAAAAGACCTATTTGTTGGTGGATGTTCGCCAACCAGAAGAATATGAGCTGGCGCACATCCCCGGGGCCAAGCTCATGCCGCTGGATGACTTGGAGGCCAATCTAACCGCGTTGCCGACAGATAAAGATATTGTCTTCTACTGACACAGCGGTGCCCGGTCCCAGGCGGCGGCCATTATTTCTCTGGATGAGGGAGTTCCAATCAAGAAGGTATATAATCTAACGGGTGGTATTATGGGCTGGGATGGTCAAACCCTGCCGGATTTTCCGAAAATGGATATCATCAGGCAGGATCAACCCCTGTCAGACATGATGATGATTGCCATGAATTTGGAGAAGGCAGCCCAGCGATTTTATGAAACGATTTTTAAAGACAACGCCGACAAAGCATATGCCGATACGATCAAAACATTGTCTTTAGCTGAGGAAGCGCATGCCAAAACCATCTATACTTATTGGCAACGGACCCAGAAAGAGGCCCGATCTTTTGAAGTACTGTATGCTGGGCTAGACGGTGAAATCATGGAGGGTGGTGAAAAACTGGCTGATGTGATTGATCGTTTATCAACATTGCCGACTCAGACCTGCAGGACTCTGATGGAATTTGCCTTAACCGTTGAAATACAGGCCTATGATCTGTATCGAAATTTGGCCAACGAACTGGACGATGCTTCGGCCCAAGATGCCTTTTTGTCCATTTCCCAAATGGAAAAAAAGCATATGCAACTGCTGGCAAAGGTATTTAAGGAATGTTCCACATAAAGCAGGTAAAAAAATCGGACGATATACAAACTGTCCAAACACTTTTTGATGAATATGTGACCGCTTTAAATATTGATCTGACATTCCAGAACTATGACAATGAGCGCCGCCATATCGCCGATATCTATTTACCGCCAACCGGGGCCCTTTATTTAGCCGAAAATAATGGGGCGTCCGCAGGGTGTGTGGGCTTGCGCAAGCTTGATGGCCAACGTTGTGAGATGAAACGACTTTATGTTCGACCGGATTTCCGGGGTATGGGTCTTGGCGCAGCACTATGTTACCAAATCATCGAGAAAGGGCGACAATTGGGTTACACAGAAATGCTACTGGATACGCTGGCGTCCATGCACGGTGCCGTGGCGCTATATCGATCGCTTGGATTCAAGCAGATCGCACCCTATTACCATAATCCCTTACCGGACGCGCAGTATCTAGCCTTGAGATTGGACCCAATTGCAAATGGATAAATCGAAAAGACCTACCTTGCCCATGCCTGCCGTTGGCGATCAAGAAGGCCAAAGGCTCCCCAATTTTTTACCGCCGATTATTGATAGCCACGTGCATATTTTCCCCAGCCCCGTCTTCAATGCACTTTGGGACTGGTTCGAACAGTTTGCCTGGCCCATTCGTTATAAAGGCAGTACAAAAACTTTGCTGGAATTTCTTTTCAACCGGGGTATTAGCCATATTGTTGCGCTTCAATATGCCCACAAATCTGGCATGGCCCGGGATCTAAATCAGTATATGATCAAGACCTGTCAACAATTTCCCGGACGTGTTACCGGCATGGCAACCGTTTTCCCAGGAGAGGAGGACGCAACCAAAATCCTTGAAGATGCCTTTTCCAGGGGACTAAAGGGGGTCAAATTGCATGCGCATGTACAATGTTTTGATATGAATGGACCTGAAATGAATCCCATCTACGACACCTGCGTGCAAAACAATAAACCCTTGGTCATACATGCAGGCAGGGAGCCCAAAAGTGAGCAATATTTATGTGATCCCTATGTGCTCTGCCGGGTTGATAAATTGGAAGCAGTCCTCATGGCCTATCCAACTCTCAGAATCTGTGTTCCCCACCTGGGTATGGATGAATTTGAACCCTATCTACGTTTACTCGAGCAATATGATACCCTCTGGTTGGATACATCCGTGGCTTGTGCAGATTTTTTCCCCACCGTCCAGGAGATCCCATGGCAGTCCATGAGACTTGATCGCATCATGTATGGATCGGATTACCCCAATATTCCGTATGCCTGGGATCGGGAAATCAAACAACTCGTGGCCGCTGACATTTCGGAGGAGAATCGGATCAAAATTTTTAAAGATAATGCCATGCAGTTTTTCGCCATTACGGAATCGGATTTACAGCAGGATAAGCCAGTCTCCACAAACGGAGCCGCATGCCAGAATGCCAAGGTCGTGAATCGGTGAAATTATTTCTGCGAGCAGCATCCGTTAAAGATGCCGCTATTATTGCCGATTTTGCCAGACAGACTTTTGAAACTGCATTTGGGCCGGACAATGATCCTGACGACATGCGTACCTATCTGGATGCCTGCTTTACAATTACCCAGATACAAGACGAACTTATAAAACCAGATGTAATATATCTGTTGGCCTATGCTGACAATCTGTTGGCGGGGTATGTAAAACTCGAAGCGGGGCCACCACCGGATTATATTACCGCCATAAAACCGGTACAATTGAGTCGAATTTATGTGGCCGCGCATCTGCTGGGTAAAGGTATTGGAACCAAGCTTATGCGACTGACCTTGCAGGAATGCCGTCAATTGGGCTATGACAGTGTTTGGTTGGGTGTTCGGGATCAAAATTTGCGAGCGCATAAGTTTTATGAACGTTGTGGGTATAAAACAATCGGTAAGCTTAGCTTTATTCTGGGAAATGATAAACAGATAGATAAGGTCTATTTATTAAACCTAAATTGAGCGTTCCAAATTTAGGTTAGATCTCAACTTTCGGGATTCGTGTGTGCGAAAGCCGAATGTTGTGTTAGATATTACCCAACACCCCAATTCGTAACCATAAGGGGGTATGATGACGAACAAAAATCTAAATTTTGCGGGCAGTGGCGGGAATCAATTATCAGCCCGACTGGATTTGCCGGCTGACGGCCGCCCTGAGGCATATGCTTTATTCGCCCATTGTTTTACCTGCAGTAAGAATCTCAAATCTGTTAACTATATTAGCCGGGCATTGACCCGTGAGCGGGTGGCGGTCTTGCGATTTGACTTTACCGGTTTGGGTGAGAGTGAAGGTGATTTTGCCGATACAAATTTTTCCACCAATGTAAGTGATCTCGTTGCCGCTGCTGATTTTATGGCTCAAGAGTATGAAGCTCCCAAAATTTTAATCGGGCATTCTTTAGGCGGTGCCGCGGTGTTGAAGGCCGCTAAAAACATTGCGACCAGCAAAGCGGTTGCCGTGATTGGGGCACCATCGGATCCCGCCCATGTCATGCGACACTTCGAAAAGCATCGTGAAACGATTGCGCGAGAGGGCGAGGCCGAAATCGCCATTGAAGGACGGCCGTTCCGGATCAAGAAGCAGTTTTTGGATGACCTGGGTGAAAGCCAATTGGAAGAGGCAGTTCGCAATCTTAGAAAGGCACTGCTGATTTTTCATTCACCCCTGGACAATACCGTCGGTATCGATAACGCGGGGCGTTTGTTTAAATATGCGCGCCACCCCAAAAGTTTTATTTCCTTGGACCAGGCCGATCATCTACTCCTGAATGCCGCCGATGCACGCTATGTGGGTGCCATGATCGCGTCTTGGGTTCGCAAATACCTTGATTTAAACCAGTCGCCAAAGCCTGAAGGCGATGCTGCCGATAACCGCATCGTTGCCCGAATCGGAAAATCGGGATTTCGAACCGAGATCATGGCCAACGGCTTGGCCATGACTGCGGATGAACCCCTTTCCGTGGGAGGCACCAACATGGGTCCGACGCCCTATGATTATCTTGTGGCGGGATTGGGCGCCTGTACAGCCATGACCTTGCGCATGTATGCAGATCGAAAAAAATGGCCTTTGGAAGAGGTGGTGGTCTCATTGTCCCACCAGAAAATTCATGCCAAAGACTGCCAGGCATGTGATACTGACCAACCCATGGTGGATTGGATCGAGCGGGAGTTGGGACTCAAGGGTGCACTTTCGACCGCACAATTGCAGCGCTTGATGGAAATCGCCGACCGCTGCCCCGTGCACCGGACATTGGAATCCAAGGTCAAAATCCATACAAATCTAATATCAAATTCAAATCAATAATGAGGAGCTGTGAAGCATGAAACGAAAAGCATGTGAGGTAACAGATCCAGTGGTTATCGCCAAGATATTAGCCGGCACCAATATCGGTTGCATGGCGACAACCGATACGGATGGGTATCCATACATTACACCCGTAAACTTTGTATATCACAATGGTAATATCTATTTCCATTGTGCCTTGACCGGTGAAAAATTGGACAATATTCGGCGGGATAACCGGGTTGGATTCCAGGTGGATATCCCCCTTGCATACCTGGATTCAGGCTTCAGCAATCATAGTTCACCCTGCAAGCTGCACCAGTTTTACCACTGCGTCATCATACGCGGTAAGGCCAGCGTCGTAACCGATGCAAAAATCAAAGAAGATGCATTAAATGCCCTGGTAGAAAAACATGAGCTGGCCGTCCCACTGGACAAGGTGCATGCCGACATGCCGGAAGCCAAAGCCTGCGCCGTCGTCGAAATAATTCCGGAGCGACTGTCTGCCAAAAGTGATTTAGCTCAGGGCAAGTCGGATTCAGTACGAGCTGACCTGGCAGATTATTTCAAACAGCGCAACAGGCCCGGGGACCCAGAAACGGTTCAAGCAATGGGCTTTGACGGGGAAAAATAGGATCAAAAAGAAACTATTGAGAAAGGAGATCCTCGCCAGATGAAAACGTGCAGAGAGTGCAACCACCAAATCAGTGAGCAGGCCTTTGCGTGCCCCAATTGCGGCGCTCCCCGTCCGGCCAAGAAGAAATGGGACGGTTATGGATATGAGTATAAGTCCAACTCGACCTTTCTTGGTTTTCCACTGATTCACATTTCTTTTAAATAATGGAACACATCCTTATCATCGGTGGCGGAGTTGGCGGTGCACTGGCCCACGATCTGACCTTGCGTGGTTTTCGGGTTACCCTAGTAGAAAGAGGGGCATTGTTGTCAGGCACCTCCGGTCGTCACCATGGCCTGGTTCACAGTGGTGCCCGCTACATACTCCACGATTTGGAGACAGCCCGTGAGTGTTTTGAAGAAAACCAGATCCTTAAGCAGATCGCGTTCCAGGCCTTGGAATCTAACGACGGCTTGTTTGTGGCACTTGATGATGCCGACATGGCGTATTGGGATCGTTTTATTGATTTATGTGCACGAGCCGACATCCCGACAAAGCCCTTGAGCACGTCGCAGGCGCTCCATCTAGAACCAAAACTAGCTTCTACCATTAAGGGAGCCGTGCAAGTACCCGATGCAAGCATGGATGCGTGGCGATTGCCTTTGCAGTTTTTTGCCACAGCCCAATCAAACGGAGCAGACATCCAAGAATTTTGCGAAGTTCAAGCCATATATGTGTCTAATAGATCTGTTGTGGGCGTTGATATTCGCAATCACCGTTTGAACCGCATTGAAAGACTGGATGCGGATTTGGTTGTCAATGCCGCCGGTCCCTGGGCCGCCAAGATTGCTGCCATGGTTGATTTGCAGATTCCCTTACAGGCAGTTCCGGGTGTTATGGTTTCCGTGCCAGTGCGATTAAACCAGATGGTGATCAATCGACTACACCCAGCCGGTGAAGGCGACATTATCGTTCCCCAGCGCAATTTGAGCATTTTGGGTACCACGGCCTGGATGGCCGACGATCCGGATACGGTTAAGATACCCCCAGGGCATGTATCCAATCTTATTGATTTGGGTAGCAAGCTCATTCCAGAAGTCAGCCAACTCGAACCCCATGCAATTTGGCATGCCAGCCGTCCGGTCTTGGCGCAAGGGTCCGAGCACGATCCCATGCGCATGAGCCGTGGATTCGATTGTGTGGACCATGCGGCGCACGATGGGCTGGAAGGTTTTGTAACCCTGTTGGGGGGTAAGGCCACCACCATGCGGGCCATGGCCGAACAGACGGCCGATCTAATTTGCCGCAAAACAGGCCGCGAAACTAGTTGCCGAACCCGAGGAGTGGTTTTAAAGCCGTATCGATCTTATTATCGGACTAACGCGAGGTGATGGGGTGAATAATATTATCCAATATGTTGAGCTATCTATCCGACGCTACAAATCAGGCCAGATAGACCCACCGAGCTTTCAAACATTCAAATTACCCATTGAGGTGGACGCCAACCTTACCATCCTGGATTGTCTCGAAGAGATACGACTGAATCAAGACGCTACACTGATGTATCGCCATTCATGTCACCACAGTTCTTGCGGAACCTGTGCGTGTCAAATCAATGGTAGTGCTCGGCTGGCCTGCACCACGCAATTACAGCAGTTGCCGATGGATCAGGTTATCACTTTGGAGCCGTTAAATAATTTTGAGTGTATTGCTGATCTGGTTGTCAACATGGAAGGGTTTTTTAAAGACATTCATCCAGAATGGTCCTACCTGAAAACTAATAAATCTGACGACCATCCATTGTCCCCGCAAGGGACCATGGCTTGGCAGCAGCTGGAAGATTGCATCGAATGCGGCTGCTGCGTGTCGGCATGTCCAGAAATGCATGCAGGCGAACGCTTTATGGGGCCGGCCGCCTTAACCGCCATTAATAGACAATGCAACAAATCTCCTCGGGAAAGAAAAAAACTGCTGACCCAGACCGGTGGGGATCGAGGTGTCGATAAATGCAAGCGTGTTCTGGCATGTAGCCGGGTCTGCCCCACCCGCGTTTATCCGTCACGTCACATCGAGGATCTGCGGCGCCAGCTAAAGAAAAAAGAGCAGATGTGGTTCATTTCCCTGAATGCGCTCTAGGTGGTTACGCGGGTGAAGATTTCAAGTCTTTCAGGGGATACGACTGGGAATATCTTCGATATGCAACCCAAAGCGTGATCGACTTGTCGCGACAATTGAGAATTTGGACAATTATAGGATCGAACCATCGTCTTACAGGTAGGCATAAACCACACAACAGCATTTATATCATAAGTCCCCATCGGGGATTGGTTAATCGATGCTAAAAGATTTTCCGATTCTGCCAAACGATGGCGTAAAAACGCCCTCCAAGGGATAATGCACAGCGGTACCTTAGTGCAAGATCCCAGATCTTCAAATTGTACTTGCTTTTAAACCAGTATCCATAGGGCTTCAAATGCATTTGGTATGTTGATTATTGGAACAGCGGCAGATTATTTTGGCTTGTTTTATCCAGTAATAATTATGTTGTTTTTTTGTTTGGCTATCTGGCTTTGGCTGTTTAGACGAAGGCACAATATACATAATGCGTTTTCAGAATACTGTAATCAAGACCACGCCTGAAAGGACGGATACACACCCAAGTATGGTCAGCCCGGAGATGCGCTCAGTATCTTTTAAAAAGATGGCGCTCAGAACAAGCACCACAAGCGGGTGCAAAGCGTTCAATGGGGCCACCACCACGACGGGACCGTGTGATAGTGCATAAAAAATGCACAGCCAACCGAATGATAGCGAGAGTCCTCCCGCCACAAATATGGGAAAGTCACCGGGCCGAATAAAAAATTCTTTGCGAAGTTTAGGTGAACACACCAGCATTATAAGATAAATAGCGAGTGCACTTGTAAATCCCAAGGCAACGCCTAGGGCCGGAAAATTCCATATTTGAAGACCCATTTTTCGGAAGGTGATTGCAACGGCTCCTGCCAAGGCCCCCAAAAAAGCATGGCGATATCCTTGCCTCGGAAGGCGCCTCTGGTGTTGTTGCCGGCTTTATCTTGTTCAAAGAGAATAATTCCAGCTACGATTAATATAATTCCGAAAGCCAGAACGGAAGATAAGTTTTCATTTAGAAATAAAACCGCAATTACTGCGGCAAAGGCAGGGATCGTGGCCATAATGGATGAGGCAATCGAGACGCCCACACGTTTGATACCCACGAAAAAAATTAAGCGAAGCAAGCCAGGCGCGAAAAGGCCGCCAACACGTTATTAGATAGCATTTCTTTGTGTTAAAACCACAATTGAAGCTGTGCTGATAACGCATGGTCATTAAACATGGCGCCATCTGTTTTTTGCTGCCATATCAGTTGATTGACAAGGTAGGCTGGGCATGTTAACTCAGAAATTCTCGGAATTTGATACCAAATCAAGATCTTAGGGGCATGGTTTCATGGGAATAACGGAAAATCTAAAAGAATGTTTATATCTTGAATTGCCCCAAACCCGGTATCAAGATGCCTGGAAACTGCAACAGGAGATTGTCGCAGCGAAAATAAACGGGCGCTTGAGTTCGGATGTTATCCTTAGTTTGGAACATCCACCTGTCTTCACGCTGGGCCGGAGAGGCGGCAAAGATAACCTGTGTGTGGCCGAAGATTTTCTTAAAAAAGAAGGCATTGAGGTTGTTCAAGTGGAACGGGGTGGGGATATTACCTACCATGGACCCGGGCAGATGGTGATCTATGTGATGTGGGATATCAAGCGTTCCCGGACGAGTGTAACTGACCTGGTATTCGCTCTAGAAGAGATTATGATTCGGACGGCTGCATCCTTCAGTGTCGCGGCCCAACGGAATCCCTTAAACCGAGGCGTTTGGGTTGATAACGCCAAACTTGGCAGCATTGGAATCGCCATTCGCAAGGGTGTATCTTTTCATGGACTGGCTTTGAATGTCAGTACTAATTTGACCCATTTTTCCTGGATCAATCCATGCGGCCTTCAAAACGTGGGTATGACCACGTTGGAGAAAGAGCTTTCCCGGGCGATTGACTTGCAAGTTGTGCGCAGCACCGCCGCAAAGCAGATTGAAATGGTAATGGGAGTCGAATCAAAGCAGATCGAATCGGATGAACTAGATTCCTTAATAGGGCCAAAGGCAGGATGATCCGGACATGAATAATCGTCACACAAGTATTCGTAAGAAGCCACCCTGGCTGAAACGGCGATTGCCAGCAGGAAAGGAATATGAAAACGTACGCCGGTTGCTGGATAAAAACTGTCTGCATACCGTGTGTCAGGAGGCCAAGTGCCCCAACCTTTGGGAATGCTTTACTGAAGGGACCGCTACGTTTCTAATCATGGGTGATCGTTGTACCCGCAACTGCCGGTTTTGCGCTGTGGCCCAGGGCCCCTTGGGACCTCCGGATCCTGAAGAACCAAAACGCATCGCCGAAGCGGTTCAAACCTTAAATCTCAGCTATGTGGTGGTAACATCCGTTACCCGGGATGATCTACCCGATGGTGGCGCCGGACATTTTGCCGCCACCATCAAATACATCCGTAAATCCAATCCCGATACGCGCGTGGAAGTACTCATTCCGGATTTTTTGGGAAGCGAGTCTGCTCTGGATCTTGTTATGAATGCGGCACCGGATGTACTCAATCACAACCTGGAGACCGTCAAACGGCTTTACCTGCAAGTTAGGCCCCAGGCAATATATGAACGGTCATTGGCCCTCATGAAGTATGTACATGAGAATAGTGCCAGACCGGTTAAATCCGGATTGATGTTGGGACTGGGAGAAACCAATGACGAGGTCCAAGCGGCACTGCAAGATCTACTCGATAACGGCTGCAGCCTATTGACCCTGGGTCAATATTTGCAACCCTCAAAATTACATTTACCGGTTGTAGAATATATCCCGCCGGAGATCTTTGAATCCTTAGGCCGCAAAGCGCAGGTCATGGGATTCAAGGAAGTCGCCAGCGGGCCTTTTGTGCGTAGCTCATACCACGCCAAGGATCTGTTCGGCGACTAATCTTACGAAAGTTCAAAAAATGCATATAAAAATCTTTGCAACCGGCGGCACCATCGATAAGGTCTACTTTGATGCCATGAGCACGTATCAGGTGGGACCGCCCAACATATCGGCGGTATTTGATGAATTGAAATTGGGATTCAGTTACAGCATCGAATCGTTGATGAAAAAGGACAGTCTGGATCTAAACGACGCGGATCGTACAGTCATTTATGAAGCAGTAAAAGCAGATCCGGCCGATAAGATTCTTATTACCCATGGCACCGACACCATGGTGGCCACGGCTAGAAAATTAGCGGATATCCAGACCAAAACCATCGTCTTGACCGGCGCACTCAAACCCGCTCTTTTCAAGACGACGGATGCGGTATTTAATATCGGTTGCGCTGTAACC
The DNA here is from genome assembly GCA_964633115.1 of uncultured Desulfobacterales bacterium. Lineage (GTDB taxonomy): Bacteria > Desulfobacterota > Desulfobacteria > Desulfobacterales > B30-G6 > B30-G6. The sequence goes on from CAZWEO010000078.1 coordinate 20,235, forward strand.
GCCGTGCAGACGCTGGCACCCGGTGTCTACATAGTCATGAACGGATGTGTGTTCCGGCATGACCAGGTTCGCAAAAATATTGAAGAAGGGCTTTTTGAGGTACTATCATGAGTCAATACTGGAGCCAAATTATCCGCAAGCTGCAACCCTATGTTCCGGGTGAGCAGCCTAAAAACCAGCGTTACATCAAACTGAATACCAATGAAAACCCCTATCCGCCTTCGCCCAGGGTTATTGCGGCCATCAAGGCGGCCACGGATTCTTCCCTGCGGCGTTATCCAGATCCCAACTGTGATGATCTAAAGCAGGCCATTGCTGACTACTACGATCTTGGTCCTGAGCAGGTGTTTGTGGGTAATGGCTCCGATGAAGTCCTGGCCTTGGCCTTCATCAGTTTTTTCAAACAGCAAGAACCAATTCTTTTTCCGGATATTACCTATAGTTTCTATATCGTTTATTGCCACTTTTTCGACATCGCTTGTGATTGCTTGCCGCTCACAGATAATTTCGACATTTCCCTCAGCGATTATGAGCGCCCCAACGGAGGAATTATATTTGCAAATCCGAATGCACCTACGGGCAAATTGGTTTCCCTTGAAAAAATTGAAGACTTGTTGAAAAAGAATCAACATAGCGTGGTGATCGTTGATGAGGCCTATATTGATTTTGGTGGCGAATCTGCCGTTGCCTTAATCGGGGATTATCCCAACCTGCTGGTGGTCCATACATTATCAAAATCGCGCTCGTTGGCCGGTATGCGTGTAGGCGCTGCCATGGGATCAGCCGAGCTGATTGAAGGGCTCGAGCGTGCAAAAAATTCTTTTAATTCCTATCCCTTAGATAGACTGGCACTTGTGGGAGCCGTTGAAGCCATAAAGGATACTGAATATTTTGGATCCACCTGTGAAAAGGTGATTCAAACTCGGAAATGGACCACGGCGGAATTGGCAAAATTAAATTTTGAGGTCGTGCCCTCCAAAGCCAATTTCGTATTTGTCAAACATCCACAGATTTCGGCTGAGATGCTATTTACACAATTAAAGGCACAAAACATTCTGGTGCGCTATTTTGATAAACCGCGTATCAACAAATTCCTGCGCATAACCATCGGTACTGACGCTGATATGCAAACCTTTGTTCAAGCCTTGTCAAAGATCGGTAAACAGATCTAAAGTAGATATTACTTACACCGCCATCGGTTATACGAACAGCTTAAAGGACAGATTCCATGGACGTCTGGTATGTCACCATCATACTCGTGGTGGCTTTGATCCTTTTTGTTACCGAAAGAATTCCCGTGGCCCTGACCGCCATTGGAATCATGGTGGCAATGGTGCTAGGCGATGTTCTGGATCCCCAGTCAGCCGTGGCCGGCTTGGCGCACCCGGCCGTCATAACGGTGGGGTCCATGTTTTTGATTAGCAAAGGATTGGTGCGAACCGGATCGGTTGAATATCTTGCCAGACGGATTGTCCAGCTCGCCAAGGGAAATCCAGGTTTGGCAACCACGGTGGTCATTTTAACCGTGACGGGCGCTTCCGCATTTATCAACAATACTCCCGTGGTCATTCTCTTTATTCCCGTGGTCATGACCATGTGCTGTGAGTTCAACCTCAGCCCGTCGCGGTTTTTAATCCCAGTTTCCTATGCCTCCATATTGGCAGGCACCTGTACACTGATCGGGACCTCCACCAATATCATTGTCAGTGATTTAAGCGCTCAGTTCGGAATGGATCCGTTTTCCTTTTTTGAACTCTCCATCGTCGGTATCCCCATAGCCGTTATCGGCATCCTGTTTATTATACTGGCGGCACCGTATTTAATGCCATCCCTGGCCAACCCGGTATGTCAGTTCAAGGATCAGGAAAACAGACGCTATTTGGCGGAATTGAAAATTCCACGGGGCAGCAGCCTCATCCATAAAGATCCTGTGTCTATGTTTGCGAATAAATATCCGGAGGTTAGCATATTGGAGCTGATCCGGTATTCGTATATTTTTCATCCGGACCGGGATGATATTCAGGTGGCAGCCGACGATATCTTACTGGTCAAGGGGTCGGCCAGCGACCTGGTTGCGTTATTGGATCGGGAGGATCTATCGCTGCCGGCCTCTGAGAAGGGTCTGTCCTTTGGTGCATCCCAAAATGAGGCCCTAGTGGTGGAACTCATAATTACGCCCCAATCTACACTTTTAGGGCAACGCCTGATTGAGTCGCGGCTGATGAAGGATCCGGATATTCATGTGATTGCCATCAAGCGCAGCAATCTTCATTTTTCCGAAAAGCAGGTGCGGGATGCGCGGCTTAAAAACGGCGATATGATCCTGATCTGGTGCTACAGTGATAGGCTGACACGCATGCGCGCCAACAGCGACTATCTCATTGTCGAGGATGTGTACGAAGAAATTGTACACAAACGCAAAGCCTGGATGGCGACCGGCATTTTTGTGGGTATGGTGGCCGTGGCCGCACTGGGCATGGTAAGTATCATGACGTGTGCGCTAACAGCAGCTTTTCTCATGATTTTGACCGGTTGTATCCAGATGCGTGATGCCTATCGGGCCCTGCAGGGTGATATTTTACTGTTGATCGCCGGCACGATTGCATTGGGGGCCGCCATGCAACAAACTGGTGCCAACCAGCTGTATGCCCAAAGCTTTCTGGCTCTCTTTTCCGGATTACCACCGGGCCTTATATTAGGCGCATTGATCCTGGTGACAAGTATCGGGACCCAGGTGTTGAGCAACAATGCCACGGCGGTCTTGATGGTTCCGATTGCACTGTCAACGGCAGCAGGTATTGGCTTGGATCCCAAACCATTCGTGATGGGTATCTGTTTTGGTGCCAGTGCCTGTTTCGCATCGCCGATTGGCTATCAGACAAATCTGTTAGTTTATGGGCCCGGGGGCTATCGATTCAGTGATTTTTTGAAGATGGGGATTCCGTTGAATTTATTGGTTGTCATACTATCGACGATACTAATTCCCATGGTTTGGCCCTTTTAAACTATTCATTACATGACACCGGGTATCAAAGGACCATTTGTAACCAAAACCGAGGTAATGCGCTCGGACAACTATAATGCAATAATACAGATCGAGGTGCTGGATCGTGGCGATGACAATCGGCTTATGGCAGTAATATTTAATAGTTGCGTTCAAATAGGCTCATAGCACATGAACAAACCCAAATCGCTTTTTGAGGCGATATATGCTGCCGTTCGCAGCATTCCGGAAGGCATGGTGGCGAGCTACGGTCAGATTTCAACCTTTGTGGGGCGCTGCTCGCCTTTAATGGTTGGATACGCCATGGCAGCACTGCCCTTTGACAGCGATGTGCCCTGGCATCGCGTGGTCAATCATAAGGGCTATATCAGTCCCCGGGGTGATGATGACGCCATTCAAGTTCAACGCGCTTTACTGGAGGCAGAAGGGGTTCGTTTTAACGATAGCGGCCGGATTGACATGGCAGCCAATCAATGGCAATTTCCGGAAAGAGACCCCATCTAAAAACCACTTCTAGACAATATCAGCAATGGTCATTTGGTCTGCTTTATAGAGGCGATGATATTTTTGGACTTTTTTAATAAATGTGCGCGTCTGTAAAAAGGGCGGAACACCCTTGTAATGGCGAACATAGCGGCTACCAGCGTTATATGCTGCCAAAGCCAGTTTTGTATTGCCTTTAAACCGTTTTAGCAGCTTTTTCAATAATATCAGTAAAAAGTCGATCAGGCATGCCCACAGGGTGTTTTTGTTCTAAGCAGTTTTAACTTTAGAAATTATGAGGTTGCATAA
>CAZWEO010000079.1:0-23737 GCA_964633115.1 uncultured Desulfobacterales bacterium
ATAAAATCGTAACATGGTTTTATTTACAGATTGTTTGTCCTATCGTCAAGCATTCCAGGATATGCAACTATGCTGTCGCCTTAATAGCAACGTTGTCGCGTTTCATAAAATCATGTTACGATTTTATTTTCAAAACTAATTGACAGCCATGCAGGTTCTTGTTTATGCAATGGCATGTTTAACGCCAGAGAAATAATCGATATTGCTCTCAAAATCGAACAAAACGGCGAAGCTGTTTATCGTCAAGCCGTAAAAAACTTGGACAGCCCCGAACTTTCTGATCGCTTGCTGTGGATGGCAGACGAGGAAGCACGGCACATGACCTGGTTTAAAAAGTTCCAAGCCGATCTCGGGGATGGTGACGCCCGACTAGCTGTTACCGAAATGAGTAGCAGCGCTCTGGCTGACATCTTAGGCGATCAAAGCTTTACGCTGCAGGACATCGATTTTTCTCAAGTAAGCGACGTCTCAAAACTCATCGATATTTTTATCGAATTTGAGCGCGACGGCATACTTTTTTATGAAATGCTGCGGTCCTTTATCAAGGATCCCAGTGCTCTCGCCTCCCTCGATCAAATTATTCAGGAAGAGTATCAACATATCGACATTTTGAATCAGCTGAAGACCGTTCCTTCCGCAACTTAACCCAAGCTCATATCCAAAGTTGCATTAATGTCTGCAATGTATATCTTCATAGCTGTGAGCTATCAGGCATAAGCCTTATGCTGCTGACCGCTTATTGATGTCTGTTTAATGCTTTAAGGACAAATTATGCTGACTATTAAGAAATTGATCCTAACCCTGCTTCTCTTGGCGCCGATACCTGGTTGGAGCGCAGATCTGCAATATGCTTTAACCGTCGAAATTGATCCGGTTAAAAAAGTCATTTCAGGTACTGCCCGTTTAACTTCAGAATTAAACCGGAATCTCAGCCTGAACATCGCCCATCTACGCAATGTGGAAACAAAATCGGTTACGGTCCTGAACCAATCCGCCCAAACCCTTGAAATAAAGCTGCTCAAAGGTTCGACCGCCCAAGTTTCCTTCCAAGCCTTAGCCCAAGATCTGGGCAACACTTTCATGGATGCAGACCACGTCTTCTTATGGGGACATTGGTATCCAAGACCGACTTCTTTGGCCATTTATCAGTTAAAAGTTCAATTACCGAGGGGATTTGAGGCCGTTTCTGAAGCCAATGCCATTTCACGCGAACAGAGTAGCGTTGGAATCTTGTATAAGTTTAAGTTTGATCATCCTATTGATGGCGTGCATTTGGCTGCTTCCAAGCGCTTTGTAGTTAAAAGAGATTATTATAAGGGGATTGAAATAGAAGCCTGTCTGTTTAAGGAAGATATTGCTTTGGCCGACACCTACCTTGAACACGCAGCCAGATATTTGCAGCAATATGAGCAACGGCTAACACCTTATCCCTACCAACGATTGGCCATCGTAGCCAACATACAACCGACAGGTATTTCCTTGCCCACCTTTACCCTGCTTGGTAAAGATGTCATCCGACTGCCATTTATCGTCAAAACATCATTGGGTCATGAAATCATGCACCAGTGGTTTGGCAATTCCGTTTACATTGACACTACCCATGGCAACTGGGCAGAGGGACTCACCACCTACCTAGCCGATCATGCGACCGCCTGTGAAGAAGGCCAAGACCGCAATTATCGTAAACAGATACTGGTCAACCATGCCGCTTATGTTAATCCACATAACGTAATCCCCATGAGCGCATTTCAGTTCCGTCGTAATAAGGCTGAAGGGGCCATCGGTTATGGTAAAGTGGCCATGTTTTTTCATCAACTCCAAATTCGCCTGGGCCAGGAAAAATTTGACGCCGCCTTAAGGGACTTTATTCATCGCAATCTTTTTCGGGAAGCGTCCTGGCAAGATTTACAACGATCTTTTGAAAATATCGCTGGATTATCCTTGCAAAAAGTTTTTGAAAACGGATTGAACCAGACTGATCTACCTAGCCTGAAAAGTGTAACTACCAACATAACCATTGAACACGGCAAGCCAATCCTGCAAATTGAATTTCAGCCGGAATCGATCCCATATCCTTTGATGGTTCCCGTGTCAGTCCACCAGGGTGTAGAATCCCTAATAAAAAATATCCAAGTCACCCCAGATCAAACCCGGTTCAGCATTCCTTTAGAATCGTTCCCAACCCGTGTGATTTTAGATGAGAATTACCACATTATGCGCAAATTAACCCAATTAGAAACACCGGCGGTTCTGGCAGCCATCTTGGGAGCACCTTCGCTGACGGCCGTTGTGCCTGCAGACCGAGAACCAATCTATCAACCCCTATTGGATGCCTTAAATATTACCAAGCTTCGCATTGCCAGGCCTAATGACCTGAAACTTACGGATTTTCTTAGTGGTCATTTTCTGTTGGCAGGCTCTGATTTGGATTTGACCCAAAAGCTGTTTGGCAACATCAATCCATCAACAGAGGGTGCACGCTTGACGGTTTATAAAAATCCATTTGATCCAGATGGACGCATTCTTTTGGCGGATGTCAGCAGCAGAACGGAAGCCAAAGCCATCCAGCGCAAACTGCGACATTATGGTTCCTATTCGCGCTTGAGCTTTGCGCAGGGTCGCAACACGCTAAAAGAAACCACAACTGCGGCCAACGGTATCCTCCTGTTTGACAGGCCCGCCACCCAGGCAGTCCAGCCGAGTCAAATCGCGTCAATTGACACCATATTGCCAAATCTAGCAGATAAACGCGTGATTTATATTGGCGAACAGCATAACCGTTTTGCCCATCATAACAACCAACTGCATATTATCCGCTACCTGCATCAAAATGGATTTGCTTTGGGTGTCGGCATGGAAATGTTCAAGCAGCCCTATCAAGCCATCGTCGACGCCTACTTGGCGGACCGAATTGATGAAAAAAGTTTTCTGAAGCAAACACGTTATTTCGAGGAGTGGGGCTATGACTATAATCTATACAAGCCCATTATCGATTACATCAAAATAAATCACATTCCCTTAATCGCCTTAAACTTGGAAGCAACGATTACAAGACAGGTCGCACGAAGCGGAATCGACAGTCTCAACTCGCAAGACAAGCAACGCTTGCCTACTGATCTCGACTTTTCCAATCGCCGCTATGCTGACGACCTTAAAAAGATTTTTAACCTACACCAGAACCAAGAACCGCTTGATAATTTTCACTATTTTTTACAGGCACAAATGCTTTGGGATGAGGCCATGGCCGCGCGTGCTTTCAAATTTTTACAAAACAATCCTGATATAAAGATTATTATTCTGGCCGGTAACGGTCACCTGCGGCATCGCTACGGTATTCCGGATCGCCTTAAAAGGCGTGGTGGATATTCTGATGTGGTGCTTTTGCAGGATGAATCATTTGATCGTGGCATCGCGGATTATGTACTTCTGCCTGAACCCATCGAAGGTACGCTTTCACCAAAATTGGGTGTGGCAATCGAACAAAACAGTACAGGTCTTGCTATCAAACGTGTCAGCGCCAATAGTCCCGCCCAACAGGCTGGCTTAAAAACTGGTGATATTATCACCGACTTCAACCAGCATCCCATCAAATCCTTGTTTGACTTGCGATTGAGCCTATATGTCACCGCCTGGGAAAATACTTATCCTATTCAAATTCTACGTGATAACGACTATCTCGAATTGGAAATTCGGCTGTTTAATTTTTCTCATTTTTCCATGCGAAAGCAGTAATCCTTTAAGCAGTCTCCCGCTGGTTGACAGACTACATTGTGGTACATATTTTATATGATTCCCTGGCTGCCGCTCGACTGAGTGCCTCGAGTGAACATCGGCCAAACGCCGCATCCATGTATCGCAGCCTGGGATGAATTAACTATTGTCTGTTAAATGCTTTGGTACAGAATGCTATACAAAAAAACCAAATCGATGAAATCAGCCTGGGAGGCCTATCTTTCTATTATAATGACAATGGCTATCCCGTGGGCAAATCATCCCGGCATTTAAGCCTAGTTGCGGGGTGCTGCGACCTGGTCGATATGATTCCATTCAAAATTGTATCAGACACCAATGCGGGTGAATCCATGCACCTCAAATGTCAGATCAAACGGATGAGTATTAAATTCAACGAATTGAACTTTCGACAAAAAAGGCTGCTTAAAAATATCATCCGACATCACACGATTGAGACCTTTTAATCTGTCGTTATGATTTAGACCAATACTGCCTGGGTACTTATTTGCAAAGTCATAAATTAGGTGATGAAATGTACGCAGCATTTCAGATTGTCAGACCGTTTATCCGACCTGGCATTGCAATATTTATATGCCTGGCCCTATTGGGTTGCTCCACGGATGAAAAGGACTCTTCTAAAGTGAATCCCACAACCAAAAATAAAATTGTATTCGACCAATTACCAGGCACTAGCGGATTATCGATGGAATTGATAAATCAATATACCCATGTGAGACAAACCCGGGGCCAAGACTATGTGCCCCGTACCAAGCATTTAAATTCTAGTGGTTGGGCCACATATACCAATCGACTGTTTTTGGAATCCAGTCCTTACCTGCTTCAACATGCACACAATCCAGTGAATTGGTACCCTTGGGGAGAGGAAGCCTTTCAACTAGCCGCATCGCTCAATCGCCCGGTTCTGCTTTCTGTGGGCTATTCCACCTGCCATTGGTGTCACGTGATGGAAGAAGAGTCCTTCGAGGATGTGGAAATTGCCCATTATATCAATGAAAATTACGTTCCCATCAAAGTCGATCGCGAAGAACGACCCGATGTGGATGCTGTTTATATGGCTGCCGTGCAAGCATTAACCGGACGCGGAGGTTGGCCCATGACCGTTTGGTTGACGCCTGATCGCAAACCCTTTTACGGTGGCAGCTACTACCCGGCCCGAGATGGTGATCGCGGCATGGGGGTGGGTTTCTTAACCCTCCTAAAAAAAATTAAGGAAAGCTATCACACCCGCAAAGACCTGGTGAACTCAACCAGCAATCAACTGACTAATGTGGTTAATCAAATGCTTTCGGCGCAAACAGGATCACAACTACCAGGAGAGGACAGCCTGCACAACGCCTTTCAATCCTATCAAAGAGGTTTTGACAGTAACTATGGCGGCCTCAGCGGAGCACCCAAATTTCCCAGTTCGCTACCCATCCGATTTCTTTTACGCTATGCCAGTCGCTTCGATAACAAAACTGCCTTGCAGATGGCCACGCTGACTTTGGATAAAATGGCGAGTGGCGGCTTATATGATCACGTTGGCGGCGGGTTTCATCGCTACGCCACCGATGAAATTTGGCTGGTACCGCATTTTGAAAAAATGCTCTATGACAATGCACTCTTGGTCCAAGATTATCTGGAAGCCTATCAGCTAACCGGATATTCGCACTATCAACGCATTGTTCGGGAGGTGCTCGATTACGTGCTGCGTGATATGACATCTCCTCTGGGTGCATTTTATTCGGCCACCGATGCAGATAGCCTGACACCTGCGGGACAGCGTGAGGAAGGTTATTATTTTACCTGGACACCCAGGGAAATTGAAAAGTTGCTTGGCTCGGAGCTTGCCGAACTCATCAAAGCAAGCCATGGAATCGGGTCAGTCCCCAACTTTGAAGGTCGTCATATTCTGCACACCCCGCAACCGCTAGATAGCGTGGCCAAACGGTTAAATCTAACCAAAAGTGATTTACATGCTCAGATTGATAAGGCCTTTAAAAATCTGCAGGCTGAACGCCAGAAGCGTCCAGCTCCTCTCCGGGATGAAAAAATTCTCACAGCATGGAACGGTTTGATGATTTCGGCTTTGGCAAAGGCCGGATTTGTGTTTGCAGAGCCCATCTATGTTCAAAGTGCCCAACGGGCCGCGAACTTTATATTGGCGCATTTGCTGATTGATGGCCGGCTAAAACGAAGCCATATGAACGGTATATCCAAACATAATGCCTATTTGGATGATTATGCCTTTCTGGCTGCGGCCTTTATCGATTTGTACGAAGCCACACATGATATTAGGTGGCTGCAGCACGCCATTGCCTTGGATGAGTCCATCGCTCGTTTTTATGAAGATCTGGACAACGGCGGCTTCTTTATGACCAGTAACGATCATGAACAGCTGATTGCACGTGAAAAACCCAATCATGATGGTGCGCTGCCATCTGGAAACGCCGTGGCGACCATGAATTTGATTCGATTGGCAGCCTTTACATCCAACAGCACGTATTTAAAACGGGCTCAGCGCGCGCTTAAAGCCTTTGGCAGTATTCTCGCTGCAAATCCCACCGCCATGGCTGAACTTCAGTTGGCATTGGACAGCTTTTTGCACCCACCTAAGGAAGTGGCCCTCCTTGAGCCTGAAAACACCCTCGGCGGAGCCGGTGCATTTTTAGACATCCTGCGACGCCAATATGTGCCCGGCCGTGTCTTAGCAAAGGCCATAGAGGGCCAGGACTTGGAAGATCAAGCAAAACTCATCCCCTTATTACAGCATAAAGAAACGCTCAACAACCAAGCCACCGCTTTTGTATGCCAAAATAAAACCTGCAAACGCCCCACCAACGACGCGGATGTCTTTGGCCAACAACTCCAAACAGTTGATATCCGATTTGATAAGGCCAGACTCTGAATAATATCTCCCAATCCCGCTATAGGGTCAGGTCTTGTGCCTGCCTTTTTTGGCAATTCGACTGCAGCCTATTCGGGCACCCACAAGGGGCGCCCCTACCTATATATTCCAATCAAACGACGAGTGCCGCCATATCCCGCCCAAACACCCCAATGCGGTCCCCTGCCGTTACGGGGATATCCAAGTCCCACGCCAAAGGATCCGAGCCGGCGTTCTGGTATCCGAGCCATCTCACCATACCGCTGCGGGCTGCCGCCAATTTTGCATTTAAAAAAATGCTGTAGACACTGCCGTCCTTAATTTCAGCCCGTGCCAGCACAGAGGCAAGGGTGTCACCTGGTTCAGGAGACAACTTCAGGACGTTTGATTTAGCGCTCGAATAGGCGTGCAATTCGTGGCGTAACTTGCCGTATACATGAATTTCAATCATCTCTTCACCGAATTTTTCTTAATTTTCATATGGTTGGAATTAATTTTAAGAATATACTATTTTTATTTAATAATTTCTGAAATGAAACAGAGTTTAAGTGGGTCACTTTTTGCTTGACTCGGAACGTTAAAATGACAATCCCCATAACCATACCCCCTAAAAATCAAAAACGCTTTGACTTAAATCAAAACCCAGGATTGGGTTGTATATGTTCTAATAAACACCTGATTTAATGAATTGTTGACATGCAGCCTAGACTACGATCTCATGAAGATGGGCTTACAATAAAAGCCGGATTGCTTTAGGTAGCAGACTACCACCGCATATCGAAAGGGGCACATGGACTCACAAGAAATAGGTCTCGAATTCGGGCTCCTATTGGGCAAAAACCTCCTAAACAGCGAACAATTGCATTATGGATACTGGCCCGATGATCTAGCGCTCAAGCTGATGAACCTTCCAAAAGCCCAGGATAATTATATGCAGTTAATTTTGTCCAGGTTTCCAAAAGACGTTCAAACCATCCTGGATGTTGGATGCGGCGCCGGTGTCTTTGCCAAAAAACTGGTCCACCAGGGATATACAGTCAGCTGCATCACCCCATCCAACATCTTGTATTCACGGGCCCTAAAACGTTTGGGGAGCAATTATCCGGTTTTCCAAGGTTATTTTGAAGATTTCCGGTCAGAGAAGTGCTTTGACCTCATTCTTTTCAGTGAGAGTTTTCAATATATAAAATTGGGTGAAGCCATCGATCGATCATTTCACCTGCTCAAGCCGGGCGGATATTTGCTAATATGTGATTTTTTTAAACGCAAAACAGCTGGTAAGAGTCCTATTGGCGGTGGACATACATATACCAAATTTATTGATGTCATCTCTCAATACGATTTTACCCCCATAACAGATGTGGATATCACTCGCAGAACTGCACCCACCATAAGCCTGGCGAACGACTTTCTTGAACAAGTTGGCAGACCTACATGGGAAATGGCCCATGACCACCTCCGCCGTAGTCGACCTCTGATTTCAAAACTGCTTTTTTGGAAATATCGAAAGAAAATAGATAAGATTAACCGCAAGTATTTCAGTGGGCTTCGCACCGCAGAATCTTTTGAAAAACATAAGACCTACCGTTTTCTACTCTACCAAAAGTAAAATTGTTTGCTACGCAAACAATTTTTAGGAGGCACCATAGGAATGAAGCCCCGGCAGATAGTTCACCCCAAAATAGGTAAATAGCACTGCCATGAATCCCAAAATCGAAAGATAGGCAATTTTTTTACCGTACCACCCACGAATTAGGCGTGCATGTAGCAAAGTTGCATACACAAACCAAGTAATCAGCGACCAAGTTTCCTTAGGATCCCAGGACCAGTAGCTACCCCAGGCGGAGTTGGCCCATACAGCTCCGGTAATAATGCCTACAGAGAGAAATAGAAAACCGAACAACACCATACGATGGGTCAGATCATCCAGAATTCTTTGCTTGGGTAAAAAGGCCAATATACCATCTCCATCATTCCGTGCCTTTAGTTTCAAAAGAAACATGATGCTGACGCCAAATGCGATCGCAAAGGCTGCGTAGCCAAAAAAACAGGTCAATACGTGGGCGATCAACCAGTTACTTTTAAGGGCTGGAAGCAGAGGCTGGATTCGATCGTTGATATTGGGTGACATGGAAGCATACGCCATTGCCAAGAAAGCAATTGGGGTTGCAAATGCCCCCACAAAGAAATTTTGATACCGCTGTTCAATATAAAGATAGATTACACCGATGGTCAATGCAAAGAAAACCAGTGATTCATACATATTCGACATGGGTGCATGACCGATTCCCAGTTGATATGATTCCACCCAGCGTAGAAAAAAACCGGCCAAGTTACCCAAGACCGTTAAAATGGCTGCCCATTTGGCGAGATTAGCCGGGAACGGCTTTTGAAATATCCATGCGGCCAGATACAAGGTCGCAGCGACAGCATATCCAAATGTGACTACTGATAAAAGTTGTGAACTGTTCATTTCCATCCTCAAACTTGACGGTTTTGTCAGATGCCCAACTTCTTAGTTGGGGTTATGATCCATCAAAATGTAATCAGCTAGTCTGCCTCGCTGGTCTGTGCCAATGTACGCGCTATATTTTTTGTGATTCTATCCATCCCAAGCTGATTCTTGTTGGCCTTTCCGATAACCCTGATTTGGCTTTTTTTGCCTTTTTTACTGATGTCGATGTACACTTGTTGGTGAGACATAAAAAAGGTGATTAGAATACCTACAATCATGAAAATAAAACCCGTATAAACTACCCAGACTCCCGGATCTTTGACTATCTGCAGCCCGGAATAGTATTGGATGTCCTCGGGTTTCTGTTTTGGATGCTCATGCTTGTGTTCATGAATCACCGAGATAACTACGTTCCCCCGCCTCATTCGGTCAAATTTGGGAAAATGTATCGGTAGCGTGATTTCCACCGGTTGCCCGCCAGGCGGTGTTAGAATTCCCACCAGCGCTTGACCAATATTCTGCCCCATAAACACCGCTGATTCGCGGAACTCCATCAAAATGAATTTTCCCATCCCTTCGGGAATATCCAAAGGCTTACCGATTTCAGCTTTGCGTTTGTAGATCATCCCGGAAGCACTGACCATAAAGGAAAGCTGAATATCATCCGCTGAAAAAGCCGGCTCCGGTGGTCTTTCAGGTGCGATTTCACCATAATGCGACATAAAGATGCTGATGCCCTTGTAACGCAGAGGATCGTTGACAATGATGTCTTGGCTCAATACGTCTTGGTTGTTTTCCCGAATGGTCAGTTTTGACCGAAATTCCTTGGGTGTACCGTTGGGGTAAAAGCTGATATCAAAATCGTTGTTGTGGATTTCAAACCCGAACTGCTCGACCCGGTTACTGTTGCTTAGCTGGACATGATCGACGCGCTCACCTTCGGGAATGTTTACATGCCCGGAATAGCCAAACAGAGACCCGATCATGGCACCGGCTATCATAAATAAAATGCTCGAATGCACTACGTATACACCCAGCCGGGTCCAACGCCATTTTTCTGCAAAGATAGTAAGACCGGTCTCCGTTTTTTCGACATGGAGCACCCCAAAGGCTTTGCGAATAACTGCCGTAAAGGCCGGTTCCAGTTCATCGGGTGTTCTCGGATCTGTAAACTGCTCATTTTGCTTTATTTTCTCGAAGATAGACCGTTTAAAGCTTATCTTTTGGGGAAAAATTAATTTCCATGTGCTGGACAAACGTTCCACCGAACAAGCAACAATATTGCAGGTTAGTAGTAACAATAGCAATTGAAACCACCAAGAGTGATACATATCGAATATGTTAAAAAGGTCAAACAGCCGATACAGAAAAGCACCATAGGTATGCAAATAAGCTTCGGGATTCGCATTTTGGGGGATTAGGGTTCCGATAATTGATGTGGCTGCCAAGGAAAGCAGTAAAACGACTGTCAACTTAACAGATATAAAGAATTTCCAGATTGGGTTCTTGTCTGCCATGAAGTTTAGATTTACCTTTTCGAATTTGAATTCTCCGCTACAACTTCACTTAGGATCTCGAGTGAGTCATGGTTTAACTCTAGATCCATGCCTTGCAACACGGATTGAATTCAAATGATAGTTATTAATTAAAAGTCTGTCAAAAAAATCCCTAACGCTGCAAAAGCTGGAGGGCTTCAGAGTCAAGGCGTCTGAGGGTGCAGTCGTAGTTCTTTACTTCAAACCCTCAGCAACACAGAATCTGAAGTCCTCCGGCTTTCCCGCAGGGTAAACTACATGGCAAAATAGATCGCATTCTTGCAATTCAACTGTGGGGATACCAGGGAATGACGGTATCATTACGATATTGTTTATAATAACAAATCATTATCTACAATTTGCCATGTTGTTTATGCAACTTTAGGGTATATTGGACTCGCTACTTATAGCACATATTTGACTTAAATCAATGATTGTGTACCACTCCGTGATATTATCTCACACGATAGGGAAAAACGACTGCGGTGCCGGATATTTAAAGGCATAGCACCGCACGCAACGTTACGATGACGATCAATCCATATAAAAGGTTACAATGAAGATGCAATGGACTCAAGATGCTGAAAATGCAGTTAAAAAGGTGCCATTTTTTGTCAGGAAAAAGGTCCGGGCTAGAGTGGAATTTCAGGTAGCTGCGGCTAATAAAAATGTCGTTACACTGGCAGATGTGAAAACCGCGCAGCAACGCTATTTGCAAAGCATGAGCGCTGAAATAAAAGGATATCAAATCGATACCTGTTTTGGTCCCAGCGGCTGTCCCAACCGCACCGTACACAGCGAGGAGCTACTTGAAAAAATTGAACACCAGATGGCTTCAGCCGATTTGCTGACCTTCCTAAAGCAACAGGTAAAGTCAAACCTTAAATTCCACCATGAGTTTCGAATCTCGTTGGCTGAATGTCCCAATGCCTGCTCGCAACCCCAGATTAAAGATATCGGAATTATTGGGGCCGTGGTCCCTGAAGTAACAACCCAACCATGCAGTTTGTGTGATGCCTGTGTTGAAACCTGCCCCGATCAAGCCATTGTTTTAAACCCGAAAATCGAAAAACCAGAAATCGACATGCAGGCTTGCATGTCTTGTGGAAAATGCATCGCCGTGTGTCCTACCGACACGCTTGGTGAAAACAACAAGGGATTTCGGGTCCAACTCGGCGGCAAACTGGGTCGACATCCGCAGTTAGCTCGGGAATTACCCGGGATTCACTCCCAGGAGCAGGTTCTTGATATTATCAACTACTGCATTAACTTCTATAAAAAGAATAGCCGGGGTGGCAAACGGTTTGCGCAAATCTTTTCACCCTATGATTTCGACGACCTGGTGAGCCGGCTTTTGGTCAATGTAGGCGAATGATTTCGATACCGATACCGATACCGATACCGAAACTGAAATTTTAGCAATAAACGCATAAATTTCATGCTCTGCTGTGCACAACCAAGCATGCAACAGAACATACGCATTGAAATGTCGTAGCTATCCTTTAAATATGAAGCATGAAAATTTATAACCCATTAGAAACATTTAATATCAAAATTAATTCGCTTCTCGTTAAATGTTTATGAGTCTGTGACAACAAATAAAATTGAATATTTGTTTCTAATGAAAGGAATGAAATTATGGAAAAAACAACCCTAAATATACCCAACATTTCCTGTGGTCATTGCGTCAATAGCATTAAAAACGAACTCAGCGATCTCGCCGGCGTTCAGAGCGTTGACGGGAATCCAGATAGTAAATCAGTTACCGTAGAGTGGGATACACCCGCCACTTTGGATAGTATTAAAGCGCTGCTGCAGGAAATAAATTACCCATCAACTTAGGTGTTATAAAGAGCAGCCATAAGCGGTAAGCTTTAAACCATAAGCACCCAACGCGGACAAGCCGCAACCAAACAAGGTTAGAAGCTGCGAATCGCAAAATGCAGAATAATGAATCTAGAATTTAGAAGGGTGGAAGCGCTGCGCGCTGGCATTGATGTTAAAATAACGATTGAATAATACCGGAGCGAAGCGACTCATTCCTTCGACATTCGATATTTTAAATTCTGCATGCGTCATTCGCTGTTCATCTTTTGAAACGTGTGCGTTTTGCTGTCATTTGAACTTGTAAGGGACTAAAAGCCTAAGCCTCCGGTCTAAACCTGGATTGAGCGATTTTTTTCTTGATCTGCACTCACATCTCTGCGGTAAAAATCACTCAATGCAGGTTAAAGTTTTCCGTTTTCAGCCAGGTCTACCAAGCCCTCCATATCCAGCAGTTGGATAGTTCGCCCCTGAACGGATATAAGCCCCTTGCTACCCATTTTGGCAAATATTCGGGATAGGGTTTCCGGGATGGTGCCCAGTAGGCTGGCCAATTGACCCTTGGAAAGCGGTAGGTTAACCTCAGTATCCTTTTCTTGTTCCTGGGTTAGATAAACCAGATAAGATGCCAACCGTCCCGGTACTTCTTTGAGTGACAAATTTTCCACCTGCATGGCGAATTGACGTAGGCGCATGGAAAGCATGGCTAACATATTCAGACTCAGCGAGGGGTTTTGGGAAATCAATTCAACAAAAGCCGATCTGGGGAAAAACAACAGGTGACTTTTTACTAGGGTCTCGGCATTGGCTGGAAATTTTTTACCGGCAAATACCGCGACTTCACCAAATGGGGCCCCGGGTCCGTAGATGTGTAGAATCTGCTCTTTGCCTTCCATGCTTACCTTAAATATTTTGACTTTTCCGTCGGCAACCACATAAAAACCATTGCCATCATCTCCTTCCGCGAAAACCATACGCCCCTTATTGTAAAATTTGTCCAAGGCAATATCTCGAATCTTTTCCAAATCACTGATGGGCAGGTTTTCAAAAATGGGTATCATGGATATGATTTTGATGATCGCATTCATCGCTGTAAACTCCTTCTTGTTTTCACTCAGATCATAAGCCATCGAAAAAGTTGGTGGATTATGACCACGGACCTGATAATTTCAATTTACAGTGCGGTATTATATTTTGCTCGCAGCTTGGCATAATTTGCTTCAAGTTTCAACTGATGAGATCGGGTGAAAAAATTTTTAAAATTTTTACATCTTGACTTAGGTCAATGAAAGCAACACCGGGTCTAAATTATACTCTTTGCCAACATTGACGAACCCATTCGGTTCATTATCATTAAAGAAAAGGAGATATGTTTATGTTTTGTTTTCAATGTGAGCAAACTGCCTTAGGTCAGGCATGTGACAAAGTAGGTGTCTGTGGCAAACAGCCTGATACAGCAGCCTTGCAAGACCTACTGATTTATACGCTAAAAGGATTGTCCCAGGTGGTGCTTAAGGGACGCGATGCGGGCATCCGGAATGCGGATTTGGATCATTTTACCTGCAAAGCTATATTTTCAACCTTAACCAATGTTAACTTTGACTCCGATCGTTTTGTTAGCCTGGTAAATGAGACCGTTTCTTATCGCGAAACTTTGAAAAAAGAGATTGCTGCAGCTGGTGGGGATACACAATTCCCCGAGGGTCCGGCCACATTTACACCGGCCGACAGCATGGACGAGCTGGTCGCCCAAGGAGAATCTGTTGGTATCAAATCAGATCCGGAAGTGGACCCGGATATTCTATCCCTGCGGGAACTATTAACCTACGGACTCAAGGGATTGGCTGCCTATGCCGATCATGCCCGCATATTGGGGCAGTCTGATGACAGCGTTTACGATTTTACTTATGAAGCCCTGGTAGCTACGCTTGATGACGGTTTAGGTGTAGAAGATCTGGTTGGTCTGAATCTCAAATGTGGTGAAGTCAACCTTAAAGCCATGGAACTGCTGGATGCGGCCAATACCGGCACATACGGCCACCCGGTTCCCACCAGCGTCCCCCTGGGGGCCAAAAAAGGGAAAGCCATTCTGGTATCAGGTCATGATCTCAAGGATCTCTACGAACTGCTCAATCAGACTGAAGGCAAAGGCATTCAGATATATACCCATGGCGAAATGCTGCCCTGCCATGGATACCCGGAACTGAAAAAGTTCGCCCATTTCCACGGCCATTATGGAACCGCCTGGCAAAACCAGAAAAAAGAATTTGCCGAATTTCCCGGTGCCATTCTGATGACCACCAACTGTATTCAAAAACCCAAAGATACCTATCAGGATAATATCTTTACCACCGGTCTCGTAGGTTGGCCCGGGGTCCAGCACATTGCGGATAAGGATTTTACACTCGTAATCGAAAAGGCCCTGCAGATGCCTGGGTTTCCTGAAGATACCGAAGGCAAGACCGTTATGGTTGGATTTGCCAGAAATGCGGTCATGTCTGTAGCGGATAAGATCATCGAAGCAGTTAAGAACAAAGCTATTCGACATTTCTTCCTGGTGGCTGGCTGCGACGGCGCCAAACCCGGGCGTAACTACTACACGGAATTTGTGGAGAAAGTCCCAGAGGACAGTGTTGTACTGACCCTGGCCTGCGGTAAATTCCGTTTCTTTGATCAGGATTTGGGAGACATCGGCGGAATTCCGCGCTTGTTGGATGTCGGTCAATGTAACGATGCCTACTCAGCCATCCAGATTGCAGTGGCTTTGGCCAATGCCTTTGATTGCGGCGTCAATGACCTGCCCCTATCAATGGTTTTATCCTGGTACGAGCAGAAAGCCTGCGTCATCCTGCTGTCCCTGCTGCACTTGGGAATCAAAGATATTCGACTGGGCCCAAGTCTGCCGGCTTTCGTGTCGCCCAATGTCCTGGATGTGCTGGTTGAAAATTTCAACCTGACACCCATTTCCACGCCGGATGAGGATCTGAAGGCAATACTAGGCTAAAGCAGGGTCCGAGGGTTCAAGGGTAAGCCCTAAGCTGTAAGCGGTAAGGTGTAAGCTATCAGCTGCTTATCGCTTACAGTTATACACCAATGCATTGTAATTGAAATAAATACTTTTGAACCAGAAAACCAACTACATGAAATTGTATATAGAAGGTTTAGTAGAATGTTCAAATTCAAGGCGTACGAATTTTGCAATTATGAGGCGTACTGGTAGTACGCTGAATATTTGTAATATGAAGTACAACACCGAAGTTGGGCATTCTACGAAACCGCCAAGGGGGGAACATGAAATGTCCCGGTCAGGATAGCCGCTACTGGAAGCCCGGAGCAATCTTTGAAGAACCTTGTCCCAAATGTGGTCATATAGTTGAATTTTTCAAAGATGACACCGCTCGCAAATGCAGTCAATGCGGCCATCGTTTCGTAAATCCCAAAATGGATTTCGGATGTGCGTCTTATTGCGAATTTGCCGAACAGTGCATAGGCAATTTACCCCCTGAACTTTTGGCCGAGAAGGAAGACCTGCTCAAAGACCGGGTTGCTATTGAGATGAAGCGCTATTTTAAAACAGATTTTAGGCGCATTGGCCATGCCACCCGTGTGGCCCGCTATGCTGAACGTATTGGCAAAAAGGAAGCTGGCAATATGGCCGTTATCCTGTGTGCCGCCTATCTGCATGACATCGGTATTCCTGAGGCAGAGCGTAAATATCAAAGCAGTGCCCCCAAATATCAGGAACAGGAAGGCCCCCCTGTGGCCCGGGAAATTTTGATCAAATTGGGCGCCAAGGAAGCCATCATCGAAGAAGTTTGTGAGATAATTGCTCGCCATCATCATCCCATGAAAAACGAAAGTACCAATTTCAAAGTCCTTTTTGATGCCGACCAGATCACCAACCTGGAAGAACGGCATAAAGAGAAACCTCTGGATAACGATTATATCCAGAACGTCATTCAGGAAAACCTGCTGACTGAAGCCGGAAAAGCAGAGGCTCAAAGAGTATTGAAGGTTATTGAGTCTTAAATATGTAGAAACTCTTGCTTCGAATTTAAATCTTAAGTTTTCGGCAGAGACAAAGGGCTATGGCACGACTTAATGGGCAAGGTATTGAATGGCAGAATAAACTCTATTAACCAGCGCGACGGAGTCGCGCCTTATAAAAGCATGAAATGATTTTATTGAGGTATCAATCATGAAAGTCCATCGTAAAATAATTAAAATCGACGAAGAACTGTGTGACGGTTGCGGACAATGCATCATCGAATGTGCCGAAGGCGCCTTGGAAATCATCGACGGGAAGGCTAAGGTTGTGGCCGATAAATTTTGTGACGGCTTAGGCGCCTGTATCGGCGAATGCCCCACAGATGCCTTGACCATCGTGGAGCGCGAGGCCGACGAGTTTGATGAAATCGCAGTAGAAGAACATCTGGCGACCCAAAAAGCCCAAAAGGAAAAGACGCCCACCGCTGCGTGTGGCTGTCCCTCAACCCAATTGCAATCGTTTGCGCCTACACCGTGTCAACAAGCCAACAAGCCGGCTATCCACGCTAATGTCGAATCAGCGTTGTCGCATTGGCCCATTCAGATACACCTGGTTCCACCACATGCACCTTTTTTAAAGCAAGCCGATCTTTTGGTGGTGGCCGATTGCACTCCCTTGGCCTATCCTAATTTTCATGAGCAATTTATGCAAGGTAAGGTTGTGTTAGTGGGATGCCCCAAGCTCGACGATCAACAGGCCTATATCGATAAATTCGCGGCTATCTTCAACCAAGCCGACATCGCCAGGATCAGCACAATAATCATGGAAGTCCCTTGCTGCGGTGGGCTTCCCTATATTCTGGAACAGGGAATGCAGCAAGCCGGTAAGCAAATCCCCATGGAAACGGTGGTTATCAGTACCCGCGGGAAAATTATCGACAAGCAAGTGGCATAGGAAAATAGCCACTGCCTATTTACAGCCATTAGCTCTTAGTTCTTGGCCATTAGCGGCTTACTGCTGAAGGCCCATGGTTCATAATTCTTTGACCCTAATTACTACTGACATAGATGGTTGAAGTACTTGACCGCTGCTAATCAGAGAGTAATTTTTTTTAAACCACAATGAGCGGTTGTTGAGGTTGCTGTAGCCATCCTATTATGAAGGATCACTTTGAAAGCTTCTGTTCATCGTCCCGGAAAAAGTCATTTGACGTGATCTGTTTTAAACTCTTGGATGGACGGTTTCGTAAAAGGTTCAAATTCAAGGCGTGTGAATTTTGCATTCATGAGGCGTACAAGTCGTACGTTGATTGTATGCAAAATGAAGCACAACGCAGAAGTTGGACCTTTTACGGAACCGTCAAAAGTAGCTAGAGCCATCCCAGCAGTGCGTACACAACTTTTCCTTGGGCATGCCAATGGCCGCCACAAGGTCTGGGAGTTTCTGGTAAGCCAGCGTAGTTAGTCCCAATCGCATGCGAATCTTATCGACCATTTCAAGCCGTTTGGACGAATCAGGTAATGCATACTCCTGTAATTGAGATGTCTCGTCGCCTTCCAGTTCATAAATGACCTGCCGTCCTGCCAGATCCAAAGTAGATCGGGAGGTGGAAAAGTTCAGGAAATCGCAAGGATAAATTAGGGTCGGACACGCCGGTCGCATATGGACCTCCCGGGCGCCATACTCAAATAATTTTTTAATATTGTCTTTGAGTTGGGTTCCACGAACAATGGAGTCCTCACAAAAAAGCAAGCGCTTGCCGTCGATTAAATCATGAATCGGAATGAGTTTCATGCGGGCCACGAGATCACGTTGGGTTTGATTTTGGGGCATGAAACTACGCGGCCATGTTGGCGTGTATTTGACGAAAGGTCGGATATAAGGAATATGCTTTTCATTGGCATAGCCGATGGCGTGCCCAATGCCTGAATCCGGTATTCCGGCTACATAATCGATTTCAACGTTGTCACGCTGCGCCAATACAGCTCCGCATCGATTGCGAGCATCTTCCACGTTAATATCTTCGTAGCTAGAGGCAGGATATCCATAGTAAACCCACAAAAAACTGCAGATCTGTAATTTATCGCCAGGTTTCTGACATTGTTCGCAACCATCCGCTGTTAAACTCACAATTTCGCCAGGTCCCAGATTGCGATCGATTTCAAATCCCAGATTGGGAAATGAGCAAGATTCTGAAGCGGCGGCATAGGCGCCAGCCTTTTTACCGATTACAATTGGTGTTCGTCCCAATTTATCGCGGGCAGCATATATTCCGGCATCGGTCACAAGCAGGATTGAGCAAGAACCCTGGATTGCTGACTGCGCCTTTCGAATACCATCAACAAAATTTTCACCCTCACAAATTAGCATGGCCACTAGCTCGGTGGGATGCATTTCGCCCCCGCTCATTTCCGAAAAATGCAGACGCTTATCAAAAGCCTCATTTCCCAGCTGGTCCAGATTATTGATCTTACCGACTGTGACGATACCGAAATTACCCAAATGGGACCCGATGATCAAAGGCTGGGCGTCGGTGTCACTGATAACACCAATCCCTTTGTTTCCCTTGAGCTTGGGCAGATCGGGTTCAAACTTGGAGCGGAAATAATCGTTCTCAATATTGTGTATGGCCCGTGAATATCCGTTGCTGTTCAAGACACACATGCCACCCCGTTTGGTACCCAAATGAGAATGATAGTCAGTTCCATAGTAAACGTCCAAAACACAATCGTCTTTAGAAACCTCTCCAAAAAATCCACCCATCGATACAACTCCTTATAGAATTATTGACAATTTTATGTTAGCGGCTCCGCCACCCATAGCTTATCGCTTAGAACATTTTATAGAGCATGGGGAATTTGACGGTTCAACCGGATATATTTTAAATCGATATGCACGTCATAAACCAGGATTTCGACGCCGCCATCCAAATGGACCTTGCGTAATGTATCGGCATAGGCTGAATCGATATGGGCAGCCGGTTTAAAAACCTCGGCATCCATGCGCTGAATTAAAAAAAACATAACGCAGCGGTTGCCGTCCATCTTCAGGCGCTCCAGCTCAAATAGATGTTTGCGCCCACGTTGGGTAACGGCATCCGGAAACATGGCCACACCGTTTTCCACCAAGGTGCAGTTTTTGATTTCAATATAGCAGGTGTCTTTATCATCGCGTTGTAGCATCAAATCCAAACGCGAACCTTCAGCAGTTTTCACTTCCGGACGAATCGAATCATAACCAGCCAGATCGACTACGCGCCCATTTTCAATCGCGTTTTTAACCAATCGGTTGGGTACCAGCGTATTGACACCCACCCATGAGTCTGGCATTTGAATAATTTCCCAGGTATATTTCAGCTTTCGTTTGGGATTGTCATGACTGGAAAGATATACACGCTGGCCGGATTCAGAACAAGCGGCCATGCTGCCCGAATTGGGACAATGGGCGGTCACGACTTGACCATTATCCAGCCTAACATCGGCCAGAAATCGCTTGTAGCGTTTGATCAATTGGCCTGAAATCAATGACGGCCAGGCCAGTCCTTGATACTCTTTTTCTTTTTGGGCATCTAGTTTCATGGAAGTAATTTTGCACCATAGCGAGTTTTTCAAATCATCACAAGACCATCTTTGGACCAACCGATTACTTTGACAACCGCAGCAGGATAATATATATGCCAAATGAATCCTAACGGTATAAAAAGCCTGGATGATTCGGTTTAAGCGTACTATTAATGTTGTGTTTATCTTTAAAAAAATGAACATCCAACATCGAATAATGACTGCAAACAAAATACACGCCCATAATCAAAACGAACCAACTGGATTTCTGAAACAGCTGGGGCCTGCCATCCGCAAGATGGCGATCCAAATCACCCCCCGCGTTTTGGAAAGCTGGCAAGGTATTGTTAACACCTTGGCGGAATTTTGTGATGCGCCGGCGGTCTTGATTCGCAGACTGGATAAACATCACATGCAAACCATCAGTGCCAGTGAGTCTGAGGGCAATCCATATTATCAGGGCCAGCACGCACCGCTGGCAGAGCTATTCTGCAATCAGGTGGTTAGCCAAAAAAAGACCGTTCTAATTCCCAGCAGCTTGAAACAAGAAATAAATAGCAATTTTGATATTGAACAAGGCATGGTTGCCTACTTGGGATTCCCATTGTTGTGGCCCGACGGCGAGGTGTTTGGTACTATCAGCCTGCTCGACACCAAGGAGCACACCTACACACCCCGATTCGAAAATCTTATCTGCAAGTTCAAAGAATTAGCCGAAACCCAACTTGCCATGCAGTTCAACAATGCTGCCGACCGCAAGAGCCTCGAACATATACTCAACAATCTCAAGGAAGGCGTGATCGCTCACGATCTGAACCGTCGCATCCTCTTTTATAGCGATGGTGCTGAAAAAATATTGGAATTTCCACGTGAGGAGGTTCTGGGAAAAGACTGTCATGAAGCTTTTGGCGGATCTTTGTGCGGCTATCGCTGTTCCTTCTGCTCAGGAGATCCGACCCTGGGGGAAATGACCGAGCATAGTCTTCATATCACCACAAAAAGCGGCCGTAAAAGAATGATCGAAATGTCCATTATCATGATGAAAGATGAAAACCATCAGGATATTGGTGCTTTGGCCACGATTACGGATCAGACCGAACTAATCGAGCTGCAGCTAAATACTGAAAAAATCTTTAGCTTTGCCAATATCATCGGCCGTGATAAAAAGATGATTTCAGTTTACAAACAGATTCGAGATGTGACCGATTATGATTTTCCCGTCCACATTTCGGGTGAGACCGGCACCGGAAAAGAGCTGGTAGCACACGCAATTCATAATGAAAGCCGCCGGGGTGGTAATTCCTTTGTACCCATCAATTGCGGTGCCCTACCAGAAGGCCTGATTGAAAGCGAACTCTTTGGTCATGTAAAAGGTGCTTTTTCAGGTGCCATTCGCGATAAAAAAGGCCGCTTCGAATTGGCCGATGGTGGCACAATCTTTCTAGATGAAATATCTGAACTTCCCAAACTGATGCAGGTAAAGTTGCTCCGATTTTTACAAGAAGGCACGTTAGAAAAAGTGGGCGGCGAAAAGACTGTTTCCGTAGACGTTCGCGTTATCAGTGCCACCAATAAGGACCTTAAGCAGGAGGTTCTGGAAGGTCGCTTTCGTGAAGACCTTTTTTACCGCCTGAATGTAATCCCCATTACCGTGCCGCCCTTGCGTGAACGCAAAACAGATATCCCCCTTTTGGTGGATCATTTTCTACGACAAGTCCTCGGCCAAGCAAGTGATCAGGAATTTAATATCTCCAAAGAAGCCATTTCCATGATGTTGGATTATCGCTGGCCTGGAAATGTGCGCGAGCTTCAGAATTGCGTTCAGTTTTCAATTGTACGATGTAAAAATGGCCTAATTCGACCCAAGGATTTACCACTTGAATTAAGGCAGTTTATGCCCGCCACGACAAAACAGGGTCCCGCTCGTAAACTCGACCCATTATCCGTCAAGGCAGCCCTGACAAAAACTGGTGGCAATAAGGTCCAGGCTGCCAAACAGTTGGGAGTTGGACGCGCAACCTTATATCGCTTCTTAGGCAGCCATCCAGACTTATGAATCGTCTGAAAGCGCCAGCAGTAACCACGCTTTTCCTAATTATGCTCATGGCAAGTATTGCCATCGGTTTGGAGTGGCACGATCTAGATTTGAGTGACGAAAACAGTACCTTAAGAAAGCGTATTGATTCAGGCCAACTTCTGGATGCGGGTGAATGGGGTGCCACGACTTTCCCGGTGCTGGCCAAGGAAATATGGGACATCAATATCCACCAACGCAACAAGCTACCCAACCCCTTAAGCCCCTATCAAAAAAAATGGTTGGGTCCTTGGTTGAAGCGATGGGGTCTGGCTGCCGACAAAATTCAAATCGTCTATGCAGCCGATTTGCTCAACGACCATAAGATATTGGATATCTGGCCCATGGCCATCATGGATGAATTGGCCGGCCAAACATTTGGCAACATCATCTACCTCCGGCAGCCTTATAAAGAAAAAGATGGCAACTTACTGGTTTTGCTGAGCCACGAGATTTACCATGTCAAACAGTATGCAGAACTCGGCTCGGTGGCACAATTTGGCCGGCAGTATGTAAAGGGGTATATCGCCGGACTTTTTCGCTATGACAAAAATCCCATGGAAGTTGCTGCGTATGATGCAGAGGCCGAATTTAGAAAGTGGTTGTGTAAGCAGGAAGGTTGGTCATGTGATTAGCCTTAGACGGTTAGGCTATTAGGCTGAAGACTGTAGGCTGCTTACAGCTATCGGCTAAATGCTTATAGTTGCTACGTCTGGTCTAGCAGATAAAATCCGAGTTCGCGGTTCTGGGATCCGCTAGTCCCGAAGGTACCACCGATATATTTGTTATCAATATTCTTGATGGTGGCAGTTTCGCGTACCAGGGTCCGCCTGCGATCCTTAAGATAAAATTCAACCTCAAAGCGGTCGTTAATCTTCAAATCTTCCTTTTTCTTTAGTTTGACTTTGAGGCCGCTGAGAGACAAGTCCATAACGGTCATTTTTCCCTTACCCACAAATTTCCCCGTTACAACGCCTGGGTCCAGTTGAACCTCATTGCGATATCGATACAAACCGGTGCAGCGAACTTGTTTGCGGTTATGCCGTCTTCTTTCAGCCGTGTGTTTGAATTGGTGCCCACAATCACACTGCCATTGAATTTCCGTAGTTCGCTTGTTGCGTAGGTGCTCGGAAATATTAACCAATGTTGTCTGATGACAGATCGGGCATGTCAGTGTTGATAGTTCGTTTAGCATGGGACCATTCCAACGTGAGTGCAGAGGATCTGTTATACCGGTAAATCAGCGGTATAGATGTACTATAAACTAGGAAAATAATCGGGAGACGGCCCGTTCCCGTAGGTTTCACTCTAGGCTAATGTACTTAATAACACCTAATGAAATTGCATCTGTTTATCGATGGCACAATCGGCCCATAATTTCAACCCCAAAAAGCAAAATCGTCTGTCCGGAGATTGCATAGATCATCCGGCCAGACATTTTGGTTTGGTGCGGTTATGCCACCAAATTTTACTGAATTGCAGCATGTTTTGGATACTGTCGATGCGAAAGGGTTGAAGAAAATATTTCTATTAGCCGCCACAACCTGAAAAAATTATTCACAATCAAGGGCATGTTCTTCATACCGATAGAAATATGATTAGCGATGATGATCTGTGCAATGGAAAATGCCACAGCGTCAATCTTTAGTTGGATTTTATAACTACCTGTAAACATAGTATAA
>CAZWEO010000080.1:0-23380 GCA_964633115.1 uncultured Desulfobacterales bacterium
GAGTAGAACGAGCACCCCACCGTTCTCTTTTAAGGGCGGGTGGTATGACCGACCAAGAAATGCAAAAGCCCATCATAGGCATTGCCAACTCATTTAATGAAATCATACCCGGGCATATCCACTTGGATAAGCTCGCCGAAGCGGTCAAGGCCGGCGTATACGCAGCTGGCGGCACACCGCTAGTTTTCAACACCATCGGCGTATGCGACGGATTGGCCATGAACCACGATGGCATGAAATATTCGCTTCCCAGCCGGGAGTTGATTGCGGATTCTCTTGAAATCATGGCCATGGCCCATCCTTTTGATGGGCTGGTACTTATGGCCTCATGTGATAAGATTATTCCGGGCATGCTCATCGGTGCGGCCAGGCTCAACATCCCTGCCATATTTATTGCCGGGGGTCCCATGCTACCCGGCAAGGTGGCGGGCAAGGATGGTGGCTTGGATAAAGTCTTTGAAGCCGTGGGCCAATTGAAAAGCGGCCAGATCAGTGAAGATGATATGAATCAATATGAATGCAGCGCCTGCCCGGGCGCCGGTGCCTGTTCCGGTATGTTTACGG
Source organism: uncultured Desulfobacterales bacterium (assembly GCA_964633115.1). GTDB lineage: Bacteria > Desulfobacterota > Desulfobacteria > Desulfobacterales > B30-G6 > B30-G6. The sequence continues at coordinate 565 of CAZWEO010000080.1, forward strand.
CCAATACCATGGCCAACCTCAGTGAAGCGTTGGGCATGGCTCTGCCCATGAACGGCAGCACCCCGGCAGTTTTTTCGCAGCGGATGTGGTTGGCCAAGGAAACCGGTTTTCATGCCGTAAACCTGGTCAAACAAGGCATTCGGCCGCGTGACATCATGACCAAAGGGGCTTTCGAAAATATGATTGCTACAGATATGGCACTGGGCGGCTCTACGAATTCAGTCCTGCATATTACGGCAATTGCCTACTATGCTGGCGTCGAAATAACATTGGCAGATTTTGACCGCTTGGCCCAAAGGGTACCGCACCTAACTTCTATCGCACCAGCCGGGCCTCATCATGTGGTGGATCTGTATCATGCCGGCGGGGTGCCAGCGATTCTGGCTGAATTGCAGAAGAACAATCTCATCAATTATGGGGAGATGACAGTGGCATCAAAGCCTCTGGGAGAGGTGCTAACGTCTATTCAAGCCGGTATCAAAGAGACCAGTGTGATTCGACCCATCGATAATCCGGTTCATAGCACCGGCGGACTGGCCGTTTTGCGGGGTAATATTGCGCCGGACGGTGCCATCGTCAAACAGGCTGCCGTTGCCGATGAGATGCTGCAGCACACCGGTCCAGCCAGGGTGTTTCATTCCGAGGACGATGCTTTTGAAGCCATCATGGCAGGGGAAATTGAAAAAGGTGAGGTGATTGTCATTCGCTTCGAAGGACCCAGAGGCGGACCCGGCATGCGCGAAATGTTGTCACCCACATCGGCACTCGCCGGCATGGGTCTTGACAAGAATGTGGCCCTGATAACCGACGGACGTTTTTCGGGTGCCACGCGCGGTGCAGCCATCGGGCATGTGTCCCCTGAAGCGGCGTCGGGCGGAGCAATTGCTATTATCGAAAATGGGGACATGATTGCCATTGACATCCCCAAGAAAACGCTCAATGTGGAGCTTGATCCAGGCGAGATTAAAAATCGAATTGAAAAACTGTCGCCATTCGAACTCAAAAAGAAGAGCGGATATTTGGCGCGCTATGCCAAGCAAGTCAGTAGCGCCGACAAGGGCGCCGTCTTCCCTCGTTAAAAGAAGAGGTTGCCCAAAAGAAACGTGATGGATTAGAAGCCAAGTTGGGTAAGCAGGTCCCGCCACTTAACATAAGGCAGCGGTTTAATCTCCTTTAAATCGCAGAAGGGGATGAGTCCGACGGTGGAGTTGGGGATATAGTAGCATTCCTGACCTTTGAATTGGCCTTCTTTAATAACCCAGCCAGACTGTATTGCAATCTTTTTTCCAGCAAGAGTTTTAGCATCGTTGGAGTATTCCAGGTGTTCGGATGGGTTAAAAACGGCTTCAAAGTACATAGGTGGTCTCCTTTATTTAAAAAAGCAATAAGCGCGAAGCTTTCAGTAGTAGGCAGGTGATTTGCTTATTGCTGAAAGCTTGGCGCTCATTTTTTGACATTGCTAATGTAATGAATAATTTCTGGAAGTCAAGCAATTTATTGTGAAATTCTAAAGGAATCGAGACAGGTTTATGGCATTAGCAATACCACGGGGTGGGTTCAAGCGACTCATTCCACAAATTCAGTACAATTGCGATCTGTCTGATGCACGCTATGCTGGTTTGTATTCAGTTTGTGGTTTGGCGCTTAGGCTTCGCGATCTATATAAATGGGAAAAGGGCCTTGATCCCTGGGTTGAGAAGGAGCCCGCGGATATTCTCGACTGGATTGGTCGCAAAGAAGAAGCCTGGGAAGAACTTAGAAAAGAGCCCTATCGGGAATTGGAATTAGATAACCATCAGTTTGATCCCTTTGATACCCAGGCATTAAACAAGCTTTTACGTAATCAGGGTCTGTTTTATGGCGCCGGATATGGACGCGGGCTCAAACCAACTTTTTTTCTGGCCGAAATTATGGTGGACGATCAAGTCGATGGCATATCCGTGTATATTGTGAGTAAGGAGTTGGCCAGAGATCTGTTTGCTGTTCCGGCACTAACCCAAGACAGCACTATCTTAATCCGACAGCATATCGCTGAAGTTTATCTTTGGGATCAGATGGTCTATATCAACAAATCAGGGCGTCGAGCGCTTGAATATGCTTTGAGCCAAATGGGCTTGGGAGCACAGGATCGTGCCGCCTGGAAATCAAATTTGACCGAATTGACCCGTGAGATGATGGGTATTTACCTCCACCACGAGATGGGCGAGCTATCGGGCGATAATATAGATCGGGAACTCTGGCAGGAAATGATCGGAGCCTATCCGCGTTCGTCCATTGAGCTATTTGCCCGGGCAATTAAAGACATTATAGCTGATACCGGGTCACACGGCGCCCTTCATTATATTTTAAGTGAGCGCAGACCCGCTTCCCTGGGTTTTTATGTGGCCTTTATGGAAGGGATGCACAAATCCTTGTTTCCGGAAATAGGGGATGCTTTTGCTGATTTTGTTAAACATGAAGATTGGAATCTTATTGAACGTGCCGCAAAAAACGGATTTGAAAAGGCGCGTGGCCTGGCTGATCGAATGCTGGCATTGTTTCAACAAGGAAAGCAGAAGCGTGATCTTAAATGGGCTGAAGCGGCGTTGGTTGATCAGCTGATTAAGCCTTTGACGAGTTAGCAGCAACTCTTTGAACTGTAAGCTATAAGCGGCAAGCAGCTTAAGGAATCATAATTCAGAAGATAGTGGTAGCCAGTATGGAGTAATCAGTATGTTGAGGACGTGTGACAGCATTCCGATATCCTGGTATCCCAGCATTCTAAGAACCTATCCTGCAGAAGTCATCATTGTAAAAAAGGATCCAGGTTATGTCCGAGCCTTAAAGCGGTTTGTCATCCCCATGAAAGCATGTCCCCTCGGAGGAGGGGATGGAGATCCAGAATAAGCCTTGAGCTTATAGCTTTGTCTGGATTCCCTCCTCCAAGGGAATGACGGAGGAGAAGCAGGCTATGTGGTTGTACAACACAAAGCGTCCCCACTTTTTTTAGGGTTGGAGAACTATAACTTATCCATGAGCTGGCTACATAAAGGATGGTCCAGTGGGGCAGAATTCTTTAAAAAGTGACAAATTTTAATCAGGACCTGAACCTCAAAGCCTATGGTTGCAGAAATGCAGCTCCCCCGATCCTTTAAGACGAGGAGAAAATTCATTTCTTGGCGTAATTGGAAAAAAGGTACTTATGGCAAATCACTCAAAAAAGACTGATACACCCACCATCAACGGTATCCGTGTGGATATGGCAGCATTGCAGGCCATCTGTCACGATTGCCAGCCGCAGATTTGTAAAAATCAACCTACCTGCTGCTTCCGCTATGTGCCGCATGTGAAGCCAGCCAAAATGGAAAAAATTGTGGGATGTTTTCCAACGGTTGTGAACTATACCGAGAGTATTATCGAAGATGATGAGTTTATAAACGTTTTTGAGGAATGGGAGGATGGCTCCTATCGCATCGATGCCAATGCAGATGAAGCCTGCATTTTTACCTATTTGCTACCATCAGGAGAAAAGCTTTGCAGCCTGCATTCAGCTGCAATTGATTTGCAATTAAGCCCAGTGGCAATAAAACCAAGTGCCTGTTCCCTTTGGCCGCTCATTCTTTTGGATGGCGCCACCCCAGAATTATCGGTGGATAAAAATTGGAAGGCCTTCCCCTGCAATCGTGAATCCGACGATCTAAATCATCTAAATGCTGGGGTGGTTGACATTGTTGCAAGCTATTTTGGTGAAAACTTTCTGGATAAATTGCTGGAATACGACGGCTAAGATTTGCGAACAAAACTCAAACTGTAAGCGTTAAGCAGCCTGTAGTCTATAGCCTACAGCCTAAAAGCCTTTTGGTTATAATGCCAATGAAAACAGTAGCATCAATTCTCATAAGTTTGCTAATCGTCGGCCTCACGGCTTGCACAGCTACGCTTACACGATTCGACTCAGACGTATTCCCACGAGAAGATCGGGCCGAAATTTTCTATGCCGAACTGGAAAAGGTGATCCAAAAATATAGCGTGTCCGATGCCAGTAGTTTCCCGGTAGATGGATTTCCCTACATGCGCACCAATCGGTTTCTTTCCGCTATAAAGGGTCGAACCGATTGGGTGCAAAATGGTCGCTATTGGTCCCAGCAGATGCTAAATTTAGGCATGGCTTCCCGCCGTAAGGAGATCGGCAACCTTCCCCAAGCAGCCATCCAGGAGTTGTCCCAAGCTCTCGGGGAGTCGTTTGATCGGCAAATAATCACCCAAAAAACCGAGTCTTATGCCCAGCAATTGTTCGCAAGCGATCAGGGCCATCCGGATTTTCTACGTGTGGTGCAGCAGGCCGCACGGGTTCCAGACGAGTATTCTACGCTGGCGCGCGTGCTAGGATTTTATCCTTTGGCCGGCATTCCAGTTACTGCTGGTACGGCTGTGGCCTACAGTCGATATGAAAAATGGCATGCAACAGAACCCTCTGGATTAGAATTGCTGGGGACATTGACCCAATACATGCCAAAACGGGAAAATGAATCAGCGGATTCAGATTTTATCGGCTTATTGTACGACCCAAGTAATCTGGATGCTTTTGGTCTCCCCAAATTGAGGTCCCAAGATGTGCGAAAGCTAGCAATCAGGTTTGCCCCGGTCATTAGCCAAGATGTTGTGGAAACCTATGACCACATCGGCCGGATTACCTGGCAAAACAACCGGGTAATGGTCGATAGCACACGGCCAAGTGTTTATTATTACACATCCCATAACTTCCTGAACGGCCATCCAGTCCTGCAATTGAATTTTGCCTTTTGGTATTCGGAACGTGCTGGAAAAAATGCACCCTGGATCGAACGCGGACCCTTGGACGGTGTTACCTATCGGGTGACTTTGGACCAAACTGGCGATGCAGTCATGCTGGACATTATGAACAGTTGTGGCTGTTATTTCTTTTTTGTTCCCAAAAAGGAATTCATTGCCAAGATTGTTAGCAAGCCTGGAGAGATCGTGCCGCTGGTGCCGGCCTGGATGCCCTCAGAGTTTCCGCAAAAGCGGTTGCTTCTCAGAATTAATTCCGGATGGCATCAGGTCCAGCGTATCATGACAGATGATAGTTCGCTAGATGTCCAAAATTATGCACTGATTCCCTACGAGGTGTTGGAATCGTTACCAAGAGAGGATGGGCAAAATGAAAGTGTGTTTACACCCGCGGGTATTATGAAGGACTCCTGGCGGATCGAGCCCTACATCTTTTTTTCCATGGGTATAGCGGATATCGGATATATGCGCCAACGCGGGCATCACGCCATTAAGATGGTGGGTCGCGGGCACTTTACAGATCCACACCTGTTTGACGATTCCTTTCAATTCCATTAAAAATTGTTCTTGACACCGCCCTCATTTGATGACAGATAATGGACCTGTTATTTAGAGATAATCATTCTCGATAAAGAATGGAGTGCTTCTTAAATACAGGAAACCGTTTTGCTAGATTCTTTCCCCAACATCGAAACTTTGGTCAATCAGATCAAAGCAGCGGGCCATCGAATAACGCCCCAGCGGTTGGCGATACTGGAAATATTATTGACCAGCAACAGCCATCCCACTGTCGATCAGATATACGAACAGATTCGACCAGACTTTCCCATGACCAGCCGGGCCACAGTTTATAAAACCATATCATTAGCCAAGGACCTGGGGGCGGTCTTGGAGCTAGAATTTAGCCAGGGCAGCAATCGTTATGACGGCAGGCTGCCCTATCCGCATCCGCACGTCATTTGCACCCATTGTGAGCAGGTGTTGGATGCTGATGACCTTGAAATACAATCCCTACAACAGCAGATTATTCGTAAAACCGGATACAAAATTATGAATCACCGCATGGATTTTTTTGGTGTATGTCCGGAATGCCAGCAGGCATCATCCACATAAAAACAAAACCTAAAACAAAGAGGAGGAAAAAATGCCATCATTGAAAGGTAGTCAGACAGAACAAAATTTGCTCGGATCCTTTGCCGGAGAATCACAGGCCCGCAACCGTTACACCTATTTTGCCAGCAAGGCCAAAAAAGATGGGTATGTGCAGATTGCCGACATCTTCGCAGAAACAGCCGACCAGGAAAAAGAGCATGCCAAACGCTTTTTTAGCCAACTGGAGGGCGGGGTACTTGAGATTACCGCAGGTTTTCCAGCCGGTGTTGTTGGTAGCACTCTGGAGAATTTGAAGGCCGCTGCAGCCGGCGAGCATGAGGAGCACACCGAGCTCTATCCGGGCTTTGCCAAGGTCGCCCGCGAAGAGGGTTTTGAGGTTCCGGCCATGTTATGGGAAATGATCAGTGTTGCCGAAAAACAGCATGAAAAAAGATACAATGATCTGGCTGCCAATATTGAAGCGGATCGGGTTTTCAAACGCGATGAAGTCGTAGTATGGCGCTGCCGAAACTGCGGCTATCTGGCAGAAGGCCAGGAAGCACCAGCCATGTGTCCGGCTTGTGCACATCCGCAAGCCCATTTTGAACTGCTGGGTGAAAATTGGTAATCAGCTGAAAACCAGCGATAAGTATAAAGCCGTAAGCACTACCCTGCTTACGGCTTTTAGTTTTAGCGATAAACGTTCTTCCTGTGGCAGATCTTTACTACCCAGACAGTCAATTCATTATCCTGAATTGAATACACTATACGGTATTTTCCCTGCCTTAATCGGTACCGTTTTTGACCGGTGAGCTTTTCACATCCATGGGGGCGTGGATTTGTGCAAAGGTTTTTAATCAGTTTAAGTATGTTTTGTAGATCTTTTTTAGGTATTTTCCTAACATCCTTCCAAACTGATTCTTTAAAAAAGATCTCAAATTCGGCCATCTTTTTTCAGCCTTTTTACCATCTCATCATAGCTTATCAGGGCCTCGTCAGCTCTCTGGCCAAATGCGGAGAGGTCTTCAGCATCCTCAGCTAGAGCTCCTCTTACAGCGGCGTTGACGAGATCCGAAACGGATTTTGAAGTTTCAACTGCTTTCAGTTTCAAAGCCTTATGCAGCATCGGATCGAAATAAATGGTGGCTCGTTTTGCAGGTGTTGCCATAATGTCACCTCCTGTTAAGTGCGACACTATAACGCTTAAACGCTTTAACGTCAATAAGTTTTTGAAAAAGCGAAAAACCAAGGTTTTTTCCAAAATAAGAGGAATTTAGGGACGTTGTTGACAACGTTAACCCATTGAATTTTTCGTTTATTGCACAACACGATTAAGTAAACATTCTCAACAACGTTATATAATAGAATAACAAGAGTTTATGCCTTCCAGCATAGCATAGAAAAAAATAATTATCGCGTAGATAAAGAAATAACCTCCTGATAGCAGTTGGTTACCATGCGTTTTGGCAGAATAATTTTAATCACTCGCTGAGGCATATATTACCTTTTGAGATTTAAGGCATGTAGTAGAAACGCTTAATTTTGATCCCCCTTTTCAACCCGTTTTGGAACTTCAATCTTTCTTTTTTCCGGATCCGGTTGCTGGCGATATAAGATCGCAACATGACCGATCATCCCCACCAATTCAGATGCAGTTTCCTGTTCAATGGAGTCCGCGATTTCATGTTTCTGCTCTTTTTCCTTGAACTCGATGAATTTTACCTTGATCAGTTCATGTTTTGTTAATGATTCGTCAATAGCCTTTAACAGAGTAGGTGACAGCCCTTTCTGTCCAACATACGCCACTGGCTTTATGCCATGAGCAAGTCCCTTTAAATATTTTTTTTGGTACCCTATTAGTTTCCCCACAATAACCTCCGTGTTCATCAAAAAATCGTGATTCCTTCATTCATTGTTTTCAATCGGTAAAGAATCAAGGCAGACTTGGCCACTCTACACAATTCAACGATGTGATCTCGTTTATCAGTTTCATTTTATGTAGAAAAATAATAGCTTAATAAGGCAAGCATCAAAGATAGACTTAACCAATTTACACGTATCAATTAGGTAGCATGCCGGGTTGTTTAGAATCATATCAAGCGAGTTGTTTAACCAGCTCGGCCACTCGCCGACCGAGTTTGCGTCCGTTCTCCAGGGTCCCAGCATCCGGGGCTCCGACACAGGCGGTCCCGTAATGTCCCGTGGCCGATAGGGGGTCACCCACGATGATCATACCGTAGATCAACAATGCCTGGATAATTGACATCATGGTGGTTTCCTTGCCGCCGCTAGCATCTCCAGCTGTGGTAAAGGCGGCACCAACCTTGTTTTCCATTTTTCTGCGGACACCAACAAATTCGTCCAGAACCTTTTTCAGCTGCGCTGCCATAGTGCCGAAATAAACCGGTGACCCTACAATCAGCCCCCTGGCTGATACGAAGTCGTCTTTGGTCACATCTTTGGTATGGCGTAGCACTGCTTCGATACCATCGACCTGAGCAGCACCTTCAGTTATGGCATCGGCCAGCTTGCGAGTGTTACCACCTTTGGAATAGTATAAAATCAAAACTTTCATTATGCCCCCTTTGATGCATAGTATTAGTCGGTTATTGGGGCAAATCCGAGCAAACCCCAATCGACAAAACAACAGTGAATGTCAGGATCTGATTGCGCTAAAAAACAACCGATTTTTAGAGCTCTATTTCCCGTAAGGAGAACAGCGTTGACAAATTATAATGTAGACCTGCATAAATCAAGAAAATCTAGTCATACTAGATGGCGGCAGTGATAAATAGAAAGAGGGTCAAGCTTGCTCTTGGCTCTTTCCAGTATTGCACAAGAGTCAAGGGCAGACTTGACCCCCAATCTTACAAAGTGGCGGAGCCACTATCCATAATTCCGCTAGAGGCGAAATTATCCTGCCAAACAAGGTTTACGTGCCGCCGCAGTTTCATCCAGACGCCGGACCTTGGTGCGGACCGGTGCCTGTAGGAGCAGCTCTGGATTTTCCTCGGCTTCCTTGGAGATGGCCTTGAGCGCGGTAATGAAGCGGTCGATGTCCTCCTTGGATTCGGTTTCGGTTGGCTCCATCATCAAGGCCCCTTGAACTACCAAGGGGAAATAGATGGTGGGCGGATGAAAGCCGTAGTCGCTGAGTCGCTTGGCTATATCCAGAGTGCTGACCTTGTGCTCCTGTTGGTGCTTGTCTGTAAAGACGCACTCGTGCATGCAGGTTTGATCATAGGCCAGGTGATAGGTGTCACGCAGGCTTTCTTTGATGTAATTGGCGTTGAGGACAGCCAATTGGCTGGCGGTTTTGAGGTCCTTGCCCATGGATAGGATATAGCAGTACGCTCGAATCTGAATGCCGAAATTGCCATAAAAGGCATGCACCTTGCCAATTGATTCCGGAAATTCGTCGGACAGTTCGAAGCCATTTTTCACCTCCACCACCCTGGGAACAGGTAGGAAAGGTTCCAGGTCTTTGGTAACGCAGACCGGGCCGCTGCCGGGTCCGCCGCCGCCATGCGGTGTGGAGAAGGTTTTGTGAAGATTGAGGTGCAGCACATCCACGCCCAATTGGGCCATGTCCACCATACCCATAACGGCATTCATGTTAGCGCCGTCGGCATATACGAGGCCGCCTTTGGTATGCACGATGTCAGCAATCTGTTTGATATTCGTTTCAAAAAGCCCCAGGGTATTGGGATTGGTGACCATGATGCCGGCGGTGTCTTCATCCATGAGGGCTTCCACGTCTTGGGGCGCTAGAACCCCATCTTCGTTGGAGGCAACCGGAATGGACTGAAAGCCGCACAGGGCCGCACTGGCGGGGTTGGTGCCGTGGGCCGTATCCGGAATCAGGATCTTGGTGCGTTTCTGATTGTTCTTTTGATGCCAGGCATAAAACAGGAGCATGCCGGTGAGTTCGCCGTGGGCACCGGCCGCAGGCTGCAGGCTAATTGCCGGTAGACCCGTCACTTCGGCCAGATAGGTTTGCAGGTCGTACATGATCTTCAATACTCCCTGGGAGAGACTGGCCGGTAGCAGGGGATGGGCTTGAGCCAAGCCGGGCAGGGAAGCCTGGCGTTCATTGGTTTTGGGGTTGTACTTCATGGTACACGAACCCAAGGGATACATGCCGGTATCCACACCAAAATTCCAGGTGCTTAGGTGGGTGTAGTGTCTGACCACCTCCACCTCGCTCAAATCCGGAAAATCGGGACCATCGCCGACTAGGTCTTCAGGAAGCTGCGATTCGGGTACATCACTCTTGGGCAGGGACATGCCCATACGCCCCTTTTTGCCCCGTTCCCACAGGAAGGGTTCATCCAAAATCAGTCCTGAGATTCCAAGTGCATTTTTCATGAGGCCACCTCCTCGACCAGAAGGTCCATATCGGGCTTATCCATGGTTTCGGTCACGCACATGAGATAGTGATCAATAAGCTCGGGATAATCCTTTTCCAGCGGCAGACCAGCCACGATATTTTTGTCCAGCATTTTTTTATAGGTCGCATCAAAACTCTGGGGGAATTTGACCACGAACTCGTTAAACACAGGCGTTGCAAAGGGTATCTCAAAGCCGGCTTCAACCAGCGCTTTTTGCAAGTAGGCAGCCTTGTCGTGATTCAATTGGGCCAGCTTGCGGATGCCGGTTCCGCCCACAGTGGCCATGTACATGGCGGCAGCCGTGGCGCACAAGCCCTGGTTGGAGCAAATATTGGAGGTGGCTTTTTCGCGGCGGATATGCTGCTCGCGGGTGGAGAGGGTTAATACAAATCCTCTTTTGCCTTCGATATCTTGGGTTTTGCCAACCAGGCGGCCCGGCATAGAGCGCATAAAGGCCTTGCGGGCGGCAAAAATACCTAAACCCGGGCCCCCAAAAGATCTGGGAATACCTAGGCTCTGTCCCTCGCCACAGGCCACATCGGCACCCAGGCTGCCCGGGTTTTTGAGCAAGCCATAGGCCAAGGGTTCTGTAAATCCGACAATGAAGAGCGTCTTTTTGGCGGAATGAACGGTATTTCCCAAAGCCTGCAGGTTTTCGATGCACCCGAAGTAATTGGGAGACTGGACGGCAATTCCGGCAAAACTCTCCAGGTCGTCGATTCCGCTCAAATCTGTTTGCCCAGTTGCCGTCATGGGCAGCTCCATTACTTCGTACCCGGTGGGCGCAAAGTAGGTTTGAACCACCTGCCGGTACAAGGGGTGTATCAGCCGCGATACCGCCACTTTTTTGCGGCGGGTGACGCGAATAGCCATCAATAGTGCTTCTGCCAGGGCCGAGGCGCCATCGTACATGGAAGCATTGGCTACATCCAATCCTAACAGGCGCGTAATCAGCGTCTGGTATTCGTATATGGCCTGCAGGGTCCCTTGGCTGATTTCCGGCTGGTAGGGGGTATAGGCTGTATAGAATTCAGACCGGCCGAGCAGCTGTTTGGTAACTTCCGGTATATAGTGGTCATAGGAGCCAGCACCGACAAAAACGCGGGATTCCGGGCAGACGGCCATCTGATCTGCCAGGCGGCTCATGTGGCTGTTTAGTTCCCACTCGGTCATGGCCTCCGGCAGGTTTAGGTCAGTCTGCCGGCGGCAGTCCTCTGGTATGGAGGCAAACAGTGCATCCAGACTATCGACGCCGATTTTCTCCAGCATGCTGTCGATGTCTGCTTGGGTATGGGGTAGATATCTCATGGCATTACTCCTTCAGGCTATCCACATAAACATCTTTGGACATCAGCTGGTCCACTTCGGCGGCATCATCTGGTTTAACCCGGATCATCCACCCGCCGGCATAGGGTTCGGTGTTGACCAGTTCCGGGGAATCTTCCAGCTCTTCATTGATGGCAACAATTTCACCACCCAATGGCAGGAAAAGTTCGGAGACAGCTTTGACGGATTCCACCGTGCCGAATTCGCCACCCTTTTCAAAAGTATCGCCCACACCGGGCAACTCCACAAAAACAATGTCTCCTAATTGATCCTGGGCATAATCGCTGATACCGATGATCACCTCGCCGTTTTCCATTTTGCACCATTCATGATCGTCGCTGTACTTCACGTCATCCGGAAAATTTAATTCGCTTAGTTCTTTCATAGTAGCCTCCAATTATTTTGGTTACTTAGTTTGTTTTGTTTGTTGTGTTCGTTGGGTTAGTTAAGATGTTTTAGCCGATGGTCTAAACATTAGGCAACCCAATAAACTCAATGAACTCAATAAACCCAAAAAACCTATAATATTTCATGCAATTTTTGGATTTCGTCTTCAAATTGGTCCTTGGAAAAGCAATACTGCATTTCCAGGAAGTTTTTACGGAATGACGCCACTGCTGCTTTAACATCCTTGTCATCCAGCAGAACGTCCTTAAAGAACTGTGCCAAAGTTATAAAATCGTCGGGCTGCATGCCAAAACGAGTCATCTCCTGTACGCCCATCCGCAAAGATCCGGAGGCGGTAAAACCCTCTTCGGCCGGGGCGGCCTGGTAGTTGACGACGAGGTTGTTGTCTTCCAACTTTCTGGCAATTTCAGGTCCCTTGGCATAGCCGACATTTAAGATCACCTGATGGGTTTCAGTAAACGATATATTGGGATCTCCGGCTACATCCAGGCCGCACTCATGCAAGGCCATGGCAAAAGCGCGCGCGTTGTCGAGTACCTGTTTGGGGTATTGATCTTTGAAATAATTCATCTCGTAGGCCGCCATGAGCAAGGCCAGCAAGGTTCCCAAGTGATGGTTGCTGACACTTCCCGGAAAGGCCCTGCGTTTGACAGCTTCCCACAAATCATATTTTGGATCGGTTTCGTCCATATTTCCGGCGATAATGCCGCGCTGGGACCCAAAAAAAGTCTTGTGGGTGGATCCAGTGATGAAATCGGCGCCTTCCTTGAAGGGCTCCTGAAAGTGCGGTCCGGCCAGACCCAGTACATGCGCCATGTCGTACATGATGATCGTGTCCAGATTAATCTGTTCGATCATCTGACGCACCGCCGCAACCGGCTCTTTGTGCAGAACCATGCTCTTGCCAAAAATGATCAACTCAGGTTTATGGCTTGCAATGATTGATTCGCAAGCCTCAAGATCGATGCAGTAGGGGTTTTGCGGCAGGACCGGGAAATTGACCACGGCTGGCTTTTCGGACAAGGGATCGCGGGCCACAAAATCGCGTAAGGCGCCCATGGGCTGCGCACTCAAATGCCCCCCCCGAATGATGTGGTTGTTGAGGACTTTGCGAAGCCGGCGCTGTTCACTTTTACGATCGGCGCGATTGATATAATCGAGCATGGCGCTAAACAGGGCCATATTGGCCATCTGGCCGGAAACCAGGCGGGTTTCAACCTGTTGACAACCAAAGAATTCCATTAAGGCAGATTCAAGTTTATCTTCCACTTCGGCAATAAAGTCGGTTCCCTGGTAATAAAAAACTTCGGCTTCGCTGAATGCGCCCACCTGTTTGTGCTCGGCATAGCGCCCACAGGGATCCATGATGGAGAGCCAGCGTACCAGGGCGGACTGGGTTTGTTCGGAGGGGATCAGGTTGATACATTCGGTCTGGCGCCAGTTTGTATTCTCAACCGATTTTTCAAGCAGCGCCTGAACATCTTTTTGGATGTCGGTACTGGTATGTGATTCACGATCTTGGCCGATTTGATCCCATGGTATCGACCGGGCATAAGGGGGCGCCTCGCTGCGCATATGAAAGGGAACGATAACCGCCGATGTTTGCTTGTTGCGGATTTGAACTTGAATTTCATCACCTTCCATCAGCGAGCTATCCACAAGGGCCAGGCAAATTCCTCTGAGTTCATGATTTTGGGTTAATTTAGAGAAAATGCCCTGCCCTTCGATTTCCCAACGGGGCACCATGGTGCCGCTGGTGATATAACCCACATGGCGGTCATCTTGAAACACCTTGAAGCCGGCTCTGGCAACACCCTTTTTCTTGAGAGCCACCGGCATAATCCGGCGGGGGAGGTCATTGATACGGGAGAAGTCCTGGCCGATAATGCGCTTTAAGGCGTCAAATTGTTTTTGCAGGGCTTCCCGACCGATAAATTGTTTTTTCAAAGGCGACAGACTGACCGCAAACCGGGACAAGGGCGAGGCATAAACGGGGATTTCTTGGTCTTCCGGGTCCAAGCCCAGTTCGTGACCATAAAGTGGTAGGCTGGCTTCCAAACGCAAAGTGTCGCGTGCACCCAGCCCTATTGGATGGGCACCGTGCTCCAACAGACCGTCCCAGACAGCGCGGGTGTCGGCGCTTGCCATGAACAATTCAAAACAAAGGGGTTCGCCGGTATAGCCGGTACGGGCAATCATCACCTGCTTGCCCTGGATACTGCCAAAACCAAGGCAATTGCGCATGGGATCGGGTAGCTCCGCCGAATCCAGCAACTTAAGCAGGATATCTTTGGAATCGGGTCCTTGGAGGCTTAGCATAGAAAAATCGTTGGTGATGTCCTCCAGGGTGACATCGTTAAAATCGGCCAGTTGGGCCTGGAAATGATCCCAGTCCTTACTACTGTTGGCTGCATTGACAACGAGCAGATATTCATCGGCATAGAAGCGATAGAGATAAGCGTCATCGATGGCCCCACCGTTTGGATTGGGAATCAGGGTGTACTGACTTTCGCATTCTTCCAGACCGGCAGCGTTGTTAGAAAGCACATGCTGCAAATACGCCAAGGCATTGGTTCCGCGGAACCTGAAGCGCCCCATATGGGATACGTCAAATAGGCCGGCATGTCGACGCGTGGCCAGATGCTCCTGCAAAATCCCTTGGGAATACTGAATCGGCATATCCCAGCCGCCGAAGCCAACCATCTGAGCGCCCAGTTCAACATGGCGATCGTGTAAAACAGTTTTGTTTAAATTCTCCATGGGCCTTGCCCTCCCAATATTTTACAATTTTTTTAAATTAGTAGTTTTATATTTTTTTTTGAGACAACTCCTATAATACGTAAGGTAGTTTTAACCCATAATTTTTATAAACCACAAAAGTCTCAACCGATTGGACATCCGTTATCAGCGCAACCTGCTCGGTATAAAACTCCAACAGGCCATAACCTTCCTTGAGCATCACAATCAGGATCAAATCAAAACGGCCGGTGACCACACTCACTGAGACCACGCCTTTGAGCTTGCTGAATTCCTCACCCTTTTTGACCAGATGCATGGTGGCCAGTTTAACACCCACCAGCACAGAGCGATGACCGGGGATGGCTTCCGGATTGACCAAACCCTTGATTGCTAGAATGCCCTCGGCCTTAAGCTGGTTGACCCGGGACCGGACCGTATTTTCGGACAACGACAGGTCATCGGCGATTTTT
Organism: uncultured Desulfobacterales bacterium; assembly: GCA_964633115.1. Taxonomy (GTDB): domain Bacteria; phylum Desulfobacterota; class Desulfobacteria; order Desulfobacterales; family B30-G6; genus B30-G6. Next base: position 15,779 of record CAZWEO010000080.1, read on the forward strand.
CGCAAAGATTTGCGGCCGTCTTGAAGGTGCTTGATAATGTCGATGGTGGTGGCATCAATTTTCATAATAAAATCGCTTCGCGCTTTAATGGAACGCGATTTCATCGCGTTAGATTCTATAGGCATGTATGAATCTAAATTGTTTAATGTATGCTTCATGGATAAGTCAATAATAAATAAATTTTTTTATGAAATGATAAATTTATCGATTAAATTTTATTGGATCGATCAAGTTTATAGATATCACCTTTAAGGTATAAGCCATAAGCTGCTTACGGCGTGAGAATGAAATATTTTTTGACATCGTGCATAAAATTCGTTAAGTTGAATTCGGATTTTGAATTAAATTCAATATTCGAATTAAATTAGAAAGCACTGATATCTACAATTTATAATACGATTGAAAATACGTTCATTCCTATTGTCATTAAAACCAAAAATCAAACCGCGATGAAATCGCGCCAAAAAGAAATCGTAGTGTGTGATTAAGAAAACATGAATTTGACATAATGACTATCCCTCTGGGATCGAATACGTCCGTTTCAAGCGATTTCTTTTTTTTGGAGGAAAGATGGACTTTGCGTTTAGCAAGGAACAACTCATGTTCAAAAAAGAGGTGATCCGATTTGCTAAAAAAGAAATTGTACCCAGGGTTCAGGAATACGATCGCCGTGAGGCTTTTGATTTTGAGGCCTTTCGCAAACTGGGTGAATTCGGCATACTGGGGCTGCATTTTCCGGAAAAATATGGGGGTGAGGGAGCTGATGTGGTTACCACCGTCATCGCTGGCGAGGCCTTGGGTGCTGCCGGCGTGGATGGGGGCTTGACCCTTTCGTATGGAGCCCATTCTTTTTTGTGTGCCGATACCATATTATGCCACGCGACCGAAGCGCAGAAACAGCGCTATTTGCCCGGTCTGGCCAGCGGCGAACTGATTGGCTGCATGGCTTTATCAGAACCAGATGCAGGCTCAGATGTGGCCTCCATGACGACGACGGCTGTGAGGCAGGGCGATCAATATATTCTCAACGGTACCAAGATGTGGATAACCAATGGGCCGATTGCCGACCTTGCCGTTGTGTATGCCAAAACCGATCCGGAAGGCCAGCACGCCGGTATATCGGCATTCATTGTGGAAAAGGGAACGCCCGGTTTCACGGCCGGTAATCCCCTTGTTAAAATGGGAGTCCGCTCATCGCAAACATCCGAGCTGGTATTTAGCAACTGCATCATTCCAAAAGAGAATCGCCTGGGTAATGAAGGTGACGGTTTTTTGATGGCCTTGCAGACCGTGGAATGGGATCGTAGCGCCTTATTGGCACCTTTTGTGGGCACGGCCGAATTTCTTCTTAAAAAATGCGCCAAATATGCTAAGGGCCGGGTCCAATTCGGCAAACCCATCGGGCATTTTCAGGCTATCAAACACAAACTGGCCGATATCCGTATTTTTGGCGAGGCGTCCCGGGCACTGGTATACCGGGTGGCGTGGTACAAGGATCAGGGGCGGCCATTGAACCACCTGGAAGCATCCATCGCCAAGCTCTATATCGGCGATTACAGTTTGGGCCCCACCAATGACGCCGTGGTGCTGCATGGTGGTTATGGGTTTACGCATGAATTTGACGTGGAACGTGTTTTCAGAGACAGCCGGCTGGCGCCGATTGGGGGCGGGACGTCGGAAATACAGAAAAAAATTATTTCTAAGTTGATGTAATAAAATCGCTGCGCGATTTTATGGAAAGCGGCGTTGCCGCTTAAATTAAGATTCAAGTTGTAACTCGTTTTGATTAAATCTTACTATGAACAGACGGTACTGATTTTTACAGAGTGGTATTTAAAAAGAAAGTATAAGCGATGAATTTTGATTTTAGTGAGAGTGAGTGGAAATTTCAACGAGAGTTAACTCAGGCGCTAGCGGGGTTGGAAACACCCGAAAAAATGCATGCGGAATCACATGCTGGTGGTCCTGAATGGATCTCCCGGTTTCAGCAAATTCTGGCGGATGTGGGCTATTTGAACTTGGGTTTTAAAATTTCAGGGCGAAAAACCGGTGATAGCCTGCATCTCATGGCTAGCCAGGAAATTTTGGCGGCCTTTTCCCAATCGCTTTACCTGACAGTTGAAATGAGCACACGTATGTTTGGCAGCGTGGTCCAGTTTTGGGGCACGCCGGCACAACAGGCTCAATTGCTTCCTGATTTGCAAACCGGCAAAATCCTGGGTGCAGTGGCGCTTTCCGAAGATGCCATGAACGTAAACAATGATCCCCTCAAAACCGAGGGCATTGAACACGATAACGGCATTCAGGTTTCAGGAAAAAAAACCTTTGTCGTTAATGCCCCCTGGGCCAATTGGTTTGCGGTGGTGGGTCGCATGCAGGATCGGAGGGCCATATTTCTAGTGGAGAAAAATACCAAAGGACTGACAATAGATACGCCCCTTAAAACCATGGGATACGAGGCCGCAGCCATCGCCGGGATACAATTGGATGCTTGTGACATTCCAGCCGACCGGATTATTCTAGCACTTGATAATACCGCGGTGCTGGCATCGCTGCGGCTATGGGAAAATCACATTTTGATCGGTGCCAGCCTGGGGATGATGAAGGCTGCTTTTTTATCTGCGAAAGAATTTGCCAACTCCCATCATACCGGCGGCAAGCCCATTATCGCTTACCAGGAAGTGGCATTTAAATTGGCTGAGATGCTGACCTTGTACCAGACATCGCAATTGTTGGCATACCGAGCCGCCTGGACTGCGGACAACCACGTCCAGGAAAGAGAAGGTTTAATGCTATGTGCCAAGGTTTTTTGTGCTGAATCTGCGGAAAAGGTTGCCAGTATGGCCCTTCAAGTGCTCTCGGGTCGGGGATATCAACGTGGTAGCCAAGCGGCAGATGCGTATGCCTGTGCCAAGTATACTCAGATTGCAGGGACTTCTATGGAGATTGGCAGGGTGATCATAGGCGATGAAGCCTTGGGATATCGATAGGACGGTTTTGTTAAAAGCCCAACTTCTGTGTTGTGCTGCATTTCGCAAACATTCAACGTACAAACAGTACGCCTCATGGTTACGAAATTTGCACGCCTTGAATTTGAACTTTTAACGAAACCGTCAATTCATGACTTTTTACAGTTTTGCCGAGTTCAAAGCTTTAGCGTTTTAGGATAAAATTGAGCGGAATATCATTGATTTCAGGAACATCAACTTCATCTGAATAGCATACAACAAATATTTACAGCCGCAGGCATAGTGACGCGCGTAGCGCAAATAACGCCCAGAAGGGGCAAATGACAATATGCTATAAAATCTAAATCATTTTTATGAGTGGAATCGAGCTATAATGGATAAAAGTCATAAAAAGTTACCCCGCCGCAGTGAACTCAGGCGGCAGCGCGAAAGAGAGCAACGTTTTCTATCCATTTTGGATGCAGCTGAAAATCTCTTTGCTAAAAATGGCTACCACCACACCAGTATGGAAGAGATTGCAGACCTGGCAGAGGTGTCTGTGGGGACGGTTTATTTTTACTTTAAAAACAAAGAAGATCTCATTTCACAGATGCTCGAAAAAATCGGATTCCAGCTTCGCAATCTCTTAGGACGGGAATTTGAAAATGCCGATGGCAGTATTGAGGGGTTTAAACGGGCAGGTATACTATTTTTTGAAGAATTTTGCCTCAATCATCCCCAAAAGGTGGCCATCCTCTTTAGAGAGTCGGCCGGTCAGAGCAATCGGCTGGAAGAGCATCGCAAGCAGATCTTTGAGAAATTGATCCAGGATGTTCAAAATGCATTGATTCGGGTGGGCGATAATCTCAAGGTCTCTTACCAAAGTCCATTTTCACCGGAAGTCATGGCGGTAAGTATCATGGGGATGTATGAACGCATCGCCTATCAATACCTCATCTGGCAAAACCGGCCCAATGATCTTCAAACCATTGGGCAGGATGCCGTTGATTTTATAGTGGGCGGAATACTTAATTTGAGTAGCAAAACATAGACTGTAGGCGGTAGACTATTAGGCGTCAATAGAAGCCATAAGCTATAAGATGTAAGCTGCAATACAGGAGGCCGCGCACGGTGGTCATCCTCATGAAAGCTTGTCCCCTCGGAAGAGGGGGTGGGGATCCAGAATAAGCCTTGAGCCAATAGCTTTGTCTGGATTCCCTCTTTCGAGGGAATGACGGGGTAGAAGTAGGTGGTGTGGTTGTACAACATAAAGCCCCTCCAGTGTTCTATAGGGTTGGAGACACCAGATCAAACCCATCGAATGGCTGCGTAAAGTGTGGTTCCAATGGGGGTGATAAAACTCTTTAAAGGTGACAACTTTTAATCAGGACTTGACCAAGCTGATTGCTTATTGGATCTGAAGGAAAAGGTAAGGAAAAGGAGTTATCCAACATGACGGAAAATCCATTACTATATCAGGTCGAAAATAATGTAGCCCGATTGACCATCAACCGGGAAAAGCAGCGTAATTCCTTAACGCCCGAGGTAATTTTGCTTTGCATGGAATATCTGGACCAAGCTCAGGAAGATGAGGACGTGCGTGCTGTCATGATCACAGGAGCTGGTGACAAAGCCTTTTGCTCCGGTGCGGATCTCGGTGGTGCCGCAACAAAAGACGGTAAGTCATCCTTTCAAAATTATGCTGATCTTTTAAAACGTTTGGCCGCTTATCCCAAGCCGACCGTTGCCAGAATTAACGGCTACTGCCTGGCCGGCGGAATGGGATTTATGATGGCCTGTGACATTGTTGTGGCCAGAGAAACTGCTAAATTCGGCACCCCGGAAGTTAATGTGGGCTTATTTCCCATGATGATCGGTGCGTTGATATTTCGGAACGTACTTCGCAAGCGGGCTATGGAGATGGTTCTATTGGGAGAAAAGCTAACGGCCTCAGAGGCACTGGACATGGGGCTGATAACACGTGCGGTTCCCTTTGAGAAATTGGATGAAGCGGTCGACGGCATTCTGGCCCTGCTGGTTGCCAAGAGCCACATTGGACTTAAGCTGGGTAAAGAGGCTTTCTATAACATGGCGGATATGCCTTTTGCGGACGCGGTTGATTATCTGTGTGGCAAATTGGCCGAGGTGGTGTCTACCGAGGATGCCGTTGAAGGCATTACAGCCTTTATTGAAAAGCGAAAACCAAATTTTGTGGGGCGATAATAATAGGCAGTTAGACTGAAGGCAGTTAGACAATTAGGCGTTAAACGACTACAGCCTATAGCCTATCACGCTACAGCCTCAAAATTCATGACTTATGGATTGATCGATAGAATGAGGAGATTTCCATGTCCGACAAATCGAATAGCAACAGTGAAAAGGTTATCGTCGCCAACTGCAGTGGTTTTTTTGGTGATCGGTTTTCAGCCGCTCAGGAGATGGTGCAGGGCGGGCCCATCGACTTTCTGACCGGTGATTACCTGGCAGAATTGACCATGGCAATACTGCTGCGCAAACAGCTGAAAGATCCCAATGCAGGCTATGTCTCAACCTTTCTAAAACAGATGGAAGCCGTCATGGGCGAATGTCTGGATAAACAAATTCGGGTGGTATCCAATGCGGGTGGCCTTAATCCGGCATCCTTGGCTAAGGAACTCCAAGCTATTGCCGAAAAGCTGGGCCTGCATCCCAAAATAGCATATATTGAGGGGGACAATCTTCTACCCAGATTGGGGGAACTTCAGGAACTCGGTGAGACATTTGAGCATCTGGATAAGGGGATCGCACTTAAAAACGCCCAGGCGCAACCCATTTCGGCCAACGCCTATCTGGGCTGCTGGGGTATTGTGGAGGCCTTGAATCGGGGTGCCGACATTGTTGTCGGCGGTCGCCTGGCCGATGCCGCCCTGGTTATGGGACCAGCCGCCTGGCATTTTAAATGGCAACCGGAGGATTGGAATCAACTGGCAGGGGCGGCCGTCGCCGGTCACATCATCGAATGTAGCGCCCAGGCCACCGGGGGCAATTATTCATTTGTGGAGGAGGTTCCATCTTTTCACAATGTCGGATTTCCGATTGCCGAAATTGAAGCAGATGGTGCCGCAACCATCACAAAGCATCCCCAGACCGGCGGTCTGGTATCTACCGGAACCGTAACCGCACAGCTTTTATACGAAGTTCGCGAACCCAGTTATTTGACACCGGACGTGATTGCCCGTTTTGACACCATTGAAATTTCGGAAGAGAGCGGCGACCGGGTCCGGATTCTGGGCGTAAAGGGAGAACCGCCCACACACACCAGTAAGGTGTGCATCAATAATCTGGGTGGCTACCGCAACAGCATGACCATCGTGCTGGCTGGTCTGGATATTGAGAAAAAAGCAGAGATTGTAACCGAGGCCTTGTTTGAGAGTATTGGTGGCCGCGAAGCCTTTGCTGTTAGCGATGTCCAGTTGATTCGATCCGATAAGGCTGATCCAGGTATCAACGAGGAAGCCTTTGCCCATCTACGTTTGTCGGTCATGGACCCTGATCCTAAAAAGGTGACCCAGTTTTCATCAAAGCTGGTGGAATTGGCCTTGGCCAATATCCCCGGCTTTACGGCCACCGCACCCCCATCCAAAGGCACACCAGCAATCATGCATTGGCCGGCCTTGATATCGAATCAACATATCCAGCAAACCGTCCATATTGATGACGATATCATTAGCGTTGCCGCGCCCACGTCAGATTTTGATCCAGTATCAATAGAAGTTGACAGCCAACCCATATCCAGCCTGCCTGAATCGAAAAATGTGCGCGTGGCTTTCGGCAAAGCATTTGCAACCCGCAGCGGTGACAAAGGGGGCAATGCCAACTTGGGTGTATGGGCTAAAACCCCGCTGGCATACGCATTTCTGAGGAAGTATCTGACAGTAGACAGGCTGAAACAGTTGCTGGCAGACTTAAATGAATTCGAAATCGAGCGTTACGAATTGCCCAATCTTTTGGCCATCAATTTCTATGTCAAAGGTATTTTGGGTGATGGTGTGGCAGCTTCCATGCGAAGCGATCCCCAAGCCAAAACATTGGGAGAATATTTGCGGGCTAAGATAATCGATTTGCCTGAATCAATATTGTAATTTTAAATTTATCCCACGCCATAGGTTCCGGGATGAATTAAAATGAGTATCCGAGAAACTGCCGGAAAAAAAGTGGATCCGACTGGATTTGAGCTGGACGAATCAAAAAGGAGAGCTGGTGGCCGAAGGTGAGGTGCCGGTCATGCCGCCGGGTTGATCGATTTTTTTTAACGATATTTTTATAACAAGTAAGGTAACAAACAAGATCCGAAGGACATTACTTTTTTGGATCTACTTATGAACATCGAACATCGAACTTCCAACATCGTACCTTCAAGTAGTCAGGAGACATAAGTCAGGAGACAGAAGACAGAATCCAGGAGATAGAATTCAGGAAGGGAGTAAGCAGTAGGCAGCAAGCGGGTTACAGCTTCTAAGCATACTGACATCTCAGCCTTCGGTTGTCATCCCAGAGAAATCGGGGATCCAGAATAAGCCTCGAGCCAATAGTTTTATGTGGATAAGCTTTATAACCTTGAACCCAATGTCATTAACTTAAGAGCATCAAAAGTAGTTTAACCTATTAATATAAT
>CAZWEO010000081.1:0-23359 GCA_964633115.1 uncultured Desulfobacterales bacterium
CCCTTTGTTAACCTAAATATTCTTTGTTGGAGGTTAGTATGAAACCATCCCGTCAGCGATATTAAGAGGTATCGATTGGCTTGCGCGTAACCACTGATCCCGTGCGTGACGATGGTTCCCGGCAAGGCTAGTAGCTATACCAAACACCCATGCAACGTATGATATTGAAAGCTTATAAACATCCAATTTTTCGTGGCCGAAGGTCATATTGTTTCGATGCCGATACCGATAGCGATGCCGATACCGATGACTAAGCTATTCAATATATTTATCATCACATTAATTACCTCAATTAATTCAGAGAACACAAACAAATTTCTGCTCTACCACTGGTGTTCCCCATTGATCTCCGTGCTGTTCGTGAACTAAGTTGAATCCGTGCTTCTCATATAGATACCGAGCTGAATCCAGTCCAGCAAATGTCCATAGGTAAACGCTAGGGAATTTTTGTTTTCGACAGTGCTGCAATGCGAGTGATAATAGCTGATTTCCAATTCCCTGACCATTCATTTTTTCGGAAACAATATACCAGCGTAAGTGCGCGCCTCCTTTATCTGCATTGATGCCATCGATTATCATTGAACCTTCTACTCGATCAGATGCCCATGCCGTCCAGAATCCATCACGCTGTTCATCAAATCGACCGGCGAATTCGGATATTTCCGAAGCCACTTTTGCTTCAAAATAGACACCAAAGTCCCAATGCATACTGTAATAACGAGCATGCATTTCCGCAATTCTACCGATGGTTCCGGGGAAATAACCGGTTTTTATGTTTATTGTACTCATCAGTTAGGCTTAATGCTTTTTTTCACCGCAAAGGCGCAAAGAATAATCTCTCACAGAGCACACAGAGAAATATCTTTTCCTTTTATTTTGAGAAGGAAATAAAAGAAAAATCTCTGCGTTCTTTGCGTCTCGAGCGAAGCGGGCGGTTAAGAATGATCTGCCCTCTGTGATCTCTGCGAGAAATATGATTTATATCAAAATGCCAGATTGAAACCGTTGCTGCGCTATCGAAGATCTTCCGGTATCTTTATCACCGGTATGGGTTTCATTTTATGACGGTTGCGTTGATGCAAGTCGCGATAAATGGAGAGAACTTCTTTCTGACGCCGGGTTAAATTATCGCCATCGTCATGGTCGATGGCCGCCATCGCCCATTCCAATTCTGCATAGGTGGCACCGATTTGACTTTCATCGGTACGGTTGTCCTGCCACAAACCATCTGTGGGTGGAGCGTTGATTATCTCATCAAGAATGCCAAGATCTTTTCCCAGCGTAGTAACTTCTGATTTTATGAGATCTGCAATCGGTGAAATATCAACACCGCCATCACCATACTTGGTAAAAAAACCGACACCGAAATCTTCGACTTTGTTGCCGGTACCGGCAACCAGGTATCGATGGTGGCTCGCAATAGCGTACAGGGAAACCATGCGCAGCCGCGAACGTGTGTTCGCCATGGTTAGATCATCTTGGATTTCAACTGGCAGGGTCTTTTTGAGATCTTCAAATGTGCTGGTGAGGTCCAGCCGAATACCACGAACATTTGTAAATTGACTTAGAAGCCAGTCAATATGCTGAGAGGAGAGTGAATCTTGTTGCTTGACCTGGAGGATGGGCATATTCAACACAACCACCGGCTTGCCTGTTTTGGCGCACAGCGTGGAAGTGACTGCCGAATCAATGCCGCCGGACACACCCACCACAAAGCCTTTTAGGCTGGCACCCTCACAGTATTTATTTAACTCGGTTACGATATGATTTACGATCTTATCGAATTGCATGGCTGTTAGCGGTTTGTTGGGTTTATTGGATTTGTTGAGCTACTAACGGCTGGGAAGCTAGTATGCCGGAAAGCTGCTATGGGCTATCAGGATTTGGCAGCCTCAAAGCATCACAGCATAGTAACTTCCTATGCTCGTAGCGTAATAGTCATATCGCATGTAAACATTTAAACGGTTTGTCATCCTCATGAACATGGGGATCCAGGATAAGCAATAAGCTGTATGCTTTGTCTGGATTCCCTTTTCCAAGGGAATGACGGCAGGAGACAATGGCTCAATGTTTAATATGTTACCTGGTACTTGCCATCGGTATCGAAATCGGTATCGGATATTATCTTTCCGGTTCCGATAGCGATTTGAAAAACTTTATAATCAAAGCACAACAACTATACAACTTCTAATTCAACTCAAGAAACTCTGCAAACACAAGAAACACAACGAACACAAATTTCTTTATGGCTTAAATGAGTTGATATATGTTTTGATAAAAATTCTACTATTCAATCAAATTATTTATTACCTTTAAGGATTTTATCCGGCGTTATTGGCAGATCACGGCAGCGGTATCCGCTAGCATTGAAAACAGCTTCCGCTATGGCCGGAGCAGTAGGCGATGCCAGGCCCTCTCCGGCTTCCTTGGCACCCATGGGTCCTTCGGGTTCATATGTTTCAATGCAGACGGATTCTCCCGGCGGCATATCCATTGCAGTGGGTAATTTATAATCCAGGAATGTGTTGTTGAGGGTAACACCTTTATCCACAATCAGTTCTTCCGACAAGGCATACCCGAGTCCCATGTGAATGGAACCCTCCAACTGTCCTTCAACGGCGGTGGGATTGATTACGGTGCCACAGTCATGGGCTGTATACATTTTTTCCACTTGGACTATGCCAGTTTCCGTATCTATATTTACCTCTGCAACCTGGGCACCGAAACTAAATGCCGGGGTTACCAGGCCCTTCCCGCGAGGGGTATAATATCCCTTGGCGGTCAAGGGCTCACCACGGTTGGCCTTTTGCACCAGTGCAACTGCCTCACCGAATGACATACCTCTATCGGGTTTACCCTGGGCATAGACGCGGCCATCTTTACACTCCATATCAAAAATGACATTCAAGTTGAATCGTGCAGACACGGCCCCAAAAATTTCTGCTTTTATTTTGCGAGCCGCCTGAGTAATCGCATTCCCGGCCATTAGCGTTACGCGGCTGCCCCAAGTGCCCAGATCAGCCTGCGGTGTCATGGCTGTATCAGCGGCAGTAAGTCGGATATCTTCCATTTTTAGTCCCAGTTCTTCGGCCAAAATTTGTTTAAGAACTGTGTTGGCGCCTTGACCAATATCAGAAGCCATAGTCAGCAGATGGGCGGTACCATCCGAAAAAACTTTTACCTCGGCAGCCGAAAAAGGGTATTGGGTATTGAACCAATTGAAGACACCGCCGGATATGAAGCTGTAGCATCCAATGCCGATGCCGTAACCTTTCTTTTTACGGCGTCTGTTTTTCTTCCAGTTAGACATCTCTCGTACTGCTTCCAGGGATTCGATGAAGCCGCAACTCGATATGGTGGCAACATCAGGTATGGTATCACCGGTAACCATGGCATTTTTGATTCGCAGGTCAATGGGATCGATACCCAGTTCCTCGGCAGCAATATTCATTTGGGATTCAGCTGCAAAAAGTGATTGTGGTGCGCCAAAACCTCGCATCGCGCTAGCTGGTGGTTTATTGGTATAAACGTGTTGGCCTAGAAATCGGTAGTTCGGGTAGCGATATAACATGGCCCCAAAATTACCACATAGAAATGTGGCCGTTGGTCCCATGGCATTGTAGGCGCCACCGTCCAGATAAATATGCAGGTCTTTGGCCATTAGGGTGCCGTCTTTTTTAAAACCGATCTTGGATCGCAGCTGCATGGGGTGTCGTCTGCGTCCGGTTGTTAACTCTTCTTCTCTCGTCAACGTAAATTTGACCGGCCGGCCTGTTTTTTTAGCCATAAAAGCTGCACAAAATTCCCAGGGCCGAAGTTCCATTTTACCGCCGAACCCACCACCTACCGTCGGTTTAATTACACGGATATCATTTTCACGCATATCAAGTGTTGAGGCCAGGAGGCATTGGACAATGTAAGGCGTCTGAGTCGATGTCCACAGCGTAATCCTGCCATCGAGGTCGCATTGTGCTAATGATGAGCACGGTTCCATATAGGCAGGACTTACAGGATGGACTGTAAAGGTATCTTCGCGAACGTAATCAGATTCTGCAAATCCTATCTTAAGATCACCATATTCAATTTTTCGATCAATACTGATGTTGCCGGGAGATGTTTCATGCAGGTTTGGTGCACCTTTGGTCAATGAAGCGGAGACATCGAATACCGCCGGCAGTTCTTCGTATTCCACTCGAATTAATTCAATCGCCTCTGCGGCGGTATCCTTGTCAATGGCGGCAACAGCAGCGACCTCGTCCCCGATGAAACGGACTTTATCAATAGCAAGCGGGTACTCGTCTTGGGTAACGGGAAAAAGCCGCCAATTGCCGTACTTTATTTTGGGTGTATCTTCACCGGTTATAACGCATTTAACACCGGGCAGGGCAGCTGCTTTGGCTATATCGATATGCGCAATACGGGCGTGTGCAAGTGGGCTGCGCAGAAGCTTTCCGTACAACATCCCCGGTAGTTTGATGTCATCCGTGTATATAGCTTTGCCAGTTGCTTTTTCCCATCCGTCAACTCGAGGAATATCGTGACCGATTACGGTATACTCTTCATTCATAGTCTATCCTTCATTTATGTATTCATGTCGCATATGTCATTTTTATAGTCATAAGGGTCCAAGGGGTCAAGGATCCAAGGGGCCGAGTGGTGTCCAAAGCTTTTAGCTAAAGGCCTATTCTGGATCCCCGATTCCTCAGGGATGACAACCGTAGGTTGGTATGCAAGGACCAACTACACTTAAAACCTAAAACTAAAAAGTAACTCAACAAACTCAATAAACCCAATAAAACACAATGAACAAAAAGATATCAGCTTTAGTTATTGGCTATAGCAAGTTGATAGGCTTCCTTTATGGCTCTTTTGGCTAGCACTGTAACCATTTTCAATCGATAATCTTCATCCGCACGTAAATCCGAAATCGGTTTGCTTTCTCTTGATGCAAGTTGACCAGCCTGATGGGCCAATTTTTCTGTCAGCTTGCTGCCTGTCAATTTTTTTTCAGCCTTTCTCATGCGCATAGGTGTCGGACCACAGGCTCCAATGAAAAGCCGAGCTTTATCGATCTTTTTGTTTTTCAAATGTAAAAATACACCGGCATTGGCTGCTGAACAGTCAATTTTACCTCTGGCAGAGAGATGCAGATAAGCTGCACCAGAATCGGGTCGTGGTGCAGGCACAACAACCGCAGTAACTATTTCTGACGGCTGCAAGGCTGTTAGACCGGGGCCGACAAAGAAGTCCTCAAGAAGCAGCGATCTTTTCCCATTGGGACCGTGTATGTTTAGCTCCGCATCCAGCGCCAGCAGTGTGGGAGCGTTATCAGCTGCTGGGCTCGCATTACACAGATTTCCCACGATTGTGCCCATATTCCTTATTTGGACATTGGCCGTGTTGCTGGCGGCTTTGGCAATGGCAGGATAAAACTTTTTTATACTGCGATGCTTGCAAGCATCAGCCAGCAAAGCCGTAGCACCGATGAACAGGCCCTTTTTTTGGCTAAACGAAATTCGATTCAGGCCTTGAATATTTTTCAGGCTAACGACAACCTTGGGATGAATAATTTGGTGACGTCGCTTGATCAGCAAATCAGTTCCGCCGGCCATTATAAAGGCATTATCACCTTTAGCCTCAAGTAATGCGACAGCCTCTTCGACGCTTGTGGGGGTGTAAAACTCGAAATGGGAGAGTGCCATTTTATTTGTCCTTTTTTCTTTTGGGCTTCATTTTTCTTGCAGAGTCAGCGATAGCTTCAACTATTTTATTATATCCGGTACATCGGCATAAATTGCCTGATAGTGATTCACGAATTTCAACTTCACTTGGGTTTCGATTATGGGAGATCAAATTATATGCGGAAAGTTCCATTCCTGGTGTGCAAAATCCACATTGGATGGCTCCTTTTTCCACAAACGATTCCTGGATGGGATGTAGTTCTTCACCGGAAGGAGCCAATCCTTCTATGGTCATAATCTCTTTTTGGTCCATTTCCGCTGCCAATGTCAGGCAGGAACTTACTGAATGGTTGTCTACAATGACGGTACAGGCACCGCAGTCTCCAGAGCCGCATCCAAGCTTTGTTCCCGTGAGATTTAGATCTTCGCGCAATACTTCATTCAATGTGCGCCATGGATTTACAGCCAAAGAATAGGAGTCGCCGTTAACATTCAGGGTGATTTCATGTTTCATGGTTATTGCTCCAAGAAGATATAGTTTGTTAAATTAGCCTTTTAGCGGTTTAGGCTGTAGACTATTAGGCGTTAACAGAATAAACGTTATGGGTTGTGGGATTCACGTATAATGAACCCAACAAACCGGATTGTAGCTATATAATAGCTTCTTTTTGATACTATTTTTTATTTTATTTTGCAAGCAAGGATAAGGAAAAATTCTGACGCTTCGCGAATATGCTCACGTCTTATTATGTAAGTTACCGAAGAATCATCAAAAAAGAATAAATCTTTGTGGCCTCTGCGTCTCGAGCGAAGTGGGTGAGAGATAATATAAGAGAGCTCTAAGCCATCATCAGCAGCCCAGCATTATAGCTTCCAAACTTTATACTCTGAAGTATCTGCCATCTTCCTTTGCCACAAACCCACGATCTATCAAATCTTCCAGATGCTTTTGCATCAAAGCTTTTTCTGCATAGGTATAAAAGGGCAATGGTTCACGCGGCTTACGGTAGACGATCCAAGTATTGACAATGTCATCCATGCTACAGGGATTTTTGAGAAGGGTGAGCAGTTTGTCTTCGCGTTCCTTGATAACTTTCAAGTACCGGTCCCATAGTTGTTTGGCCGGAGAATGGAAAATCCCTGTTTCATGCGACGTTATAACAGTGGTTGCCTGGATTTCATGAAGCATTCGAACCGTATCAACGGTTTGATAAATACTCGATCCCACGTCGCCATACCAGGGTCCAAAAGGCGTTAGATCATAATCTCCTATAAAGAGTATATCCTGCCTGGGAAAATGCAAGGCAATGTTGCCGGGTGTATGGCCGGGCGCAGCCAGAACATCTATTTTAAGAGACCCCAGCATGATGGATTCACCAGTTACTAAATATTGATTCGGTTTCCTTGGACGAAAATGAAACATGTCGACGGCTAACTTACGCCACATCTCACGATCTTGTGGTTCAATCCCGTAGCCATCCAAGAAAGCTTCGATATTCGATAACTGGGGTGCATCCGCTTTGGTGATATACAGAGGTACATCGTCAAATAAGTCGAGGTGCAGAAAATGATCCTCATGCCAATGGCTCAACCATACGGCGTTGACACCCGGGGAAGTCTTAAGTTCATTTAACCTGTTTCGATCAGAAGCCGGATCGATTAGAATACCGGAGCCCTCAATATAAATAGAGTGGCAGTAAGGGTATTTACCTCGGTTTTCACCTGGGATGAACCAGATTGGACCAAAATGCTGCTCTTCCATAATATAATGATACCTCTATTAGTTGTTTAGCCTGAAGGCTTTTAGACTACGACTCCTATGACCGATCATCTATGACCTATTTGAAAGGTCATGGCATACCAACTTTCCATTGCGTACCACTACCGTCATTCCCTTGGAAAAGGGAATCCAGTCAATGCTGTCAGCTTATGGCTTATCCTGGATCCCCGATTTCTCGAGGATGACGAAGTGTGCGAATGCTGGGATGCCGTTTATAGCTACTTGCCGATAGCAGTTTTCTGGCGTCCAAGTATCTTGGGATTCTAACCGCCATTAATAGTCGCTATCAAGAACTGTTACATCGATCCCGATAGCGATTCCGATTCCGATACCGATTGCGCATCATCAATACACAACAAATACCCGCTAATCCATCAGCAGCATTATAGCGTCCTCGCTTTCCAGCCTTCTAGCTTAGCAATAAATTATTTAAATTTGAATTCCCCGCTGCTTGCAGCGTGGGATGAATTCAAATTTTGGATAAAGATCCTATTTTTTTGCGAAAGTGCGGTGCCGAAATTCGAAGAATTTCGGCAAAAATCTCGTAATACCCTGTAGCTTGCTGCAGGGATAGGGATTTTAGCTTAAATCATAAGACACCGACAAGGTCGGTGTAGTTGACCGCATCGGAGCGACGGCCTTTCGCCCTGCGGCGAAAGGTACGCGTTTCATAAAATCGTTCTACGATTTTATTGCTTTAAGAACGTGTGGCAGAAACTTGTGATTGGCCTTGTGCAATGGATACTTACTAATATCATCGATGTTGATCCAGCGATAGTCAATCGGGCCATTTAATTGCACAGGTGACGAGATTGTACGACAGAGAAAAACATCCACTTCTATTTTAAAATGCGTATATGCATGTCTAATTGATGTCACGTAAGCAAGGATTTCAATATGAAGCCCTGTAGATTTTTTGATGATTCGCAAGCACGCTTTATGGTTAAGCTCATTATTTTTTAATTGCCCGCTAGGAAATTCCCAGAGACCACCTAAAAGACCCTTTTCCGGTCGCTGAGTTATCAATATTTTATTATTACTTATAATTACGCCAGCTACCAATTGATGAGACGGAATTGATTTAGGTTTCATTTTTTTAGGGAAGTGTAATACTGAGGAAGACTTGTATGCATCACAGACGTTTTTAACTGGGCAGTAATTGCAATCAGGATTGTTGGGTGTGCAAACCAAAGCACCCAGTTCCATGACAGCCTGGTTATATTTGGCCGGGTTTGTTTCCAGTCTTGAGGTAGCAAGCCTTCATAATCATGGACAACAATTTTAGCAGCGCGGTACAAGTTGCGGGCACGGCTGTAGTATCCAAGTCCTTCCCACATTTTCAATACAGTTTGCTGGTGGGCATTTGCCAATTTCTGAACCGTGGGAAATTTGTCCATGAATCGGATATAGTAGGGGATAACCGTACGAACTTGGGTTTGCTGTAGCATCACCTCTGAGACCCAGATGGAATAAGCGTCATCGGTATTTCGCCAAGGCAAATTGCGCTGGTATTTATCATACCAGCGTAGCAGGGCAGGGTGGAATTTTTTTAAGAAGGATGATGTGATTGAATTCTTCATTTTTACCGAGTCGCGAAATTAGCATAGATCAGGGATGATTGCCAGGGATAATGGCGATGTGTTCAAGCTTAGTGCTGGAAGATTAGAAATATGGAACGCTGGGTGCTGCTGATGGCTGAAGGCTTATTGTTTTCTGCAATATCATCTCTCACCCGCTTCGCTCGAGGCACTGAGAATAACATCTTGTACCAAGATGTTATAAGATGCAGCTACGCTGCATAAATATTTTTCATAGCGGCGAAGCCGCGTACCATAACAGTTTGGAACAAACTGTTATTCTGTGAGAGATTATTCTTTACGTCCGTCGCTGTGAATCATTAAAAAAACCAAAAATCGATGACGAACAAGAACCTTAAAGAACATTACTTTAGGCATGTAGTTTAACACAGCTTCACTGCACAGCACAATGAACTCAAGAAACCCAACAAACGCTACAAACCCCATGCTCTATCTCCTACGCCATGGTGCCACTGTACAAAGTGCTGAAAAGCGCTATATCGGTCAGACCGATATTTCCTTGAGTGACCTTGGTCGCAAGCAGGCTCGTTGGTGGCAAAAAGAGCTGTCCCCAATAACTTTCGATGCCATATATTGCAGTGATTTAAGTCGTGCCATTGATACCGCTAAATGATTTATTTTTAATCTCTCAAGGAGCTGCAGCACTCAATCAGATAGTTTTTCAAGACGGGCAATTTGATATTGTTTCAATTAACCGTTTGCCCAAATAAAAAATGCTGCGCATTTTTTATGGGATGCGACTCCGTCGCATAAAATACACTTCATTTCAAGCTTGTATCCATGTTGTCAATGCTTTTTAGTGTGCGTACATGAGCTAAGAACATATCTCCTGGATTCCCATTTTCATGGGAATGACAGGAAGGGCAAAATAGCATTCGCTGTGCCAACTATCGACTACCCATTCTGTTTGTTATTAAAGAAATTAAGCCCCAAAATACTTCGGGGCTTAATTTTGTAAAAATTACTGAAAATAAATTTGTGGGCTTTAAATTTATTTTCCGATTTTGAGGATAAGTGCTGCGCCGCAATCGCCAGCCGCACACCCGGTCCATAGAAAGTACCCGCCGCCCTTCATGGCGGTTTCTTCAATTCCTTCCATAATCAGTCGTGTGGCCGTGGAGCCTTGGGGATGACCATATATCATGGAGCAGCCGTAGTTGTTCATGCTATTGACATCGATATTTAATTGTTTGGCAAAATTGATGTCATTGACAATAAAGGGGTTGTGCGATTTGATGACGGCCATGTCACCAATAGTCAGATCCGCGTTGTCCAAGGCAGCTTTGGTTGCTGGGACTGGTGCTGCCGCCATATAGCCTTTTCTCTCTCTGGAAAAACCGTAGGTCATAACCTGAACGGGAATTGTTGGATTGGAACTTAATTCCTTGGCCTGTTCTTCAGTTGTGACAATCATGCTGGCATTGCCATCTGCCGGATGGGTCTGGGCACCAAAACTGAGCACACCGTCTGGTATCAATGGTCTTAGTTTTGCCAACCCTTCGGCAGTGGTGGGCATGATACCCTCATCCTCATCAACGAGAATGCTTTTTTTCCTGGAAAGCTTGATTTCGGCACCAAACATATATCTTTTTTGAAATTCACGATCATTTTCCAAGGCCATCAGATATTGTTCGTATCGCTTAAAGGCTGCTTCATCACAGGCTTCCTTGTTGATGTTTTCTTCCTTGGCAACATTTTCAGCTGTTTCCACCATGCGTAGACCCACGTTCGGATCGGCGTTGAAGTTATCCATCAGCCAGTTTTCAGATATTACTTCTGCGCCCGGACCTTTGGGATTGGGCCAAATAGTGTGGGGGCCATTGGAGGTGCGATCTGTGGTCATAACATAGGCGTTTTTATACAGCCCAGTTTCGACACCCACAGCAGCCTGGTAGATGCAGGTTGTACCGGTCGTACAAGCTTGACTCAGTGAAATTCCGGGCACATGTCCCGCACCCATCAAGGCAGCAGCCCAAGGAGCTGCATAGAATTGATGCATTTGGCTGATGGTAATACCCAGATACAGATAATCAAACATCTCTGCATCATAGCCTTTTGTCTTAAGCCAGCGTTTGGATGTGTCGGCAGCCAATACGATGGAGTTTTCGTTCTGCATGCTACCTTGCCAGCGACAGAATGGCGTACTGTAATAGCCGCCGTAGGGGATGAAAGCTTTCTTTAGCATTTGTTTCCTCCTTTTATAAAAGATTTATTGATCTGTAAAAATCTTTTATTTTTTAAATTTCTCTCTCAATTTGCGATGCAGTATTTTACCCGTAGGTGTGCGTGGCATATCGTTTTCTTTAATAAAGAGAATTTCCTTGGGGCGCTTATAACCGGCCATCTGATGGCGACAGCAATCGACTATCATGTTTTCGGTCAGTTCCACATCTTCGTTTTCCTTAGGAATAATCACGGCAACAACTTTCTCGCCCCATTTGTCATCCGGCATGCCAATCACGGCACAGTCGAAAACACATTCATGGCTACCGACAACCTCTTCGATCTCACTGGGATAAACATTTTCACCACCAGTTATGATCATGTTATCCTTGCGGTCAACGATCTGGTAAAATCCATCTTCATCCTTACGAGCCATGTCGCCAGCACTGAACCATTCCCCTTGAAAAGCTTCTTGAGTCTTGTCTGGCAATTTGTAGTACTCATCAAAAAGCATCGGACCGCGTGAGTAGAGTTCACCGACTTCACCAGTGGGCACTTCGTCTCCGTTTTCATCCAGAACCTTGATGAAATCCGTTCCCAGTGATTCATGGCCAATGGATCCCAATTTCTTAAGTTGATCCTCCGGCTTTAGCACGGTAACAATGCCGGCTTCAGTGGAACCATATCCCTCATATAGATCCACATCAGGAAATAAATCCATGATGGCCAGTTTCATCTGTTTGCGTACGGGTGCCGAGGAACAGAGCAATTTTCTAATCGAGCTTATGTCATAGTTTTTGGCTTGATCAGCAATATTGAGCATCAGGTTGTAATGCGTCGGGATCAACGAAATGAAGGTAATTTTATCTTTTTGAATGATGTCGAGAATTTCCACAGGCTTAAAGGATCGGGCCGGGTGGATATATACGCTTGCCCCGATGTATAGAAAAGTAAAAGTAAAGAAAGTTGAGTTAATATGGCATAAAGGCATGACATTTAGGCACACATCATGCTCATTAAAGCCAAAATCAATACCGTTAATCAGATAAAAAGCAATATGCGATTCATGTGAACGCACCACTCCTTTGGGTTTTCCGGTTGTACCCGATGTATAAATAAGAATCCACGTGTCCTTAGAATCAACCGTACACATCGGTTCGAGATCGGAACCAGATGCGATTAAGTGCTCATATTCTTTGTAGCCATCAACAGCATCCCCGATGATGACGTAATTCTCGGAAGGAATATTGGTGAGTGTTTTCTTGATACTGTTAAGCATGGGGGCGAATTCATCATGAATGAAGAATGCTCTGGCATCTGAATTATTTACAATGTAGGCGACCTCTTTGCCCACCAAACGGAAATTGATGGGAACAATCACCAATCCTGCCTTAGCGGTTGCCAGGAAAATTTCCACGATCTCGATACTATTCTCCATAAACACCGCAACCTTATCGCCTTTTTCCAGTCCCATAGAAAGCAGGCTGTGGCTGAGTTGGTTCACACGCTGGTTGGTTTGGGGATAAGTAAAACGACGGTCTTCGTCGGCCAGCGCAATGGTATTAGGGTATTTAGTGGCATTCATCTTGAGCTGCTGGCCCAAATTCATCCAGGCGGTCATGCTTTTTCCTCTCTTTATCTTAATTGGTATCGGAATCCCTTTTACGTCCCACATCAAATACGTAACGTGGAAATATAGGATTCAAGGATTCCAGGATTCGAGGGGTCAAGTGTGCTACTCGCTATCAGTAATTCGCTACGACCGTGCGGCGCAAACTCATATAATTTTAATATTCCAGCGATCAACCGAAGTCTATTGGCCTTTTAACAACATTTAACTCTTAAGAAACGTTAAGCTTATCACTTGAATCCTTGAATCCTGGACCCCTTGAATCCTATTGCGAAATTTATCAGAATGATAACAAAGTTTAATTATAAAAAAAGTCGAGAATAAATAACAATTCAAATACTAATGCGTACATCCACGGCTACAACGCTATCCTCAAAGGCCAGGGTTGGATTCAGATCCAATTCATGAATGGCAGGGTGATCGGAAACCAGCTGCGATAGACGTTGAATTAGCTGTATGATACCTTTTTGATCCACACCGGCCTGGCCCCTTACTCCTTTTAGAATAGGCGCCAATTGGATCGTATCCAACATTTCCTGGGCTTCAAATTTGGTAACAGGTGTCAGGTTGAAGACCACATCTTTGAGCACCTCTACATAGATGCCTCCCATGCCAAACATGATCAAATGACCCAATCCAGGCTCCGCCTTAGCCCCCAAAATAACTTCCAAACCTCCCGGTACAAATTTCTGAATCAGGAAGGTGAGGTCTTCTGCCTGGAGGCGTTGCTGCATGTCTGCCAAAGTCTGCTGGACTTCGGCTGCACTCGTTAAATTGACAGCAACGGCACCCATGTCGCTTTTATGGACAATTGAGGCGGCATCGGCCTTAACCACGACCGGGAAACCTATTTTTTCAGCTGCCGCGACAGCTTCTTCAGGCGTTGAGGCCATGCTATATTCAGCGCAGGGTATACCATAAGCAGTCAGAATTTCATAAGCATTTTCAGCCGTTAGAAAACTACGCTCTGACTCTGAAGCTGCAGCCAGAATACTGGCCACCTTGGTTTTATCCACATCCTCAAACAAGGTCGCAGTTCCAACGTCACGAGACCGAATAGCCTGATAGCGAACCAAAGCGTTCATGGCACGCGCAGCCTCGCCAGGTAAACTGAACGTGGGGACCTGAGCGTCCATGAGAATTTTGACGGTTTCGGTCCATTGACGTCTATCCGTCATTAGATTGCAAACCATGGGTTTCCGCTGCTGCTGATTGACCGCAGCAATTTCTTTGGCAATGCTGTCTGTATCTACAAAGAATGGGGTTACAAAGTTTATGTAAAGTGCATCGAAAGCGTCGTCATCCAACATGGTATCCATACAGGTGCGATAGTGGGCGGCATTTCCGGTTGCCAACACATCCACCGGATTATTTACCGATGCTTCCGGGTAAAGATTCTCTTTTAGAACAGCTTCAGTTTCAGCCGGAAGTGGTGGTATTTCAGCGCCGGCACCCACCAGGATATCTGTGGCGATAACTGCAGGGCCACCTGTGTTGGTGATGATACCCACACGTTTGCCCTTGGGGATCGGTTGGGAGGCAAATGCAGCTGCGGCTTGGATCAGTTCGCCCTCATCCATAAAGGTCAGGACGCCAGCCTTTTTGAAAATTAAGTCTGTGGCTAAATCTTGCTTGGCAAGCCCACCAGTATGAGATGCTGCCGCCTTGGCCCCCTCCATGGTGCGTCCGGCTTTCATGGCCAAAATTGGCTTTTTGGCTGCGACTTCACGGGCCACCTTCATAAATGTAGCCGGGTCCCGCAAACCTTCAACATAGGTGACAATCACACGAGTGCCATCATCATCACCGAGATATTGGATGATTTCTGGGATAGTGATGTCACAGGCGTTACCATTGGATGCATAAATCCGCGTACCAACACCCATGGCTGAGAAACCCTGATGGATGACCTCAGCGACACCACCACTGAGAGCCACAATGGAAATATGGCCAGTATCCGGTTTGGTAAAGGTGAAATTGCAATAGGCCCGGACATCTGGATCGCTATTGATGATCCCCTGGCAGTTGGGGCCTAATACACGAATATTGTATTGCTTGGCCTTCTCAAGAAAATCTTTTTCATAGACTTCGCCTTCGGGACCAATTTCAGAGAATCCACCCGAATTGATAATGATATTTTTGACACCTTTTTTGCCGCAGTCTTCCACCGCCATGGGAACAAACTTGGCTGGAATAACCATGTGAACCACATCGATGTCATCGGGGGCATCCAATATTGACTTATAGGCCTTGATGCCACGGACTTCATCCGCCTTTGGATTGATGGGAAATATCGGACCTTTAAATCCAAAATCGACTAAATTACGGATTACACGATTTCCGATGGACAATTCTTTGGTAGAAGCCCCGATCACGGCAACTGACTTGGGTCGAAATAAACTTTCCAGCATAATATCCTCCAATAAAATTTAAAAAATTTTATTTTTCTTCTAGTTGTTCTATAAATGCCTCCACGTTTGTATTGGTCTGTTCATCTGACAACAGACGCAGATCGTTCAAATCACCATTGATAGTCAGGCTCGGAATTTTGGTGATATTTTCCAAACGTTGAGGAAGTCCGTAGCGGCAATTAGAGTTGTTAGGGCATGTCTTGGCATCGTGGTAGACAACCCCATCAATGTCGAATAAGTCGAGTTTGTTTTTGATATAGTCTTCCTTGTATTCATCTGAACGCACAATAAATAGTTCGGTATAGGCTTTAGCCATGCTGTTAAATGGATCGTCTGCGTCTAACGCCGAAAAAATCCATGAACTACAATAAGTAGAGGCGATGACGTTGGCGTTCAAGGCAGCAAAAAGTTTGGAGTGCATGCTCAAGCGTCCCCACACCGGCATGCCATCCCAGTAGATGCGATGCTGCTCGTCATCGATAACACCAATACCGGCATTCACACGTTCCTGCAGTTCTTCTAGTAGCAGGTTGTAGGCATCGATGGCCCTTTGGGTGCCGCGGCCAACAACGGCTGGCCCCATTAATGTGGTGGCATCAAAAAATGAAATGGGGGAGGGCTTAGCTGCAGCTGCTGCCAGGCATTTCTCCCACAGATCCGAGCATTCCCGGCTAAGTCCAACGGCGTGTTTGAATTCATCCATGTCGAATTTGCGTCCGGCTACTTCTTCCAACGGCTCGACTATATTTTCCATTTGTTTGGCAATTGAGGTAATATGCGATGCTGTGACATCTTTGACGCCGCGGTAGGTATGTACTCCCACAACCGGGACGTTAAATTTTTCGCCATACCATGCAAACCAATCCTGTACATCACGACACTGATTGGTATTGAAAACCAGCACGTCTGGCTTGGGCACAGACTCAATACCTTTGAATGCTCTTGAAAGCGGTGTAACACCTTCCAGAAACGCGCCCACATCAGCCGTAAGATAAGAACAAATATCTGGAGAATAGCCCAATGCATTGGCTTTTGGGATCAAATCAACAGCCATACGCGTGGTGCCGAGCATGGCGGAGTGAGTTTCAGGAAAATAGATTAGATAACCCAAGCCGCGTAAAATCTCTGCCGGGCCAACACTGGTACACCACGCTACTTTTTGTTTACCACTCTTAGAGGCCTCATCCAGTTCGTAGTAGTAGTCGGCCATGAATTTTCCCATGTCTCGGGCCGTTTTTAAACGTCGAATATTGATTTTCTTTTCGTCATTCATATTATTCCCCTTTTAATGATTAATTCACATTAAATGTATATTCAGCGGTTATAACTCTTATCCCGAAATTACTCATATCGAGGGTTCGAGGATTCCAGGGGCCGAGGGTTCGAGTGTCGTTCAAAGCTGAAAGCCTATAGCCGTCCTGGCATCCCAGTTTCACTGCTAAAAGGCTAAACTGCTATTGGCAATTGGCCGTTGGCTACTTCGATGTTCAATGTTGCGTGTTCAATGTTCGATGTTAATTAGGTTCACTGGACCCCTTGACCCCTTGAATCCTGGAACCCTTCTATGGCATAAATCGCCGCTCCAATGGCACCAGTCAGTTGAGGGTGTTCCGGCACACTGATGGTTCTGCCGATGGTCTCTTCCATCATGGTCACCAGATAGGGATTATGGGCCACAACCCCGCCAGTCATTACCACTTTGTCACTGAATGCATCCATTTCGATGACTCGTTTGGTTACCGAATAAAACAGGCCTTTAATAATATCACTTACTTTCTTGCCGCGTCTAATATTTTCCAGCACCTCGGTACCCGAAAAAACTGTACAGAAACTGCCTAATTTGACCATATCTTCGGATTGTCTGGCCAGTCCATCCATATCTTCCAGAGGGATGTCCAGACGGGGTGACATTTCTTCCAGAAATGCACCTGTACCGGCAGCACATTTGCGATTCATTTTAAAGCTGGTTCGGCGGCCGCTTTCATCTAACTTGATGACTTTATTATCCTGGCCACCGATGTCGATAATAGTTATGGCCGTCGGATAGTAAAGATAACAGCCTTTGGCATGGCATCCGATCTCGGTTTTGGTCTCGTGGGTGTAGGTGACATTCTTGCGACCATAACCGGTGGATACAACCCGTTGAATATCTTCCTGAAGGGCGTCCGCCATCTCTAAGGAGATTTGCAGGCAGCGATTCGCCGTCGCGCTAAAATCGGTGCCTGACTTTTGAACCGCGTGACCTATGAGGCGTTTATGGGCATTCAGGATCGCGACCTTGGTTCGAGATGCGCCTACATCCACACCCGCATATATAGGTTCCGAAGACGGCATTATCTGGATTCTAATCCTTTAACCAGTGATCGTAAGGTGATATTGTAGGGTGTTTCAATACCGGCACGCTCTCCGTATTCCACAAATTTGCCATTAATATAGTCGATTTCGGTTCGCCGATTATTTTCGATGTCCATCAACATGGAGGGCTTATGATTGCCGGCATTGCCCATATAGGCAATGGCGTGCGGATAAAAATCCCAGCCGAGATCGATCTCATTGGCACGTGCGACTTTAATACATTCCTTAACGAGACTGTCGACAATGTTAAAAACAATCGGATCGCCCATGGCCTGTGCCATGGTAAGCCCCGTGACCGCACAAACAGGATTCATACATGCATTCATGACAGCTTTGCGCCATACCATCGAAATGATTTGGTCGGTGTGTGCGGTTTCGAGACCGCTTTGGGATAAAGCCTTAGCAATTGCAATTGCAGCGTCTTTGGATTCCGGATCGAGTTCTTGAATATAGTGGGGTGGGTGGTGAAACGGCATGCTGACATGCCCGGGTGCTTTTAGGCCGCAACCGTAGTTCACAACTGCCCGCATGGAAGCTTTATCACCCAACGTTTTGGATATTTCCAGCTCGGTATCAATGCCGTTTTGCCAGCTTACAACCGACATGCCCGCCTGATAAAATCCTTCAATGGCCGAAACAATAAGGGGCAAGGCATTGGCCTTCACAGTAATAATGATTACATCGGGTGGACTGTCGGCAATTTCATCGACTGCCTGACAGACACGGGCAACCGGTTGAACTAGATTTTCAGCCCCTTCTATGGTGATGCCTGGATCCAAAGCCGGCGCCAACAGCTCCTCTAAAATATCACAAAGGGTAACATCATACCCGTTTTTAGCCAGGAATGCGGCTGCGATACATCCTACCGGGCCGGCCCCGATGACAGCGAATTTCTGGGGATTTAATGCTGTATCTTCTCCCATTCCTTCCCCCCTTTTATAAATTCGAATTACCAAATCGGAAATCCGAAACAATATCCAACATCCGTTGTTAATATAAAAAAATATCGAATATCGAATAGGAAATTTTGAACCGCAGAAGTATTAGAAAAGACTTCGAAATCCGACATTCCCTGTTCGATATTCTGCGGTTCGTTTGGAAAAAATCTTAAGCCAAAGGCATTGTGATCAACGCTCTTGCTTAGGCCGCTCATCCACAACCCGCAGGGCCTTACCTTCACTACGGGCAATGAATTTAGGTTCAACCAGGTTCACTTCCACACTGATACCCATGTTGCCCTTGATATGTCCCATTATCTTGCCTTCGATTTCGGACTGTTTTTCCTTGCCGGCATCGTATACTTCTTTCTTGGCTTCAACCTGTACAATCAGTTGGTCAAGATAGCCTTTTTTACGAACCACCAAGCGGTATTGGGGTTCAACTTCTTCAACATCCAGCAACAGGGATTCGATCTGTGATGGAAACACATTGACACCACTGATGATCAGCATGTCATCTGTACGGCCAAATACCTTTTGCATTTTTATCAAGGTTCGTCCGCAGGCACATTTTTCACGCCGCAGGCTGGTAATATCTTTGGTGCGGTAGCGAATCATCGGCATGGCTCTGCGTTGCAGTGATGTAAAGATGAGTTCGCCTTTTTCTCCCAAAGGTACCGGTTCCATGGTGGCTGGATCGACGATTTCAGCCAGATAGTGATCCTCATTGATATGCAATCCGTCCTGAACCTTGCAGTCAAAAGAGACGCCTGGTCCACCAAGTTCGGTCAAGCCATAGGACTCATGGGCTTTGATTTCCATGCGTTCTTCAATTTCCTTGCGCATCTGCGTCGTCCAGGGTTCTGCACCGAACATGCCGGCTCTAACCGGCAAAGTACGGATGTCGACCTTTAATTCTTCGGCCCGTTCCGCAATGGTCAACGCATAGGAAGGTGTGCAGCAAAGGATATTAGTGCCAAAGTCTTGCATGATTGTTATTTGGCGTTCGGTTAAGCCTGCGCTAGTTGGCACGGTCGTACATTTAAGCCCGCTAGCTCCCTGATGAAAGCCAAGACCACCTGTAAATAGACCATGGCCATATGCATTCTGAACCACATCTTCGGGACGTACGCCGGCAGCCCAAAAATTTCGGACCATACATTCGGTCCATTGTTCTAAATCTTCGAACGTGTAGGGCCCGGTGATGGGTTTACCGGTTGTCCCGGAGGATGCGTGCACCCGGACCACATCCTTTAGGGGAACGGCACACAAACCAAAGGGATAATTATCACGCAGGTCTTCTTTAACCGTTACCGGGAATTTGGCAATATCTTCCACACTTTTGATATCGCTTGGTTTCAAATTCATTTCTTTGAATTTTTCTTGATAAAAAGGAACTTTTTTGGATACCCATTCAACGGTTTCTTTCAATTTTTCCAGTTGGAATTTTTGGAGCTCTTCAACCGGCATACACTCGAATTCTTTGTTCCAAGGCATATGCTACCTCCTTCTTAAACGTTTCATCTTAAATCATTTTTGAAATCTAGTGAATATGATCTTTTGTCCGAGGACAATTTATTGACTAACTTCCAACATCGAACATCCAACACTGAACATCGAATGTGGTATTCTATCATTTAGACTAATAAGTCAGTTCGATCCGCGATGCCATTAACTATGTAGCGATAGTCTTTCCATTTTCGATGTTGAATGTTCAGTGTTCGATGTTCAAGTATTATCTGTAATGTCCGGTTTGCTTAAATGTCCATGTCCTATGCCGCTGCTTGTTCTGCGGCTGCAAATCCCAATTCAAAGGCTTTGATATTGATATCCAGAAAAGCGGCCTTTGTGGTCGAACGGATGGCTTGTCTGATACTATCGGCGGATAAGGGCAGTATACCTGTTTGAATTAAAGCACCCAATAGCACGATATTCAGAGACATGGGATTGCCAGCCTGCTTGGCAAGTTCAGAGCCATCAAATGTAATAAATTTTGCGGTTTTGGCTTTTATTAGGCTTTGCAGTTCCTTCATATCCGGATATTTACCAATGCCGATACCGACTGTGAACGGCGGCAATGGGGCTGTATTGGTAATCACGATTGTGTTTGCACTGCATTTATTCAAAGCGCGTAAAGTTTCCGAAGGCTCAAAACCGACCAAAATATCGGCTTCACCATCAGAAATAATGGTACTCTGGACATCACCAAAAAGAACAGCCGATTCTACTACGCCACCCCGTTGGGCCATGCCATGGATTTCACTCATCCGAACGGGGATGTCGGAAATCAAGGCCGCCTCACCAAGAACCTTTGAAGCCAGCAGGTTTCCCTGGCCACCAACCGCTACAATGATCAATTTTTTTGTTTCCATGATTTATCCAATCTTAATTTTATTTTAAAATGAAGCGACGTAGTCGCCAACCTTAAAATCGCTACGCCGATTTTAAGGGTAATATGGCATTTTCCGGGCATATTTGGGCACAAACAGCACAGCCGACACATAAATCTGCATCGATCTTAACGCGTTCATCCTCAATATAGAATGCCGGACATCCTAGGCTGGTAATACAATCCTTGTGGTCTTTGCATTTATCGGTAACTTGGAAGGCCCGCTCCTTAAGCTGTTTCAAGCTTTTTGCATATAAAGTACAGATTTCTTTAGATATTACAACGGATACGCCTTCATATGCCACCGCTTCTTTAATGGCTTCGATGCTTTTTCGAATCTTAAATGGTTTGATGACGCTAACGTGTTTCACACCGATTCCCTTGACGACTTCCTCAATGGATACGCGTCCATAGTCGGCCAGGTTCCAATTGCCCATGTCGACACCCGGATGCGGCTGGTGGCCGGTCATGGCAGTTGTGCTGTTGTCCAGAATCATCAAAGTAAAATTGTGATTATTGAAAACAGCATTTACTAATCCCGTCATACCGGAGTGGAAAAAGGTGGAATCCCCGATAAAAGAAATCACCTTTTTGTCTGTGGTTTGAGCAAAGCCGCAGGCCGTGCTTACCGAGGATCCCATACAGACTAGAAAATCGCCCATGGATAGAGGCGGCAAAAACCCAAGGGTATAACAACCGATATCCGTGGGGTAGACAGTCTCTTCACCTTCCATGGCTTTCTGCACGGCATAAAATGTAGCCCGGTGCGAGCAGCCGGCACATAGGTTGGGCGGTCGTGGGGGGATTTCAGGTACATCGGAAAGATCCGGTATTTGGGCGACTTCAACGCCTACACCGAAATAATTAGCGACGACTTCTCTAACTTGGGATGGATTGAATTCATATAAGCGGCTGAATAAGTTTTCAGCCTTTCCTCGAATCGGTATTGTGCTCTGGGCTTCCTGAGCAAAGGATCGGACAGCTTCTTCCAGATAGGGCTCGCCTTCCTCCACCACCAAAATATTTTCGCGATCGGCAACAAAATTTTTGATGAGTTTTTCCGGGAGGGGATTCGAAAATCCGATTCTCAGAACTGCCACTTTATCCGTGATCTCCAGATCCTTTATGGCATCGGAAACATAGTTGTAACTCACGCCATTGCAAATAATACCCCAGGGACCTTGTCCGTTTAATATGTTATACTCACTTGTTTCCGAAATTGCTTCGGCTTTTTTAATATTTTCCAGGAGCTTCACATGTAATTTGCGTGAAACAGCCGGTACGGTGACGAGGTTAAAGGGATCCTTGGTAAAATCACCTTGTGTTTTTCTGGGCTGCATGGCGCCCAGGGTTACAACACCGGTGGAATGGTTGATGCGCGTGGTTGTACGGAAAAGTACTGGTTCCTTCAATTTCTCTGAAAGATCAAAGGCATAAGGAATCATTTCCTTGGCCTCTTCCACCGAAGAAGGCTCTATGATAGACAAGCCCGAAAGCTTGCCATAATACCGGTTGTCTTGCTCATTTTGACTGGAAAACATAAAGGGATCGTCGGCAGTCAGGACCACCATGCCCGCTTTAACGCCCACGTATGCCAAGGTCATGAGGGGATCGGCGGCAACGTTTAGACCCACATGCTTCATCATGCACATGGTTTTGACCCCTGCATTGGCAGCGCCGGCGGCAACTTCCAGGGCCACCTTTTCATTGGTGCTGTATTCAAAGTAAAGGTCGCATTCTTGGGACATTTGGAAGAGGGCCAAAGATATTTCAGAAGATGGTGTTCCCGGATAGGTTGATGCAAAAGCGACACCTGCTTCCATCGCCCCGCGGGCAATAGCTTCGTTGCCAAGTAACAGCATTTTTTTGCCTGGCTCATCAGTTAGTAATTTGTGCATGGTCTTTTCCTTACATTTTTCAGGGAAGTAGGTTAAATTGCAGTTAAAAGAAGATACCAAGGTTTGAAGCTACATTACAGCTACAAAACGGTTAAGTCAAGTTAAAACCGCCATGCGATTTTAACTGTGGCGGCTTCACCGCACTCAGTCTATTGTTTGAGTAACTATTTGAAATTATATTATTTTAGGAATCAGATACGCTCTGTGGATTCTGATTTGAGATCTGTTAACAACGCGTCGGAGGTCATGACTCGAAATAGCGGGTACAGCGGGTTGCGGCGATACAAGTCCAGGGTTTGTTGATGTACATCCAATGAATAAGCAGCCGAACAATCTTCCAAAATAACCGGCCAGTCTCTTGATCGGAACACTTGAATGGTTTGATTGATGGGCCCGATTATTTTCCGGGCCAAAGGTGTGATGGGAAGCTGCCTTTCATCCTTGAAGTTGTCCTTGACCATACTTCCGTTTGCGTTTTGTAGGCAGAAAATTGCTTCAAAATCTGCCCACAGCATA
>CAZWEO010000082.1:0-23289 GCA_964633115.1 uncultured Desulfobacterales bacterium
CTTAGCATCCCCCAAAATAGGAATCTAACCGAAAAATGACACTTGGGGAAAATTTCATCAAACACTATGTCGATACTGGCCACAAGTCAATCCGAATAAAATCGTAGATCCGATTTTATGAATAATTGTCTTTAAAATATTTTTGTGCAACCATTGCTTACCAATCTTAAAAATCGTGCTTGGGAGAGAACACATGCCAAAAGAAAATCGACCGATACTATATGAGGGAAAAAACGAGATTGCTTATATCCGTTTTAATCGGCCAGAAAAAAAGAATGCCATCAATGCTGAAAGTTGGCAACTTTTTGATACGTATTTCCAAGATCTTGCTTCCCGAACGGATATCCACGCCTTAGTTATCACGGGTACCCAGGCAGGAATTTTCTCGGCAGGTGTCGATGTGAATCCGACTGATCCGCTGATAGCCCGGATCCTTAAGGCCCTTCAGGGAAACGATCGTCAAACCATATTAGAAGGAATTGCCTACATGCAGAAAATTCTTGCTGTCTTGGCAGATCTGCCCTTCCCAACTATCGCGGCGATTAATGGAAGCTGTTACAGTGGGGGTTTAGAACTTTGCCTAGCCTGTGATATCCGCATTGCCAGTCAGAATGCTGAACTATGCTTCCAGGAGACACGTCTCGGGCTGATTCCAGATTTGGGAGGAACTGTCCGTTTGGCGCGATTAGTAGGACCATCCAGGGCTAAAGAACTTATCTTTTCGGCGCGAATACTTGACCCAGACCAGGCCCTGGCCTTGGGCCTTGTGAATCATGTATTTCCTTCTGAAAATTTCGGGCAACAAGTTGAGCAGTATGTAACTGATCTGGTAGCAAACAGCCCACGCGCAATTCAAGCCGTCAAGCAGATCATATCAGATAGCCTAGACCTGCCTTTGGATGTCGCCCGTAAACTGGAACGCGAAAAGGCCGCCGATACCATCTTGAGCGGCCAGTGCATTGAGGGCATCAGTGCTTTTCTCGAAAAAAGAGAACCACAATGGCAAAAGACATTAGGCTGAAAGATCTTTGACTATAAATATTTCTTAAACTATCGAACCAATCAGTCGCTCACCTTTCTATAATTATCAGAATACCCACCAAGCTGCAACTTGACCCCCGTGTTCATTTGTGAAATAGAACAGCGGCATGAAAACGCTTTTCTTCACTTGCCTGGCCATGATTGCCTTTGCAGCTAATTCCGTCTTATGTCGGTTGGCACTGGGCCAGGGCAGCATCGATCCCACTGCCTTTACCGCTATTCGCTTGTTGTCCGGCGCCTTGGTACTAACGGCAATTTTTGGATGCAGCATGGGCAAAAAGACTTCATCTGGCCGTGGCAGTTGGCTGGCTGCCGCCATGCTGTTTTTGTATGCCATCACCTTTTCATTTGCGTATGTGAGCTTGACCACCGGTACAGGCGCTTTGATCTTGTTTGGCGCCGTCCAAATAACCATGATTGTGCTGACACTTATTTCGGGTGAACGGCTACGTCTCATGGAATGGCTGGGATTGGGGCTGGCCTTCTGCGGACTTGTTTATTTGCTGCTGCCGGGTGTGACCGCACCATCCTTGAGCGGATTTTTTCTGATGGCAATGGCGGGTATTGCCTGGGGAATCTATACACTCCGTGGCAGAGGAACCAAAGACCCACTGGCGGATACAACTTTTAATTTTTTCCGTTCGGTTCCCCTGGTCATCATTCCGGCGCTCCTGGCCTTTCCTAAAATGCACGTCTCGACTGAAGGCATCATGCTCGCAGCCCTATCCGGCGGTATCACTTCCGGTATCGGGTATGCTATCTGGTATACGGCCTTGAGGGGACTCACTGCCACCCAGGCCGCTGTGGTGCAACTGTCTGTCCCCATCATCGCCGCGTTAGGTGGTGTGGTTTTAATTTCCGAACTGATTACCCTGCGATTAATCCTCTCCGCATTCCTGACCTTAGGCGGCATTCTAATTGTCATTATGAGTAAACAAAATTAGGGACGTTGTAAACTTTTAAAGTTATTTTTTTGAAATTGAATTGTTGGCTACTGCACGAATAACTTTAAAAGTTTACAACGTCCCTAAACTTGTTTCATGGAATTTTTTATGCGCTCTTTGGCGTCTTGGGAGAGGCTTTCGGTGGATTCGGCTGGGGGCAAGTCACCATCTGGATGAAGACTCAATTTGCGTAGCATCTTTAGTTGACGTGAAAATCGGGCACAATAACGACACATCATCAGGTGAAATCGAATGGCTGCACGCTGATGCAGTGGTAAGGCAATATCCATTGACATGGATACCTTATGGCTGACATCTTTGCAGCGAAACATCCAATGATTCATCATGTGTGCCCCTCATCCGGACGACCATAGCCTAAAGATTCCAGGCACGTTCGTAGTAAAACCCGTGCCCGATACAGAATCACCCAACAATTCGATGGGGTGATATCTAGATTTTTGCAAATCTCCTTTGTACTCAATCCATCAATTTCTCTAAAGACAAACACATCTGCCGTTTTTTGCGGCAGACCCGCCAGGCACTGGTAAAAATGATCTAGTGCTTCTTTGACTGTTTGGGATTTGCCGGGATCGGCACGCCAATCGGCCGGTCGCCATTGCCAACTCCCGTCGGTTTTGAAAAATCTATCCATATTGTCCATTTCCCGCAAATCATCTTTTGAAGAGACCATTAATTTGTTTTTGCGATAATAGTCGATCACCTTATGCTTGAGAATGCCAAAAAGCCACGTCTTCTCAGATGACTGTCCTTTAAACCTACTCTGTGATTTGACGGCTGCCATAAATGTGTCTTGAACAAGATCTTCAGCAGTCTGTTTGTTGTTAACCCGGGATAAAGCAAAGCCATAAAGCGCATCGCCATATCGATCGACCCATTCATCCGGTTTGATTTGGGGGATATTTTGCATGATCAGATGATAATCTTAGTTAACAGATATGGTTCTAAGTTATCAAGCTGATCGAATTTTGCAAGTCACAAGTCAATTCCCATTGAGCCCCCAATCATAATCCAAATACACAATTTGGATTGTAGCGCGACGATCTTTGATCATAGATCTCATCTCATCCGCTGCAAATTGTTCAAAAAACCCAATAATATCGCGGTCAAAGTCTTCTTTAAACCACTTGAAAATTTTGCTGACATAAAGCGTGTTACCTTCGAGTCGATTGTAGCGCCTGTCGTTGATAAAGGCCATTGTGGCGGTGTTAAGTTGTTGATCCAGACGACTACCTTTAAAAGGCTCCTTAAACAATGGGGGGCAACCAACCGAGGCACAATTGACAGCAAAATGTACCCGTGGGTCCTTGAATTGCGGACGCAAGATATCATGTTCAATATGATCCAAGGTGACCTTTTTGCCATTTAAGACCACAAATTTTCGTTTCCAGGGACTCTTAAATAGATTCCCCAAATCCTTAATGGATTTAAGCCCTGGATAAGCACTGAGAATCAACTTAATAGTCCAAGCATTGTAGGCATTGACATAAAAGGCAAAACGATCTGATGCAGAAAGCGACTCAGGGTCAATGCTGGATAATTGACCTAAATATTTATCTAGACTGGATTCTTCTGACTTAAATCCAGCGTAATTCACTACGCCTGCTTGATTATATTTTGCTAATAAATCACCAAAAATGCTGTGATCAGGTGCCGCCCAGGCTAAACTACCCACAGCAATTAGATAAACCCAGATTATGCTGCCGAATATGGTGATTTTAAATTTACTAGAGAACGCTTTCGCTTTCATAATGCTTTCCTTTAGTTGACTTCGAATTGAAAGAGGCTGCTGCAAAATTAGCATGCTGAAGTAGTCTCTAATGCCGCATCCAGGCGTGATATTTTCCCACCCATTCCAGCAGCTTCTGGGGCGCATTTGCCTGTTTCCATTTACCAGCTACGTATTTGTTGGCTTCTGCCAATGTGGGGTAGATATGGATCGTTCCCATAATTTTGTTTAATCCCAAGTTATGTTTCATGGCCAATACATATTCGGCAATCAGATCGCCAGCATGCGCGCCTACGATGGTTACTCCCAGGATTTTATCCTTACCCGGTTTGGTCAACACCCGCACGAGGCCGTGGGCCTCACTATCGGCAATGGCACGATCTAAATCATCGATTCCGTATTCGCTTACTTCATACGGGATACCTTGTTCATCGGCTTCCTGAATATTTAGACCCACCCGAGCCACCTCTGGATCCGTGAATGTCGCCCAGGGGATGACCCGGTAGTCCACTGTAAACCGTTTGAACTGGCCGAAAAGGGCATTAACCGAAGCATACCAAGATTGATGCGCGGCCGTATGTGTAAATTGATAGGGACCGGCCACGTCGCCACTGCAATAAATGTTGGGGAAATTGGTCTGTAACAAACCATTGGTCTCAATGGTTCCGTTTGACCGCAACATCACACCCAGTTCTTCCAAACCAAAACCCTTCGCATTGGCGGCCCGACCCACAGCTACCAGAATTTCATCAAATTCAATTTCGACACTGCCGGATTCGTTTTTACAAATTAAAAATTTACGATCGTCTTCAACGCGTACTTCCTTGGCTTGGTGGCCGGTGAGCACGTGCACACCTTCCGCTTCGAATTTCTTTTGAACCAAAGCGGAGATATCGGCATCCTCTCGGATCATAATACGCGGCATCATCTCAATTTGGGTCACCTGGGAACCCAAGCGTGCAAAGGTCTGGGTCATCTCGGATCCGATGGGGCCACCACCCAGGACCACCAAGCGTCTCGGTAGGCTTTTCAATTCCCATACATTATCGGAAGTCAGATATTCAATTTTATCCAATCCGGCAATGGGCGGTATAAACGGACGTGCCCCCGTGGCCACAACGATGTTACGGGTCGTTAATTCACGACCATTTACCGCTACACTGAAAGGTGAAGTGATTTTGGCCTCACCTTGAATGACCTCGACCCCCAGATCGGTATAGCGCTCGATACTATCATGGGATTCAACTTTTTGGATAATGTTTTTAACCCGCTGCATCACATCCGAAAAATTATAGTCCAGCTGGCCGGATTTAAAACCGAACTCCTTGGCTCGATTGGTGTAGGAAATCATTTTGGCGGAACGAATCAGTGCTTTGCTGGGAACACAGCCGGTGTTCAGACAATCACCCCCCATCTTATGCTTTTCGATCAAGGCAACTTTAGCCTTCACGGCAGCACCGATGAAAGATGTAACCAGACCCGCCGAACCCGCACCGATAACCACCATATTATAGTCAAATTTCTTAGGTTTGGGCCATTTGGCATAGACTCGCCGCTTTTTTATGGTGGCAACGAGGGTCTTGGCAATCAATGGGAAGACGCCCAGTAACACAAAAGATAAAATTAAGGCCGGGGAAAGAATATCTTGCAGAGATTCAATCTTGGCCAGTTGGGTTCCCGCGTTGACATAAACGATTGTGCCGGGCAACATGCCCAGCTGGCTCACAATATAAAAAACCAAGACACGTATGGGCGTTAGCCCCAGAACCAAATTAATGACAAAAAACGGAAATACCGGCACCAGACGAAGTGTCAACAAATAGAAGGCACCGTCTTTCTCAATGCCCTGATTGATAGCGGCTAATTTTTCACCAAATTTGCCTTGCACGCTCTCGCGAAGTAAAAATCTGGAAACCAGAAATGCCAAGGTTGCGCCAATCGAGGAAGCAAAACTAACCACAATACTGCCGGCAAACAAGCCAAAAAAAGCGCCGCCGGCCAGTGTCATAACCGCCGCACCTGGCAATGAAAGCGCTGCCATAAGCACATAGATACTGAAATAGATCAATAATGTCAGGCCTTGGTGCTGCTGATAGTAAGCCCTAAATGTCTCTTGCTGATTTTTCAAATTTTCTAATGTGAAATACTGCCCCAAATCCAGCGCAAAAAAAGAACCAGCCAATATCATCACAACAATTACCAGTACTATTTTAGGTAGATATTTTTTCATTTGAAAATGCCTTTTGTTAAATCGATAGATCACTTTCTGGAGGAGTCATTTCCACCTGCCCGCGTGACTATCGCAGGCAGGTGGCTTGGATCTTGATAGCTATCTATGAGAGTGGCGCTTTCAATGCCCCAACCATGTTCTGCATATCTTTGGGGTCGCCATTGGGATGTAGCACGACCATGACCATGGCCCATTTCCCAAATGGTGTTTCGTTTATAGGTCCACTGAAATTTCCATTTCCCCATGGATCTGTTCGAAACATATAAGGTGCCTCACCAGCACCCATCGCCTTTTTTTTCGGTTTCATGTTGACGTACCAAACTGTGTATACGGCATTCGGTTTGAGGCCGCGTGCTTGTATGTTGACGTGCGTTCCATCGATGTGCGCAGTGCCATTGGCCTCCGGGTGTTGCGCTGTCGATTCAAGCACCAGCGTCCGGCCGGTTCCTGATGCCCAGACATTGGATATAAGCAGAATGCTGATTATGCTAACGATGCTAATTAGAATAAATTTATATGCTTTCATACTGTACCTCCTAACTTGATGGTGTTAATTCATCGCGTTTGATTTATTGGTCGCAAATTTTCATATATCCTTACACCAGAGCGGTATTTTATAACAGTTTGTAAGCATTAACCATTTAAGACGACCACAAGATAAATAAACTATCAGCAGCCAGCTTGGATTAAAAGGGGGCCAATATGATTAAACCACGTTATCGGAATTGGCAAAACGCCTTCGATGCTGATCATGTCAATTTCTGGAGCAATTTAAGCCGTTTCAACATAAATAGTTAGGTGCAACATGCCATCCAAACCAATGAAAAAACAATCAGGGTTTCTCAAGTCGCTGGGAAGAATTTTGCTGCAGCGGATGGAATCTAGCACCCGCCCATACGAAAAGCGTATCGTCAATAATATGACCAATTTAAAAAAGGTCATTCAAGTCGGTGATGTTATGCTGGTGGAAGGACGCTCGGAAGTCAGCCGCATCATTCAGGTTTTGACCCAAAGTTCCTGGAGCCATATTGCCATGTATGTGGGTGACAAACTCATTGATGGCGGCAATGATATCCCCACTGATCCCAATACGGGTTTGGATCCTGCCGACCGGGATCATGTGCTCATCGAAGCCGATGCCGGCAACGGTGTCATCGTCGTCCCCATAAATAAATACCGGGATTATAACATCAGGATTTGCCGGCCTTATGGCATCACCGCCCAGGACCTCGATAAAGTTGTCGACGGGGTAGCAAGCAACTTGGGTAAGCATTATGACCACGAAAATATTCTGGACCTTGCGCTAATGCTGTTGCCAGCGGCCATCAATCCCTTCAAAAAAAGAACCATACAAGCTTGTTTGGGTGGATGTTCTGACTATAAAGTTATCTGCTCTGGTATGATTGCCAAAGCTTTCCAATCGGTGGGTTATCCGATCGTCCCGGCTTTATTGCCAGCCGCAGATCTCGACAATCCCCAAATGTGTGACCCCTATGGTTCCAAGCTAATCATGCGGCATTTTTCCCAAATCGTCCCGCGAGACTTTGATTTGAGCCCCAATTTCGAGATTATCAAGTATAATATCATCGGATTGGGCCAATTTGACTATCGCTCCATCTGGGCCCATAAGCACTAAGATCGATATCGATATCGAAAACGGTGGCAGGAAGAAAAAACGCAGCGTGTTCACATTTTGTTAGATTATCAACGTGATATTATTTAGCGTTTATTTCATAGCCCTATTCATCGAGAATTATTTCACTCTGATCGGCTTTAAGGTAGGATTGTACCACTTGTTGTTGATAAAGACTTAACTCATTAAATAAGACCCCGAAACCGCTGGCGTCTCTGCGCACAACCGTCCCTTTGATGGTACAATGACGCCAGTCGTCCTGGGATGTCAAGGCCAGCATAATTTCACTACCAACCGTGACAGGTTGGTGGGTTTCTATAAAAACTCCACCCATACTGATATTACTGACAACACCTTCATAAGACCAATCGCTAATATCGAAGTCTACGGAGATCTTACAATCATAGCGTGGATGAAGTCGCTGTTCAGCTGTTTTGACTTTGCGCTCATCCTCGGCTTTATGGCTTTGCAGCAACAGGTTCATTAGGGGGATATTTATCTCGCGCTCCTTTTTAATGCGCGCATAATCAACATCAATCAGGGTATTATTCCAGGCAAGTATATCGATGGCCGCCTGCTTACCTACATGGTCCTTGAGTTTTGCTGCCACCAGTTCGCCCTCTTTAAAATATAGCTCCCCAGTCTGGCGATTGCGGCGCACAGTCAAGGTACAGGTTTTGCCTTCCAGTTCCAGCATTTGCGTAAATGAGGAAAGACTAATTCCACGAATACGGCCGCCATAGTCTATTTTCAACTCTGACAGCAACAATTCGGTCAATTCATCCATATTGATGGGTTCTTCCAAATAGGCTGAGACGCCCACCGCATCAATCTTGGATTTTAGTGTTGGTGAGACCACGTCGGTAAGTACAATCCGAATTACCTCTGGGTAGGATTGATTCAATTTTTCAATCAATTTCAGACTGTCGCCCTCTGGAATCCGCAAGCCCGTAATCACCAAATCGGCAGTTACACGGTCAATCAGTTTGATTGCTTTGGCACAACTTTCAACTTTGATGATACGGAAATATACAGCATGATCCCTTAAAAGGCTGGCGATCACCTCTAGCATGACCGGATCATTGTCAACTATCATTACGCTTTTCATGGTTGCGATTCTATTTCATCCAATTTCTAGCGAGCTTCAGGTAGCAAGATTTGATAATACCGCAAAAAATCATACCCGGACGGTTTCCTAAAAAGTCCAAATTCAAGGCGTGCAAATTTCGTAATCATGAGGCGTACTTATTGTACGTTGATTGTTTGCGAAATGCAGCACAACACAGAAGTTGGGCCTTATTAGGAAACTGTTAAATTTAAATATCTGGAATTCATACTAATAAACCCACTAAGCGGTCAAGTCATAATTTGTGCTTGACAAGATTCCTGGGTTTACATATGCCTAGGCCTCAGATAGGAAAAATCATGAACCTGAATACAAACCATTTCAGCACAGACCCATTTTATTATTTCGGACGCTTCTTTTTTCTTTTTAGAGGCGTCGATCCGGTTGGCTGACAAATTATATTTGCCAAGCACCCCGGGTGGACATGTCAGGCCACTCGGGGTTTTTTATGACCCTGAGAATTCCGTTCTCGGGGTTTTTTGTTGATAGAAAGGAGTCGCTTGTATGAAAAACCTAAAACTCACTTCAGGTGAACCTGGGAAACGAACCACCATCAAGATCGGCGATACTAGCATTGGTTCCGGTCTTGTGGTTATTGCCGGACCGTGTAGTGTTGAAAATGAAGAACAGATGCTAGCAGCAGCGCAGGCTGTTAAAAAAGCCGGCGCGAATATACTGAGAGGCGGAGCCTTCAAACCGCGCACTTCGCCCTATGCCTTTCAGGGTTTGGGTCTCCAAGGTTTGAAGATTCTGGAAAAGGCTAAAAACGAGACCAACCTCCCCGTTGTGACCGAAGTCATTGATCCGCGCGATGTCAGTTGGATTGCCGAGTATGTCGACATCCTTCAAATCGGAACACGCAACA
This sequence comes from uncultured Desulfobacterales bacterium, assembly GCA_964633115.1. Taxonomy (GTDB): domain Bacteria; phylum Desulfobacterota; class Desulfobacteria; order Desulfobacterales; family B30-G6; genus B30-G6. Next base: position 9,587 of record CAZWEO010000082.1, read on the forward strand.
TGCAAAATTTTGCTTTGCTCAAGGAAGTCGGTAAAGCTGGACGGCCGGTCCTTTTGAAACGAGGCATGCACTCGACCTTGGAGGAATGGCTGAATTGTGCTGAATACATCTTAAGTGAGGGTAATCCAGATGTAATCTTGTGCGAGCGAGGTATTCGAACATTTGAAAAATATACCCGTAACACGCTTGATTTGAGCGCGGTGCCTGCCATCAAAGAACTGACCCATTTACCCATTATCATCGATCCAACCCACAGTACCGGCCGGCTCAGTTTGATTCAACCCATGAGTCTGGCTGCAGTGGCGGCCGGTTGTGATGGGTTGATGATTGAGGTTCATGCCAAACCAGAGGAAGCGCTGTGTGATGGAGAACAATCCATGACGCCAGATATCTTTACGCGACTAATGGCACACGTACGGCCCTTGCATGCATTCTTGCAACACCAGTATGCGAGCATAGCTAGCCATTAATTATGCAACGAATCCCAAACAGCTTGTCTCGGCCAGGTTCATATAGCCAAACCGGAAAATTGAGCTGTTTACAAGACCATAATTTATGATAATTAGAACCCACAGAGGTGACCTATGCAACTAAAAGAAATTCGCAAACGGATTGATAAAATCGACAAAGAACTTTTGGTCATGCTCCAGGAGAGAATGGGTCTGGCCTTGCGCTCTAAAAAGTTTAAAGAAATAATCAGTGATCCTATAAGAGAGCAAGAGATCCTGGATAAAATTGAAAGGTTGAATTTGGATCTCATAGAAACAGCGTTTTCAAAGCAATTGCTGCAAACAATTATTGCCGAAAGTAAACGCCTCCAAAATGAAGATCGACCGTTGGTTGCATTTCAAGGTGAGCATGGCGCCTATGGAGAAGTGGCTGCTCGTAAATTGGTACCGGAAGGAGCATACATACCCTGTATGGAATTTATGGACGTGTTTCAAGGTGTTGAACAAGGTCATCTGGATCTTGGTGTGGTTCCTGTGGAAAACTCGCTTGAGGGGGCCGTGACCCAAGTAAATGATCTGTTAACCACGACATCACTTAAGGTGATTGGTGAAGTCCATGTACCTGTCCGGCATTGCCTGCTGGCCACCGAGGATACGGACTATCGCGAAATCCGCCTGGTTTATTCTCACCCACAAGCATTGGCGCAATGCCGTGGCTTTTTGAATCGAAACAAGCTGGAACCCAGACCTTACTACGATACAGCCGGCGCAGCTAAAATGATAGCCAGAGAAAATCCGAAAGCAGCCGCAGCCATCGCCAGTTCGCTGAGTGCTGAGCTCTATAATCTTGAAATCATCAAAGAAAAAATTGAAGACACGCCAGCCAATTCCACCCGTTTCCTCCTGATTTCCAAACAGCCATATGCTGAACAAGGGGACAAAACATCTATTATTTTTGCAACACCCCATAAAGCCGGAAGCCTTTTTGGTGTTCTGCGTTTGTTTGCAGATGCCAATATCAATCTGACCCGAATTGCATCCATGCCCTTGCGTTCGGAACCGAGTAATTACAGCTTTTTTCTGGATTTCGAAGGCTCCGAATCAGATCCCCAAATAGCGGAAGTTTTGAAAAAAATGCAAAAACTGACCCTCTCCATGACATGTTTGGGGACTTATCCGGCGGATGTGAAATTATGAAAGAAACGGCGATAACGTTTAAATCCAAAGATCTTAAAATTGAAGGGCTTTTGTACAACGCTGGCCCCAAAGGCGTAGTGGTAACGCATCCCCATCCACTCTACGGCGGTAATATGTTTAATGCCGTTGTAGAGATTGTTGTACAGGTATTTCAGGAGCTAGGTTTTTCAACATTGCGCTTTAATTTCAGAGGGGTTGGCGCAAGCCAGGGTGTCTATGATAACGGTGTGGGAGAAGCTGAGGATACACGCAAGGCCTTAATCTACCTATCACAATTTGGTATTGATAGGCGATACATAGCCGGCTATTCTTTCGGGGCTTGGGTCAATGCTCAACTCTCTCCCCAAGAAATAGGCACGACCCCTATGGTTATGGTTTCACCACCGGTTGCTTTTATGCAATTTGATGACCGGCAAGCCATTCCTAACTTAAAGCGCGTCATCACCGGCTCTCACGATGAAATCGCACCCGAGCAAATGGTTAGAGAACAGCTTGCCGGCTGGAATCCCGCCGCAGACCTTGAAATCATCTCCGCTGCCGATCATTTTTATTCCGGCTGTCTCCACATTCTGGCCGAAACTTTAAAGGCGGCGATTGTTTCGGACTTCTAATGCCTAACCTGCTTATTTAACATCAACACTGCATAAACAACATGGGAAATCTTTGACATGCCCGCGCCAATTTAGTAAAGGTTAGAGTATGCCAATCCCCGATAATAGGATTAACAAACCAGCCAAAGATCGCGATCTTAATAGCATCACCTATTTCCTCCGGGTGGCTGGCCTGGCTGTCCCGTTTTTATGCTTGTTGGGGCTTTATCTGGGGTATGTTCGTTGGGGTTTGCATGGCGCCATAGGTGGCGCCCTTGGGGCCGGCATTCTTGGATTAGCCCTTTCTGCATTGATCATGTATTCGCTGGATGCAGCTGGCGGGGCGGCCAGCAATCTCATTTCAGGACGCCGAGAAGCAGTTTGGACCACCCGTGAGCAGCTTCAAGGCTCGCTAAGTCAGGCGCGCTTTAACAAAGACAATGGCGACTATACACTCGCATTTAACTATATCAATCAAGTACTCGAAAAGGATCCTGATTTCCCCGAGGCATTACTTCTAAAAGCACAAATTCTTTGGGAAGGCTTTAGCCGAGCGGATGCAGCCCTCCAGTTTTTAGAAAAAGTGCTATCCATAGATGATTGCGAAAAAATGCTTTTCAATCAAGCCAACCTGCTTCACAGCGATCTGTCTATCTTGGAAAATCCCGCTGCTGGCATTATGCCTCCCGCGGGCGTAGAAATCGGCCTTAAGACAAGCAAAAGAAAAGGTGTTCAAAAGGCGACATCTGAATCTTATCAAGATCTAAAGGATCGTGTGGAGGAAACCCCTGTTGCGGTGTGGGCCATCTATACAAGCGCTGTGTTTGGTTTGGCTTTGGTCTTTGTTCTTGTAAGCATGTATCTACAATTCCAAAGGTTTGACCAAGCTGAAGCAGTGATGAATCAAAACCTTCAAAACTTCAATCAAGCCTATCAAATCCATACGCAGGACATTCAGAAAATGGAAAAGCGGTTCAATACACTTAAAGCCAAGCTAAACTATATTGAAAAAAAGTTAAAACGCAGGAAATGACTTTTAGGCGGATATACAAAGATAGAAAACCTGACACTGATCTTACCCTGGAAAGGTGTATATAATTCTATATCCATGTAAACATTCTAAATCCGAATGCTCAAATTCTCCAAACATGCACCCTCAACATGAGCCCTGGTGTTTTGTTTTTTTAGAATTTAAGTCATTGGATTTTGTTTAGGATTTCGGTATTCGTGCTTCGATTTTAATCTTAAGCTATCGGTATAGGCTAATATCTCTGACACGGCCAGAGAAACAAACTGTACTATTAAAAATTAAAAACGAGAGGGAGTTCGGTTATGAAACGAATTGGGCCGATGCTTTTACTTTTGATGGCTGCCCTGTGCATATCAAATTGTGCCGCGCCCCAAGTCAAACTTTTTTCAGATGCATCTGATCCCTTGAAGGAATCCGTACTGCAAGGCACGGAAAAAGGAAAAGTTCTGATTATATCCTTACGTGGGATCATTTCCACTAGTCCGAATGACGGCATGCTGCGGACTATGCCGAGTATGATCCAGGAAGTGGTCAGCCAGCTGCGCATGGCTGAAAAGGATAAAGAAATCAAATGCGTGCTTTTAAAGGTGGACTCCCCTGGTGGAACCGCCACCGGCAGTGATATCCTATACCACGAAATTATGGCATTCAAACAACGCACCCAGGTAAAAATTGTGGTTTCTATGATGGATATCGCGGCTTCCGGTGGTTACTATGTCTCTTTACCGGCTGATCTGATTTTTGCCCACCCCACCACCATCACCGGCTCTGTGGGGGTCGTATTTATGCGACCAAACGTCACGGGGCTGATTGATAAAATCGGTTTTTCTATGGATGTGAGCAAATCTGGCCCCAATAAGGATATGGGATCCCCATTCCGCCAGGCCACGGCAGAAGAAGAATTGATTCTACAGGATGTAACCGACGGATTGGCGGACCAATTCCTAAACCTGGTTGAAAAGCACCGCGGACTAAGCCTGGATACACTCGACACCATTGCAACGGCCCGGGTTTATCTGGCAGCCGAAGCCAAGGGCTTGGGGCTGGTTGATCGTGTGGGCTATCTGGATGAGGCCCTTGCCGAAGCCATGCGTATATCTGGCCTCCCCGAAAAAGCCAAAGTTGTGGTTTATCGACGCACGGTTTTCCCCAACGATAATCTATACAATCCCCTGACCACCGGATCCCATCTGCCCACCAAGCCCATGCTGGATTTGGGTATCCCCGATCCAACCCATCAACTGTCACCGGGATTCTATTATATCTGGACACCGGCTTTAGGGCTTTAAACCTTAGGCTGAAGCATATCAGGCTGTAGACTGTTAGCGCTAATAGCCTAACAGCCTAAAAACCTAACAGCCTAAAAAGCTTGATACGCAGTATCAAATAAGGAGGCCATACCATGAGCTATGAAGCAATAAAAAATAAAATCGCTTGGCTGGGTCATGACTGTTTTCGGATCGATGCATCCCAATGCATCTATCTCGATCCCTACCAAATCCAAGACACCAAGCCGGCCGACGTGATTCTAGTGTCTCATGATCATTTTGATCATTGTTCACCCGAAGATGTCGTCAAAGTACAACAGCCTTCGACAATCATCGTCACCGAAAAGGATTCCGCGAAAAAGTTAAGCGGAGACATTCGTGTGCTAACGCCCGGTGAGCGCCTTGAACTCGATGGCCTGGCAGTAGAAGCCGTGCCGGCATACAATACCGATAAAGATTTTCACCCCAAGGCCAATGGATGGCTCGGTTTTGTTGTCGAAATCGATGGTGTCCGAATTTACCATGCCGGTGACTGTGACCATATACCGGAAATGAAAGACTTGTCTGTTGATATTGCCATGCTGCCTGTATCCGGCACCTATGTTATGACTGCCGCAGAGGCCATCGAAGCAGCTTTGGCTATCCAGCCCAAATTGGCCATCCCCATGCACTACGGCGCTATTGTGGGCGATAACAATGACGCTGTTACATTCCGCGACGCATTAGCCGACAAAATGGAGGTTATGGTATTCTAATTACGGAGGAATCATGTACGCTGACTTGAAGGACAAAAACGCCCTCATTACCGGTGCCGGCAAAGACGCGGGCATCGGCTATGCCATTGCGAAAAAGCTGGCCTCATGGGGTGCCAATGTCGCCCTTGCCGATCTGGCTGAAGCAGAGGATAACAATCCGCTCCTCACGAGCGATAAGGCTCAGCTTGCCACCTTGGCCAAAAAGTTGGCAGATACCTATCAGGTCCGAACGTTGGCTTTAAGCCTGGATGTTACCAACCCGACGTCTGTCCAGAATATGGGCCAAACACTGGCAAACGAGTTTAGTACCATCGATATCCTCTGTAATAATGCCGGTACCGTATTTGGGGTACCCAATACCATTCATGGCTATGAAGAAGGTGCCTGGATGAAAACCATCGATGTAAATCTTCATGGTGTTTTCCGGGTATCCAAGGCTGTTGTGCCTTTGATGATGCAACAGGGCGGCAGTATTATCAATGCCGCATCCCAGGCAGCCAAAAAGCCACCGCTGTTTAACGGGGCCTATGCCGCTGCCAAAGCAGCTGTGTTGATGATGACCAAAGTGATGGCGCTGGAACTAGCCGGCAACAATATTCGCGTAAATGCCATTTGCCCCGGAATCATCATGACCGATTTTACCCGTTGGCGCTTTGACCTGGAAGCCCAATTCCTGGATTCAACCCCAGAAGAGCGCATGGCCCTAAAAGCCGCCGAAATTCCTTTGGGCCGTTTCGGGACGGCTGATGAAGTAGCCAACACGGTCGCTTTTCTGGCATCCAGTGAATCGAGCTATATGACTGGGCAGGCGCTAAATATTACGGGGGGGCAAACAATGGAATTGTGAGACCAGGGTTCGAGGGACAGCGGGTTGCGCGTTACATGTTGCGTGTTGCCTAACGCTGACAGCAACTCGATACTCGTAACCCGCAACCCGGAATCACTTGAATCCTGGAACCCTCGAATCCTTGAATCCTTTTTTCAAACATTGATATAAAATAATCAGTCTGAAAATAAAAACTTTACTAATGAGAATAGGAGGAGAGAATATGTCCGAAATAACCGGTGGCGAATTACTGCTCCGATGCCTGCATGCCGAAGGCATTGCCCATATCCACGCCATCACGGATGGAACTTACATGATGGTCATCGAGGCCATCGAAAGGCTGGGGGATGAACTCGGTATCAAGTTAATCGTTCCCCGTCACGAGGCGGCAGCTGCGCACGCTTGCGACGCCTATACGCGGGTTGCTGGAAGACCAGCCGTGGTCATGGCCTGTGCCGGACCTGGTGCAGCCAATTTGTTGTCAGGCCTTATGTGCGCCCAGGCTGAAGGAAGCCCGGTGGTGGCCATCACAACCACCCGTCGCAGTGAAATGTCCGATTCTTACGTTCATCAAGGTGGTATGCAAGTTAGTCAGCACCTGGATATTTTCAGACCGGCCGTCAAATGGAACGGCAAAGTCGATCATTGGAACCGGATCCCGGATATGATCCGTCAAGCATTTAGAATGGCCACGTCCGGCCGACCGGGTCCCACGCATGTACTCATACCCGAAGACATTATCGGACAAAAAGGTAACGATGCCGATGTCAGTATCTGGCCTCCTGAGCAATACCGAGTGACATCCTCTCAACCTGCAGACCCGGCACTGATTCGCACGGCTGCTGAAATGATTGTAAAGGCTGATCTGGTTAATATTCATTGCGGTAATGGTGCCGAACGGGCCGGTGCTGAAGCAGAAGTGTTGCAGTTAGCCGAACACTTAGGATGTCCGGTCACGGCAACCATCCGGGCCCGGGGAATTATTGCGGACACACACAAACTCAGTTTCCACCCCACCTGCATGTCGCGCATCGTGGCCAATAGCCAAGCAGACCTGATTCTGGCTGTGGGAACCCGGCTGGGTGAGTTGAACATGTGGGGCAAACCACCCATGTTTGGTGAACCCGATAAACAGGGCCTGATCCAAATCGATTCAGAGCCAACCCACATGGGCCTTAACCGACCCACGGACATCCCCTTGGTTGGGGATGCGCGCACCGTATTGAAACAGCTTAATGAGGCGGTCAAAGGTCTGACCGAATCGCGCCCGACGCACCCTAAAATAGCCGAATTGCGCATGCTGCAGGATGATTGGCAAAAAGAACTCGACGAGCTGGTGGCCGATATGCAGCGCAAACCCATGTTGACCGGTCAAATTCTGACGGCTTGTAATGATTTTTTCGATGAAGATGCTATTTTTGTCATGGATGGTGGCAACACCACCCTTTGGGATATTCATTACCATATTGCCCGCCGCCAGCGCTCGGTGGTCTATTCCATGAACTACGGCCATCTGGGAACCGGTCTGCCTTATGCCCTCGGCGCCAAGTTGGCATTTCCAGACAAACAAGTCTATTGCGTCAGCGGTGACAGCGCCTTTGGCTTCAACATGCAAGAGCTGGAAACAGCCGTGCGCAACCAGCTGGCTATTATCATGATTGTTGCCGTGGATGGGGCCTATGGTATGGAAAAAAGCGCCCAACTACGGCAATGGGGTCGCGAGGCCGACTGGTTCTGCCATGACCACGCCCCGGTTCGTTACGATCAGGTGGCCCAGGCCATGGGCTGTCATGGTGAATACGTGGAAACAGGCACAGAAGTCCGGTCAGCCCTGGAGCGAGCAGTAGCTTCCGGCTTACCTGCCGTTATTCATGCTGTTGTGGACCCGGAAGCCAATGTGGATCCGCCAGGTAATTGGCTCTGGGCTGCGGCCCGGACAGGGAAGTTGGAATAACACCAGGATCCAAGGGTTCGAGGAGTCAAGGAGGATCAGGCTATTAGACTGAAGACTGTTAGGCTGTTAGCAGCTAATGGTCTAACAGTCTAAACGCCTAATACGCTAATGGCTAAACCCTCGAATCCTCGAACCCTACATTAATATTGTACATTATGATGTTGGTATCCCCAAAACTCACTAACGCGTAGAATTCTTTGCGGAGACCTATATATGGACCCTTTAAGTATTGACCAGATTCGCCTCAACTTCAATGCCCAGACATTGCTGGTAATCAACATCGCCATCGGCTTAATGATGCTCGGGGTTGCCATTGATCTCAAATGGGCAGATTTCAAACGCATTATCCAGGCACCCAAAGCGCCAGCTATTGGCTTGGCGGCCCAGTTTATCTTGCTGCCAGCCTTCACCTTCCTGCTGACGCTGATTATTAAGCCGATACCATCCATCGCTTTGGGGATGATCCTTGTAGCAGCCTGTCCGGGCGGCAACCTATCCAACCTGATGACCTACCTGGCCAAGGGCAATACAGCCATCTCCATCAGCATGACCGCCGTCTCGACCATGGCGGCCATCGTTATGACGCCCCTTAATCTGACCTTTTGGGGCAGCCTCAATCCAGATACCGCCCCCATACTCCAAAAGATCAGTTTGAGTCCCCTGGATGTTTTTTTCACTGTTTTTATCATCTTGGGCGTTCCACTGGCTGCGGGCATGCTGCTTTCTCGGATCTTCCCAAACCTGGCCGATCGGGTCCGCAAACCGTTCAAAATTTTTACGCTGGTTTTTTTCATCCTGATTGTTTTGGGAGCTTTGGCTGCCAACTGGTCAATATTTCTGGAAGTTATCGGCCTGATCATGCTAGCGGTGCTGATACACAATGCCCTGGCTCTTAATGTCGGCTATTGGTCGGCACGGCTATTTCGATTGCCGGAACGCGACTCCCGGGCTGTTGCCATCGAAGTCGGTATCCAAAATTCAGGTTTAGGCCTGGTGCTGGTATTCAACTTCTTTGGAGGCTTGGGTGGCATGGCCATTCTGGTGGGCTGGTGGGGCATCTGGCATATTGCCGCCGGACTAATTACGGCGTTTATCTTTACGCGGTTTGCCTTACCAAACGATGAATCAAATTAATATTTTACATCGCTTATTGCTCTCGAAAAAGAAGGATTCAAAGGTTTACGTGAGACTATTAGGCTGTTAGGCCGCTGATAGCTCGAAGCTGAATGCTATCACTTGAACCCTGAAATCCTCGGCCCCTTTTAAGTAATGAAACTGTCTATCGGAATATTGTAGATAGGTTTTAAAACACAGACCTATCGCTTCGAGAGGATTGCCTTGGCTGGAATCAAACCGGTGGCACTGGCCGAGACAATATTGCCAGCTACACCTGGTCCGTCACCAGCCACATACATTCCTTTAACGTGGGTTTCTAAGTTCTCATCGGTTTCAACCTGGGTGGCAAAGAATTTTATCTCCGGGGCATACAACAAAGTCTCATCATTGGATACGCCTGGCACGACGAAGTTCAATTTTTCAAGACCTTCGATTATGTTGGTTAAAATTCTCTCTGGCAGGGCCATGGCAATATCACCGCAGACCACATTGCTCAACGTCGGTTCAATATAGCCTTTGCGAACCCGATGCCAGGTGCTCCGTCGACCGCGTTTCAAATCGCCAAAACGCTGCAATATCGGCCGACCTCCGCCAATTAATGTCGCCAGGCCTCCAATGGATTCACCATAGGCCTGGTTGTCTGTCACCGGCTCGGTTAACACAACCTTGGATAAAAAAGCAAAATTGGTGTTGTTTGATTTTTGATTCAAATAGGCATGTCCGTTGACGCACACGAAACTGGCGTAATTTTCCAGGGCCACATAGCCGCCGGCATTGGTACAAAACGTGCGTGTTTGGTCGTCATATTTAGCGGTTTGAATAAAAAACGTGGGATCGTAGATGATATCGCAGAGATCCTGCATGATGTCGTTGTGAACTTCCACGCGCACACCCACTTCGATACCACGTTGAGCCAGACCAATGCCATGCTTCATGGCCAGATTGCCAACCCAATCTGCTCCCACCCGGCCAGGTGCCAGAATGATATTGCGGGCTTTGTATCGTTTTCGGTTGGTTAAAATCCCGGAGACAGCACCATTTTTGACAATCACCTCTTTAACTTCCTCAGAAGTATGAATGCTGATGCCTTGGGATTTAATTGCTTTTGCCAATCCCTCGATATGGCCGGGCAAACAATCACTCCCCAAATGTTTTTGTCGGATGATTAGAAGATCAATGCCGTATTGCTTGGCCTGCTTGCGGATTTTTTTGGCTGCGGCCATATCGGTGGGATAAACCGGGCCATCCATGCCGAAACGGTTATAAATTGCTTCGGTCTCTTCAATCAGGGTTTCTGCCCTCGGCTGGGGCATGAATTGGGTCAGGTCGGTTTTGCCCAACTTGTGAATATAGTTCAATTTGCCATCCGAAAAAAGACCCGCGCCACCAACACCACATAGGATATTACAAGGTTTACACTTAATACAGCCTTGCTCTGCGCTGATGGGACAATTGCGACGCGAAATACTCTTGCCTTTCTCGATCAGCAATACATCCAAATCTGAATGTTCACTCAGGTAGTAGGCTGCAAATAAACCGGCTGGGCCACCGCCTACGATGATGACATCGTATGTTTTTGGATCAACTTGAATTTTCTTCATATAGATTTTGACCTGTCCGTGTCCCTGTTTCCGAAAAACTCAGACATTACATTTCCCGGGAATCTTTTAATGATTCCAGGATATCGATATAGGCATTTTGACCTTCAACCAAGCGGGTTAAATCGATCACGATGCCCGCTATCTCGGCCAAAGCCTGAACAAAATTGACATCATCCAACGTAAACTCCCAGTGTTCCGAGGTATACACCCGCATGGCACCGATCACGGTCCCACGCACATAAATAGGTACCGATAGAATCGATACAATACCCTCTTTTTGGGCCTCGTCCGCGTATTGAACTCTCGGATCGTCTTGAACATCATAGATCGCAACAGGTCCCTCGGTGAGCGACTTGGCCACCGATCGCGAAGCACTTACGGGGCCTTTTGAAAGATAGGCATCGCTCAAACCATAAGATGATGCCATTTCCAACTCATTGTTTTCCGCGTTAACCAGATAGAGTGCGCAGCCTTTCACATCCAGGGTTTCCGTTACACTTTCAACGGAAATCCGAATGATCTCTTTGGGATCTTTGGACATGGATAAAGCTTTGGTCACCTTCAGCAGGGTTTCGTAATTCATGATGTGTTTTTCCACGATGCCCCCCTTCCCTTTCAATTGAAAGGATGCTTTGCCCCGACTTTAGAACCTTGGGGTTTACTTGGTTAACTACTATCGATCAGGCGATTGCCACCCTTCTAAAAGGAACCTAGAGGGAATTATCTCACATCAGCCCGTACCGGTCAAGCCGGCCAGCGATCTGTAACATATGACCGTACCAAACGAAAGTACTTCCCATTTGTTGATCTAGTGCTTATTATTGCTAAAAACGGCAAGCTGTGGAATACTCTATCAATATGTGGGCAAACCAATCGCCTGTAGGGCCTTAGATGCCCCGAAAGAGAACAAGCAATGGATCGTGCTAAACGAAGACTATCTGCAATCCTAAGCGCGGATGTTAAAGGCTACAGTCGCTTAATGCAAAACAACGAGTTTGCCACGGTAGAAACCCTAAAGCAGTATCGTGCCATAATCACAGGCCAAGTATCCCACTTTAACGGCCGCGTGGTGGACGCTCCCGGAGACAACCTGCTGGCCGAGTTCACCAGTGCCGTTGACGCCCTGGAATGTGCCGTCATGGCCCAGCAAGTGCTGCAGGCAGAAAACGCCCGCTTGCCAATCGAACGGCAGATGCATTTCAGGATTGGGCTCAATCTGGGCGATATCATCTGGGATGAGGACCGGATTTATGGCGACGGCGTCAACATTGCTGCCCGCATCGAAAGTCTGGCTGACCCAGGTGGCATCTGCATTTCTCACAGCATGTTCGACCAGGTCCAGAACAAACTGGAATTTGACTTTCGTGATATGGGAGCCATCGAGGTTAAAAATATCGCCAAACCGGTGCAGGTATACAAGGTGCTAACGGAAGCAGGCACCAGCGGGAGTATCCTGTCAGAGTCACCCACAGTACCGGATCAACCATCCATCATTGTTTTGCCCTTTAACAATATGAGTGGTGATTCCGAGCAGGAATATTTCTCGGACGGCCTCACCGAAGATCTGATCACCGATCTCTCCAAGGTCAACAACCTTTTTGTCATTGCCCGCAATTCGTCCTTTACTTATAAAGACAAGGCCGTCAATGTCCAGGATGTTGGTCGGGAAATGGGGGTTAAGTATGTCCTCGAGGGCAGTGTCCGCAAAGCCGGCGGACGTGTGCGCGTCACAGCCCAATTGGTGGATGCTTCCAGCGGTGGGCATATCTGGGCAGATCGCTATGACCGCGAACTGCAAGACATCTTTGCCCTGCAAGATGAGGTAACCCAAACCATTGTGACCACGCTGGCGGTCAAAATCGGCCGAGGGGAACAGCAACGACTACAGGATCGGGATACGGATAACATCCTGGCATACGACTATTATCTGCGGGGGATGGAACTCTACAACCGCTTTTCACCAGAGCACAATCTTAAAGCCCGTGAACTCTTTGAACAGGCCGTTGAGCTTGACGGCGATTACACCTCGGCCTACACTAAATACGGCTGGACCTTCCTTACCGAGTGGATGATGGGTTGGACCAATGATGTGCGATCGTTAAATCTTGCTGCTGAGGTGGCCGATAAAATAACCACTGGTGGCTCAGCCAATGAAGCGACCTATTGCCTGCTGGCCAATTCCTATCTGTGGAAAAAAGAGCACCAAAAGGCCATCGATCTGTTTAAAAATTTAGAAACCTATCAGTACAATCAGGCTGAAATACTTTCCGATTTCGCCAATGTGCTGAATTTTTGCGGCCAACCGGAGGAGGCTGTGAAGCTGGCTCAAAAGGCCCTACGCCTGGATCCGCTGCTGCCTGCTTTCCACCTGTTTAGTCTGGGCCATGCATTATACCTGAGTGGTCGATTTCAGGAAGCCGTTACCAGCCTTCGGGAAGCGTTGACCCACAATCCGGATTTTTTCCCTTCACGCTTTTTTCTGGTGGCCACTTATATGGAGCTGGGACGTGAAGCCGATGCCCGTGAAGAAGCCGTCAACTTCATGGCCCAAAACCCCCAAGCCGGCCTGGAATTCTGGCGCGAGCGCATGCCTTACCAAGACCATGCCGTGGTGGACCGGCTCTTATCAGCCCTGAAACAAGCGGGCTTTTCTTAATTTGTCAAAGACGTCTCTAAAAGAGCTGTTTTAGACGAAAACAAAGACATGCTACCATCGGTCTTGGTATTTTGCGCTATGACGGTTTCAACCAACGAGCGAAGTTGTGCGAGCTGGTTTTTCAGCACATCTATTTCCGAAAGCTTGTTCTTTTCCAGATCCTTAAGTCATGCATTAAGCTGGTTGATGGTCTCTTGTTGCTCTTTGATCGCCTCGATGATTATTGCGTTTAATTTGTCGTAGGATACAGCTTTAAAACCA
>CAZWEO010000083.1:0-23269 GCA_964633115.1 uncultured Desulfobacterales bacterium
AATGAAAATATCAAATATATTGTAATAGTAGATGTTTCATGCTTCGTTGTGCGCGCTAGAGCATGAAAATTTATGACAACCGGTATAGTAGCCAACGAACTCATCGCAACGATCATTGAAAAAATCCATTGTTTTGAAAAGATCATAAAAGTGAAAGAATAATTGTTTAAATACAAAACATTTTTTTCTTGACACTTTTCATTCTGTATTATAATTTAACTGAAACGTTTCAGTTAAAAATCAAAATTTCCAAAGCTATTTAGGATACTATTTTTGCAACAATACCGAGATGAATAAGCGCGTAACTATAAAAGATGTCGCTAAAATGGCGAACGCATCCGTGGCTGCTGTATCTATGTCACTAAACAACCGTCCTGGTATTGGAGACGAAAAACGTCAAAAAATCGTTGAGATCGCTAAAAAAGCTGGGTATCAGCCAAGTCTTGTCGCTAAGACGCTTGTTAACAAAAAAAGTTATCTAATTGGCTTGGTTATTAAAGATATATCAGATCATTTTTTTGCTGAACTGGCCAAGGGGGTAGAGGATAGTGCCAAGAAACATGGCTATAGCACCATTCTTTGCACAACGGATGGAAATTCAAAAACGCAAGAAAATTATCTGAATATGCTTCGCTCACGGGGTGTAGATGGTATTATCATATCAACCGTTGTTGCTGAAGACCCCCACATAGAATTCTTGATCGATGAGAAAATCCCTTTTGTCTGTATCAATCGAATACCCCTCATATCTTCTTTAAAAAAGAAAGCAGAATACATTATTATGGATAATTATTCTGCAGGATATAAAGGCATAGAGCATCTTTGGAGACTGGGTCACGACAAAATTGCGATAATTACCGGATCACCAAATGCTTCCAATGCCATTGAAAGTTTAGAGGGCAGTAAAGCGGCGTTAAAAAAATTTGGGTTGAAGATATTAAAACGTTATATCAAAGCTGGGAATTATTCCCATCAAGAAGCGTATTTGATCTGTAAACGCCTTATGAATAGCAAGAATCCGCCAACTGCGGTTTTTGCACATGATGACAACATGGCATTGGGTGCACGTGAGGCTATATTAAGCTCAGGATTGGAGATTCCAAAAGATATTGCCTTAATGGGTGTCGATAACATCAAGATAGGGGCCTTGACCGGAATTGAACTCACCTCAATTAGCCAGAAAAAATATGAAATGGGATCCATGGGTGTTAAACTCCTTATCAATAGAATAGAAGAAAGGGTGCCGCATATGGTTGAAAAGATGGTCTTGGATGCGGAACTCGTTATTCGGAACACTTGTGGATACAAAATGTTTGGATATAAGCGTTAATGAAGATAGTGTATATTATTTTTTTATGTCAATAAACTGAAACGTTTTAGTAAAAATTGAATGATTTACATATTCTTGGGAGACTTTGCCATGGATTACAATCACGAAAACAGCAATTTTCTACATTATAATCTTCGTTCTATTGCGCCTATGGTGGAAAGGGGTGAGGGAATTTATTTGTATGATACATCCGGCAAACAATATATCGATGGGACATCTGGCCCCGTCGTTTGCAATATCGGCCATGGCGTTAAAGAAATTGGCGAGGCATATACAACTCAGGCGCAGAAAGTCGCTTATGTTTTTAGGTCTCATTTCACGAGTGAACCGAGTGAAAAGCTGGCTACGCTTATTACCGCGATGGCTCCGGATGGTCTCGAAGGGGTCTTTTTTGTGTCCAGCGGTTCCGAAGGCACTGAAATGGCGGCCAAAATCGCCCATCAATATTATTTGGAGATTGGTCGGGTTAGAAAGGAACTCATCATTTCCCGCTGGTTGAGTTATCATGGTATCACCATGGGCGCCTTATCCATGAGCGGACATGTACAGCGGCGAAAAAATTTTGTTAGCTCGCTTTTGCCCTACCCGAAGATACCCTTACCGAACTGTTACCATTGTCCAGAAAACAGCCGATACCCAGGGTGCAACATTGTCTGCGCCCATCGTCTTAAGGAAACCATCAATTTGATTGGCGAAGAATACATCAGCGCATTTATTGCGGAACCGGTTGTCGGCGCATCTGCCGGTGCTGTTGTACCTCCGCCCGAATACTATAAAATCATCCGCGAAATTTGTGATGAATTCGACATTTTGTTCATCGCTGACGAGGTGATGACCGGTTTCGGTAGAACAGGCCTGAATTTCGGCATTGAGCACTGGGGGGTTACACCGGACATGATCGTTTTTGCCAAGGGTGCCAGCGCTGGCTACTATCCGCTGGCAGGCATCATTATTTCCGAAAAAATTTTTAGCGTCCTCAAAGACGGCAAAAAAGGAATATTTGCGCCGGGGCATACCTATTCAGGAACCCCTATGGCAGGAGCGGTCGGATGCAGTGTGATCGACTACGTGGCAAAGCATAATCTGATTGCTCAGGTTGCAAAGCTCAGCGGATACCTGGAGGAACGTTTGAAAAAATTATACTCCCACAAGATTGTTGGCGATGTCCGTGGCAAGGGATTATTATGGGGTATCGAATTTGTGGAAGACCAGAAAACCAGAGCACCTTTTCGGAAAGAACCGGGAGGGCATATCGCTGATTTGATATCCAAAACGGCATTTATGAATGGCTTGGTTTTGTATCCAGGTGGTGGATGTGTAGACGGTAACCAAGGCGATCACATCCTTGTGGCCCCGCCCTTTATTATCCAAAAGCATGAAATCGATAAACTCGTGTCTATACTTGACCAGTCTATTTCAGAAGTTGAAAAAGAGATTATATAAAATCCGCTCAACGTTTTTGCCAGCGAGTATGGAGGCGTCATGGGCATCCTAATTCGGAATGGTTGGTTGGCCGATGGAACCGGTAATCCCATTTATCCTGCTGATGTGATGATTGAGGGTGATCGCATCGTGGCGTTGGAGCATCTGCCTAAAGCCAAGGCAGAGCACATCATCGATGCCAAAGGGAAGGTTGTCTGCCCTGGGTTTATTGATTGTCATAGTCATACGGATTGGACCATTCACACCAATCCGGAAATGCAAAGTACAGTCAGACAGGGTGTCACCACCGAAATAATCGGCAACTGCGGTTTCAGTATGGCGCCGCTAAGCGACAATTCTCGAATTAACGCCCAAGAAACGCTGCAACAATTCGCCTACAGCGGCCCGGTAAACTGGTCAAGTTTTGCCGACTATTTAGATGAAGTGGCCCAAATGAAAACAGCCGAAAATTTGGCCTATTTTGTTGGTCATAACGCAATCAGAACGGCAGTCGGAGCCACCATGCCAAGCAGTGAGGTCACAGCAGATCAAATGACGGCCATGGAAAACCATGTGCGGGAGGCCATGAATGCCGGGGCTCTGGGGATTTCAACCGGACTCGAATATGAACCCGGTCGCCAGGCATCAACGGATGAAATAAAGCAGTTGGTTAAAATTGTCGGTGAATATGATGGCATGTATGCCAGCCATATCCGTAACTATGACGAGCACATTCAGCCGGCGGTGGATGAGTTCGTACAGATTGTTAAGCATTGTGGCATCAAGGGACAGCTTTCCCATCTGAATGTACGTGTGAATACCAATGCGCCCCAGGGAGCCTGGCATCGGGCGGTGGATACACTGGAACATGCCCGTGAAAATGGTTTTGACATTCAAACTGACTGTGTTGGTTATGCAGAGGGTATCGGCAAACTGTCCGCCATCCTGCCCCCCTGGGTGCTGGAAGATGGGCCGGAGCAAGCTGCTATGAGACTGAAGGATGCGACAGTGCGCAAACGCCTACGCACAGAATGCGACCGGTATTGGCGCTTTATACACAACGGGGACTGGTTTCGGGTGACCATGGTTCAGGACAAACCCTTCCCGGATATTGTCGGCAAGAACTTCGAAGAAATTGCCGAACTTTGGAACAAGGACCCCTGGGAGTGCTATTTTGACATCATGGCCGCCGCCGGTGCCGGCATGGACGATCTGATTGCGGTGAGTTTGATGTTCACGGAACCACATGTGACCGAAATGGTCGGCCACCCTTTGTTCAGCCTTGAAACCGACTTCATCAGCAGCGACCTTAACAGCCCGTTGTGGAAAGCCTTGCCGTTTAAAGCCAGTTATGGGGGCATGATCCATTTTCTCACCTGCCATGTCCGTGAAAGAAAAACACTGCGTCTGGAGGATGCCATTCGGAAAATGACCAGTATGCCGGCCTCACATTTCGGACTCCGCGATAGGGGCCTACTGTGTAAAGGCTATTTTGCCGATGTGGCGGTGCTGGACTTTGCCAACCTGGATGAGGGGGCCTCCGATTTACCACCGTTTGAGTATGCCAAGGGGGTGGAGCATGTGATCGTGAACGGTACCCTGGTGATCGATCATTCAGAGCATACCGGTGCTCGCCCGGGCCGTAACCTGTTGCGTACATGAGTCGGGTTGATGGACAGAAAATATTAGCAATGAACACCCACAACCAACTGAGAGGAGGTACATCATGAAAGAAATAAAGGCGCTCGAAAAATTGCTGGTAAATGGAAAAATTACACGTCGAGAATTTATTGCCCGTGTTTCGGCCATGGGTGCGGCTGCCATGCTGCCCACGATTTTAACGGCAAAAACAGCCATGGCTGCGCCTAAAAAAGGTGGACGCCTGAGGATTGGTTCTCCAGGTTCCCAAACATCCGATTCCCTAGACCCGGCAACCATCTCGAATTTGGTCCCGGAGACCGTTTCATGGCACTGCCGGAACTGCCTGGTGGAAATCGACCATGAATCCAATGCGATTCCAGAATTGGCCGAAAGCTGGGAAGCAACTCCGGATGCCAAAAAATGGATATTCAAGTTGCGCAAGGGGGTTGAATTTCACAACGGTAAATCATTAGATGCGGAAGATGTCGTGTTCTCAATCAACCACCACAGAGGCGAGGATTCCAAATCTCCAGTCAAGGTAATCGTAGAGCCCATCACCGAGATCAAAGCCGATGACAAATATACCATTAGCATTATGCTCAGGGAGGGTAATGCTGACTTTCCCTACCTTTTGAGCGATTATCATCTGACCATCTCACCGGCGGGAACATCAGGTGCGGATTGGGAAAAGGCTATCGGTACGGGAGGATATATCCTGAAATCCTGGGAGCCGGGTGTACATTCGCTGGCTACCCGCAACCCGAACTACTGGAAAAAGGGTCGCGCCCATTTTGACGAAGTGGAAATTATCAGCATAAATGATCCCAATGCCCGAACTACCGCCTTACAAACCGGTGAGGTCGATTTAATTCCACGCTGCGATCGCAAAACAGTACACTTGCTTAAAAGAAACAAAAAACTTCAGGTGGTTAAAACCAATGGGACCAAGCATTTCACGATCCCCATGCGTTGCGATATGAAACCCTACGATGACAACAATGTCAGAATGGCCTTAAAGCACGCAATCGACAGAGAACAATTATTGAAAACTGTTTTAAGGGGCAATGGTATCGTTGGTAATGATCACCCGATTTCACCGGCCAACCGCTATTTTGCGACTGATCTGCCTGTTCGGTCATACGATCCGGACAAGGCGCGTCATTATATGAAAAAAGCGGGCCTAAGCGGCCACACCTTTAACCTGCATGCCGCCGATGCTGCATTTCCAGGTGCCCTAGATGTAGCGATTCTATACAAGGAGCAGGCTTCAAAAGGGGGCATTGACATTAAAGTCGTTAAAGAACCCAATGATGGTTACTGGAGCGATGTTTGGATGAAAAAGGAATGGACATTTTCGTATTGGTGGGGGCGCCCTACGGAAGATTGGATGTTCTCGACAACCTATGCTGCCGGGGCCAACTGGAACGAAGCTTTTTGGAAGCATGGTCGCTTCAATGAGTTGTTGCTGAAGGCGCGCGCAGAACTTGATGAACAAAAACGACGAGGGATGTATGTTGAAATGCAGCACATTGTTCGCGATGAGGGCGGGTCGGTTATTCCGCTTTTTCCGAGCGATATTATGGCCGCATCAGCCAAACTTAAATTCGAGAATGTGGCATCCAATATTGAAATGGACGGATGTAAGCTGCCAGAGCGTTGGTGGTTTGCTTAAATGGCAGGCGCTCTATAAAATGTATGATACCCAAACGGCGGTCATCCTCATATTAAAACTTAAAAGTTCGATGTCCGCCGTTGTTTATTCTAAACAGTAACGACTGATATTTTATTGTTGTTAAAGGTAAGGTTATGCGTATTGAGATCTTGAGCCTTGAGGATATGCAAAAGATTCATGAGGCTTCACTTGCCATTTTGGATAAAACCGGGATGCGCATCGATCATAAGGAGACATTAGCTAAGTTGGCGGATGCCGGAGCTAAGGTGAATATGCAAAAAAAACGGGCTCGATTTCAGGAAGATTTGGTTAGGTCTAATCTGGCCAAGATTCCTAGGACCATTTGTTTGGCGGGAAGGGATCCGGAATACGATCACGTACTGGGTTTTGAGGGTAGCTTCCTAGTACGCTGTGGATCAGGTGATACATTGGTACCGAGGCAAAACGGGGGCGGTTTTAGAGCAGCAAGCACAAAGGATCAGAAAGCGGCCGGCATTGTATCAGATGGCTTGAAGGCCATCGATTTTTCCGGCCTCATGAGCATCCAGAATGTACCCGCGAAATCTGCAGATCTGCACGCGACCAAAATTTTACTGGAAAATTCCCGCAAACACTTCATGGGCCTTACCATGGGTTCCATTAATATGAAGTACCTGGTTGAGATGCAGCTTGCCGTTAGGGGCTCCAGAGAAGCCATGATAGAACGTCCTCTTTTTCATGCCATCATATGCCCCATGTCCCCGCTTTATTATCCAGCGGATGAAATAGAGCGCCTTAAGGTGTGCGGTGAAAATGGAATGCCGCTAAAGGTGTGCGTGGAGCCGATGCTCGGAGCCAGTGCACCGGTAACGCTGGCTGGTACCCTTGCCCAAGGCAATGCCGAAGTTCTGGGTGCTTTCACACTGCTCCAACTTCTTTATCCGGGCATGCCAACCGTATATTACTGTTATCCTAGTGTTGTAGAAATGCGGGCCGGCAGTGCCATCACCGGCGGGCCTGAGAATTTGTTGCTTTACGCTGCGTTTGCCCAACTCGGTACGCAGTACTATGAAATGCCCAGCGAATGTCCAGCCCTGATATCGGACGGCTATATTGTTGAGCAGACCTTGCTTCAAAAAGGCATGGGAACTTTTATGGCTGCAGCCTCTGGAGCTGCAATCCTCTCGGGTGCCGGCACTTTGGATGGTGGCTTGGCTTCCAGTTTGACACAGCTTGCGATTGATGATGAAATTGTAGAGTTCATCCGACGCATAGGAGCGAATTTCAACGTCGACAACGAAAAAATTGGTATTAATGATGTGTCTCAAGTCGGCCCCAGGGGCAGTTTTATTGCCAGCGAGCATACCTACAAACATTTTCGGGATGAAATCCGCTTTTATCCCAATTTGTTGGACTTCAGCAGCTATTCCGTCTGGAGCCAAAATCCCCAGGGGATATATGAACGTGCAGAAAATAGGGTGGCTGATATAATAAAACGGCATGAAGTTCCGCCTCTTGAAGATGCCGTTGTAAGAGAGTTGGAGCGGATATTGGAAGCGGCTGACAGGGAAATATTGTAATGATTCAAAATTAAAGGATGGGAAGAATGGAACTGCAGGATGTTAAGAAGGTTACTGTGATGGGAGCGGGTATCATGGGCCAAGGTATTGCCCACAGTTTTATTATAGGGGGATTTGACGTAATTCTTTATAATCCCAGGCAGCCGTCTTTGGACATTGCTGTGGCCCATATAAAAAAAAATATGCAAGATTTCATCAATTGCGATCTTATCAGTCAGGATGAAGCCCAGCGGGCTTTGAGCAGATTGACACCCACGCTTGATTTTGAGAAGAGCGCCGAAGACTGTGATTTCATGATGGAGACGGTGCCCGAGAATTTGGAGCTCAAGCAGGATCTTTTTGCCCGTTTTGAGGCCAATTGCCCTGCCCACACAATCCTGGCTACAAATACCAGTGATTTACCGCCGCTGGAAATATTTAAGCGTGTAAACAACTCATCCAGAACCATAATGGTCCATTGGTTCAATCCTCCCCATTTGATGCCAACCGTGGAGGTGGCCAAGTTGCCTGGTACCGATCCAGATTACTGGGATCTGACTGTGCAGGTGATTCGCAAGGCAGGCAAACAAGCCATCAAGGTTGCAAAACCGGTTCAAGGGTTGATCGTTAACAGGATTGCGGCAGCCATCCTCAGAGAGGCTTTGGATCTCGTGGAGAAAGGTGTTGCTGATCCCCAGGATATTGATGACGCTATTAAAGGATCGCTTGCTTTTCGCAATGTTTGTGTGGGCTTTATCAAAGCTATGGACCTGGGGGGACTCGATGCCTTCCTGGATATGGCCAGAAGGCTATTGCCAGAGATATCAAATTCCACATCGCCTCCTAGAAAAATGCAGGAGTTAGTGAACGCTGGCCACATCGGTATTCGCAGCGGAAAAGGTTTCTATGACTATGATGTGAAATTTACCAGCCGTGAATCAGACCCGGCCATAATAGAACGGGACCAAATGATGCTTAAACTGACTAAAATCTATGATAAAGGATGAAAGGGGAGAACTGGGAGTTAAAACCGGCTTAGGTTTTTACGAATGGACACCTGAATTTATAGAAGTGCGGCGTAAAAAGATACTCAAGCGCCTGGTGACCAGGTCCCGATCAGATAAAAAAGTGGAGTAGCATGGCGACGATAAATAAAACGAACAATATTGATAGTGCCTTGGAACACATCCACCACGGAGATACCATCATGGTTGGAGGGTTTGGCGTGCCGGGAACGCCGTTTATGCTCATTGATGAATTACTGAAAAATGGAATCTCCAATCTGACATTGATCAAGAATGAAGCCAACGAAGATGGCATGGGAATATCAAAGCTGATTGAAGCCGGTCAGGTTAAAAAACTAATTACTTCACATCTTGGTTTGAATGCGACCGTTATCCAAATGATGAACCGTAAAGAAATCGAGGTGGTATTTTATCCGCAAGGGATATTGGCTGAAAAAATTCGGGCTGGCGGTGCAGGTCTTTTTGGTATTTTGACCGATATTGGCATTGATACCATTCTCAGGGATAAAAAGGAGACCTTAAAGATTGATGGTCATGAGGTATTGGTTGAAAAACCATTAAGGGCTGATGTGGCCTTGATACACGCATCTGTGGCAGACCACATGGGAAATCTGATTTTCGAAAAAAGTGCCCGAAATTTCAATCCAGTTATGGCCATGGCTGCAGATACGGTAATCGCAGAGGTAGAAAAGATAGTGTCGATCGGTGAACTGGATCCAGACAGCATTCACACACCCGGCGCCTTCGTGGACTATATTGTATTAATACAGAAACTAACGGATGAATATGGGATTTTAAAAAACCATGTCTTATAAGGAAAAAATAGCACGCCGCGCAGCCAAGGAAATAGATACGGGGGAGGTTGTCAACCTGGGTATCGGCATACCGACCCTGATACCTAACTACTTGTCTAAGGACCGACAAGTCATAATCCAATCGGAAAACGGTATATTGGGAATGGGGCTACGGTGTCCACACGGCAAGGAAGACAGGAATTTGATAGATGCCGGCGGCAACTATATTACAACCATTCCAGGTGTATCGTTCTTTGACAGTGCGCTTTCATTTGCCATGATCAGGGGCGGGCGTGTAGATGTCGCCTTTTTAGGCGCACTGGAAATATCGGAAGCCGGGGACCTGGCAAATTGGATCATACCGGGGAAATATGCACCCGGAATCGGTGGTGGTATGGAGCTCGCTCATAAATCAAAACGCGTAATAGTTACAACCTCTCATACAACCCGGCAAGGAAAGCCAAAAATTCTTAAGCAGTGTGAACTCCCACTGACAGCCAAAAGCTGTGTAAGTACAATCATTACCGAACTGGCGGTAATAGACATTATCAATCATGAGCTGGTGTTACGGGAACTGGCTGAGGAGACAGAATTGGAAAAAGTTTTTACCTGCACCGGTGCCGAGATTCAAGTCCCGAAAGGAGAAATCCCTAGATTTTAGAGGTGTTGATTTCATCAACAAAATTTCTAGACTTTTAAGGAACATTCTGCCATATATATGATATATAACACGGTCGTTATTCAACCAAGTGGCACCGCTGGTTACCAAAATATTTGCCACCTTATTCGCCCGATTTCAATCCAATCGAAAGAATCTGGCTTACAATGAAAGCACGCTGGTCCATTAACTATGTGTGTAAAAACGAAGAACAACTCATAGAGCGTTTGGATCAAGCTATTTTGGATGTTATCAATAATCCAAAAAGACTCAAGGTGCGACCAATTTTGGAACATTATTCTGACAAACGCTCTATTTGGTAGTAGAAAGGGTGTGTTTATGCGTTCTCAAGAGAAGCAAATTGTAAAAGTTGTCGATACGCTCCTAGAAGATATTCTTGAAATGATACAGCGATTAGTCAGAGAACCCAGCACATTGGGCAATGAAGCATCTGTTTTGACTGTAATGGAAGGATGTCTACAACAGCTTGGTTTAAAACCAAAAAGAATACCAATAGATGACCATAAATTATCTTCCCATGAGGGATTTGCTCCGGTTCCTTGGGACTACGAAAATCGGTACAACTTGGTAGCCACAGAACCCGCTGCTGGTGAGGGTGGGCATAGTGTGCTGTTTAATGGTCACCTGGATGTCGTAAGTCCAGAACCTATGGATCTGTGGCGGCAGGACCCGTTTAAGCCCGAAATTCGAGATGGGTGGATGTATGGACGTGGTGCTGGTGATATGAAATCCGGGGTAGTTGCCATGGTATTTGCCCTATATGCAGTAAAAAAGGCCGGATTCGGACTCAAAGCACCTGTCAGCATTAGTGCTGTTATAGAAGAGGAGTGCTGTGGAAACGGGGCGTTGGCAAGTGTAATCGCCGGTTATGATGCCGATGCCGTGTTGATCCCGGAACCATTCGGACCGACAATCCTCACGCACCAACTTGGAGTCCTATGGTTTAAAATTGTTGTCAAAGGAGTTCCGAGTCATGTGCTGGCAGCGCAGTCCGGAACCAACGCCATCGAAAAAATGTATCCTATTATTGAAGGATTACATTTACTTGAATCTGAGCTCAATAATTCCAACGTACCGAAACCATATGAACCGATTGATCATCCCATAAATCTAAATATCGGCATCATGAAAGGGGGGGACTGGCCCTCCACTGTGCCAGCTAAGGCTGAGCTTCATGCACGCCTTTCCTACTTTCCGGGATCCAATTTCCAGGATATCAAACAACAAATTGTTCAGGGGGTCGAACACACCTCAAAATCAGATCCATGGTTATCTGAAAATCCACCGGAGATCGAATTTTATGGTTTTCGTTCTGATGGACACGGCATTTCTAAGGAACTACCGGCATTGCGAACTTTAAACGACAGTCATCGAGCTTTGACCGGAAATAATGCGGAAGAATATATCGCCACATGCACAACCGACCTAAGAGCCTTTATACACTATGGCCGGGGACAGGCTACTTGTTTTGGCCCTATCGCCGATAACATTCATGCAGCTAATGAACGTGTAAATATAGACAGCATAATTCATGTGGCCCGTACATATGCTCTTTTTTTGGCGCGCTGGTGTGGGTTGGAAGAATAGGCCTGATTCATGAACTTTTTCCTCGCATCCATCTAAAAATTAACGTACCAAATCTTCAATATCTGAACTTAGCTTAAACAAAAGACTTCATCATCCCCTACGATCACCCTTAGGTTGTGATTGCGTAACAGAATGAAATATTTGCGTTATTTTAGATAGTTAACATAATTCGGTTGAAGCCTTCACATCACTGAAGCGGTCATTTTGCGATGATTCAATAAGGAGTCAAGAAAATGGTCATGCATAATCCACCCCACCCCGGAGAAGTAATCCGGGAACTTTGTATAGAACCGTTGGGTTTGTCTGTTACTAAGGCAGCTGAAGGCTTAGGCGTTTCTCGCACGTCACTATCAGAGCTATTGAACGGCCGACGCGGTATATCGCCAGAGATGGCAATCCGACTATCGATGGCATTTGGAGGCAGCGCTGAAAGCTGGATCACGCAGCAGGCTCAGTATGACATATGGCTGGCTATGCAGGATGCAGAGAAAATAAAGCCACAAGTACGTAACTTTGCCTAATGGAACAAGTGCCCACTCTCTGGTGGCAAGAGATCAACTGTTCATTTGTATATAGAGATCATAATGTTACTTTTCGACCCAATTGATGGGTTGATTATTATCATTTCCAGAAAAGACTTCCGTATAATCTGTGTACAATTCATGCTTTCTCATTTTAATGCCCTCCTCCTATTGAGTGTCTGCACACAGATTACCACATGGGTTTGACAGATCCGGTCACCCTGTAATAGATATTTTCAATATTTTACAGGCTATCAAACATGGCTATAAAAGATTTCTGGCGGAATAAAAAAGGGGATTTAAAGCATCTGATAGCAAGGTAACGCTGATTGACTTTGGTTGGTAAAGACAGCAGGGAATCATGACGATAAGATACATACAAACCGTTGCGCCAAATTCTGCTCAAGGACTGGTGGCGAGGATATATCCTCAAATAAAGAAGAAATTATCGCACGGACCGAAAACAAATTGATGCGACCATTTGGGCAGTCGGGCAGTCGCATCAATACTCGGCCACAAATCCCACCTATTTATTTAAAGTATGTTGACAATATATTTTAAATATATTAATTGCGAGAGTCAAGAGGACAAGGGGATTCTCAAATGCCGAAAAAAAATAATCATATTAAATCTCAAGCACTTAGCGAAGTTGCTTATCAGAAAATAAAAGAACTGATTGTAACGTTAAAATTGAGTCCTAAAGCTCAAATTGATGAAGAATGGGTAGCGCAGACACTCTCCATCGGGAGGACCCCCATCCGGGAAGCCTTGTTTCGTTTGAATGCCGAAAATCTTGTTGAAGTCATTCGGGGACGCGGATTCTTTGTTAAGGATATCAATTTGGACGATGTCGGTGGTCTGTTTGAAACTCTGTTGATTTTAGAACGGTCTGCAGTTGCATTGGCTGCCAAGAGAATTAAGAAGGACCAATTGGCGGATCTTCAGAAGACCAACGATGATTTGGACCGGGCCTGGCGTGAAAAGGACTTTTTGCAAGTGACCTTGCTGAACAGCCGGTTTCATCGCATTATTTATGAGGCCACGCATAATTCCTTTTTAATTTCTTACCTCAATAATTTGCAAAATCAAACCCAGCGTCTGGCGTATCTATGTTTCAGCAAGGAACAGCCGTCCTATGACATGCAGTCCCACGCCGAGAGTGCGGTCCAGGATCACCAGTCGTTGATCGAACAGCTTGGGTTGCGCAGTGACATTAAAGCGACTGAGATAATTTCCGAACATGTAAAGCTGTTCCAACGCCGGGTCATTCATTTTATGCTGCCGGCTCTGGAGTTATTGGATTCAATTGCACCGGTACAGGCTGTTCAAAGTTAATACATGAATCCTGCATGAAATTTCATGCAGGATTCAAGTAATACTACCTCACAGGGCTTCAAATTTGCTTTTGACTAGCGTTGTGAACGGCGATAGTGAGCACAATCCCCTCACATTGCAGCGCGGGTCATCATAAAATATCAGGAAACTCTAATGAGCCACCTTTGTAGATGTGGCAAGGGGCGCACGTGGCAAATACATATCCCGAACTCAACAACCGACCCGCTTTAACCATACTTAGCCTAGAGCAGATTGAACAAATTCATCTGGCAACCATGCAGGTCTTAGAGCGCACCGGCATCCAGATCTCGCATCCCAAGGCTTTGGAACTGCTTTACGACAGTGGTGCTAAGGTAGCGGGCAACCGGGTTCGCATTCCAGCCAACATGGTTGAGGCTGCCATCCAACAGTCACCGACCTATTTTACCTTGGGCAAACGAGGCGGTGAAAAAGCGATCGACCTGCTGGACGACAAAAGCTGGTATGGCGCGGGTCTGGATTGTGTCGACTACCTGGACCCTATCACAGATGAACGCCGTAAATTTACCAGCGGGGATTGCCGCATAACTGGAATGATCGCTAATGCTCTGAACAATTATGATTGGTGTATGACGCTTGGTTTTGCCGACGATGTCAAGCCCCACTTGGCCGAAAGGGTGGCCGCAAGACAGGCACTGACCTATTGCAATAAACCGCTATTTTTTTGCTGCAGCAATATTGACAGTTTGCAGGCCATTTATGAAATGGGCCAATTGATCGCCGGCAGTGAAAAGAATTTTTGCACAGCACCACCCATCGTAACGTTATCATCAGCCATTTCACCCCTGGAGTTTGATAACGACACGGTTGAGAAGATAATATTCTGCGCTGAAAAAGGCATCCCCCAAACTTTTTTTTCAGGGCTTCAGGCTGGGGCTACTTCACCGGTTACTTTTGCCGGCACCATCGTTCAAGGCAGCGCTGAATCCCTGGGTGGGCTGGTGATTGCCCAGCTTGTTCGATCAGGGGCTCCGGCCATTTATGGCGCCTTTAACACCATCATGGATATGGTGACGACCGTATTTTCTTATGGCGCGGTGGAAATGAATTTGATGACGGCGGCCATGGCCCAAATGGCCCGGCATTATAAGCTGCCCTTTTTCGGTACAGCCGGCTGCTCCGATGCCAAGTCTGATGACGATCCGCAGGCCATTGTCGAAGCGACATTCTCATGTCTGAGTTCTGGCCTTAGTGGTGCAAACCTTGTACATGATCTGGGCCTGCTGGACCACTCGGATCTAATCTCACCAAAATATCTGGTATTAGTCGATGAAATCCTTTGTATGGTGAGTCAATATATGAAGGGTATTGCCATCAATGATGAAACCCTGGCGCTTGACTTGATTGACCGAGTTGGACCCGCGGGAAACTACCTGGAAGCGGCACATACCAGGCGGAACTTCCGAACGGTCTATTATTCAAAACTTTTCGACCGAACAAGCTATGACGTATGGCGCCAACAAGGTGGGAAAGGAATGTCGGTCCTGTTGCGCGAGAAGACCAGGCGTTTAATCGATTCCGATCCTGATATGGTGTCAACAGAGATTATCGAGGAAATGGATCGTCTGGCAAAACATTGGAAATGATCGGGATGAGGTATAAAATTGTTCAACGATTTAAAGGAGTGAACTTGTGAAATTAATAGCCAAACACGGAAATTGCTCCGGCTGCAACACATGTCGGTTGGCTTGTGCCATTGTCAATTTTCAAGAAGTCAACCCATCTAAATCCCTTTTACGTATAGAAGCGCGTTTTCCCGCTCCGGGTGATTATCGGATCATTGTGTGTGATCAGTGTGGTGAGTGCGCCGATAACTGCCCTGAGGATGCCATCCGATTTGAGGCGGGTGCCTTTCTTGTGGATCCGGAAGCATGCAACGGATGCCTGATATGTGTTGAGGTCTGTCCCCGAGATGTCATGTTCGAGCGGGTTGATTCGGATGTGCCTGCCAAATGTGTTCTATGTGGAGAGTGCGCGGTTGTTTGTCCACGGGAGGCCATCGAATTGACAGAAGAATCGACCAAGGAGGTGGCCTAAATGAGACCTGCCTATGCAGACTGCATTTTGCGTGTAAATCTGAGTGATGAATCCGTTAAGAAAGAACCGTTGCCGGAGGATCTGGTGCGGCAGTTTATTGGAGGCAGGGGATTCGTTGCCAAAATGCTCTATGATGAAATAACCCCGGGAACAGACCCTTTTGATCCCGAAAATCTGTTGATCGCTGCCACCGGACCGCTCACCGGCCATTTTCTGCCCGCTAGCGGCAAAACCCATTTCGGTACCAAGTCGCCGGCCACCGGTGGCTATGCAGACAGCAACATGGGGGGGCATTTTGGTCCCCAGCTGAAATATGCCGGTTATGATGTGCTGGTGATCCGTGGTAAAGCACCGAGACCCAGTTACATGGTAATTGATGACGACAGGGTTGAGATTCGGCCCGCCGGAAATCTTTGGGGGCAAGGTTCGCTTATAGCAGAAAAAAAACTCAAGGATGAGCTCGGAGACGCTTACCAGATTGTCACCATTGGTCCCGCCGGTGAAAACCAAATACGTTTTGCTTGCATTTCCCACGATTTTGGGCGCCAAGCAGGCCGAACCGGTGTTGGCGCGGTGATGGGTAGTAAAAACTTGAAAGCCATTGCCGTTAAGGGTACCGGCGCTATCCCGGTGGCTGATATCAATAGGGCTTATGCCACCGGCAAGCAAGCTTACCAAAAAGTCAAAGCCAAACCCGGTTTCGAGGGGTGGACACCGGAGGGCACCGCCGGCATCACCAATTGGACCAATGAAGTCGGCGTATTTCCGACCCGCAATTTTCAAACATCCTTCGCCGATCACTATGAGGACATCAATGGTCAGGCAGTCCTCGAACGGCTTAAAATCACCGACAAGGGTTGTTTCGGATGTCCAACTCCTTGTGGAAAATATGGTCATACTAAGACCGATCAGGGTTCCGCCTATGTGGAGGGTCCCGAATATGAAACCATTGCCATGTTTGGTGGAAATTGTGTCTTAAAGACCATTGAAGACGTGGCTTACGCAAATTATTTATGCGATGAGCTGGGATTGGATACCATTTCCGCAGGCGTGGTTGTCGGATGGGCTATCGAGTGTTTTGAGAAGGGGATTCTGACACATGCTGACATTGGGAGGGAACTAAAATTTTCGGAGTTGGATTCCGTTATCTACCTATTGGACAAGATTGCCAAACGCGAGGGCATCGGCGAATTGCTGGCTGAAGGCGTCAAAGTCGCAGCAGAAAAAACTGGAAATGATTCAGATAGATTTGCCATACATGTCAAGGGGCTGGAATGGTCGGGCTATGAGTGCCGTAATGCGCCCTCCATGATGCTGGCTTACATGACCGCTGATGTGGGTGCCCATCACAACCGGGCCTGGGTGCTGGGTCATGATATGGCGGGTGCCTGGACCAACGTGCACGATCTGATTGCCTCGGAAACAGAGATCAAAGCGCAACCCAAAGCAATTGTCAGCGATCGTAGCGCTGAGTACGTGATCGAATCTCAGCACAAACGGTCCCTCTTCGATGTACTGGGGAACTGTCGCTTGCAAATGATGGAACTGGGCTTTGAGGCCGAAGAATATGCTGAACTCTACTCTGTGATTACGGGGGATGAGAAAAGCTGGGAAGACCTCATTCAGGTATCAGAGTGCATCTGGCACTTAACCCGGGCATTTTCCGCACGAGAAATTGATGGTTTTGGTCGGCATTTAGATTTACCCCCGCAGCGGATGTATGCAGAGCCGATTAAAGATGGACCCAACAAAGGCCATTTTTTATCTAAAACTGATATCGATAATCTGCTGAATTGGTACTATAAAGCCAGGGGATGGAATGAGAAAGGCATTCCATCAAAGCAAACATTGCTGCGGGTCGGTCTTATTGAGGTAGCTAAGGAAATGGAGAATTTGGGATACAACTAACGCTGGTCCCAACCATATGGTTTTTGGGGCGCTGCTATTGGAGGAAGTAAAAAATGGGAAAGATACTTACGCCAGAAGAGAATGATTTTGGTAAAACCGATGCGGTGGTTATTGGAGGTGGGATTGTGGGTGCGGCCACGGCCTTTTGGCTTTCGAGAGCAGGATTGGATGTTGTGCTCGTCGAAATGCGGGACGGCTTGTCGACCTTAACGACACCCGCTTCAGCCGAATGCTTTCGGGCCCAGTTCACCGAACCGGCCATGGCAGCCCTGGCAATTCCGAGTATTGAGATGTTCGAGCATTTTGATGAAGTTATCGGCATACCAGGATACAACATTTCTATCAAACAGCAGGGGTATCTTTTCATCACCGACAACCCGGCTATGGTTGCTGACCTAAAAGAGAACGTAGATCAGCAGCATAAATTGGGTGTTACCGATTCTGAATTTCTCGAACGCGATGAGATTATGGCTAGATTCCCATATATTTCACCCAATGTGGTGGCGGCGACATTCCGCCAACGGG
Organism: uncultured Desulfobacterales bacterium; assembly: GCA_964633115.1. Lineage (GTDB taxonomy): Bacteria > Desulfobacterota > Desulfobacteria > Desulfobacterales > B30-G6 > B30-G6. The sequence continues at coordinate 18,054 of CAZWEO010000083.1, forward strand.
ACGGATGGTTGTCATGTCACGAAACAACCCAGGGATTTGCCAAAGGTTGTGATGCCCGGTTTTTTATCAACACCAAAACCCTTGGAATCCAAACAGATCAAAAAGGAATCTGCGCGGTTGAAACCAACCGGGGAATTCTTCAGAGCCGGATTGTGGTCAACGCGGCCGGTCCTTTTGCTGCTGATATTGGAAGAATGGTGAATCTGGATTTGCCGCTGGAGACGGTTCGTAGGCAAAAAGTTTATATAAAAACTTCAGTTGAGATTCCTCAAGAAGCTCCGTTTACAGTAAATGTCAGTAATAATTCTTATTGGCGCCCAGAACCCGGCGGCGTGCTTATGGCTTGGGTGGATTCGGATGAACCAGCAAGTCAGCCTACTGAGAGGGTTCAAACAGATTGGGAGTTTCCGGCCGTCACCTTGGATAAAGTCAAGCACCTGACACCATTGTTTGAAGAAGTCGAAAAAACAGTTCGCCAGCCCGACATGAATACCTCGGCAGGATATTATGTTTATACGCCCGATGACCAACCGTTGATCGGACCGATCCCGGAAGTTCCTGGATTTTATGTCAATTGCGGTTACTGGGCCGGTGTAATGCTATCTCCGCAAGCTGGCAAGCGGGTCAGTGATCTTGTGACCGGAAAGATGGATCCCAAGGACAATCCCCTAAGACCGTCCCGGTTTAAAGAGGGTCTCGTGAAAAAGGGCAAAACTATGATGAGTCATTAAAAAAATATGGAGCATCAGGTTTAAGCTTATTTTTATTGCTGTGTTGGCCTTTAAAAAAGAACGTCCAACATCGAACATCGATGACTTAGATGTCAGAAGACAGAATTCAGGAGTCAGAATTCTGTCTTCTGACTCCTCATTGATCGTAGCTTTGAATAGAGATATATTTCTGTAATGGATGAGGAGCGATATGTTACTAGGCCTACATTCCTATAGTTTTCATTTACACGGGCTAGGGCAGTGCTGGGGAGCATTCGAGCATAACTGGGAAGGCGCCATGGGCATCCACCAGTTAATGGCGTTTGCCGTAGAATATGGCCTAGATGGGCTCCATATCACCGCTGCAGACTGCCAGGGTACTCAAAGCGAACAACTGCAACAAATTCGAGCGGCCGCCGAAGCCAGGGGACTATACCTGGAATACAATTTTTCCATGGATGAAGCCTATGATAAGCGCCTGACAAATACATTGGAAGAAGGTATTTCGATTGCACATGCGCTGGGTGCTGGGATCGCTAAAGTCAGCATGGATCTCAAGCGTCCTCGCCCCATCAGCGCAAGCCGTTTTCACCCAATCGTTAAAAGTCAGCTCGAGCAGTTTGTCATGCAATTAAGGATTGCCGCACCCATGGCCCAGGAAAAAGGAGTCCGGATTGCTGTAGAGAATCACACCGATGCCTTTTCGGAGGAAGTTTTGTGGGTTCTCGATCAGGTGGACCATCCAAATATCGGGGCCTGTGTGGATACAGTCAACGCGATACATGTCACCGAAGATCCCTTAATGGCCATATCAAACCTAGCCCCCAGGGCGTTTACGAACCACTTTCGGGATAATCGGATTGTCATCCAGCATGATGGTGTTCGATTTACGGGGTCTGCTGTGGGGGAAGGTGACCTGGATATGAAGAAGGCCTATGAGATCATCAGGGACAAATCATCTATGAATCAGATCAATATTGAACTGGACATGGATGCTATATCTGACGATCCAATCGAAGCACAACGTCACGAATACGAGGCTGTTGTCAGGAGTATTCATTACTGCCGAGACGTATTGGGGGTTTCATGATTGAAAAACATCCTGCCCCTGAATTAAAGTGCGATTACATCTCGAATCCTTGATGCGTCAGTAGCCCATGAAAGAATTGTCTTGACAGCATCGGCGTTTATTAATATTATAGTACTATAATATTATATGAATAGGATAAAGAGCATGACACCTGCCGAATTTATCATCTTGAGTCTGATTGTGGAAAAACCCAGTCATGGCTGGGAAATTGAACAGATAATCGAAAAGCGGGGTATGCGCGAATGGACCGCTTTAGGTTTCTCATCGATCTATTATCTGCTGCAGAAACTGGAGAAAAAAAATCTAATTAAAAGTCGCACAGAGGCGATGCCCGGGCGTGGTCCGGCGCGCAAGATCTATCAGGCCACCGCAGGTGGTAGCGAAGCCTGCCGTGAGCAAACCCTGGCAGCGTTACAAACAACCCATCGGTTCCAGGCCCCAATCCTGATGGGCTTGGCCAATCTGCCGCATGTGTCGATACCAGAAGCATTGGCTGGTCTTAAACAATATCGACGGAATTTAAAAGAGCGATTAATACGTATAAAGGCCCGTCGGCTCGTTCAGAGACCGATTGCCTTTCATGTTGAGGCTCTGTTTGATTACAGCCTTATAAGCATTGAGGCTGAAAAAAAATGGATCGAAAAAATGATAAAACAATTGGAGGTTAAAGATGGTGAAGATCGATTTTAAGAAAGAACTCAAAGAAATATACGGTACGAAAGCCAAAACGTTTGAGATTGTCAATGTGCATGAAATGAATTTTCTGATGATTGATGGTCATGGTAATCCCAATACGGCCCAGTCATACCAGGAGGCACTTATGGCCTTGTATGGCGTGGCCTATAAACTCAAATTCATGAGCAAGAAAAACCTGGGTAAAGATTACGTAGTACCGCCGTTGGAAGGACTCTGGTGGGCAGAGGACATGACCGCATTTACCAGCGGGAATAAAGATGACTGGGATTGGACCATGATGATCATGCAACCGGATTGGATATCAGCGCAAATGTTTGCGCAATGTAAAGAATTGGTGCAAAAAGCCAAAAATCCCATCGCACTTTCAAAGCTACGTTTAGAGCACTACCATGAAGGGTTGTCGGTACAGATTCTACACCTGGGTTCTTACGATGATGAAGCCCCTACGATTGCCAAACTACATAACGAATTTATGCCGGAGAATAAGCTAAATGAAGCCGGCAAACACCATGAAATTTATCTGAGTGATCCTCGTCGCGTGGCACCCGAAAAACTGAAAACGATTCTCAGACAACCGGTAAAAAGTTATAATATGTAGGTGGTATGGTATTAGTCACTTACAAGTTCAAATGACAGTAAAACGCACACCTTTCAAAGAACAAAAAGCGAATGATGATTTCAGAATGTAGAATATCGAATGTCGAAGGAATGAGTCGCTTCGCTCCGGCATTATTCAGTGGTCTTTTTAAATCATTGCCAGCGCACAGCGCTTCCATCCTTCTAGATTCTGAATTCATTATTCTGCATTCTGCAATTTGCTGTTTCTAGCCTTGTTTGGTTGTGGCTTGTCCACGTTGGGAGGATAAAGATAAATTTTTTTCCATGTCTCTATAATATCAGAATTTTTTAGAAGCCATTTCAAAATTAGGATTTTGGAATGGCTTTTACTATTTGATTGACAAATTTCGCATATTACCCTAACAGTGCGATTTCAAGCTATCCCGCTTAGATTGAACTAATTCTTTCATTCATGCCAAGAAAGGGATTGACAGCACAGCCTTCAATTTTCACCTGTACCACTTTCCACGAATTCAAAGGCACCCAAACAATATAATTGCAGTCATGCAACCGCATTTCAATTAAGGATAGGCAATGAAATATTCCCTTCACAACATGATGAGCCCGCAAGAGATGTCAAAGGTACATGCAGCCTCCTTGTCAATTCTCGAAGAAACAGGGATGCAAATCGATCACGTCGATGCGCGCAGTATTCTACATGATGCAGGCGCCATGACAGATAAAGATAACGCGTTGGTTAAGTTTCCGGCAGACATGGTGGAGGCGTGTCTGAAAAAGATTCCAAAATCAATTTGCCTGGCTGGTCGTGATATAGAATATGATTTGACACTTTCTCCGGAGCAACCATTTGTAACCCGCTGTTCTACGGGTTTGACTGCCGTGGTGGATTATCGGAATGGAGCCTACCGGGACGCCTTGCTTAAAGATCAGAAAGAATTGGCTGTGTTGGCCGATGCTTTGGAACATGTGGACCTGGCGGGATCTCTGACGGTACATGATGTACCCGCTAAAACTGCCGACTTACATGCGGTCAAAACGTTATTGGAAAATCAGCGCAAACATTTCATGAGTCTCACCATGGGCCCTAAAAACATGCGCTACCATATAGAGATGCAGATGGCGGTTAGAGGGTCCCGTGAGGCGGTTCAAGCACGACCGTTGTTCCATCCAATTGCCTGCCTGATTTCACCTTTGTATATTCCGGAAAATGACATCGAAATCATGATGATAGCGGGAGAATATGGGCTGCCGATAAAACTACCGGTACTACCTATGCTGGGTGCCAGCGCGCCGGTTTCCCTGGCCGGTACCCTGGCACTGGGAAATGCCGAAGTTCTGGGCGCATTCACAGTATTACAAACACTGTACCCCGGTAATCCCACCTTATACTATGTTGCGCCATCACTCATGAATATGCGCACCGGTGAGGGTATATCAGCCGGCCCTGAAAACAACCTGCTTTACGCCGCATTTATACAGATGGCAAGATCGTTCTACCAGGTTCCTTGTGACATGGCGCCCCTTATGAGCGATGGTATCCTTCCCGAACAGGCCACGTATCAAAAGGGGACTGGCCTTTTAATGGCTGGTTTATCAGGTTCCAATATAATTGCCGGAATTGGATGTCTCGATGGTGGCATGGCTATCAGCTTTCAAGAGATGGTCTTGGATAATGAAATAGCTGCCATGACGCGTAGACTGCTGTCCGGATTTGAAATAAGTGAAGATACCCTTGCAATTGATTCGATTGATCGGGTTGGCCCAAGGGGAAATTTTCTCACTGACGCCTATACTCTGGAAAATTGTCGTAAACAGTCTCTGTTTTCACCAGAACTTTTTAGTTTCCACAATCATGCCACTTGGCAACATGATCCCAAGCATCTTTCCGATAAAGCCGCGGACAAAGTGAAAAGTATCCTGGCAACCCACGAAGTACCGCCCCTTGAAGCAAATGTGCTTAAGGAGTTGGATAGAATTGTTAAGGCGGCTGACGCAGATATTAATTAGACGAACGGTAGCTTTCAGCATTCAGCCCTCAGCAGCTTAAAGCTGACATCTGCGTCATGTCATCAAAATTAAAGCTTAAAACCCAATGTCATTAACTTAAGAGCATCAAAAGTAGTTTAACCTATTAATATAAT
>CAZWEO010000084.1:0-23225 GCA_964633115.1 uncultured Desulfobacterales bacterium
ACGGGCAAAATAATACCTTAAGTCACTGCGGATAGAGCGTTGTAATCAACACCACCAGCTCGCTATCTTCACTTGAAAAATGAAAAGTCGCCCAGCGCCCACGGTCAGCATGATGAGAATCAAAAAAGAAGCCAGATAATCGGATTGGGTTGCTGCACATCAAAACCTTGTTATCCTTTGATGTCAGGCTCCCTTGAGCTACTTGAAATATAGATTCATGAATCCCGCTGGCTTCATCCAGTAAAAACATCAGATTTTCACCATGAAAGCCTTGCAATGCCTCGGGCTTTTCCGGCCGCGCTGTTCTTGGAAAAATGGCCCACGTCTCTTTATGATCTTTATGGAAAAACTTTTCACTGGTGGCATCAAACATCGATTTATAAGGTTCTTTCATCTCGCGCCATCGGCGTATAAGCTCACCCCAATAAATATCGAATAGTTGATTGCTACTTGGGGCTGTTGCCGGAATCTTCACAAACGGAAAACAGCTCATAAACCACAACGATGCGAATGCCATACAGGAACTCTTTCCTATACCGTGTCCAGACCTAACAGAAACATGCCCATGCTTTGCTAAAGCCTCCAGAATCAACGATTGCTCCTTAGTGGGCTCTACACCTATAATTTCCCGACAAAAGGCAATAGGGTCATTCTGATAGCGCGTAAGGTCTTTTGAACCGAACTCCGTATCAAGTGAGCTGTACAGCCCCTGCCAGAGCTTTTCTTTTAGCGAGGCGTCTGAGGAACTCGTCTTTGACATTAGGGTCTATCTCCTTTAATAGCTCTATAAGCGTCTGCTGAAATTCCATAACAGCCGACATTTCAGCAAGCATCGCCAACGTTTCGTTCTGCAGCCGTAACTGGCTACGTATTTCCGCCATAGCCTTTAACGCTATCTCCCTCGGGTCTTTAAATTTGAATTTTTCAACAAACTTTTCATCCTTGCCGACCCTGACCTTCTTCACCTGACTCTCAAGAATCTGTAATGCGTTCTCATCTCCACGCTGCCAAGCCATACAAAGCTCTAATAGCTCGTTAGCATAGCTGTTAATATTCCTAAGCTGCTCAACCGTGTTTAAATGCTGGTCTACAAACCTATGAGCGCTTTTAAGATGCATGTCCTTAGCGATAACTACCGCACCGGCTTTCTTCGCTTTATGGATTGCGGCGGGCGTGACTTTAAAGTATCTTGCACACTCGGTTAAAGATTTACCATCAGCAAGTAGTTGAAATAATTTGTCTCTATGTATCTTGCGTTTTCGCATTAACTTTTCCCCGGTAAAAGTCAGTAAAGATTTTAACCTTCGTTTGCTGTGATATGATTAAAAATAGGCGGTAATGCTATAATGTGGCGGTAGGGTAGGGCATATAAGTGTGCAACCTTAACCATTTCAGAAGGAATTTTTTTTCCAATGCCTATAAATATTAATAAAAAAGCCTGTGTAATCCTTATTTCAGCCTGTTGACCACGCTTGACCATCTATTTCGTAACCTGTTGAAAATACATATTATTAAAAAATCTTATTAGATTGATACTCTAAAGCGAATCTACGAACTTTTCCAGGTCGCGGATGTCAAATTTAACCAGCTTACCATAGCGTTTTGGCTTAATAGGAAATGGTCTCCTAGTATTTCGGGTTATACCGTTGTATATAGTACGAGGACTGATCCCTAAGTAGGCCGCTGTTTCATCTACAGACAAGAGACGCTTTGTATGAACTCCATTGGTTGCGATTTCTTGCATTAGTTTTCTCCTTAATAATTTAAGCCACCAATACCCGCCGAGTAGTGAGGAGACCCGGTATTTCCCAAATAATTCTTAAAAACTCGCTACCCGCCTTCATCCCGCCGGTCTGGGGCACCCGGCTCACCATTTTATTAGATTTCCTTCAAATCATCCCAAAATGAATCTTGCTTCTGGCCAAGTTTTTGTTTTAAGGCTTCGTTTAGCCAATTATTTATAAACCGTGGATAGTTCTTTTTTCGCCTTTTCGGATTTGACTCCAACCAAGCATCCATTTTTTTAAATTCAGCAATAATATCTATTCCGGGATATGCATTTTTATATTTTTCAAACTGGACTTTCTTAATCGAAAAATAACTGTTTCTATATATATGCTCTTTATTCTTTTTCTTATGTGTACCGTCTGTTGTCTTGTTTGTTGTACCGCCAAGCTGATAGCGGTCATAATTTATGATGGTAATTAAAGAGGTTATGTGAGATTTCTGTTGTATTATTTTTTGCTCTTTTTCCGATTCCAACTCAGCTAAAAATCTTCTCACTTTTCCACGGGACCATTTCCATCTTTTGGCGAGAGTTAGCTCACTATAAGCAAGCTGCCCTCTCTTCACATCAATCCGAACGTTCCTGACCAGAAAATACCCATCTCTGAAATTTGCGAGATAAATCATGTCTGACCATGCCTGACCTTTTGTAAATTTTTCTGATAACCACAAGTCGGATTCAAATAGTTTTCTTGCATATGTTACAAATCCTTCCCTCATCGGTCGCCCCAGAAATAAAAATCAAACTTCCTCAATAGCGGTATAACCGTTGATGTATCGGAGCTCACTTTTTCCGGTTATTCCATGTCGGTTTTTTCTAATGGCCACCTTCAAATCCATCGGATTATTTAGATTTCGTGATAGCCATAAGCCAAGATCTGCGGCAGCAGCTATCTCACCGGCTCCTTTATAAAGAATCGCTTGGGAATCTTCCCTTAGTGCTTCGTTAGCCACTTGTGACATTGCCACAACGCATGTATTCAACTCTTTTGCTATTTGCTGAAGCTCTACCGCAACTTTGCTCATGCGCTCATATATGCCTCCTTGACCTTCAAGGTTCTGAATGAAATCAACAAACACAACATCTAAATCTCCAACCCCCTCACAGGCCTTTCGTATTCCATCAGTCGTATAAATGTTATCGAATATATAAATATTCGCTTTTTCGATTCGCTTTGATGCGTTAGAGAGGATTTCGCTCTGTTCTTGGCTTAGGTCGCCTTTCAGGATTTGAAGGGAAGGGATAGCGGATAGGTTCGCAAGCATCCTTAGCAGGATGTGAGTTGAAACCATTTCGGTTGAATATATGGCTATTCTAATGTTTTCATTTTTAAGCAGAGCGTTAATGGTTAATTGGATCATGAAAGCAGTTTTACCAGCACTTGTGTAAGCGCCAACAATATATAAAAAAGTAGGTACGAGACCACCAATTGCATTTTGGATGAATCTAAAGCCACTGTGTTCTCCGATTTTGCCGACCTCTTGAACTCGGTTAATTTCACCCCTTAATCTATCCATAATGACAGGCATAGACGCTCTTGTTATTTGAGAGCTGACTATTTCAGATTCGCTCATCAAGTCTGGCCGTTCGGTTTTTACAAGCTCGGATTCAATTTTTTTTCTATCCAATATGTAGCCCTCTCGGCTTGATAATAATCAAGCATCTCATCCTCTGTGCCATAAAGCAGCAATTCAAGTAGCCATTCCCAGGTTGTAAGCGTTGAATAAATAAAACCATTTTTATCAAAAGATTCTAAATCTACGATGTGACGTAAGAGTCTGTGTGATACGCGAATCAAAAGCGAAAGCTCATCAATTTTTGTTTTTCGCCAAACCTCAAATTGCTTTAATAAACCTTTTCGCTGCTCATGACGCCGTATTTCTGGCCAGTCTATCATTGGGGCTGTGCTTTTAGCGATTCCAAGATGGGCCAGGGCTTCTTTAAAGGAGAGACCGTAAATTTTCTGTATAAAGGTGATGACATCACCCTTGGCACCACATCCAAAACAAACGAAATGGTTATCATCATACACAGCCAGAGACGGAGTTTTTTCATCAGCATGAAATGGACACAAGGCCATAAGTGTTTTGCCATGCTTTTTAAACTTAATGCCGGCTTTTTCCATGGTAGGTCTTAGACCAATGGTTCTTTTTGAGGCCTGAATATCAATTCGCATACCCTATATCCTTTTTATCAATGAATTTAAATTAGTTAGCTCTGCGAGAATGTGCTGCTGCCGAAGCAGAGCTCTTCTGACATAATCGTATAACTCATGGTCGTAACCTGGTTTGCTGGCTATGCATCCCAAAAACTGCTTGAATAGTTTTATCTTTTGTCTCGTTGATTTTATGGCTAAATACATTTGAGTTTCTCTGCTTTATTCCTTGCAGCGATAAGGTCACTAACTTTAAAAACGCGATGGCCTAAATAATCACGCTGCGCCTTTAGAAAGCCCTTGCGCTCCCATCTCCGCACTGTCTCCGGATGACAATTTAAAAATTTGGCAGCTTTTGATACCTTTATTAATTCCTCCATTTTCATAGCCCCCAACAGATTTTTACAAAGTTTAGAACATCTTAAAACAGTTTTAAACACTTGATTTTATTGAATGTATATTGATATTGTAAGCTGTAGTTTATTTTTTGCTGTAAAGTATTAAAGGGCAGGGGATTAGCTCGTTGAAGCAAAAAAAAACTACCGTATACGTTCACGGTAGTTAAATTGATTAAATAGCAAAATTTTGTGGGTTTTTAGGGTTTAGGGACCTTTTCTCCGTCCTGGTTTTTTAAGTTCTTTAGGCGCAACCTCGGCAACCCAATTCCTTCGAGTACGGTGTTCATATGACCCAGCAATTTCCATTATTTCGGGTTTGTCTGCCATATGTTTAATCAAAGTCTTTGGCAGCCGTCCCCATATCGCTTTGGCTTCTTCCTGAACTTTTAATTTGGCCTTTTGGTTCGGTCTTAGTTTCTTGCCTTTGTATGTAATAATGCGTTTAAGTTCGACCTCATCAAAATAGAAGTCATTAACTTCTTTTAATATCTTTTCAGCCTTTCTTTGATTCGGTGGTAGGTTATAAGGGATTCCATAGAACCCTTCTGGAAATGGTGATGCATCTACGGGCAAATCATTATGGCCCCTGGTAGCGATTTCCTTCTCTATCGCGTACCGATTAGCGGCGTCCTCACGTTGCATAATGGATGGTTCTAATCGTTCAACCTTCTTTTTATATGCTGTTGTCAAAACACCGTTTCCTTTTTCGTCCCATTCCAATTCAGGGTCTGGCACCCAAGTGTCATATACCTTTAAATTTCCATTTGTCCAAGCATGCAGGCCTTTATTTTTCATCAAGTCCAACAGGTCAGCTGCTGTGATTTTAAATTTTTTAGTCGCATACTTTCCGCTTATGCGTTCCATGATTGCGCCCCTTTGCATTGTTCAAATCTGGTTGGTATCCTATAAAAGGTAGATTAACGAAAGTTACAAATATAGGCCCTGGTGTTCTATCTTTGGCGCTGTGTGACCACTGAAGGGCAGGACACCCGGGAAGTGCCTTTTCTCCTGGCCTGGATAGCCATTCATATTCCAATTTTCTTGGTCAACAATCGTCACCATAGGGAAATATACATCTACCTGATTGTACTTGATTCATCTTGTTTACTTCATAAATGATGTTATATGTAACTTTTTGAATTAAATATATAATATTTGCGACAAATGGTAAACAAAAGTATAATAGGTGAGATATTGAATAAAATTCAGGGTCTAGTGAAGGTTTCTTCGTGCGAGTTCGAGTCTCGCCTTCGGCACCACAAAATGGTAATACATTTAAGGGGTTTGGCAAGTCCAAACCCCTTTTCATTTGTATAGTCACAGAATTCCCCATAATAGTCAATATTCGCCGTTTTTAGCCATATTTTATGGTCTATAGGGCAGAGATTGGACAGATATTTTTAATTCCATTCATTTGAATGTAGCCATTTTGTCTAAAAACCTGCATACTACATCCTCTCTAATTTTGTTTATTATTGACAAACGGCTAAAATGGACTCTAAGCTATCGGTGATCTCAATCCATTCCATTCATAGTTAATTCACCAAGAGGGGAACATGCCTGCAAAGAAGAAGACTAAAACCATAAAATTTAAGTATGTCATCCCAGATGAGTTGCCAGACTATTATGTAAATGGGGCTTTTGGAGGTGTTACTCCAAGAAATGAATTATACATTCATTTTTTTTCCGAAAGGAATCCTATCCCAAAAGAGCTAAGCGTGAGAATTGAGAGCGACAGTAAAAAAGTTTTAAGCGAAAAGGAAATTGCTGGCGGTGATGTTATAAGGTTAATACAATCGTCGCTTGTCATGAATCTTGATACAGCGATTGCATTGCGTGATTGGTTTGTAAAAATGGTTGAAAAAATGCAGCCAAAGGAATCACAAGCTCTAAATGAGGAGCCGAAGGATAATGGTTAAAGCCACAAATTTAATAGTACCTGATTTTGAGAATGGAAGCAATTCTACCAAAGGTGTTCCTGTTGGCTGGGAAAGGAAAGAATTAGCGGTTGCTGGCATTTTGGGGGATTTAATTGCACCTATATCAGAGCCAACGGTCAGCAAGGGTTATTTTGTTGCAGCCGATCCAAGGGTCGATGCACTTAAAAAAGACGTCGAGGCTTTAAAGAATAAAATTTCAAAATTTTATGAAGATACACCCAGGATCGCAAATGCAACAATAAGCTCCCTTCCAACGGACAATTATGAATTAATGGTCCCTCTAAATGTTATATTAAAAATGTATAACGACGAGACAATAGCCATTTACCCAGAACTTGAATTATATGGAGAGGGCACCAATGAAATGGAAGCATTGAATGATTTGAAAGATGAAATAATAGACTTGCTCGAGGACTTGGATGGGGTGCCAGATTCAAATTTGGGGGCTGACCCAACTGCCTGGAAAAAAATTCTCAATACAATATTAAAACCATGCCAATAAATGACTACCCTGAAAAAGAAATCAGGCGTAAGATTATTTCAAAAATCAATCCCAGTATAAATAAAAGCCGGTCTAAGCATGATAAAGGGCTTATTTATATAGATAAAAAGCTTGAGGCGAGGGTAAAGATACCAAATGATCATAGCAGGGTGATGAGACAGAGCAAGTCGAAATACATTGCTTCAGATCTACGCCTTAACCATTTAGAATTCAATGATTTAATAGATTGCCCTATCACCGGCATGAAATACTATAAAATCCTAAAAAGTAGGACTAACAATCAGAGGCAGCATGCCAAATCTTGCAAGTCCAAACACTAAACCCTTATCCTAATTGGGTTTGTCTGAACCATTTGGGTCCACTTTTCGAGTTTGGAAAACACACTTTGCCCTTTTCGCCGCAACCGCGCGCCGGTGTCCCTTTTGTCAAAATTTCTTCAAATGGAGTGCCTTGTGACAACCCCATAACAAAAATTGAAACCGCCAATGTGTATGTAAACCCTTAAAATTAAAGGATAAAAAAATAGAAAGGGCTGCCAGAAAGGCAGCCCCGCGTCCAAGGTCGAAACCGTTGGGGTAGTAAGTTTTTCATAGTTGATATTTAAAGTTACGCATAAAAATGTCAATGAAAAATTGGCAACATATTATTTGGCGTCGCCCCTTGAATAATCACTAAATGCAATGAGCTTGCATATTGCTTTTTCCCGTTAGGGGAATATGATAACCTGTGATTTAACAAAACGTAATACCTTTAATTAAAATGGTATATGATATTCAAAAGGAGATGGTAGCTCATGAATATTCTTAAATACGTGACGATTTTTCTTGCAAGCATGTATTCATTTTCATCCATGCTATGTGCTGCCGAAGGTGCTCTTGATACCAGCTTTAATTCACCAAACGGGTATGTTTTGTGGGATGGCGGCAATGGGTATGATCGCGGGCGCGATATTGCCGTGCAATCAGATGGAAAACTCGTGGTTACGGGATACCATTCCAATGGGACTGATGATGATCTTTTTGTAATCCGATACAACAGTGATGGTAGTCTGGATACGGGATTTGGTACCAATGGTCTATATGCCTATGACGGCGGAAATGGAAATGATTGTGGATTTGCCATTGCCATACAAGCAGACGGCAGCATTCTGGCAGCCGGTGACAGTCAAAACGGCACGGATTACGATATGGTTGCCCTAAGACTTACTACCGATGGTGTTTTGGATAACACCTTTGGCACCCAGGGAATTGTTAATTATGACAGTGGGCAGGGCGATGATCAGGCAATCGATATTGTTATTCAATCCGATGGCTATAGTATTGTAGCCGGTCAAGTGGGCAATGGCTCGGATGCGGAGGTGGCTGTCTGGCGGCTGAATGGAGATGGAGCATTAGACACATCATTCGGTACCAATGGCATTGCAAGGTATGACCGGGGCAGCGGAGATGATGCAGGCCTCCGGGTGGCCTTGCAGGCAGATGGCAAAATCGTCGTTACCGGATCAGGCCATAATGGTTCAGACTATGACATCATACTCATGAGATTTGATACGGATGGTACCTTGGATACGAGCTTTGGTACCAATGGCGTGAGAGCTTATGACGGGGGTGATTATGATCGCGGCTATGGCTTGGCGATTCAAACCGATGGTAAAATATTGGTTTCCGGAGTCAGGTCGACTGTACCGGCAGGTGGAGTTGACTATGACATTCCTCTGATTCGTTATAACTCGAATGGCTCCCTGGATACAGGCTTTGGCCAAAACGGTCTGGCGTTATTCAGCAGCGATATCCGCGAACAAAGCTATGACGTGGTGATTCAGGCAGATGGTAAAATCCTGGTAGTCGGCCATAGTGGTGACAATGACTGGGCCTTAGTTGTTTTACGGTTCAATACGGATGGCGGTGCGGATACTGATTTTGGTACCAGTGGTGTTTACCGCTACGATAGTGTTGGAACCGACTGGGGTTATGGTATCGTCATTGATGCCAATGGGCGTATCGTGGTTACCGGACAAAGTTCAAATGGCACTGATGACGATGTTATCATACTAAGATTGGATAATTCTGACGACGATTCTGATGATGACGATGAAGGTGGGGATGGGTGTTTCATTGACAACTCATTTTAGATAACGTCTCAAAAAGCCATTTTCCATCCCAGTTTAAGGTTGTATGTGATTGTTAAATTAGCTCACAATATTTTATCCATTTTATTATTATCCACCTTCATGTTTGGGATTAGTCTGATAATTTGGCTATTCATGAAAGGATCGGGCACATCCCTAAAAGATGTCTTGTTTTGTATCGGGGCAGCGCCCATTGCACTTTTTACGGTGGCACAAATCGGTAATTTTAAGAGTCGCGGTGATCATACTGTTCAACTCAGCAGTTCTGTGAGCAACCAATCACTGCAAGAACGCGCGTCCCAGGATATGCAGGACATCAAGTCCTATTTCAAGTCCGGTGTTTGTTGGTTTTTGGCTGGATTGTTAATTTGGGTATGCCTCTTTCTTACCTAAGTCTGTATAACTTCTATTACCGACTCATCCCGTTGTCCTCAAGAATATTTTTGACCCATGGATGGCAATGAAATAATCGGTTTGATTTCCTTGATTATTTCATAAAATGTCGTTATGTTTTAAGTATTCTGAGCTTATGAAACCTGAGTCAGGGCACATCTCACCTACCGCACCTTAGCTAATTTCACTTCGAACTTGTATTGGACGTGCATCGCCACATTTTTATTTGTTTTAGGTTGAATCTCTCGTTTTCATCCGGACACGATCTTTAGCATCTCAGAACAGCAGCCTCAGTTACTGAATAATGAGGGCTATTTACACAAATGGTACGGACTGCCCGTAGGGTGAAATTCATGCAAGACTCAGGTAATGGCTATCCAAGTCGTAACAATAGGGAGAAGGGAGGCATTATGGATAACATCAAGATACTTTTACCATATAATTTTAGTGAGCTGGATCAAAAGGCACTGGCCTTTGTCAGCAACGTATTTTCACACTTCACATCAGTTGAGGTGACCCTCTTTAATGTGTATGCCTCGGCCCCCCACATCGAGATGAAAGACAGTCCGGTTATGCGCAAGATGCATGAAAACCTAAGGCATCTGAATCAATTGAAGGATGAGCAAGAGGAGGCGCTACAAAAAGCAAAACAACTGCTTGTATCACAAGGCTTTTCAGAAGAAAGTGTCCGGATTGTGTTCAAACCCAAACAGAAAGATACGGCTAGCCATATAATTGAAGCAGCTGTCGCGGAAAATCATGATGTGATTGTCATCAATCGCAAATCCGGTAAGATGAGCCGCTTCTTTGTAGGTAGCGTTTTTAACAAAGTAATCCCGTCTTTAAAAGATATAACCATATGTACAGTAACTTGATAACATACTTTGAATATAGGTATTTAAAATTTTGAAATATTTACAATAAATGCAATGGAAGGAATTTCTCATGCAAAAAGAAGATAAAATCGCAATAAGTACCATTGCCGCTGTAAACGAGGCAATTAATAAGTCTGACAATCTAGAAACCATGTGCACCCATCTGACCCAACTGCTCGTGGCGGCTATCGAAATTAAGGGGTGCACCATTTTTATTCTGAATCCGGAGTCACAAGAGCTGGAGAATTTTGCCAGTTTTGGACTCAGAATGTCCTATCTCAACAAAGGACCTGTCCTGACCAATAAAAGCATTGCCGAAACCATCCAGGGCAATCCGGTGATTATCCAGGATATCAATCAGAGCGACAAACTGCAGTACCCTGAAAATGCCAAAGAAGAGGGGATCGGTGCCATTGTTTCCATGCCCATCCGGTTTCGGGGCAGTGTAATCGGCGTGCTGCGACTATATCATCACACCGCCTGGGATCTGTCTGAAAGGGATATCACATTTTTACAACTTATGTCGGACCACGTGGGCCTGGCCATGACCTATACCCGCCTTTCGAACGCCCTGCAGACGGTCAAAGAGGCGGTGAATAACATTCACTCACTATGGTTCTAAATATTGGTTTGCAACAGCATCGCTCAAAGTCGATTTCCTGAACCCAACTCCCATAAACAAGCCTGTGCAACTGCGCGCAAAGATAAAGGAAATGCATGCGAAGAAGGCCGTGGTTGCATGCTCGCTATATTCTGATGGCCACGAATGCGTGCGATGTGAATTACTGGGAGTCCGTGTTCCAGCTAATATGGGGTCACGAGAATGAAGCATCCCGCAGCAATCCAGGGGGTACTTGAGCTGGGCTACAGATAGCAACCCAGTATAATCAAGACCGAGGCACCGCTGAAAATGACTGGGCAGAGTTTAAAGGGCAAAAAACTGATTTTAAACCCGGTAAAAAAAGAAATAACCGACATGGCATTCAGCATCAGGAAGCTCAGGCGGTAGACGGTTTTGGAAACAATATTGGTATGATCTACATAGGTGATCGCAGCAATAAGAATGCCCATAAAAATAAGTGTGGCGCCCTCATTGATCCATTCCATGGCCACAATTCGCTGATTGTCTATCGTAATATCACCGAATTCGGATACAACCGAGCGGGTGGGAAACAGATGGGCAATTCCCCAGAAAATCAGGAAAAAAGATGCGATGTAGAGAAGTATCAAGTTTATCATGGTTCCCTCCATTATCTACAAATGTTGTTCCAGAGGAAAATTATTTAAAAGAGATTTAGTAATCTAGTTTGTGAGTGATTGTTTGTAATTTGGGTTTTATAATTTGTGATTTATTGATCGCACAAACTTATTGGATTAAACTTAACTTCCAGCCGGGCCATACTCGATGACCCGCATGGATTGCCATTTGCCGCTTAAAAAACGGATGTAGAAAACAATACCCACCAGACAGACATAAATCGTGGCCATGACCCAGGATGCCATTAATCCGTAGTCAAATACAACCACAACCAGGTATGTGGGCAATACCAGAACAACTATGGACAAGATCGTGCTGGTGAACATGACAAAGCGGGTGTCACCGGCCCCCTTGATGGCCGAGGCAAAAACAATGTTCAAGGTGTCGAAAAGGCAGTAGATGGCCACAAAGCGCAGCAGGATAACACTCATGGCATATATTTCAGGGAATACCTGCGCATCGGCATTCACAGCAAATGGCGCCACAAAAAGATCCGGAAACACAACGTATGCCAAAGCAATGCTGCCCATATAGATCATACACAAATGAAAGCCGGAATAGGCGCTTACCTGAGCGGTTTTAGGTTCGTCGGCCCCCAAATACTGACCAACCAATACAGAAATGGCGATACCACAGCCAATCATAGGCATAAATGCCAGTGTGTTGATGTTGAAGGCGATATTGGTTGCCGCCAGACTGGCGGTTCCCAAACGACCGACGATCAGAACAAAACCCGTGAACCCGGCCATTTCCAGGAAGAATTGAATTCCGTTTGGCAGCCCGAAGCGCAATACGCGCATAAACAGTTCTTTGTCAAAACGCCAGCCTTTGCGCGTAGCATAAGTCGAATTATATTTTTCCGATGCAATCAGCACCAGAAAAACTGCTAGAGAGAAAATGCCAGCAATCACAGTAGCAAGACCGGCACCTGTGATGCCCATTTCCGGCATGCCCCATTTACCAAATATCAACATGTAATCCAGGACAAGGTTTACCATAGTGGTGAACGTATTCACCCACATAACCGGCCAGGTTCGACCCCTACCGCTGTAAAAACCGGAGATGGCATAAGACGCCAGATAGGGGCCAGCTCCCCAGCAAATGGTCCGGAAGTAGTCTATTTCGTACTGCCGGATTTTTTCGTCGTGACCGATCAAGACGAATAAACTTTCGGTAAAGGGGATGATGCAGATCAGCGCAATGCCGCCAATCACGGAGATATAAATTCCCTGCCAGATGGCCGGGCCGATTTTTTGATGCTGTGAAGCCCCGTAATATTGGGCCACAAATGTGCTGACATAGCCAGCCGTCCCCATGAATATACTGACTATGGAGAATTGCAGCATACCTGCCGGCATGGCCGCAGCAATGGCTTCGGGCGCATACCAGGTCAAAAACATGCGATCGACAAAATGTTGCACCGACCAGCTGGCAGTGCTTAAGATGAGAGGAATGGCAACAACCAGGACCTCATGATAACCGCCCGGTCTTCGCCAGCGATTTCTCAACCTGGCTGTAAAGTTAGCGCTATTCATGTGAGTAGGGATTTTAGCCCTCTGCATTGGAGCGACATGCCTTTCGTCCGAGGCGAAAGGATCGCGTTTCATAAAATCGTTCTACGATTTTATACGGCAACACCATATTCATCCAAAAGGAATTCTAAGTTCTTGACGGCATTTTCGTACTTAACCTTGCCGTAATTGTAGTAGTCAAATTCAATCTTTGAAATGTTGAGTTGAATCAGACTCCACAAGAACCAGTAGATATCCGGAAAAGGCTTGTAAAGATCGATAAAGAAGAGGGTACGGTCTATTGGCTTCCCATTGCAGTAAGCTTCAACGATACTTTTCTCCACTTCACGAGAAGCCAGGATTTCCTGAAACATATCGGCGATGTCATAGTATTTGGGTGCCATGCCACCATATTCCCAGTCGATGATGTACATGGGAGCATTGTATTTCTGGGTGGTGTTTTCGTTGATGAGAATAAAATTATCCGCCAGCAAATCATTGTGACAGGCGGTATACTCTGATTCCGGAATGTTGATGATACTGGAAAGCTTGATCAGCCGCTGGATTGTGCCGGCGATGTCAAACTCGGAGTATTCTACCTTAAGACTCTGCGAAATTGCAGACATTTTCATGACTTCCAGAAGCGGATTAAAGATGCGTTTGAGTTTTACGCCGCTGTTGTGAATTTTCAGAATCGGGTCGACAATTTTCTGGTGCAGGCTGGTATCCAGGAAATGATCGTTGGTCAACACGGTGGCATCGTCGATAAAATCTACGATGGTGACTCCCTTTTCCGGCAGGTATTTAACCAAATCGGAGCCGACACCGATTTTAGACATTTCTTCAATGGTATGGGCTTCCTCATCCCGATCGATAAACAGATCGGTTCGGTCGCCAGAGATACGTACGGTGCAATCGCCTTTTTCGGATCGGATCCGATAGAGCTTATTGGTGATGCCGCCGCTCAATTGGCTTATGGTGATGTCGAGCCCTTTCCATTCGGGCAGTAGTTGATAGCATACTTCTTGGGTGAATTCGCTTTCTAGAAGATTCTTGGCTGTAGTCATCTTACTTCTCCCTGGCAGTCGAAATCAGTTTAAATATATTGAGAACTGAATAACAGGATTGTACCCAGTGTGTCATTTTCGAAATTTGGAAATGAAGTTTTTATATGTGTGGTGCCTACCCTGAGTCAATCCCTTTTTTGATAGTAGCCACATACATTCTGAAACCAGACCATAGCGGTTGTCATAATCACACATAAAAAGTAGTCGTTAAGTAAAAAATCATTTACTTAATTAAACAATTCTTAAGTGGAGCATATTTATGACGACCGCTATAAAGGCCGTAAAAATCCTTGACAAATCGATGAATCCTGAGGTAGAAAACAGTCTCCTTCGGATTAAATTTCTAATCCATCTTAGGATGACGCGGGGCCTGCTGGCACGTGTTCAATTTGCCTGGTCGATTCAGGCCCAATTCGTGATTCAACGTTCTCGGGTGCTCGCATGGCGAGGCAAGTTTACTTCAGGTTTGTTGTATAGACATCTATAATCAGACAAGGAGTTGCCGATAGTCCGTATCCATGATAAAGGCAGGATGCGGGCTTGTTCTATTGCTTCATCGTTAGTGGGATGAATTGAAGTGAATACTCTATAACCCAAGCTGAAAGGAGGCAGGTAGAATGAAGAGACGCGATTTTATCAAAAAAGCAGGTGTGGGGGCAGCGGCCGTAGCAGCCACGGCAGTCAGTGCGCCCTTTGTGCACGCAGCCAAAAAAACTACGATTAAGTGGCGTATGCAAACCTATGCGGGCGCAGCACTATCCGCACATGTCTGCAAACCGGCTATCGACGCGTTTAACAAAGTCGCCAACGGTGAGATGGTGATCGAATTGTACAATGCCGATCAGCTTGTTCCCACTGGTGAACTTTTCCGCGCCATGCAAAAAGGGACCATCGACGCAGTGCAGAGCGATGATGACTCCATTGCAGCCCCGGTGGACGTATCAATTTTTGGGGCTTACTTTCCTTTTGCCTCACGATATTCCCTGGATGTTCCCGTCCTGTGGAACTGGTACGGCCTGAATGAAATCTGGGAAGAGGCTTTCTCCGAAATCAAGGGTGTAACCTGGTTGAGTGTCGGTGCCTGGGATCCCTGCAACTTTGCCACCACCAAACCGATTCGCAGCATGAAGGATCTCAAGGGTCTGCGTATGTTCATGTTTCCCACCGGTGGTCGCTTCATGCAGCAATTTGGTGTTATTCCGGTTGCGCTGCCCTGGGAAGATATTGAAATGGCGATTCAAACCGGCGAACTGGACGGGGTGGCCTGGTCGGGTATCACCGAGGATTATACTGTTGGTTGGGCCGATGTAACCAATTATTATTTGACCAACCCGATTTCGGGTGCCTGGGCTGGTTCCTATTATGCCAACTCGGATCAATGGGACGCGCTGCCGGAACACCTGAAAGCTTTGTTCAAACTTCAAATGGATCAATCACACTATTATCGCCAGCATTGGTACTGGTGGGGCGAGGCCCATTATCGTACCAAGGGTGGCAAGCTAAAACTTACCTCGATCCCCAGCAGTGAATGGAAACAGGTGGAAGACGCAGCCCTGAAATTCTGGGATGATACCGCTAAAAAGAGCCCCAGAAATGCCAAAGTGGTCAAGATTCTTAAAGAATACGCCCAAACCATGCGGGATGCCGGACCTCCATACCGCTACTAATGGGTGAATCAGGTACATAATGTAATCGCATGACGGCCTTTCCTGGTTCAAAAGCAGTGTTGACCAGGAAGGGCCATTTTGGTTTAAATCAGGAGTTTAGCAAAAATCCCTGCCTAACCGTTAGTCAATTCAACGGATTAGGCAGGGATTTAAGGTAGTTAAAGAAAGGGGCAAGGATGCCTAAAGCTGTGAAAATCTTCGTGCATGCTGTTGATAAGACCAATACGATTGTAGGTAAATTCACCATGTATTCGGTCTTTCTAATGATGGCCATCCTTCTATACGAGCCGGTCGCCAGGAATGTTTTTGGTATTTCAAGCATATGGGCGGTAGAAATGGCCCAGTTTACCATGGCTGCGTATTGGATGTTGGGCGGTGGTTACTCCATGTTACTCAAAGGGCATGTGCGCATGGACCTGTTGTATGGCAACTGGTCCGAAAAAAAACGGGCCCAAGTAGACACGATCACTGGTCTTTTCCTGATATTTTATCTTGTGTTTCTGATGGTGGGGGCCTATTCGAGCATCGAGTACGCCGTCGTGTACGGACAAAAAAATCGATCGGCATGGGCCCCATATATGGCGCCCGTAAAAATCCTAATGGGCATCGGGGTGCTGCTGATGTTATTGCAGGCCATCGCAACATTTTTTAAGGATCTGGCAACGGCAAGAGGGGAGAAGATTTAATATGAGTTACGAAATGATTGCGATACTGATTTTCACCTCTATGATGCTGATGCTGTTGACGGGCCAGCGCGTTTTCGGCGCCATTGGTGGTGTGGCAACCCTGTTTGCGCTCTTATTGTGGGGCAAGGGCGCAGCCGAGATGCCCTTTAACGCCGCTTTTGGATTGTTGAATTGGTATCCACTCTTAACACTGCCCCTATTTATCTACATGGGCTACATGTTCTCAGAGTCCGGCATTGCCAGTGATCTATATAAAATGTTTCATGTTTGGATGGGGACTATCAACGGTGGTTTAGCCATCGGAACAATGGGCCTAATGGTGGCGGTGTCGGCCATGAATGGCTTGAGTGTAGCCGGCATGGCCATTGGCGCCAGCCTGGCCTTGCCGGAAATGCTCAAACGGAACTACAACAAGGTTATGGTCACCGGTGTGATTCAGGCTGGTAGCTCTTTAGGGATTATGGTGCCGCCCAGTGTAGTATTGGTCCTTTATGGTATGATCGCCCGGCAGCCAGTAGGCCAATTGTGGCTGGCCGGTGTATTTCCAGGACTATTGCTGGCGGCGCTGTTTATGGCCTACATCTATATCCGCTGCCGGCTGCAACCCGAACTAGGGCCGACTTTATCAAAAGAGGAACTTGAAACCATTACCTGGAACCAAAAGCTGAAACTGCTCAAGGCCGGTATCGTCCCCCTGGTGATCATATTTGCCATGACAGGCCTTTTTCTCATGGGCATCACCAGCCTAGTGCAATGCTCGGCCGTCGGGGCACTGGCAACCACCATTGCCGCCTTGGCCAAGAAGAGACTGACCCGCAAGGTATTGGAAGAAACCCTTAAAAATACGCTCAGCGTCAGCTGTATGTTCATGTGGGTGATTCTGGCAGCCCTCTGTTTCGGAGCGGTTTTCGACGGCCTGGGGGCCGTGCATGCAATTAAATCCTTGTTTATCGAACGCTGGGGCTTGAGCCCTTGGGGGATTCTGGTGATGATGCAGTTGTCTTACATCCTCATGGGTATGTTTTTGGATGATACTGCCATGCTCATCATTGTGGCACCGCTATATGTCCCCTTGGTAATCAACCTGGGATTCAATCCTGTCTGGTACGGCGTACTCTACACGATCACGTGTCAGATCGCCTATATGACGCCTCCCTTCGGCTACAACCTGTTTCTGATGAAGGCCATGGCGCCCAAAGAGGTGTCCCTGGGGGATATCTATCGTTCCATTGTTCCCTTTGTGCTGGTCATGATGGTCGGCCTGACGATTGTAATGTTATTCCCAAGCATTGCATTGTGGTTGCCGAATTTGTATTTTGGAAGGTAGGCCGCTAATAACAGTATTGGGAAACTTGCCAGTTTAGATCTTTCCGGGACATACTTACTTTTGAATCCAATGAGCGACGCAGGCGTATACACCGCGTGTCGCTCTTACTTTTTAAAAGGGAATGATTTCCATATTCGATGTTCGATGTTGGAAGTTTTCTTTTTTCCCCTCCAAACCTTCAACCCATCACCCCGTCAATCCTGCTTTCCTAATCCAGACCCGCCAATAACTCCTCAATCCGCTCCCGCGCATTGAGATTTTCCAGCCATTCGTCGAGTATGGCATCGATCCCCCAATAAGCACCCAAGACCATGCCCACAAACATACCTCGGGCAGCCGAGTCACCGCCAGCCATTACGTTTTCTACCAACGCTTCCTTGAAATTGTTTTCATAGCTGACAATCAAATGAATCGTGCCGGGCACTGCAGCCTCCACACTGCACATCTGTCCGAACTCGGCAATAACCGTGCGGGTGTCCTTGCCTTGGCTGGCCAGACCCATTTCAACGGACTCGGCTAGTTCCGTGTCCTTAAATTGACTTTTGGCCAAATCGCTAATTACGGCAGAAGGCTTTTCCCCGGCTAGTGCCCGGATGGCGAGCCTCGCGAAAAAATCGGTAGCTTCAAGTACCTCAGGATTGTTGTGAGACATGGCGGTCTGATGTCTTGCTGCGAGAAGGGCTGCATCCAGATCCCGGGAATGGGCGTAGAGTATCGGAGCGATTCTGGCGGCCCCGCCCAAATCATCCGAAGAAGAACCACTTTCCAGCAAATTACCGCCACCGGACATATTTTCAAGCGTAGTTTGCGTGGCTTTATCGCGATAGCCCTGATAGTCATCAAAGAATGACAGCCATGCCTGTGCAAAAGCAGTGCGGTCGAAACCAGAGGATGCGGAAACAGATTCCAAAAGAAGGAGCGCTTGATCACCATAGTGTGTAAAGTCGCCTTTTTGTTTGTCCTTATGGTAGCTGGCCAAGGGATCCAGGTACTGTTCCACACGACCGAATTTCTTGTCGATGACATTTGTATTGTAGACCCAGTGCGGACCCAATGCCATGGCATCGCCTACAAACGAACCCAAAACCATACCCTTTTCTTTTTCTTTCATGTGCATGTCCCCTTAAACGGATCGCAATTAGCCTTAAGCGGTAAGCCCAAAGCTTTTAATGAATTTATTGACGTCTTTATATTAAGTATGATCTGTATGCCTTGCAAGCAAAACCTATAACGGAACAGAACTGATAGATTGGACTGAACTGCAATGGATTCATCGGAAGTGATTTTAGATTCAAAACGTAGGCTGCTGATTATCCTATCTGCCATGTTGGCGCTATTTTTGGGTGCTATGGACGCGTTGATTATGACAGCAGCCATGCCGACCATCGTGGCGGAACTGGGTGGATTACATCTTTACAGCTGGGTCTATTCA
Organism: uncultured Desulfobacterales bacterium; assembly: GCA_964633115.1. Taxonomy (GTDB): domain Bacteria; phylum Desulfobacterota; class Desulfobacteria; order Desulfobacterales; family B30-G6; genus B30-G6. Next base: position 19,126 of record CAZWEO010000084.1, read on the forward strand.
GCTTATCTGCTGGCCAGAGCAGTTTCGCTACCGGTATTCGGTAAATTGGCTGACCTTTTTAACAACAAAATCATTTTCATGGTTTCCATTGGCATTTTTTTGCTTTCGTCCATCCTCGCCGGTATATCACCAAACATGACCTTTTTGATTATCTGCCGAGTCTTTCAGGGCATCGGCGCCGGCGGCAATTTTGCCCTGGTCTATATCGTGCTGGCGGATATTTCACCACCCGATCAGCGGGCCAAGACCATGTCTTATGCCAGTTCGGTTTGGGGCATTGCCAGTGTGTTAGGGCCAACCTTGGGCGGATTTATTGTAAGCTATTTATCCTGGCGCTGGATTTTCTTTATCAATGTGCCCTTGGGGTTGTTTTCACTATTGGGCATCGGATTATTTCTGGTGGAGATCAGAGAAAAACGAAAAGAGGTATCTCTGGATCTTTCGGGTGTGCTGACCCTCTCCATATCCATTCTCGGTTTGCTGACGCTGTTTCTTGTTGGTGGTCGGGACTTTCCCTGGTTGTCGTTACCGGTCATGTCGCTCCTGATATTGACGGTTGTGACCGGTATCGGATTTATTTATTGTGAAAAGCGGGCTAAAGATCCAATCCTTCCCCTTGATTTTTTTCAGAACAGGGGATTTGCATTCGGTAATATATGTGTGTTTTTTAGCAGTTTTGCTATCTTTGCCTTTTTCGCCTTTGCGCCCATTTTTATACAGGGCGCCCAAGGGAAAAGTCCCATGCAGGTGGGCATTGCCATGTTATCACTGAGTTTGGGTTGGTCCATCGGCTCCATCGTGTTGGGGCAGATTTCAGACAAAATGGGTGAAAAGACTGCCGCAATTATTGGTGCTGTCTGTCTGGTAATTGGATGTGGGCTTTCGCTCCTTTTCCACCGAGAAACATCCATGGCCTTCAGTTTCTGCGTATTCATGGTGGTGGGGCTCGGCATGGGATTCGTGGCCCTTTCAACCTTAGTGGTTGCGCAAAATGCCGTGAACTCGGAAAATTTAGGCGTCGCCACTGCAGCCCATCAGTTTACGCGTACTTTTGGCGGTACTGTGGGGGTGGGCATTTGCGGTGGATTACTGATGTCCCGGTTGACAGCGGCCATCGATAGTATGACCAATGAATCATTTGCCGGAAGTTTACCAGAGAGTTTGACCGGCCAAGCCCAGCGGAGTTTTGAAAATCTGTTACGCCCGAAATTCCAGGCTTTGCTTTCGGAGTCGGCCAGGGAGTCGTTACAATTGTCTATCGCTGCCAGCGTTCAATTGGTATTTTGGATTGCGCTCTTGATATCGGCTTTCTGTTTGGTGGCTTGCTTGCTTTTGCCGGGAGTACGGAAAGTAGGCAGAGAGGAGTAAGCAGGAGACAGAAGTCAGAAGTCAGGAGACAGGAGTCAGAATTCAGGAGCCAGAAGTCAAAAGACAGATACGGGTTGCGAGTTGCGGATTACAGCCTCCAAGCCTCCTGACATCCAGCCTTCAAGCCTCGTGTGTCATCCCCGAGAAATCGGGGATCCAGGATCAGTCTTTTGCCCTCAGCTTATGGTTTTTTCTGGGTTCCCGCTTGCGTGGGAACGACAAGGAGAGCAGGAGTCAGAAGTCAGCGGAAAAGATATTGACAGTAAGGAGTAGGCAGTACGCAGATTGGTGATCTAAGTGGAATTTCAACTACAGACCATTAGCAACTCAATAAACTCAAAGAACACAACAAACTAAACAAACTCGTGGGGTAACTATGTCAGACATTACTATAAATGAATTGAGAAAATTTCTGGAGGAATTTGTTCAAGACGAGGCTGCCAAGTTATCGCATCCAAGTTGGTGGCGTAAACCGCTGATGGTTTCGGCCCCTATCGATCAGCGCTTTGATGTCTTGCCGCAGATTGCATTGAAAACACACCTACACCCCTATGATTTGCTTCAAACGGCTAAATCACTGGTTGTATTCTTTCTTCCATTTGTCAAGGAGCTGGTAAAAGAGAATCGTCCGGGCGACAGACCCTGTCGCAACTGGGGACTTGCCTATGTGGAAACCAACAACCTCATCAACCAGGCCAGTGAAGCTATCGCCGAGTTTCTGAAAACTAAGGGTTATAAATCCGGTTTAACACCGGCAACCCATAACTTTAACGAAGAAGAGCTTATGGCCCGCTGGTCCCACAAACATTTGGCTCATCTGGCCGGTTTGGGGCGATTCGGAACCCACTACATGCTGATAACACCGGCTGGTGCCTGTGGACGCTTTGGTAGTCTGGTATGCGAAGCGGAATTGGGTGAAAACCTGCTCATGGAAGCTGAACAGGCCTGCCTATTGAAAGCTGGTAAGCCATGTGGCAAATGCATTGAGATGTGTCCGGTGAATGCCCTGACCGAAGATGGATTTGACCGGCACAAATGCTGGGATCGTTTAAACGAAAACCGCCGCGTGCTGGACTACTTTTCAGATTTGCCCAAATCTACGGATGTATGTGCCAAATGTGTGGCCGTACTGCCTTGTAGCTTCAAGAATCCTGTCCAGAGAGTTCTATAAACCTTAAACTATTGCATTTGGGTGCTAAATAGATGATTATTTATTCCTCATTTACTTCCTTGCGTATATCACCAACCCACTTGTCAAATATTTCTAAATAATTAGTTAATTCTGTCTCCCTTTTACAATAGCTGCATTTGACCGTAGCATGGTTTTCAATATTTAAGATGTCGGCTTTCTTTCCACAAAAAATGCATATTATTGAATCATGCTCAACTGTTTTGATTTCTAAATTCTCGGGTGAAGAATAAAGCTCCATAAATATAAATATATCGTAATTGTAAGATAATATGTTTTGGATGTTTAAATAAATTCTATCCCAAATTGATTGTTGTCGACCCATTTAACCTTAGCTTTTCTTTTCAGATTTCCATTTCCTAAGGCATAGGGAATGCAAACAAATATATTTGTTCCTAATTCAATTTTTGGTATGCTGATGGCACTAATAAGTGCACCGCCTAAACTAACATTTTTTACTACTGCCTGTAGAATCATCGAATTGTATGACAATGATACTTCCTTTTGGTAATTTCTTCTCACACTAGCTCTTCTATATCCATCAAAATCATATGCTGTTTCCATTACTTACTTCTCCTATCTTCAAAAAAACAATTATCACTATATGTAGAAAGCAATAATAATGCCAGCAATAGTTCATTGCAATATTTATAAATTATAACTATGGTTTATGGGAAAAATATAATTTCAGCAATAATAGTTTATGTAATATAGGTTACATTTACAGGTATTCATGAAATAATTTGCAAGATAAGGAGATGGATCATTCATTCAAGCATCATAGCTGGTGGGGTAAACCGATTTGAAAGTCTGGTATGCGAGGCAGACCTGGGTGAGATTACGCTCAGGGAAGCGTAACATACCTGTTTACTGAAGGCTGGAATACTATGCGGAAACTGCATCGAGAAGTGTCCGGTAACGTTCTAACCGAAGATAATATTGACTGGCGTAAATGCTGGGATCGATTAAACGAAATCCTACACGTGCTGGACTACTTTTCAGATCTACCCAGATCAACAGATGTATGTGCCAAATGTGTGGCAGTATTACCTTGTAGCTTTAGGAATCCTGTTCAGAAGGCTATATAAATCTTAGATTCAAGAAAGAATAATTTCTTGATGATATCACAACTAGACTTTTGTTTGAAAATCGAAATGATTTGACTTTTTGTGGATACAGCTCAGTTGGAGTTATGTCACGAATAGGAGCCCTCGAAAAACGTGCACTATATGCCAGGTATATATAATTTGTCACTGGTAAATAGACTTCAGATTAATGTTGGGAATTATATTCTATAAAATGTCTCATCAAACTCAGGATTGCCAGCATATTTACCCATGAAAAAACTTGGAACCGACTCTATCCATTCAATGGGATTATCGGGCAGTTCGATACCAAGCTCTTTGTATGCGTTTATGAAATCTTCCTTGTTTGGTGGGCACCCATCAACCTTCACACAATGATTTATCGTAGGATTATTGCCATTAAGTTTTACCTGACACTGGCCAAGAAGTAATGTATGTTTGTTCTTACCCGAAGGTTC
>CAZWEO010000085.1:0-22841 GCA_964633115.1 uncultured Desulfobacterales bacterium
TAGTTATAGCCGTATTTATCAGGCAATTTATCACGTAATATGAGGCGTACACCCCTTGTAGATGAAACCGATGCACAGGAACATCTGCGTTCTACACTCCTCAGTTTTAATTCAGCTCCGATTGCCAGTGATGTAGCCATAGCCGGAAGTCTGGTTGTGGATCAAACCATATCAGGTTCGTACACTTATACGGATGCGGACAACGATGTAGAGGGCGAATCTATCTACAAGTGGTATCTAGCTGATGACGCCATGGGAACCAACCCGTCAGAAATTTCAAATGAAACATTTCAGACCTATACTCTGGTCGGTACAGACGTTGGGAAATTTATCATTTTTGAAGTTACACCAGTTGCATCCGGCGGTAGTGCAACTGGGTCTACGGTGCAGAGCGTTGCCTTTGGCCCGATTTCACTTAATCCGACCAATTCTGCTCCCTCTGTACTTTCCTGTGCAATAGCCGGGCCTGTCAATACCCATTTCATTCTTTCGGCTACCTATAGCTATTACGATATAGATGATGATCCCGAGAGCGGTTCTACTTACCAGTGGTACCGGGCGGATGATGCTCTGGGTACCAATGAGATCCTCATTTCGGGCGGCGACGACTTAGAAAACCTAAACTATAACCCACAAGCGGAAGATTCAGGAAAATATTTGATATTTAAAGTAACACCGGCTGCAGCGATTGGAAATTCACCGGGTTTGACTTGTACCACCGCAATCGGCCCGGTAACGGAAGATTTAAGCGTAACAGTTTTTGGATCGATTTCTTCAATAGAAGAAGTGGACAGGTACTCCATACGCCTGACTGCCGCTGCTGATGTGACGATTGATGTGGAATCGAGTGAGAAGAATCATTATGGCTGGAACAACTTTATGCAGCTCAATCTTCCTGAGGACCTTGGCTTGCCAGATGGTATTTCGACAAACGGACCTGGCAATGACCGACTGACAAGTAATATCTTCCTTTTTACTTCGGATGGTACGGCGCGTGATTCTCGAGTCGGCACAGCGCCATGCAATGCTTGCTCGACTTGCCATTATGATCAGTACTCATCGCCAATACCTGGGTTCCCCGGTTGCAATACCCCCAATGCATTTTATACTCGCAACCCTTTTAATCCATATATGGACATTACCGCGCTTTCGGCGGGAGATTATGTTTTGGCAATTGGTGCTCAACCCTTGACCGCAGCCGATGCCTGGCTGGGAACCAATAATAGCGAACCCGACCAAAATGAACCAGATGGCCCAGCATGGGTAGAACCTGGCAGTGGTTTTTTCAATAACTATAAGATAACTTTTAGTTTTAATTAGAATAAATGTTGTCTCAATTTGGAGGGAATTGGTGAAAAGTAGGTCAGAATGAAAAAAATCACCCAGCTCATACTAATTGTTTTTATTACACTTAATTTTTTCCCCTCATATGCGACCTCAGGCACCTATCTTTTTGGTGTGAAGTATTGGCATGCAGATTGGGACTCAGCCATCCTTGACTGGTTTGAGGAAGATATCGCCAAAAGCTTTGAGGAAAACAGATTACCCTTGACGGCTGATAGTGATCCCGGGCAAGGCCATTTATACGGGCCATTATTCGGATATCAAACCGATAATGGAAAGTGGACTTTTAGTTTTGCGCCCATGATTTTTAGCTCATTTGATCAAGACTGGAGTGGTTCGGCAGGTACAATGAATCTCGAGGGTACGGTAGAACTTGAGCGCAAGGATTATGATTTTATGATAGGCTATAACTTATCAAAATATTTGAAAGCCTATTTGGGATATAAATATCAAGAAATGGAGATGGATTTTGAACTCTCATATTTTACGATAACTACAGGTGAAACCACCTTTAACTATCATATTGAGTCAAGGGTTCATATGCCTTCGGTGGGTTTAGGAGGATTCTATCCATTACACCATAAAGTAGTCGCAGGGCTTCAGTTAGGCCTGCTTTATGCCATTCCGGATTTGAAAGTAACTGAAAATTCCTCCGGGACTGAAGATATAAAGCCATGGCCTAACCCGGGCTTTAACGTGGAAGGTACGCTAACCTATCAGCCCACTGGTAATTTTGTTATTCAGACGGGATATCGGTATCAGGTCTTTGAATTGGAAGCCAGGGGGCCAGGCAGGGAAGATACAACCGAATCCTATGATATAACTCAAGGATGGACTTTATCAGTTGTTTATATTTATTAAATATGACGATGCACAATCCGTCCGTCAATTAGAGTCATTTCCACACGTACATTGTTCAAGTGTTTGCTAGGTATCTTCAGAATATTTTCACTCAATACAGCTAAGTCTGCCCTTTTTCCCACTGCGATGGCACCGAGATCGGGCGCATTGTGAGCCATTGCCGGTGCTTCAGTATAGGCTTTCAATGCTTCGGCTACAGTTATACAAGACTCCGGCCACCAGCCAGCCTCGGGTGTACCGTCAATGCGTTGCCGGGTTACGGCTGCATGGATCCCCAGGAGCGGATCTGGATCACACACCGGACAGTCTGAACTAAATATCACCGGGGCGCCGCTGTCAATTAGTCGACGGAAACTGTAGGTCCATTTCCCACTATCGCCCAGAGCCGTATCGATGAGATTTATATCTATAACCATGTTGGCGGGGGTCACGCATAATACAACATCAAGGCCACGAAGCTTATCAATATCTTGCGGTCTGATCATCTGAACATGTTCGATGCGATGGGGCAGGGCAGGCGGTGGTGCCCCTGAGGTGTCACGGCCTGATTTTAAGTTCTGATATATATTAATCAGCTCCTGGTTGGCCTTGTCTCCAACTGCATGCACCATTACTGACAGACCGGCTTTATCCGCTTTTTCAATTTCCTGGGCCAAAAATTCCATATCCATCAAGGGCAATCCGCGTTCAGCGTCCAGATAGGGATCGATCAACCAGGCCGTGCGGGCACCCATGCCGCCATCGGAGAAGAATTTAACGTGACCAATGCGCAAGCGGTCATTGCCAAATCCGGTGCACAAGCCCAAAGAGATTATGTTGTCCAGTTCATGCCCGGGCAAAGAGACCCAGCAGCGTAGATCGAGACGATCGTTCTGATCCAACATCTGAAATGTCTTCAGAGCCCTGGCGCCGTCCGTATCAGCCATCAGACGGATGTCATGAATCGCGGTAATGCCGCGACGATGTAGGGCCTTGATGCCGTCTTCAAAGGCAACCTTTACCTGGGATGGATCCGGCGGTTTTATGGCTTCGCGCACAAGATTGATGGCCAATTCTCTTAATATCCCGGTGGGCTTACCGGTGTCGTCGCGTTCGATGCGGCCATCGGGCGGGTCCGGTGTTTGGGCGCTGATACCAGCCATTCGCAAAGCAGCGGAATTGGCTGCGGCCAGATGCAAATCACAACGCCATAGCAATACAGGATGTTCGGGTGATACTTGATCCAGCAATTCTCGCGTAGGCATGCGCGGTTCGGTCCAGTCGGTTTCATTCCAACCCTGGCCCATTATCCATTCTTGGGGAGACTTGCCGGTTCTAGCTTCACGAACGTGATCCAGAAGCGCTTCCAGATTGGTGAGGTCATCCAATTTTAGATCCTGGCGCTTAAGTGACCACTCGTAAAAGTGGATATGGCTGTCGATGAACCCAGGCACTACAAGGCGTTGGTCGAGATCAATCTTCTCGGTATCGGGTCCGGCCAAACTGAGAATATTTGCATCAGGCCCCAGGGCAATAATTTTGCCGCCACCAACAGCCAAGGCCTGATTAATCAGCGCGCTGCCCGGTTCTGCGGTTGCCACTACGCCATTGTGAAGAATGGTATCCGGACTCTGTGCCAAGATTTTCATATGAGAAATCCTTGTGGAAATGGGTCGTTGGCATCGATAACAAATTGATGGTAACCGGTAATTTGAGCATGGCCCCGGATCTGGCCGACAATTCCGGCAAATTTCCCGATGGAAAGCGTCCTGACGATTTTGCCTTCAAACACAGTTCCCAATGGGCCGGAATTCTTATGGATCTGACCGGCCGCGAGTTTTTTATAATAATGCAGCAATGTCATCCTGGCTGTGGTGCCGGTCCCGCAAGGTGAACGGTCCATGTTGGATTCACCGTAAATGACAACGCTTTTACCATGGCCCGTTTGCGGGTCCTGACCATAAAACTGGGTCACATCCACCGTATTCACTTCGGGACGTTCAGGATGGTATACTTGCAATGCTTGGTTGGCGGCTTCGATAATTTCCATACCCAAAGGTATCAATCGCTGGCTATTTTCCGGAACCAGGTCGATGCCGATGGCCTCGGCTGACACCATGGCAAAAAAACCACCCACACAGACCAAATCAACCCGAATTGTCCCAAAACCGTCGATGCTGAGTTTTTGATCGACGTCAAAAACAAACGATGGCACCATTTCAATAGCCACTGATTCCACCCGACCGGCCCGGATGCGGGTGTGAGCATCCAAAGGACCCGAGGGCGTATCAACCGTGATCAGCACGTAGCCGTTTGCGGCATTCAAAACTCCCGTCTCGATCAGAGTTGCTACAGCACCGATGGTGGCATGGCCGCACAGAAAGGGGTAACGGCGGGCATCCATATAAAACAATCCAAAATGTCCGTCAGGGCTAACCGGCTCGGTAACAACTGCCGCCATGATGCCGCGATGCCCCCTGGGTTCGCGAGCCAGAAGCATACGCACATGATCGAAACGCGATTCAAAAAAATCACGTTTGGCTTTCATGCTGCTACCAGGAATTTCTCCCAAACCGCCGATCAACAAACGGGTCGGCTCTCCTTGGGTATGCGAATCGATAGTGATAATGCGATCGCCAAACCGGCGGTGGAAGCCGCTTTCGATCCGGTCCAATGTCAGCATGGTACATTCCTTAAATTTGAATTCCTCTGCAATCCGATCGAGTGTGTCAAGTGGTCGCCAGGGCGAACTCATGGCAGAGAATTCTTGCGGATCGGGTTGAATTCAAATTTTAAAAACAAAACCTGAAAACGACATGTTCAGCTTTCAGGTTTCGGATTGCCTATATTCGTGCAAGCATATCAGCCTATTGCATGTGAATCAGATGGCAGTGGTGCGGTGCAACTTGTACACTGACCGACTCACCGATTTCATAAATTCGCGTACGCATCTTCCATGTGAATCAGGTGGCAGTGGTGCGGTGCAACTTGTACACTGACCGACTCACCGATTTCATAAATTCGCGTACGCATCATGCTGATCACATGGATTTCGCGGTCGGCACTCAATTCAATAAAGTAGCTAACTTCGCCGCCCATATAACTGCGATCTTTGATACGACCTTCAAAATGATTCAAACCCTCTGATGGTTTGAATTCATCCTTGGGAAACGCATCGAAACGTTGGGCGCGGACTATCATTTCCACCTGATTGCCAGTTGAAAAGGCACCCTTGTTTTCGGCAAGGAGAACGTCGCCGGTTTCAATTTTAACGCTGATCTGCTGGTCGTTCACGTTTACGACCTCACCTTGAATGAAGTTGGAGTGGCCCAGGAAATCAGCCACAAAATGGTTGGCCGGTTCATTGTAGACCGATTCGGGATTACCCTCCTGCTGTTTGCGTCCATCTTTCATGACCAGAATCTTGTCCGACATGCTCAAGGCTTCACGCTGATCGTGAGTTACAAAGATGGTGGTGACGCCCAGCATGGCCTGCAGATTATCAACTTCGCGCCGCATTTCCTCACGCAGATTTTCATCCAGGGCCGAGAGCGGTTCGTCCATCAAGAGTACATCTGGCTCAATCACAATGGCTCTGGCCATGGCAATCCGCTGCTGCTGTCCACCGGAAAGCTGGCTGGGCATACGATTTTCGACGCCGGGTAGACGCACCATTTCCAGGGCCCGGGTGACTTTTTCTTTGATATCTTCCTTGGATACGTCACGATACTTCAATCCAAAGGCCACATTGTCAAAGATGGTTTTGTGGGGAAACAAAGCATAATTTTGAAAAATCATCCCCAGGTTGCGCCGGTGAATGGGTGTATCGTTGATGCGTTTGCCTTTGATAAATACATCTCCTTCGGTGGGATCCTCTAAACCGGCTACCATCCGAAGCAAAGTGGTCTTGCCGCATCCGGATGGGCCCAGCAACGTCACCAAACTGCCTTCTTCGATATCAAAATCCATTTTTTCGACGGCGATAACGTCACCAAATCGCTTTAAAATGCCTTTAAACTGCACCATGGGCTGCTTTTTTTCGGTTACCAATTCTCCAGCCTCCATTTTTTATTTTACGTAAGGCAGGATTGGACCGCATGTTTTAATGCGGTCCAATCCTTTAGGTTTGTCAAATAATCAACACCCATGTTGATTCCTATTTGGTAGCATCTGGTTCAGGCCAAGGCAGGAACGTCGGCCTGGAATCCAGGGTACTATTTAGGAATTGACATTAAGAACCTGCTTTAATCCGATCCCACTTCTCCGTCCATTCCAGCTGATTCGAATTCCAGTAAGCTGGGTTGGCAAACAGATATCCATCCAATTTGCCGGTGGGATCAAAAGCTGGCATTTTCTTGATTTTGTCTGTCAAGGCGACCTTGGACGGATCCAGACTAGGTGGATAATTCTGGCCTTCGGCAACGGCGATAGAAGCAGCCGGTTCCAGCATGAAATCGAGAAGTTTTTGGGCAATTTCAAGATCCGTGCCTTTGAGAACGAAAAGATATTCCATCCAGGAGTAAGTCCCCTTGGGGGACAAATAACCGATGGGGTGACCCTCCTGCTGTAAGGCGGCTACCCGGCCCGACCAGGCCACGGTTGCATAGATTTCACCATTGGCCAACAGGCTCATCAGCTCGGCGCCTGAACTCCAATACTTCTTCATCAGGCCGCGCTGCTCACGCAGGGCTGCCCAAACGGCGTTCAGATTGGTAATGTTGTTGGGGCTTTGGCCGGTGTGCAAGGCGGCATACCACATATTGGTTCTGAAATCACCGCCCCAACTGCCCAATTTGCCCTTGAGACTTTTGTCCCAAAGCAAGGAAGCACCCAATTTTTCAGCTTTCGCCTTGCTGATCTGATTGGAGTTGTAGGCGATTCCGGTTTGACCCAGGTCATAGGGTACCGCCGACAGGGTCCCTTTGGTGATTTCGCGCAGTGGCCTGATCATGGCGGCCATGACATTTTTAAGGTTGGGGATCTTGGATTCATCCAGCACCGAGGCAAAACCCAAATCGGCATAGCGCGCGTAGTCAAAAACCGCACTGAGATGGGCGAGGTTGAATTCGCCACCGGGCGGATAAGAGGCCTTGACGCGAGTCAGATAAGAGTTCATGTCTCCGAATTCGCCGTCGATGACTTGGATGCCGGTTGCTTTGGTAAAAGGTTTGAAGGCATGTTTCCGGAAGGCTTCCGAGACCGAGCCGCCCCAGCCGTCAAAGCGGATGGATTTGGCGGCCCAGGCTTCTTGGACCGCGCTGCTGAAGGGCAACCCAACCAATCCGAGGGATGCGCCGGCAAGACCAAGATACTTGAGGAAGTGACGCCGGCTGATGGAACCGTTTTTATAGGCGGCGTAGAGTCGATCCAGTTTTTCATGTGTGACGGTGGTCATTGTTCCTCCTTTCAAGTTAAGGTTTGTTAATTAGATCTTTTCCTTGGAAAACTTGCGGGATAAATAGCCCGCGAGCAATGGTGTGGCCACGGTGAGAACAATCATGACGGCACCCAGCGCATTGATTTCAGGACTGATGGAATTTCTCAACATGCTGAATATCTTTACCGGCACGGTTTGATTTTGGGCGGTCGCCCAGAATAGTGTGGCCGTAATATCATCGAACGATATGGTAAAGGAAAACAGGGCTCCGGCCAAAATAGCCGGCAGTAAAAGCGGGAAGGTGACTTCCTTAAAGGTTTGAAATGCATTGGCCCCCAACGATTTGGCCGCCTCCTCGTATTCTTTTTTAATACCCACCAAACGGGCCTGAACAATCAAAAGCACATAGGGCAAGGTCAATACCACATGCCCGATCAATAAAAGCGCGAAGCTCTTGGGTTGCTGCAACCACCTTAAAAACAGCAGCAAAGCAACACCCAATACCACTTCCGGAATCATGATCGGTGAAAGCAGCAGGGTGTTGAGGGTATTTTTGCCGGGAAATTCAAAACGGATAAATGCCAGGGCTGCCAGTATGCCGATGGTGGTGGACAGCACCGCCGTGAGCGAACCCAGAATCAGTGAGTTTTGAAAGGCATCGATTATGGCTTCATTTTGAGCCAGTTTGATAAACCACCGAAAACTAATCCCTTCCATGGGAAATATGCCGAATTGTTTGGGATTGAAGGCCAGTACGATCACCACGACGATGGGTGCAAACAGGAACACGTAAACCAGAATTGTGTAAAGTTTGATCAACGTCCAGCCCAGTGAAAAGTTTTTCATGGGTTATTTCCCCTGCATACCTTTGAAAATTTGATTAATGCCCAAATAACGGTTGTAGGTCCACACGATTACAAACAACAGCGAAAGCAAGATCACACTTATGGCCGACCCGAAAGGCCAATCCAGTGTACCGATGACGCGTTTGAAAATTAAATTGGCAATCATGTCATTTCCCGGTCCGCCGAGTATCATCGGAGGCAGATAGGTTCCGGCGGTCAGCACAAAGACCAGCAGGCATCCTGCGCTGAGACCGGGCAGGCTCAATGGTAGGGTCACTTCTCTGAAGGCCTGCCATTCGGTACAGCCCATGCAGCGCGCGGCTTCAAGCAGACTTTTGTCGATGCCTTCCAGGCTGACGTAGATGTTCAAAACCATAAAAGGCAGTAAATACATGATTAAGCCCATCAGGACGGTGAATTCATTGTAAAGCATAGATATGGGTGTTTGGATCAGACCGATTTTAATCAGAAAGTGGTTGATCAGTCCTGAATCGCCCATGATGTTGATCCAACTCATGGTGCGGATAATAAAGCTGACCCAAAAGGGCAGCATGATGAGCAGCAGAAATGCCTGTTTGTAACGGCTCTCGCTACGGTAAAAAAAATAGGCCGGGATATAACCCAAAACCATGCAAAGAAGCACGGTTTCAAAAGAGATGCGGATGGTGCGGATGAGAATTTTGGGATAGAAGAAATCTTCAAAAAATTTGGCATAATTCCCGAACTGAAAAGCCGGGATGTCGGCCCCGCTGGGGGCACGCAACCAGAAGCTATAGACGACGATAAAGCAAATCGGTATGACCAAGAGAAAGAATATGGCACTAATGGACGGTGCTAGCAGTGCCCATGGTTTCCAGCCTTCAGATTTCATGCGTATATACTCCTTAACTCTTTCCAGAGTAACTATATTCTAACTTACAGTCCCGGGGCGATAATGTGCAAATAATTTTAAATTTCAATTACGGGTTCTATCCGGTGGAAGGAGCTCAGACAGCGAATGGGCTGTCTTTTGGATCATGTCCCCGTATTTGGTTTTAATTTTTTTGGCATTGTGCTGAATTACGGAAAAGTCGAAACAGACCGCACCAACCCCTTTATTTGAGATGGGATCGTAAAGGGGTGCGGCGATGGCGATCAATCCGGGCAAAAACTCCTCATTATTCAGGGCGAATCCACGCGCTTTACTTATTTTAATATCTGCGTCCAGTTCAGCCTTATCGATTATGGTCTTTTTTGTCTTGGGTACCAGTTCCATCTTATTGATTTTTTCAGCAAGCTGATCGTTGGGAAGGCTGCACAGATAGGCCTTACCCAATGCCGTGTTATGCAAACAGTTTTGCGAGGAGTCCGGCAGACTGTAAGTCAGCGTCTCCTCGGCCGATCGATTGTAAATACGCACCATGATATCATCGACGGCAAAAACCACATCGATACTAATGTTGTTTTTGGCATGAATCTGATCCACCACCTCTTTGATCAACCTCAAATGATCCGTTGCCCGCAGCAGGTTCATGCAAAACAAGGTACACAGGATCGACGGCCGGATTTCACGCGTCTTTTTATCTTTTTCAAGGTATCCCAACTCCACCAGCGTGTTGATATAGCGGTAGGTTGAGGTCATGTTTAATTCTAGCACTTTGGCTATCTCACTCTGGGTGAGGGCCGGGATCTGTCCATTGAACAACGCCATGATCTTCAAGCCCTTTTCAAGGGACTTGGAGAAATAGTATTTTTCCTTTGACATTCATTTAGGGGCTGGTTTAATATTGTACTATTATAGAAATGAATTTACTATAATAGTTAATTACACAAAGTTGAAACCCAATGTCAAGCTTAAATTTTTTGAGCATAACGCAGATATGGGACGAAAAGATATTTTTGAGATAGGTTCTATGTAATTGGGGAGGTAGGATGCTGCAAGAAGATATTAGCTTACGATTTGCCTGCGAGAATTCAGGTGAGGAGAACCAGGTTGCCCTTTCAACCTTGGTTGCCACCTTGACCGAGTTTCTGGATCATTATGGCGAAAAGACCCTCATCGGTGAGACTTTTTTTGACGTCATTGGGATCGGGGACGGATCCGAAAAATTGGAACGCCTCATGGCGGCATGTGGATACAATCAAGATGCACACGGATTTTTTAGCCACCTCCTGGATTTTTTGGGCAAAGCAGACGGAACCCAAGAAATCGCCATAAATAATATCAAGATGCCCCACCTGTTACTTATGGCTATGCTTGAAATCCTTTTACCCGGCAACCAATTGATTACCATCAAAACCGTAAATCAACTGGAAAAGGTGACCAACATCAAAGTGCCGCCAAGCGATCGAAACGATATGCAGGCGGTCATCGATACCTACCCGGTAAGGCTTTCCATGCATACTGTTCGTCAGATGCGGGTATCCCAAAACGTAGCGTACCAGTATTTGCCTTTTGTTGAAGAACTGGATGTGGCCGGACATGTCAACACGTGGATCGGTCAGTTTCATCAGGGTCTGCTGGAGCAGATGTACCAAAACCGGGTCATATTTTTGATGAATATGAGTTGCCCGGTGTATTGCCGATTTTGTTTCCGCAAGCACAAGGATTCGCGCAATGAAGCTAATCCCACTGTGGCCGATGTTGAACAAGCTGTGGCCCATGTTAAAGATTCACCCGCGATCAAAGAAATCGTCATTACTGGTGGAGACCCGTTTTTAAACCGAAAGAACATGGCCACCGCCATCGATGGCCTTATGGAAATAGAACATGTACAGACCCTGCGCCTAGCCACTCGTTGTATTGCTTACTACCCGCATCTATTCTTAGCTGAGGATGCGGAGCTTTTGAGGTACCTGAAGCGTAAAAGTTTAGAGCTACGCGAAAATGGTAAACGCATGGAAGTTGCCACTCATTTCATCCATCCCGATGAAATTTCTCCTCAGAGCTTGATGATCATCTCAGAGTTGGTGAACAGTGGAATTGCGGTATTTGTGCAAACGCCCTTTTTAAAGGATTGCAATGACGAAGGTCCTGAGCTGGTTCGTCTTTTTAGTCTATTACGCGGCGCGGGGGCCGAACTCCATTATATTTATATCCCCTGCAGCCCGATTCATGGGAATAGCATCTACTGGACTCCGATTACCAAAGGCATTGCCGTGGGTAACTATCTGCGGGCACACCTTTCGGACCGGATCATTCCCCGGATCTGTACAGCCACGCCCATCGGAAAAATAGACTGGCATTCCAGTGGCTGGGCTGTGGAGCCTGTGGCCGCTAAAGACGACTTCATGTGGATTCGCACACCTTACACACCCGACTATTTTAAGCGTTTTGCTCCCATTGCTAATGAGATGGAAATTATTCGCGTGAATGCTGAGGGGACCATAGATATACACTACATGGCCAAGCTCGGGGAGGCCGCGCTTTACCTGGGGGCCAGACCGCCAAAGTCAGGCGACAAGGCTAGCAGCGCACTGCAAGATTCTAACACGATTCTAACCGAGGTCCTGAAGCGCGAAGGCATGGCGCCATCGATTGTGGACACAGGATCAGCAACCCTAGCGCGGGCTCATGCAACCAGAGTTGAAATTGCGGCAGGATGTGACCAGCAAGACCTGGACTATATCACCACGAATGAATTGATAACCGATGTGGTGATTGTTTCCCCCAAGGACGCGACTGAATCGCTGTTTGAAATTGGTAAGATCGTCAAATTCTTGAGAGACTGCCCGCATGTGAATGCTGTGAGACTGCACAGCTTGAATTTCAACTATGAACCCCAGCGGTACTCTGCGGTAGTGATTGACAAGTTAGCCAGTCTGAATAATGTGACCATGGTGAATCCCTTACGCCTGGAAATTGAAACCCAATTTTTGGTTGCCGACGAAATCAAATCGACGCATGCCAGGTTGGTCCGCCGGTTGATCGATAAAGGCATCAGCGTCTATAACAACACACCGTTGCTCAGTAACATCAACGACACACCGGAAGCGATTCATCAGCTCGCTTTTACCTGCCGCAAAGCCGGTATTGAATTTCATCATCTATATGTGGCCGGTTTGCCCATACAAAACCACTGGAATGCCAAAAATCCCGTGGCCCTTTATGACATCGTTGATATCGCAACCATGGTGCGCCGTGAAGGTAGCGGTCGGGAAGTGCCGCGCTATATTATTCGCACAGCCCTGGGAGAAGTGGATTTTGGATTGTCATCCGAATTTATCGGCGAGGGTGAGAATTTAGCGCTAAAGCTGCTTCCGTACGACCTGGCTTATTTTCGAGCGTTATCTTCGCAATTCAGTTGGCCCGATGGTGTTCAAGAAGATAAAGACGGCAAACCGATTGTACCGGTTACAGGTCTGCTTAAAAGCACTGATTTTGCGTTATCCTAACTCCCTTCAAAAGCCGCCCCTCCCGTGCGGGAAGTCTTGAGTAGGTGGTCGCTGATTTTGAGAGGGCTTCTAACATGTATTATCCCTATCTACTATATAGCCCCAATATAATCCATAAACCGGTTTTCCCGGAACTGCGGGGCGATCCGTTCGTGGCCGATCTGTCGCCAAACAGCCCTTTGCTGGAGGGCAAAGATCCCCGAGATCAGGAAGGGCTACAGAGGGTATTAGAAACACACATGGGGTCCCAGTATCACTGGGGCCTGGCACCTTTTTTAGAACGTCGTGATAGCCTATTGGCTGGCTGCCCCCAGATGGTTGCCGAGAAGCGATTTATTCATTTGGGCTTAGATGTAATCGTGCCCCTGGCCACACCTCTGGAAGCACCACTGGACGCTGTTGTCGAAACGAGTGGCTATGAAGACGGGGAAGGCAATTATGGCGGGTTTGTGTTGCTAAGACACGAAAGTCCTTTTTTCGAAACCTTCTACAGTTTTTATGGGCATCTCTGTAAAAATCGTTTGCCACGGGTAGAAGAAACGTTTGCAGCGGGGACCCCCTTTGCCGAGATCGGTGATTTTTATGAAAACGGCAATTGGTTTTACCATACCCATATTCAGGTGATTACCGTGGCAGGATTGGCGCAGGGTTATATGTCCAAAGGGTATTGCAGCCAACAGGATATGAAAACAATGAATGAACTGTGCCCTTCACCCGTACCACTTTTTAAGGTTGGTGCAAGCGTTTAGATCTGTCTCGTTTTCAGATCAAACCCACAATTTTTTATTCCAGTAATGAAAACCTGGCCATCTCGGCCAGTGTATCTATTTTTATTTAAGTCTGCATCCCTTTGAAAACTATATGGGAACCGTATCAATCAGGCCTTAGCCTTATATTCGGCTCTTTCCCAATCTTCTATTTCAACACTCTCATCCACATCTTCCCAACCGGTTATCATGGCCTTGGTGTGGGCCAGGATAGTATGACCGGTGGTGGTCATATAGACATGCACAATAATGAACGTAAAGATGGCAAAAGCACCTGCCATATGAATCCAAGCCACAACAGCCAAGGTGAAACCGGGAATACCCCATTCTGCCCAGGAGTTGTAACCCCAGTACAGAAAGCCTGTGATCATCTGGATAGGTAATAAAATGGCGGCCAGATTCAGATAGACCAGACGCTGTAAGGGATTGTGCTTGGCCTCCTTACGTTTGGGAAAAGGATGGGATTCGCCGCGGAAGATACCGTAGGCATAGTAGCGAATCACTTCGAACATTTTCTTCGTGGTGGGGATGTATTGTTTCCATTCACCAGTTGTAAATACCCAAAAGACAAAAAATGCAAAGGCGATCAGCCAAGTGATACCGGCGTAGTTATGTACTTTTACGGCGGTTTGAAATCCCAGCCATTTGAAGGCGCCGTGTATCTCAAACCCGGTGACCAGCAGAATGATAATCAACGCCATTTGCAGCCAATGCCAGAAACGTTCATAGCGTGTATATAGATAAGTTGTTGCCATCTTGCTTTGCATGGTAGTGGTTTCCCTACTTCTTCTTATTTCCGTTTGTAAATATGCGGCCGATGCCATGCAGGCTGACGCCCACCAGGGCTCCCAGCACCATGAACCATCCTAAGGTGTCGATCAAACCGGCATCATCCCGGCCCGGCATATAAAATCCAGCGAGGTTAGTCAATCGACTCTCGCTCCTGATGTGACATTCCGTGCAGGCCACCACATTATCTTTGGGCGCCACCATATGAGTAGTGGGATATACGTAGGTCGTTTCCACAAAATCGAATTCACCCGAGAAGGGCAGACCGAGAGACTTGGCACCACTGTCAAGAGCAACTTGCCAGTCAAGGGTACTCCAATAACCCTTGGGACCCGACAACATGGGTGTTAACAGAGTCTTATGGACCTTGTCATAGGGCTGCACACCACGGTGCACTTTAAAGGGATAGATCCGAGAGTTCGCATCTTTGGAATCGCCCACTGGATGGCTTAAGGCCACCACACCGGATGGATCAATCGGATCGGTTGCCGTAAGCGATTTAACGGAACCATTGAACCAGAAGTACTCAGGCTTTAGATTTTTTTCCCACTTCATGCTACCTTTTATGGAAAGGTAGTCATGCTTTCCAAAGGCACCCTTGTTTTTATAGGGTTTGCCATCCTTCTTTTTTCCCGAGGTGGACCAATCCCATGACATTTTAGTGGGATTGACCCGTGCAAAAGTCGGGATATGGCAACTTTGACAGGCAACCTTGTCAGTGTGGTCGTTAGCCTTGGAGCCGCTTTTATGGGGTGTGCTGCTATGGCAAGATTCACATGTAATCTTAGATGTCAGGTCGTCTTCAATAAGGCTTTTGCGGTCGGTATAGGCTGGGGTCGTATAGATCCGGCCGGCAATATTGTGTTGGTTGGTGGTGTGGCAGCGGACACAATCAAAATTCTGACCATCGGTACCCATATGGACATCCAGGGCTTTGTTGGGCTTAAACATGGAAGAATCCAGATCACCATGTTTGACGCCGTCACCGCCGCCGCCGTAGAAATGGCACGAACCGCAGTTCTGTCGCGTGGGTCGGCTGACGCTTTGGACAGCCAATTGGATCTCAGCCTGAATCTCATCGGCCAGTTCTTTCAGCTCGGGATCCTCTTCGGCATCGGCCCTGAAAGCATTCAGATCTTCAAACGACTCTTCCCAATTTATCTCTTTGCTGCCATGGCATACCAGACAGTTGGTGGATTCGGTCTTTTTACCCCAACCGGGATGACAGGAAAGACAACCCTTGTCCTGTTGGTTGTTGGCCGAGATGCAGAAATTGTTGAGGGAATAAGCTGATTTTCCCATCTGAACGCCATTTTCGTTGGGCCCTGCGTTCCAGGTCCAATGGATAGTTTGGTGTAACTGCTTTTCTGCTTCGGTATGGCAGGAAAGACAGGTGGCTGTCACCTCCGATCCACTTGTGAACGGTTTTTTCAAGGCCTCGTGCTGCGAGTGATCGGCGGTAATCCAAAGTTTGGCGGATTGCGTAGCTTGTTTTGCCATGGTCCGTCCTGGTGCTTCGGGAACCTTGGCCTGGCTGGCATAGGCACCTGCAGCCATGGCTAGTATCAGACAAGCCATTATAATTTTAAATATTTTCAGCATATCAGCATGTCCTGGATTAAGAAGCTGGCTTGGTTACTGTGAAGGATCCGTCCTGCTTGAATGTCATTTCGGCATCCAGATAATAGACATTTATCATTTCGGGTCTCAGATCCTGAACCATATAGAATGATTCGCCACTCCGGGCACCGGTACCGCAAATAAATATGACGGGTTTATCTGCCGGCAGGGTGGCGATTTTTGATTCCAGGTCATCCACAGGAATATTAACGGCGGTTTTAAGGCTACCTGCGGCGTACTCGTCTGCGTCGCGGACATCTATGAGAAGTAACGATACAGGGTTCTTGGTAACAGCGGTCTTAAAATATTCGATATCGATACTGCCTTCTTCCGGACCGGTTTTGATCTGGGCTATAGTCTTCTTGGCCGCCGTGGGATTGCCATAGGCTGCTTTCCAGGCCGGATATCCAGCCGAAAAAACCTTAACGTTGGTGTAGCCCATGGCGATAGCCTTTTTGGCGGATTTATGACTCAGCTTGCACTTAAAGCCGCCGCAGTAAAAGACCAGCAGTTCGTTCTTATCGGTTGGCAGTTTGTCTTTTTGTTTGTCAAAGTACATGTCTGGCAGGCTAATAGCAGAAGGAACATGGCCCTTATCATATTTTTTGCGCTTGGGGCGTGAGTCAATCAGGGCCATATCGGTATTGTTATCCATCTGCTTTTTGACCCATTCGACGCTGACTTCAGGATAATTGCCGGCCACCTTCATGTATGCCGGATATCCCTTTGCAAAGACCTTCACATTGGTGTAGCCCAAGGCCTCTGCTTTTTTGGCAGATTTGTGGCTGAGTTTGCATTTTAGTCCGCCGCAATAGTAAATCAAAAGCGCATCTTTATCCTGGGGCAACATGTCGGTCATTTTGTCGAATTTGGTATTGGGAATACTGACCGCCATGGGCATATGGCCTTTTACATATTTTGGTTTGAAGGGCCGGGCATCGATGATCATAACATTTTCGGGCATGGGTGTTTGAATGTGCTGCATGACGAAATTGACATCGACTATGTCATGAAAAAACCATTCAGGCGTTTGGGTCGTATCCGATGCCAGGGCTCCTGGTGCCAGACCGACCAACATTACAAACAGTACCATTCCTAGTCCGACTGCTAGTCTGAATTTTGATTTGCTATTCATTTTTCATATCCTTTCTTAAACTTAAACTTTTATGAAATTGTCGTGGCGATATTATTTGCATTTGGCCGGCGTGGGCGAGTCAGATGCATGTGAATAGAGATAGGTAAAAATATCGGTCAGATCCTTTTCTTCCAAAGCATCCCACTCTTCCTGGCAGCCGAATTCATTAAAGGTCCTATTGGTGAACAGTGTTTCCCACTCTGCCTGGGTGTGAGCATCAGGATTGACCGATGGTTTTTGAAATTCGACTTCACCTCGTTGAGCGCAGGATTTATAAACTTTGCGATAGGTATACTTTCCTTTGCGCTTGTTGCCTTGCTCCAGGGCAAAGCTTGTTCCGATAAAGCAGAATGTCACCAAAGTGGCAATTGCGATTATGACGATTTTTTTCTTCATTTTTTCCTCCTGATTATGGCTCAGTGTAAATGAGTTGAAAGCCTACAAATTCTTTTTGTTATGAATTTAGCAACCTTTGTGCCAGGATGCATTAAAAACTGATTGCGATTTTAAAGACCTGTAATTATAGAATTTATTTTTATTTGTGCTAAACGTAATTTTATGAATCCAGTAGCAAGTTATCAAATGTTAACTTTAATGGTTAACGAATGTTGTATTGTCGAACATCAAAAAACCACATGCCTGTGACAGTCTTGCAGGATTTTCGATAGTTTCTTGGGGTGCACAACCGATAGGTATGGGTCCGTCGTATCGATATGTTGGGCAGCATAATGTCGGGCGCTGATTGCACAAATCGATATGTGTACAGCCTTATGCAATCGCATGTAGGCTTCTGTTTGAATGTAGGCCCAACCTGGTCCCAGCAAGTGCACCCGAACAATCTTTTGATCCTGAAGGGCTGCCTCTGCAAGTTGGGTTACCTGGTCAAAAAACCGGTTGGAGTTGACAACGATGCCGAGTGTGTTTTTTATTTCCATCCTGTCCTACCACCAGCAAATTATCCGGTCATAGCCAAAGATGTCCTTCACGAGTCGCGGCCAATCAACCTTGGAACCAGAAATCTCATCTTGGTACAGACTTACCACGGCGATATCATCCTCCGCAGCTGACGCTTGAATGAGCTCAGTGACGGTTTTGTCTGGTTTAGATTTTAGAATATGGAGTACTTTTGACATGACATCCATCCTTTTGAGGCAAGGGGTAGCAATGTCCGTACCAGGATTGAAACAATTTATTAAACGTTGAATTAATTATAGATTTAATAAGGATGTGGCTGCTTGCATTTCAACCGGATGTGTTTTATATTTACATTTGTTAACTTTTTTCACCCGGGTTAACATAGGATAAGGCTTATGGAAATTTCAAAATATTGGAAAACCATTGTTGATACCATCCAAGATGGAGTCATGGTTATCGATCCCGGGGGCAAGGTGCTGTCTGTAAACCCTGCCGCTGAGCAGTTGACCGGTTATAAGGCCGAAGAGTTGATCGGTAAATCATGCCGAATACTCGATTGCACTGGTTGCGATATTATCGGAGAGGGTTTTGCGGAAAAGTGGTGTGGATTGTTCCTGAAGGGAAACGTCAAGGCCAAAAAGTGCCTGATCACCAACAAGGAACATCGCACCATCAATGTCATTAAAAACGCCACCATCCTATATGATGAGAACAAGCAGGTCATCGGTGCGGTGGAAACCCTGACCGATATGTCCACTCTGGTTTCTCAACAGATAGAAATTTCAGAATTGCGCCGGACCCTACTCTTGGATCAGGGATTCCATGGTTTGATTGGGAAATCTCCGGTAATGCTAAACCTGTACGAACTCATCGAAAATGTCGCCATGACAGAGGCGCCGGTGATCATCGGCGGACAGAGCGGGTCCGGGAAAGAATTGGTAGCCAGGGCGATCCACGATTGCAGCGAACGAAAAGATAAGCCATTCGTTAAAGTGAACTGCTCAGCCCTGAATGAAAACCTGTTGGAAAGCGAATTGTTCGGGCATGTAAAAGGCGCCTATTCCGGAGCAGAAAAAAACCGAATCGGACGCTTTGAAGCGGCCCATGGCGGGACCATATTTCTGGATGAAATCGGGGATATCAGCCCCACCATCCAGGTCAAACTACTGCGAACATTGGAAGAAAAGGAGATCGAACGCGTCGGCGACAACCAGCCCATAAAGGTTGACGTACGCGTTCTTTCAGCCACCAACAAGAATCTGGAAGTATTGGTCAGCCAGGACCGATTTCGAGATGACCTCTATTTCCGTATCAATGTGTTTCCAATCAACTGCCCGCCGCTCAAAGAACGTGTGTCCGACATTCCCAAGCTGGTTCAGAATTTTATCCGCATCTTCAACGATAGGAGCGGGAAATCGATTCTGGGCATGACACCGGAGGCCATCGAGAAAATTACGTCCTACGAATGGCCGGGAAATGTGCGCGAACTGCGCAATGCCATTGAGTATGCTTTTGTACTCTGTTCCAGCGGGGGTATCGGTGTCGACCACCTGCCACCCAAAATCGTTGATACCTTGCCGGAATGTATCGAACCCCCTATAGAAAGTGTTCCCAGGAGAAGCAAAGATAGTTTGGCAAAACGAGCGGCCTTGATCAAGGCGTTACGAAAAGCCCGTGGTAATCGGTCTGAGACAGCACGAATATTGGGTGTGAGCCGTGTTACCGTTTGGAAGCAGATTAAAAAGTATAAGATAGATTTACTCAAGGATCTTGCATAACCCCACCTAAATAATAACTTAAAGAAAGTGAATCAGGAATATGAGCTCAAAAAAACGCCCCCTTATCGGCATTACTTGCCTGGCTTTACGTGAAAATGACTGGACCGAACTCTCGCTGGGATTGTGGAAAGACTGTTTGTTTCGAGATTATACCCAAAGCGTGGTGGCTGCCGGTGGGATACCCGTGGGCATTCCGATCATTGAAGATAAAGGTTTGATCGCCGAGATGCTAATACGTTTAGACGGCATAATTCTTACCGGCGGACCGGACATTTATCCTTATCTGTATGGTGAGGAAATGCGACCAGGCATCGGACAATCGGATCATAAATCCGATCATATGGAAATCGAGATTGCCCGACAAACCCTTGAAAATAATAAACCGACCTTGGGGATCTGTAGGGGCATTCAGGTTATGGCTGTGGCTGCTGGGGGCAGCTTGATTCAGGATATCAAAAGTGAAGTAGAAAATCCTTTGAACCATTGGCAGAATTCCAGCAAGGATACTTTTGCCCACCAGGTGGAAGTCACCGAGAATTCCAAACTGGCCCAAATTGTCGGATCCGGCAAAGTATGGGTCAACAGCCACCACCATCAGGCCGTACGCATGGCACCGGACGAATTTGTGGTCACGGCTCGCTCCGGCGACGGTGCCATCGAAGGCATTGAACACAGCCTGCATCCCTTTTATGTGGGTGTACAGTGGCACCCTGAAGGCACCACATTTGTCGACAAGCCTTCCCTGATTCTCTTTGAGGCGCTGATGAAAGCCAGTGAATAATTTCTTTTCATACAAATAACTGAGCGGATTTCGAAATCAAAATCGAAACCAAAATCGGTATCTGCATCAATGTTCAGTATGCACGCGAAAAGCCGGTGGCACAGATACAATTTCGATAGCGATGCTGAGTTTTTCCGAGACCTTAAATTCACTCTGGTGGGATAAAAAGGGCGATTGGGAGAGAGCGCATTCAATCGCACAGGAAATACCGACAGTTCAGGGCAGTGTCGTGCATGCTTATCTGCATCGTGAGGAAGGGGTAATCTGGAATGCCGACTACTGGTATAACCGCGCTGGAAGCGTGAGACCGAACATACCCCTTGAGGAGGAGTGGCGGCAGCTTGTGGAGGAAATGATAGAATCGGATCAATGAGTTCCAAATAATTTATCTAATTGTTTGTCTGTTCCGACCTCCTGTCAAATTTTCCGTTTTTAAGGAAAAATGCCACCTGCCTGAGAACGTCATCGTCATACATGATGAACGTATGCGCTTCGGGTACAACCAGAAAATCCTTCATCCCCTCGAGTTTGGCATTTTCCACGGAGACTTTTCCATCATCCTTGCCGGGGATGAGCAGTGACAGGAACGGATTAATCGACCGATCGCCGGTAATAATGCCGACCTCATATCGGGGTGCTGCGAGTGTTTTGGGAAGACTTGTATCGTCGGTGCCCAATTGTTGACCGGCAGGACCATTTAGCCATTTGAAGATCTTGGTACCCTTTAATTTGTCAACAACCTCGCTGCCGCGATTGGGCGGGCTCAGCATGACCACGCGCCCCAGATTTTGTATAGCGTTATGTGCAAGATAATATCTGACCAGAATGCCTCCCATGCTATGGGTTACAAAGTGGATTTTTGCGGCACCAACATTTGCGCACGTCGTGCCGGCTTCCTTTATTGCCTTGAGTGCAAGGGTTTGAATGCTTTCCCTGCGGGATGGATACCCCACGTTTACCACATGAAAGTCGAGGCTCTCGAGATGGCGTTCCAGTTTTAGCAGAGATTTTTCCGACCGCGCCAGACCATGCAGCAGCACCACGCATTCCGGTTCTTCGCTTGCGGCTCCAGTTTGGATACCGAAGATTAATAGAATCAAAACAACGGCCAGGCCAGTGAAAATACCTTTTATCATAGCTTCGTGGAGAAGAGAGCTCAGTTTTATTTTTGTTTCACCTTATTGATACGCTTGCAGCTCCTCCCTCACGACACGACGGAGAACTTCTTCGAGAGGTTGCTGCTGCTGTTCTATGTGTTTTCTAAGCGCATCATTGAGCATCGATTGATAATTACCCCCACCTTGTTCCTCCACTTTAGAACGAAACCAGTCGATAATGTCACGATCGAGTCTTATGGTAATACGTACTTTCTTGCCAGTTGTAGGAAGTACAGAGCCACGCCTGCCTTTATTAAAGTCATATTTCGCTTTCATATTTCTTCGCTTTCGATTTATCCCAGTCAAACATAGATGCTCATTTGTATGCACAATTGTATGTACGTGTCAAGTATTAAAAGGAAAATATTTCTTTTTTGATATCTTCTACTTATACGGGGCGTGCTGGAAGACCGCTTCCACCATTTTTTCGATAGCCGGTCGGCTTGGGGTTCGTGGGTATTGCGCTCGATATTCCTTGGCGTCCTTAATGGCGGCGTTGATGGCATCAAGGGTGGGTTGCTTGATCCTATGATCCGGTTCTATGGAGATCAAGTCATCTTCCAGCTCTCTTTCCATTGATTCCAGGGCTGCTTTCTGGCGACCTTGCTTGATGCTTTTTAAATTCGCAACCCGGCTTTCGATATCGTGTGCCTGCTCATTAAGCCAACGGTTGCCGAAACCGGCTGTGGTCAGTTCAACGCCGAAATAGCCGCCGATGGCAGCGCCAACCAGACCACCCACAAGGAAAGCGATGATAATAAAAATGCTAAATGATTTTTTAGTTGCCATGTTTCCCGAACCTCATATTTGATGTTTTTCGATTTAACTGGTAGCCCTTTATGCAAGTGGACTGCAAAATTAAATGTGAGTGGCATCACCGCGCTTTTACCCTCTTATGAATGCAGGGGGGCTATGTCTTAGTTGATCTTATCATCCCTTAACCCCACAGAGGTAATCCAGGGTTCAAATCGACTACCGTAAGCTAACGTTACTTCGTAGCGTGGCGGTAGAATCGTGTTATTTTTGGGTCTGGTTTGATTCAGAATGGACTCAAATTTCTGGCGATATTTAACACTACAGCGAAACATAGACCTTTAATTTTTTAGCGTGTAACACTCT
>CAZWEO010000086.1:0-22449 GCA_964633115.1 uncultured Desulfobacterales bacterium
GACGACGGGTTCTGGCCCCGTTAACCCAGGTTCGAATCCTGGTCCCTCAGCCAAAAAATAAAATGGGTTGTGATGTGCATATCACAACCCATTTTATTTTGATCGCTTGAAAAAATGAATGAACACAGCTATGACACATATATATTTTTGATCATATAATTAATAATTGAAATAGGAGTTCTCAGGAATGAAAAAATGGCGTTGTACCGTTTGCGGCTATATCCACAATGGCGATGAACCGCCGGAAAAATGCCCGGTCTGCGGTGCGGACAAGAGCCTCTTTGAAGAAGTCATTGAGGAAGCTCCTACCGAAGCCCAAGACACTAAAACTGCAAAAGGCACCCCGACACCTGAACCGGAGTTCTCGCGAGATATTGAGTTAGGCGTAAAACCCCAGACACTTTTGGGTCGTATATACCAATTTAAGATCCAAATGATGTTAAAGCATCATGCCCATCCGGTCTCCGTCCATATTCCCAACGGCGTTCTTCCGGTCTCCTTTATTCTAATGATCCTAAGTGTCTTCACAGGTGGCCAATCGTTAGCAACGGCCGCTCACATCAATATGGTTTTTGTGGTATTGTCCCTCCCGTTTGTGCTTTTCTCGGGATATATTGAATGGCAAAAGCGCTATAAGGGGCTTCGCTCCTCTCGATTTATCACCAAAATCATCTGCGCTGGCATCGTATCTATTACTGCGCTGATTCTAGTGCTCTGGTGGGGGTTTAGGCCGGACATTCTGGGGACAGCATCTTTAGCCCGTAGTATCTATTTGTTTGTCGGAGTGATCATGCTGGTGGCTGCTGTTATTGCTGGCTTGATTGGCGGCAAACTCGTCTTTAAAGACTAAAAATAAAATCGCTACGCGATTTTATTTTTTCTGAAGGTTTGAATGCGCTGCTGGATTATTTCGAATCCGGTCATTTTAAAGTTTGATATGTTTTCCCGATATACATCGGCTTGTTGCAGCATTGTCTCAATTCGTTCTTGAAAACGTTGGGCCGACAACTTCCGCCAGGGAATATAGTCCAGCAAATTTCTGTCTTTAAAACATTGCGCCCGCAAGGTCTGCTCCATACGTGGTGTTTCACGCGGAATCAGCAAGGACACTTTTTTCTGGCTCATGAGTTCGCAAAGGGTATTGTATCCCCCCATGCTGATTACCAAGTCTGATGCGGCGATGATTTTTTCCATCTGCCGGTAGAAATGGAACACCAAGGCGTTTACTTTTCTTGCCCGCCTGAGAATATCCACGCGTTGCGCCTTAGGCATAAACGGTCCTGTAATCAGTACACTGCGATAAGGATTGTCGCGGCCCAAACGCTCCAACATCGATAAATAGGTATCCATGACCGGATAGCCATCACCCCCGCCCCCGGTGGTGACGAGTATCAATTTCTCATCCTTATCGATTTTATGCCGTGCCCTTTCACGCTCACCTTCCTTGCGGCTTCGGACTTGGCGCGGGATATAGCCGGTAAAAAACATTTTTCGGGCGATCTGCTCGGGGATATCATACTCCTGAATAGGATTATAAAAATTTTGAATACCATAAACCCATATTTCGCCATAATATTTATCCAGGGCCTTATAAATGCCCTTTTCCTTCCAAGATTCAATCACAGTGCCGGCATCATCCATGATATCCCGCAGTCCTAATACTGTTTTTGTGCGGGGCGAATTTTTCTGGAGCCATTTAAGCGTCGGTTCAATCTCTTTGCGTAGTCCTAAGGGTTCCTTATCCACAATCACCAATTGAGGATGAAAAGACTTAACCGTTGCCGAAATAATGTGTTTGCGAATATTGAGGGCATGACCCGGGTTAATCTTGATTGAAAGCGGCAAGTATTCTTCATTGGTTTTTTTGATCATTCCCGGGATACGCACAAAATCGATTTGATCCGGCAATGAGAATCTTCCGGCTATGGGCGAACCGGTTAGGATGAGGACATTGGTTTCAGAGTTCCTAAACCGCGACGCCAGTGCCATGGTTCGGCGGATGTGGCCGAGCCCATAGGTGTCGTGTGAATACATTAGGATATTATAAAATTTCTTATTCTTCATGTATGCTCAGCCCGCCGCATCTGTTTATAGGCATTGATCAATCCGTTTGTTGAAGAGTCATGGTTCGCAACCGTCTCTTTTCCTTCGAGCTCTGGTAGAATCTTATTTGCCAACTGCTTGCCCAGCGCAACCCCCCATTGATCAAAGCTGAAAATATTCCATATCACACCCTGAACAAAAATTTTGTGCTCGTACATGGCAATCAAACTACCCAGATTATAGGGTGTCAATTGTTTCAGCAGAATCGAATTACTGGGTCGATTCCCCTCAAACATGCGGTGTGGCGCCAAACGCTTTACATCTGCCTCATTGTAGCCAGCGGAGCTCAATTCGACCGCAGCTTCATCCCGAGTCTTGCCATTCATCAATGCTTCCGTCTGCGCAAAAAAATTGGAGAGCAGAATGTCATGATGATCACCCAAAGGATTGTGACTGATAGCGGGTGCGATAAAATCAGTCGGAACCAGTTTGGTACCTTGATGTATCAATTGATAAAAAGCGTGTTGACCATTTGTGCCGGGCTCCCCCCAAACAATGGGGCCGGTCTGATATGCCACCGCTTGGCTATTCCGGTCGATGGTTTTCCCATTGCTTTCCATGTTACCTTGTTGGAAATATGCTGGAAAACGGTGCATATATTGATCATAGGGTAAGATTGCTTCGGTCTCAGCCCCAAAAAAATTGTTATACCAAATACCAATCAATGCCAGTGTAACCGGCAAATTTCCTGAAAACGGACGGGTTTGAAAATGTGAATCCATCGCCTGGGCACCCGCAAGCAGCTGCTTAAAGTTGTCAAAGCCAATATAGCAAGCAATAGGTAACCCGATAGCCGACCAAAGCGAATAGCGACCACCAACCCAATCCCAGAATTGAAACATGTTCTGGGGGTCAATGCCAAATTTCTCGACAGCCGGCTGGTTGGTCGAAATAGCCACAAAATGTTGGGCGATATGTTTTTCATGCCCGGCTTTTTGAAGAAACCATCGTCTGGCCGAGTCGGCATTTTTCATGGTTTCCTGGGTTGTAAAAGTTTTTGAGGCGATTAAAAAAAGGGTGGTTTCCGGGTCCAGCATTTTTAAGGTCTCGGCAATATGGGTACCATCGACATTGGACACAAAGTGGACCGATAGGCCGGATTGAGCGTACGGTTTCAAACAAGCTGTCACCATTCTAGGCCCTAAATCTGAACCGCCAATACCAATATTGACAACATTTTCAATGGATTTTCCAGTATATCCGCGCCATTCTCCTGAGCGAACTTTTTCTGAAAAAGTGCGCATTTGTTTCAAGACAGCGTTCACAGCTGGCATCACATCTGTGCCATCCACCCATATCGGGTAATTATCCTGATTCCGGAGGGCCACATGCAGAACAGCCCGATCTTCGGTTTCATTGATGGGCTCACCCCGAAACATCTTATCAATGGCCTCATCCAAGTTAACCTCCGCTGCCAACTGGTATAGCAACGCCAGTGTCTTCTCCGTTATACGGTTTTTGGAATAATCCACCAGAATGTCGTCAATCCGAATTGAAAAAACTTCAAAACGCTGGGAATCCTCTTGAAACCAGGTATCCATACGTACATGCTTAATTTCCTGATAATGCGCCTCAAGTGCATGCCAACTTTTGGTTTGAGAGGGATCTACTTTGGGCAACATGTCAACACCTAATCAATATTTAGTTGACGAACTCAAGGGATTTCCTGTAAAATCTCTGGATATTATCGAATTAATCGGAGCCAGGCAAAAAGGCAACCCTCTCGGTTGGCTTTGAATTGCCATTCCCGATGGAATCGTTGTTTTAGCCTCATTCACACGGCTCGACAGGTCATTGCAATATGCGCTACGGAATCATATGCATCGGTATCTTATTTTGTCTTCTTTTTCAACAAGATATCGTTGCGGACACTCTCTACACTTGGATTGCTCCTGAGGGGACAATCCATATCTCTAAGTCCAAACCACCTATAAATGTGACCCTAAAAGAACAACTACGCTATCCCGCCAATTTATCGGCTTTACAGACACCCAAATCAGAGATACCCGCCCCTGAGGTTATTGGAGATGACAAGGTTTTAGCCGCCACCCAGCAGGCCAAACAAGCCCGGCAGCAAGCCCAAGCGGCGCGGCGGCTTGCTGAATTGGCCATCGGAAAAGCCAACCGGTTAAAACAACAAACCGAGACATTTCTGGAACCCTGGCGTGAAAAAAAGCGTATCCGCAAACCCATGCAATTACAAATTGAAAGCCGAATCCAGAAAACCAACCAAGTCATTGCCGATGCAGATCGTTTGATTGCTGAAGCCAACGACGCCGAACAAAGGGCTCAATCAGCCGAATTAAAAGCTCGCCATATCCAGGCCCAATTTCTTGAAGCCTACCAAACAATCGTTTCAAAATAATTGAGTGATTTGTGGATCAGGCGCTAAATTCATAAAGGATATTAAATTATGTCAAAGAAAACCGTATCAAATCCGCCAACAAAAACGGTTCCACTGCCAGTTTCATCCGGCTCCCCGCCACCTAACTTTATCCGCAATATTATCGATGAGGACAATCAAACCGGTAAACATAACAGTACGGTGGCAACCCGTTTTCCACCCGAACCAAACGGTTATCTGCATATTGGTCACGCCAAATCCATCTGTTTAAATTTTGGCTTGGCCGCCGATTACAATGGAACCTGTAATCTTCGATTCGATGACACCAACCCCACCAAAGAAAACGTTGAATATGTGGATGCGATCCAGGAAGATGTCCGCTGGCTCGGATTTGATTGGGGCGAACGGCGATTCTTTGCTTCTGATTATTTTGAAAAGCTTTATAATTATGCCATCCAGCTAATTAAAAAAGGCAAAGCCTATGTCGACAGCCTCAGTGCTGATGAAATTCGGTCATATCGGGGGACACTGACCGAACCAGGTAAGGAAAGCCCCTTTCGTTCGCGAGATATTGAAGAAAACTTAAAAATGTTTCAGGGGATGCGGGCAGGCAATTATCAGGATGGGGAGCATGTATTGCGAGCAAAAATCGATATGGCCCATCCCAACTTACTGATGCGGGATCCGACTTTATACCGAATTCGGCGGGTATCGCATCACCGCACCGGTAACGATTGGTGTATTTATCCCATGTACGATTTCACCCACTGCCTCTCGGATTCCATTGAAGGTATTACCCATTCCATCTGTACCCTCGAGTTTGAAATCAACCGGCAATTGTACGACTGGGTGCTGAATGAATTGGAAGTCTATCACCCCCAGCAAATCGAATTTGCACGCTTAAACCTCAGCTATACGGTGCTAAGCAAGCGCCGACTCATTCAACTTGTGGAAGAAGGGCATGTATCGGGCTGGGATGATCCACGCATGCCCACCATATCAGGTCTGAGACGTCGCGGATTTACACCTGAAACCATTCAAAACTTTTGCGAACGTATCGGTGTAGCTAAAAGAGACAGCCTGGTTGATATGGCACTATTGGAATTCACGATTCGAGAGGACCTCAATAAACGGGCCCCACGGGTTATGGCCGTTCTCAATCCGGTGCGTGTTGTTATCGATAACTATCCACCTGAACAGGTAGAAGAACTAGAAGCAGAGAACAACCCCGAAGATCCCAGTATGGGAAAGCGAAAACTACCGTTTTCCAGAGAGTTATGGATTGAAAAAGAAGATTTTATGGAATCACCACCCAAAAAGTTTTTTCGCCTGGGGCCGGGTCGCGAAGTTCGGCTTAAACATGCTTACTACATCACCTGCCAGCATGTTGAAAAAGATCCGGACACCGGTGAGATTCAAACGATTCACTGTAGCTACGATCCGGAAACACGGGGTGGTTGGTCAAATGACGGCCGTAAAGTCAAAGGGACCTTGCATTGGGTATCAGCATCCCATGCAGCCAAGGCGGAAGTACGTCAATATGAGCATTTATTTAACAAAGAAAATCCAAATGACCTGAAACCTGGTGAAACCTTTAAAGATCATTTGAACCCAAATTCCATCAAGATCCTAAGAAACTGCTTTGTGGAACCAAGCCTACTCGAAGTTAGCATGGGGTCACGCTATCAATTTTTGCGCCAGGGCTACTTTTGCGCCGATACCGTTGATTCCAGTCCTGGCAAACCTGTTTTTAATCGAATTGTGACATTACGAGATACCTGGGCGAAGATACAGAAGCAGCGGTCAAAGGGCCAAGAATCTAAGTAACTGAAAGGGTCTCAAGGTAAAATGCCAATCACATCACCATCTTGAGTTAGAACAGAATCCCCACATATCCGACGAAGCTATCCCCCGGGCTCTTATCATAACTTGTGGCATAGGCTGCCTCTACAGCCGAGGTAGCCCCCATGGCTTTTCCGGCGGCAACAGCAGCTGCAACTGCTCCGGAACAACACGCATTCTGGTTAACTAACGCCTCCTCTATAATTCCAGACGCATTCATTGTTAGCATGGCGTCGATGACCTGACGATCATTATGATCCCGAACCCAATCTACCGCCGAAGCTCCGGTTCCTTCAGGAATAAATCCATAATTAAAACCATAATGGGTTAGATCCGTTGACCCAACAATTTTGGCGGTTAAGCCCAATTCATCACATATGGTCACCACAGCTTCACCAATTTCCACCGAAGATGATTTAGGTGGTACCCCCACTGGAACGATTTTGGCATCGGGGAATAAATATTTTATGAACGGGAGCTGCAATTCAATGGTGTTATCTTTGCTATGGCTTTTGGCTGTCTCGACTTGAAAGGAAAACTTTTGGGCTAAATCATAGGCAACATCCGATTGAATATGCAATTCACCAAAAGGGGTTTCCCAGGCACCCTCTGTCATGATGTAATTGGGTGAGCGGGGGTGTAGATGCATCCCGAAAAGAATGAACACATCCGGAGTTGAACCTGCTTTTAAGGCATGAATTATATTGCATGCTATGGCGCCAGAATAATACCAGCCAGCATGCGGTACAATACCACCCACCCATGGCCCCTTGGGAATTTCAAACCGACTTACTTCTAGAAAATGCTTGATCTCCCGCTCACAGGCTTCGGGGATGTCGGGATACCAACTCCCCGCAAATGACGCTTTACGTGCGTTCATGCTGATCACCTCCTTTGTAAGAGACCTCTCTATTTTGAAATTTAATCCTGGCAATAAATGTAGGTAACTATACGCTTTGTCGAGTTAGATAGCGGTTCAACGGTAATGTCGCGTCGCACAGCAAATTTTCGAGGAGAAGGATTAGGAGACGTTTGCGCTTTTCTGGTGTGAGCGTTATCCTGAGATGATAAACCAATTCAAAACTGGTTTCAACTGCTTTACTATCTAGCTCTGCTAATGATCGCTGATTTTTGTATTGAGCTGGTGTCTCAGCCAATCCAGCCAGGGTGCCATTCCCGCTTCCGTTTTTGCGGACAT
Organism: uncultured Desulfobacterales bacterium; assembly: GCA_964633115.1. GTDB lineage: Bacteria > Desulfobacterota > Desulfobacteria > Desulfobacterales > B30-G6 > B30-G6. The sequence goes on from CAZWEO010000086.1 coordinate 7,488, forward strand.
TTCAAATACAGGCATATCCGGGTGGATCTGGCGGATGTTCTCTACGGCTTCAGATGCGTCATAATCTAAATAGGGCAGCAGGTCAATCTTGTTCAATATGGCGGCATCACACTCGCGGAACATCAGTGGATATTTTAAGGGTTTATCTTCACCTTCGGTCACACTTAGAATGACAACACGAGCATCTTCACCAATATCAAATTCGGCCGGACAAACAAGATTGCCGACATTTTCCACAATCAAGAGTTGGATACCATGAAGATTGATACCGCCAAGCGCTTTTTCGATCACATGCGCTGCTAAATGGCAGTCACCCCCGAATTCGTCGGTATTAACTTGAACTACGGGAACACCCGATATGGCCAGTCGATCAGCATCGTTGGTAGTACATATGTCGCCGACAATTACGGCGCATTGAATTTCAGGCACGATCTTGGACAGGGTTTTCACTAAAGTCGTTGTCTTGCCGGATCCCGGCGAACTCATCACGTTGAGAACAAAAACACCATGTTTGGCAAACAATTGCCTATTTTGATCCGCCATCTGATCGTTCACATCGAGTACCCGTCGAACTACTTTAATTTCTCGGGTACCGGATTTGACGGTGTGTAAAGCTGTGGTTTGGTTCTCATGTGTATGCGGTCCTTTATGAGGACCGCTGTGATGGTTGGCAATCTGCTTTTTATTGAACTGGTACATTTATTCGCTACCCTCATCTGCAATTTCAATGGATTCGATGTTCAGTTCCCGGCCGGATATGATATCGAGGCTTCCGCTGTCACAAACCTGGCATTTAAACACCGGCTTGTCGATGGTCCATTGGGCCTCACAATCCTTACAGCGTGCTTGTATAGGTACTTCTTCGATGTGCAAGGCTGCTCCGGACAGGGGGCTTTCTTTAGCTGCAATCTCAAAACAGAATCGAAGGCTCTCGGGAACAATGGCGGCTAATTTTCCCACCTTCAAATTGACTGTTTCGACCTGAACCGGGACATCGCTCTTGGGAATCGACGCAGCGGCAATCTCGATGATCTGAAGGGCAATACCCATTTCGTGCATAGGCCCAGGATTCCAAAATTGGGGTTATTTACTGTGGTCGCAATAAGATGAAAGATCTGTGGATTCTATACATAGTTTTAAGTTTTAGGTGTTAGGTTTTAAGTACCTATTAGCCAATGGCCAGCTTAACACTTAAAACCTAAAACTGTAAAAAAACCTAACCAAAGGTTTTTTTGCATAAATCTCCCAGCCGTCCCAGATCCTCACATACTGCAATACCGCTGGCTTTCATAGCAGCCACCTTGCCTTGGGCCGTGCCGCTTTTACCACTAATGATGGCGCCAGCATGTCCCATACGTCGGCCCGGCGGAGCCGTGAGTCCGGCAATAAAACCCACCACCGGTTTGCTAACATACGCCTTAATATAGGCACTGGCATCTTCCTCGGCTGTTCCCCCGATTTCGCCTACCATCACAATGCCTTCGGTTGCCTCGTCGGCCTGGAAAGCTTTCAGGCAATCGACAAAATCGGTTCCATTTACCGGGTCCCCACCAATCCCGATACAGGTAGTCTGTCCGATATCGTGACAGGTCAATTGATGTACCACTTCATAGGTCAAGGTTCCTGACCGGGAGACCACACCGATGGGTCCACCGGGCTTATGGATCGGACCCGGCATGATGCCGATTTTACTCTCACCCGGGGTAATGATACCAGGGCAGTTCGGGCCAATGAGGCGAACCGGCTTGTCCCTTAGGAAATTTTTCACTTTCATCATATCCATAACCGGAATTCCTTCGGTGATGGCCACAATGATATCCACCTGGGCGTCAGCTGCCTCCATGATGGCGTCCGCTGCAAAGGGCGGCGGCACAAAAATTAAACTGCAGTTGGCCCCAGTGGCAGCCACGGCAGCACTGACAGTGTTATACACCGGTACCGAATCCATTTCCTGGCCGCCCTTTCCCGGTGTTACACCGGCAACAACCTGGGTGCCATATTCGATGCATTGCCGAGTATGGAATTGACCTTCTTTACCAGTAATACCCTGAACCAATATTTTTGTATTCTTGTCAACAAAAATGCTCACGATAGTATCATCCTAATTTCATTAAATACGTTATACTTACATGTGATATTTTAAATTGACACAATTTGCATTTAAATCAGGCTACCAGTTCTGCTACCTTCTGAGCGGCATCTTTCAAATCCACAGCCGTGATCAAATTGAGACCAGATTCTGCGAGGATCTGACGTCCGGCCTCGACATTGGTGCCTTCCATGCGGACCACCACTGGTACGCGAATACCGGTTTTTTTAGCAGCCTGGACCACTCCCTCCGCCAATACATCACATCGCAGGATGCCGCCAAAAATATTGATTAAAATGCCTTTGACGTTCTCGTCGCTTAAAATAATGCGAAATCCGTTCTCAACCATTTCAGCACTGGCGCCGCCACCCACATCCAAAAAATTGGCCGGTTCGGCCCCCGCCAATTTGATGATATCCATGGTGGCCATGGCCAAACCAGCACCGTTAACCATGTTGCCCACATTCCCATCTAAATTTATATAATTAAGATTGTAGTGGGAAGCCTCGATTTCAAGGGGATCTTCCTCATTGAAATCCCGTAGTTCCAGAATATCCTTGTGGCGAAAAAGAGCGTTATCATCAATATTTAGCTTGGCATCCAGAGCGATCAAGTGTTCATCACCCGTAATCACCAATGGATTGATTTCCACCAGAGAACAATCATAGGCAACGAACAGACTGTATAGATTACGTACCAGTTGCTGAAAAGGTTTGATGACTGCAGATGGTAAATTTAAGCCAAATGCAGCTTCGCGGCCATGATAGGCTTGTATACCCACGAGTGGATCCACACTGACCTTGATGATTTTTTCTGGGGTTTCTTCCGCCACAGCCTCGATATCCATACCGCCGGCCTCGCTGGCCATGATAACAATGCGAGCTGTGGCGCGATCCGTAACGATGCCCAGATAGAGTTCTTTTTGAATGTCGAGCCCCTGTTCCACCAGGATTGTCTCAACTCGTCTCCCTGCCGGGCCGGTCTGATGCGTTACCAGATTCATTCCGATAATGTCAGTGGCCATGGAAGAAACCTCTTGACTCGATTGGGCCAATTTGACACCGCCGCCCTTACCCCTACCGCCGGCATGGATCTGGGCTTTTACAACCACTGGGAATCCTCCCAGTGTATCGGCAATTTTTACTGCCTCGGCGGCATTTTTGGCGATATCGCCTTTGGGCACCGGTATGTTATGCTGTTTGAATAGTGACTTGGCTTGATATTCATGAATTTTCATATGCGTCTATCCAATCACCAGCAAAACGTCATTTTTTGATACGGAATCACCGCTGGCATAATTAATGGCATTGACAGTACCCCCACACGGTGCCGGCAGCGCATTCTCCATCTTCATGGCCTCTAGTACGACCACGGTTTCACCTTCATCAACGCTGTCGCCCACCTGTTTCAGATAGTTTACGATCATACCGGGCATGGGCGCATTCAAAGACGTCCCTTCCAAAGCAGCCGCCGGTGCCTCGGCTGCTGGTTCCGGTGCTTTTTCGGTGGCTGGTGGTGCTGCTGCAGGCTTAGGTGCCGCGCCGGGGGCTGCCATGGGTACCATGGTTGGCATCTGGTGGGCCGGCATCTGTTGCGCATAATTTAGAACTGGAGACTCGCCCAAGGCATCCACACCAACTTCATAATATTCATCACCTACAAAAACATTGAATGTCCGCAGGTTCTCGCTCTTTTCAGGAGCGGTCTCGGATGATTTTTCAACCAACAATCCCGCTTTGGCTTTCTTGACCAAGTCATCTTCGGCCTTGGCCTGATCCAAGCTTCTTGCTTTGACTGCCTCGGGTGGTTCTTCCTTGCCATATTTCCATTTTAAAAATTTCTTTCCAGTCACCGGATAGATGGCATAGAGTACCAGATCGTCCATATCCACGGCCAGGTCGCCGATCTCTTCCTTGGCTTTTCCCATTTCCGGTTCCAGCACTTCAGCGGGACGGCAGGTGATCGGTTCTTCGCCACGATCATAACCCTTTAGGGCTTTTTTCTGAACTTCGGGGTCTATAGGTATGGCGGTCTTGCCGTACAGACCGTAGCACAGATCCTTCACCTGGGCGGTGATCATCTTGTAGCGTTCGTTTTCATCATCAAATAGAACGTTGTTGACGGTCTGGATACCGACGATCTGGCTTGTGGGGGTGACTAGCGGAATCTGGCCCAGTTCCTTACGGACCCGCGGCAGTTCCTTATAAACTTCGTCGATTTTGTCCAGGGCATCCATGTCACGCAACTGGTTAACCAAGTTGGAGAGCATGCCGCCCGGGGTTTGGTGCAACAGCACGTTGATATCGATGATGCCTACCTTGGAATCATCCAGCAGGTGCTTGTATTTGGGTAAAATTTCTTTTTCCAGAATTGCATTGATCGCCGCTAGCTGTTTGATATCAAAACCGGTATCCCGGTTGGTTCCAAGCAAGGTCATGACCAGGGGTTCGATCGCGGCATGTGAGGTCCGATAGGCATACGGTGACATACAGGTGTCGATGATGTCGACCCCGGCCTCGATGGCCTTGAGTTGGCTCATAGGAGACATACCAGAGGTAAAGTGACTGTGCAGGTTGATCGGGATCTTTACGGCGGCTTTGAGGGCCTTGATGATTTCATAGGCATCGTAGGGGGCGATCAGGCCGGCCATGTCCTTGAGACAGATACTGTCGGCGCCCATGGCCTCCAGATCCTTGCCCTTGCCGACATAGTAGTCCAGGTTGTACACCTCGCCGCCCAGACGCGGTTCGGTCATGGTGTAGCAGATACATCCCTGGAAATGTTTACCGTATTCCTTGATTTTGGGTACCACGGTCGTAAAGTTGCGGTAGTCATTCAAGGCGTCGAAGGTCCGGAAGATGTCCATACCGTTTTCGCAGGCACGGTCCATGAACGCATTGGCCACATCGTCGGCATAGTTGCGGTATCCCACCAAATTTTGGGCTCGCAATAACATGGAAAACGGGGTTTTCTTCATATAGCGTTTTAAAGTTCGGATTCTTTCCCAAGGATCTTCATTTAAAAAGCGGTGCATGGTATCAAAGGTGGCACCACCCCAGGTTTCCACAGCCCAAAAACCAACTTCGTCCATCATCTCTGCTACCGGAATCATATCTTCAGTTCGGCCACGGGTGGCAAAGAGGGACTGGTGGCCATCTCGAAGGGTCAGATCTTCTATCTTGACGGGGTTTTCGGCCGCCGGTCTATCCTTGTCGTAATTCATGCTTGTCATCTTGACTTGATTGTGATCGGTCATTTTTTGCTTTCTCCTCTCAATAAAAAATTGCTGCGCAATTTTTTATGGTGCGGCTTCGCCGCTATATATTTTTATCTTATAGCTCTAAACGCCATACCGTGCAGTTATTTTTTTCTGATCTTTGTATTTACTTTACGTTCCCGGTTGTGGGTTATTTGGTTACTCGTTCTTTATTTTTATTAAATTGCGACGAAGTCGCCTCGCATAAAATCATAATCAATTAAAATTGCTTTATATTTTTAATTGATTACGATTTTATGCTGTGGAAAGCTTTGAGCTGCATCATACTACGCAACTGCATTTGAGCCTGCCGTCCATTTAAACCCCATGGTTTCAGGGGCGGGTGGGCAGGCGGCGGTGATCCCACCAAGCCTGGTTGAGTCTGCATGGCCATTGCGCAAGCAATATCCTCTTCTTCCTTCATATAGGCCATGACTGCTGCAATCGCGGCAGCTTGTTTGTTGTCATCCATATAATTTTGCTCCCCATTAAGACGGTTTCGCAAAAATCCCAACTTCCGCGTTGTGCATCACGCACTTGAATTTGAACTTTTTTCAAAACCTTATTTTTTCATACTATGTAAGATCGTATTAATTCGAAACCTTAATGAATAGTCATCATTACTTGCGACGAAGCCGCCTCATAAAAGAATTGACCATGGCTTTTTCCGGTCAATTCTTTTATACGGGTATATTACCATGCTTTTTCGGTGGTCTCAGTTCCCTTTTGCTGCACATGATTTCAAGCGCTTCGATCAAACGGGGTCTGGTTTCACTCGGTACCAAGATCGCATCGATATACCCTCGGTTGGCTGCACAGTAGGGATTTGAAAAAAGATCCTCATACGCCGCTATTTTCTCTTCCCGTTTGGCTTTGGGATCTTCGGCTGTTTTAATCTCTTTGCGGTGGATAATATTGGCCGCACCGGCCGCACCCATAACTGCGATTTCAGCTGTCGGCCATGCAAAGGCCATATCAGCACCTAAATCTTTTGAGCACATGGCCAGATAGGATCCACCATAGTCTTTACGTGTTACCAATAGCAATTTAGGTACGGTGGCCTCTGAGTAACACCATAGAAGCTTGGCACCGTGCCGAATAATGCCACCCCACTCCTGATGGCTGCCGGGTAGGTACCCGGGGACATCGGCAATGGTCAGCAAAGGAATATTGAAGGCATCACAAAATCGGATGAATCGTGTGGCTTTGTCGGAGGCGTTAATATCCAAGCAGCCGGCGAGTTCACGTGGCTGATTGGCAATAATGCCGATGCTGCGGCCGTTGAGCCGGGCAAATCCAACAATGATATTTTTAGCATAGTATTGGTGCGGCTCAAAGAACTCGCCATTGTCAACAATGGACTTGATAACTACCTTCATATCATAAGACTTGTTGGGACTATCTGGAATAATGTTGTCGAGCGACGCATCAGTACGATGGGGATCATCGCCGGTGTTTACGTGCGGCGGATCCTCCATATTATTGGCAGGTAAATAGGAAAGCAGTTGCTTTATCTTTTGGATGGCATCTTCATCGCTTTCGCAGGCAAACTGGGATACGCCACTTTTTTCATTATGAGTCATGGCGCCACCCAGGTCCTCAAAGGTGATTTCTTCACCCGTGACCGATTTGATGACTTCCGGACCGGTAATAAACATATAACCACTGTTTTTAACCATAAATACCCAATCGGTCATGGCTGGAGAATAAACAGCTCCGCCGGCGGTGGGTCCCATGATCGCCGAAATCTGGGGGATTACACCGGAAGCCAGAGAATTGCGATAAAAAATCTGGCCGTATCCAGAAAGGGCATCCACACCCTCCTGAATTCGGGCACCACCAGAATCGTTGAATCCGATGAATGGCACCCCGGCTTTGAGGGCCAAATCCATTACCTTGCAAATCTTTTTGGCATGCATTTCACCCAAACTGCCGGCACGGGCGGTAAAATCCTGAGAAAATGCAAAAACCGGTCGGCCATCGACGAGGCCGTGACCCGTGACAACGCCGTCGGATGGAATATCCACATCCTGCATGCCGAAATTGACGCAACGATGGGTTACAAAGCGATCGATTTCCCGGAATGTACCCGGATCAAATAGCATATCTAGCCGTTCCCTGGCAGTTGATTTGCCTTTTTCGCGTTGCTTGGCCACAGCTTTTTCACCCCCCATGGCCATTACTTTTTGTTCGCGTTCTTTGAGGTCTTTTATTTTATCCTCGACCATTCCCATGTTTGGTTCCTTTCGTGATAAATTTTGCTACGCAAAATTTATGACATGCGACTTCGTCGCAAAAATAATCACTAACCTGATTTTAATCAAAAATAGACGGTTTCGTAAAAAGATCAAATTCAAGTGCGTACGGCACCACCCAGAAGTTGGGCTTTTTGCGGAAGCGTAAAAATTGATAATTCTAAACAGGCTCTCTATTGTCAAGTGAAAAAAGCAATTCATCGGCTGCAATTGTTGCGGATTTTTCTCCCTTTTCGACCTGACGAATGGTTTCAGGAAGTTGGCGCTGAATATAGGGAATCTTATAAAAACGTTCCTTGAGCCCTTCCTCCACAAGAGACCACATCCAGTCCACGGATTGGCGACATCGTTTCTGATGCAGTTCGCCATTCTTTTGTGCTAAGGTCCGATATTCCAATACGGCCGACCAGATGGCCTGGATCCCTGGGTCTTCGATATCCAGGGAGCTGCAGGTCATGGCTCTGGGTGTCCAGAAGGGTGAGGCCGGCATTAAATAGTGCATCGCGTTTTCAATCTGCTTGCGGGCCTGTTGGGCTTTTTCAATATTATCCCCATCAGCCTTATTGATGGCGATTGCATCGGCTACTTCCAGAACACCTTTCTTAATTCCCTGTAGTTCGTCACCTGCCCCGGCAATCATCAATAAAAGAAAAAAGTCCACCATGGATGCAACCGTTGTTTCAGACTGACCCACCCCAACGGTTTCGACAATCATGACTTCATATCCGGCAGCTTCGCAAGCCAGCATGGTCTCGCGTGTCTTTCGGGCGACACCCCCAAGTGTCCCTCCCGAAGGAGAAGGACGAATAAACGCATTTTCTGCGGTGGCAAGTTTCTCCATACGGGTTTTATCCGCCAGCACACTACCACCGCTGCGTTGGCTGCTGGGATCCACCGCCAGAACTGCTACACGATATCCCTGGTTCACCAAATGAATGCCGAGACTTTCGATAAACGTGCTTTTGCCAGCACCGGGTACACCACTGATACCCAACCGAATTGCCTTGCCAGTATCAGGCAGTAAATCGTTGACGACTTGACGGGCGAGTTGTTGATGCTCAAGACGGGCACTTTCGATAAGCGTGATGGTTTTGGCAAGAATACGCTTGTCTTGTGTGCGAACACCTTCGGTGTAGTAAGCCAGTTCCTCGAGTTTGCTTTTTTTCTTCTCTGGCATCAGAATGAATGGGTAAATCTTTTCTTCGGTAGTTGAATAGTATCCAAAGAGTCAAGGATTCCAGGGGTCAAGTGAAAAAACCGAAGGCGTTCAGCAACACTCGACACCTCGGGTCCTTGAATCACTATATGTCCTACAAAAAAACTTGAATACTACAAAGCCTTAAAAATACAATTAGCCGAATGCGTTTGAGCATCACTCGAATCCTGGAACCCTTGAATCCTAATGGCAAAGATTCCAACATAGAGGAAAATTGTTAGTTCGGATTAAGAAAGGATCAAAATTAATCCTTTTATTCCAGTGCATTCAAAATCTTGTTTGCCGATTCTGTCACCACGGTTCCGGGTCCGAATACACCCACAGCACCGGCTTCCTGCAAAAAGACATAATCACCCGGAGGAATTACACCGCCAACCACCACGCGAATGTCCTCGCCACCCGCTTTTTGCAGCTCTGCAATCAACTGGGGCACCAAGGTTTTATGGCCGGCTGCTAGGCTAGACACGCCCACCACATGCACATCGTTTTCAACAGCCATTTTAGCCGCCTCTTCCGGCGTTTGAAACATGGGGCTAATATCGACATCAAAACCAAGATCTGCCAAAGCGGTAGCGATAACCTTAATGCCACGGTCGTGGCCATCCTGTCCCATCTTGGTTACCAGAATTCGCGGGCGTCTGCCTTCCCTTTCCAAAAACTCATCCGTTCGTTTGCGCACGGAGGCAAACACCTCACTATCACCATACTCGGCAGCATACACCCCGGATATGCATTGGGTTGTTGCCACAAATCGGCCGAATACACTTTCCATGGCATCTGAAATCTCACCTACAGTAGCCCGTTTCCGCACAGCCGCAATGCTGGCCGCTAGCAGGTTGCCGTCTGTTTCGGCCGCCTTTTTGACATCCGCCAACGCCTGCTGCAGGGCCACGTTATCCCTTTGTGCTTTAATTTCTGTGAGCCGCTGTACCTGCTCATCCCGAACGGTCTCGGAAACTTCCAGAACTTCATCAAGCGGCTTTTCTTCAATTTGATATTTGTTGACGCCTACGATCACATCCAAGCCCTGATCAATGCGGGCCTGCTTACGTGCCGCCGATTCTTCAACGCGCATCTTGGGCATACCCGTTTCGATTGCCTTGGCCATGCCGCCCAAGGCTTCCACTTCATCGATAATCTTTTTAGCCTCTTTAATGATGCTACCGGTAAGAGCTTCAATGTAATAGGAGCCACCCAAAGGATCTACCACATGACATACCTGAGACTCTTCTTGAATGATGATCTGGGTATTCCTAGATATTCTGGCCGAAAAATCAGTCGGTAAACCAACCGCTTCATCAAACGAATTGGTATGCAATGATTGCGTTCCCCCCAAAACGGCCGATAATGCCTCCAGGGTGGTTCGAATGATATTGTTATAGGGATCCTGTTCCGTCAAACTCCACCCCGAGGTTTGTACGTGGGTTCGTAACATGGATGATTTGGGATTTTTAGGATTGAACTGGCTCATGAGGTCATGCCACAGAAACCGTGCAGCCCGCAGCATGGCGATTTCCATGAAAAAGTTCATGCCGACACCAAAGAAAAAGGATAGGCGCGGTGCAAAGGTATCGATATCCAAGCCGGCGGAAAGGGCCGCTTTGACATACTCCAGGCCATCTGCCAGCGTAAAAGCCGTTTGTAATACCGAGTTGGCCCCGGCTTCCATCATATGATAGCCACTGATGCTTACCGTGTTATATTTGGGCATATGCTGTGAGCAATAGCCGATAATATCCGCTACGATCCGCATGGAAGGTTCAGGTGGGTATATGTAAGTATTGCGCGTCAAGTACTCTTTTAAAATATCATTTTGGATGGTGCCGGCGAGCTGTTCTTGCTTAATACCCTGTTCCTCGGCCGCAACAATATAACCCGCCAAAATTGGAAGGACAGCCCCATTCATGGTCATGGAGACAGTCATTTGATCCAATGGTATCTGGTCAAACAGCACTTTCATATCTTCAACCGAGTCGATGGCCACCCCAGCTTTACCAACATCGCCAACAACGCGGGGGTGGTTGGAATCGTAACCACGATGCGTTGCCAAATCAAAGGCCACCGAAAGACCTTTTTGCCCGGCAGCTATATTGCGCCGGTAAAAAGCGTTTGACTCTTTAGCGGTTGAAAAACCAGCATACTGTCGGATTGTCCAGGGCCGCCCAGCATACATGGTTGCCATGGGGCCGCGAACGTAGGGTGCATATCCGGGCAGGCTGTTTGTATGTTCTAAGTTTTCCAAATCTTCGGCTGTATATAGCGGTTTCACCTGAATGCCTTCGGGTGTGTCCCAGTTGAGCGAATCGAGCGATTTCCCCCGAAGTTGTTTGGCTGCCAGCTCTTCCCAATCTTTTATTCCCGGTTTATCTGACATCTCTAATCCTCCAACTATAATATCGCTGCATGATTTTTTGGAATTCGATTATTTCGCGTTGACAAAATATACAAATCAAAGTGTTCGATTCTTAGATCAAATTCAGGTTTAATAAGGTCGGGCAACCGTCTTATAGATAGATCTTCTGGATTCCCGCTTTCGCGGGAATGACGGGATTGGCTGAATACTTTGTCATTCCCGCGAAAGCGGGAATCCAGGTTAGTACCCAGAGCGCCTCCTCTTCCTTGCGCCTTATGCCGTGAACCATACGCCTGAACCTAAAACTTAACACCTAAAACCTTTATTCGCGCTCGCAAAGTTCGACGAGAACACCATTAGTTGCTTTGGGGTGTAGAAAAGCAATTTTGGCACCACCGGCGCCCATGCGAGGCTTCTCATCGATCAAGCGCACACCTTTTTCTTTAAGTTCTGCCAAGGCCGCCTCAATGTCGGCCACGCGAAAGGCGACATGTTGAATCCCTTGCCCTCTCTTCTCGATATATTTCGCCACCGGGCCGTCCGGCGCAGTCGATTCCAGGAGTTCCACCTCACTCTCGCTCACCGGAAAAAAGGCCGTGGTGACTTTCTGTTCCGTCACAGTTTCAGATCCTTCAAAAGGCAAACCAAGAATATCTGACCAAAAAGATTTCCCTTCCTCGATGCTGTTTACGGCAATACCAAGATGGTCGATTTTTAGAATTTTCATAATAATGCTCCTACTTTTCAACGTAATTCCAAATTCTATCCCCCAAGTTCATCGATAGCTGATATATTTCAAGATCCTCAAGTTTCAATCACGGCTCCTATCTACAATTCTCACACAATAAATTACGGCGAAGCCAAAGATCGCTCCGCAGAAGCTAATAACTACAAGTTACATTCTAAAAAAAACAAGTCACAACTTGCCTATTTATATCTCTCCATCACCTTCTTGAATCCCGGCATGGCTTTGACAATCGTATCGTCGGCTACACAAAAAGCAATTCTGAAATGCCCCGGTCCCATAAAGCCGCTACCGGGCACTACCAGAATCAATTCCTCCTGCAACGCCTTCACAAATGCCACATCATCCGGGATAGGAGCCTTTGGAAAGAGATAAAACGCCCCGGGTGGTGTTGTAAAGTCATACCCACATTCCCGAAGCCCGTCGCACAGCAAATCCCGATTGCGCTTGTACTGGGATATATCAACGGTTGTCCCTTGCATTTCTGCGACGACCCGTTGCATCAAGGCCGGTGCATTAACAAAACCGATAATGCGGTTGGTTAAGGCCATGGCATTAATGAGATCTTCTCGATATTCAGCTTCTGGCCCAACCAATGCAAACCCGATGCGTTCCCCGGGAATAGAGATATCTTTGGAATGGGAGGTCACTAAAACACTGTCTGTATAGCTGTCAAAAATGCTGGGGATTTCAATGTCATCAAAAATTATCTTGCGATAAGGCTCGTCTGCTACCAAGTAGATGGTTTGCTGGTATGCTTCGCTTTTTTTGCGCAACAGGTGGCCCAATGCATTAAGGCTCTCTTTTGAATACACCTGGCCGGTAGGATTATTAGGTGAATTAATGAGGACCACTTTGGTTTTATCTGTAATAGCCTCTGACATGGCATCCAAGTCCAGTGTAAAGTCTTCACGCGTTGCTACAGACTTGAAAACACCGCCATGGTTATCGGCATAGAAAAGATACTCCACAAAACAGGGTGCCGGTGATAGCACCTCGTCTCCCGGTTCTAAAACCGCTTTTAAAACCACATTCAATGCACCCGCAGCGCCACAAGTCATAACGATATCGTTGGCAGATACAGAAACCCCTTGATCTTTCTTGATGAATTCTGCAATTTTTTCGCGGACGTGCGGATAGCCCGCCTGGGGCATGTATCCGTGCCAGCCCTTTTCTTGAACGACCTTTGCGAGTATCTGGCTGAATTGCTCGGGCGGTTCTAGATTGGGGTTTCCCAAACTAAAATCGAATACATTTTCGGCACCGTGCTCTGCCTTCAGGCGTGCGCCTTCTTCAAACATTTTTCGAATCCACGAAGATCGGCTCATGAACTCCGCAATTTTCTTTGAAATGGTCATTATCTAATGCCTCCATACCTTTGTTGTCAAACTTATATACGCTATATTCTCCGCTCATAGCTATCAGCTATAAGCCGCTGACCGCTTACCTCTGACTCCTCCCACTCAACCCCCTTCCCGTCATTCCCTCGGAAGAGGGAATCCAGACAAAGCTATCAGCTCGATGCTTATTCTGGATCCCCATCCCCTCCTCCGATGGGACAAGCTTTCATGGGGATGACAACCGTGGAATAGGAGGTTTAAAACAAATGATGAATATTGAACATGGAATATAGAATGTTGAAGTACGATGACGGCCAAAAGCAAACTTCAATATTCGAAATTCTGTAATCAATATTCGATATTTATATTAAGCTGGTTCGACCGCTTTAACCTCCGGCACCTTTTCTTTTAGCACACGCTCGATACCATTGCGTAAAGTCATTTGCGACATTGGGCATCCCGCACAGGCCCCTTGTAATCGAACTTTGACCACACCATCATCGATGCTCACCAGTTCTACATTACCGCCGTCTCTAATCAGCATGGGCCTGATCTCGTCTAGTACTTTTTCGACTTTTTCTTTCATGTTACCCCCTCAGGATGTTCTTTTATTATAAAAATCCGATTTAAAGGCCTCAAACCGATTCGCCTTGATAGCACTACGAATCTGTTTCGCCAAACTTAAATAATAGTAAAGATTATGTATCGTATTCAATCGGTATCCCAGCAATTCCCGAGCCATGTACAAATGACGCAGATAAGCCCTGGAATAATGCTTGCAGGTATAACAACCACATGCACCACCAATTGGATTAGTATCGTATTTAAAGCGCGAATTGCAAATGTTTATTGTGCCAGTATCAGTGAACAACTGTCCATTACGGGCATTCCGAGTAGGCATGACACAATCAAACATATCAGCACCCATGTCGACCAGCTCGACAATATCCTCCGGCTTGCCTACGCCCATGATGTATCGGGGCAGTTGATCCGGAAGCATGGGAATCGTCTGGGCTGACATGTCACGCATGAGGTCTTTGGGTTCACCAACACTTAGGCCACCTAGGGCATACCCGGGAAAGCCGATCTCCATTAGCTCCGCCAGTGATTTTTCACGTAAATCTGGGTACATGCCGCCTTGGACGATACCAAAAAGTGCGCCCTTTGCTTGTGATTGATCCCAAATCTTTTTACAGCGCTGGGCCCATCGGGTCGTTAGCTCCAGGGCTTTCTGGGCTTCTTCCCGAGTTGCTGGGTATTGGGTGCATTGATCAAGGCACATGATGATATCAGATCCTAAACAGCGTTGTATATCCATTGATTTTTCAGGTGACAACAGATGTCGGGAGCCATCGATATGCGATTGGAATACATAGCCCTCCTCGGTAATTTTAGCCAATTTCGCCAAGGAAAACAGCTGGAACCCCCCGCTATCAGTCAGGATTGGACCCTGCCAATTCATGAAATCATGTAGCCCCCCAAACAGATCGATGATCTCACATCCTGGTCTGAGATACAGATGATAGGTGTTTCCTAAAATTATCTGGGCGCCACAGCCATGCAATTCTTCGGGTGTTACTGATTTGACCGATCCCAAGGTTCCTACGGGCATAAATATCGGCGTTTCGATTATTCCATGGCCGGTTGTAATGACACCAGTACGGGCACCGGATTCACTAGATTTGGATTGAATTTCAAAAGAAAGCAT
>CAZWEO010000087.1:0-21669 GCA_964633115.1 uncultured Desulfobacterales bacterium
TTGCATGTAAATCCCCACTCCCCATCCCCTCTCTATATTGAGGTAAATAACAGGCTCACCAGCTAAATATGGTGGGCGCCTTGTAAAGGAGTGTCGAGACGGTCTTTCGTCAGTGTTGCCCTTCACGGAAGCCGAACTGAATTTTCTGGACTTATTACTCGATAAAGGTGAAATCGATTCAACAATCTTAACTACCAACGTGAATCTCCAAAACCGGATCCAACAGCAGCCACTTCTTGAATGGAAAGCACTCAACGTTAGAAAATACAAAAAAATATCCTGATATCTGAACCCAGACAATCATAATGATGGCTGAAACCGTTTGGACCTATGTCAAAGAGCTAATTTTCAGGTCAAGTGATATAATTTGTCATAAAATTGAGCCTGATTTATTGTTCCATTTGTTTGATATTATAGAAGAAACTATCATTCCAAGGATAAAATTAGTATCTGCGAAACATTAGTAAAAATTTAAACAGTTCACTTTGAAAGAAACTATTTAAACAGGGGGGAACATGTTTGCTATTCTAAGATTTTCAGTTGCTGCCTTTATCCTATTGTTTTGCACGATTATCACACTACATGCACAGGAGAACTCGGGTAACGATGGGTCATTAAATGGTACAAGAGAAAAACACTGTTTGATGGTTCAGAAAATTAAGAAAATTGAAATAGTGGATAATCAGACCATATTGTTTCATTCCTACCACGGTGAGATCTGGAGAAACAGACTTCCCACATCTTGTCAAGGATTAAAAATTGAAGGTGGTATTCGTTACAGCTCAAGTGGTTATTTAATCTGTGATCTTGATACGGTAACGGTACTTAATCTTGAAACACCGTGCATGCTGGGGAAATTTGAAAAGATCAAAAAATAAGGTTTTTTATTTGCTACATCCCCGGTTTGATGCCGGGGGATATCATCATCCTGAAACGGGCAATATGATTCTGGTGGGCAGTGAGGACCCTGCCTGCGATGAAAAAGAATGGATTGAGAATCCGGATATAACCGAGACGTTACGCTCTCACAATACCAAGCGCAGACCTTTCGTCTTGCCAGGCGCATTCCCAGTCTAAAAATACCGAATGCCCCCAGGGAATTGTTGATCTTTATGATGTTTCCGATGACTGGATTCCGATTTATGACAAATCCGATCTTACAGGATTTTACCTGGCGATAGGCACCAGCGGTAACCAATACAAAAATGGTCCCGTTATCGGTCAGATACTGGCCGAGTTGGTTGATGCCTGTGAAAAGGGTCATGATCATGACCAGGAGCCCTTGCAGGTTCACCCCAGAAATATTGACTTTGTGCTCGACACTGGGATTTTTTCGCGGAACCGCGATATCATCGAAGGCAGCACTTTTTCGGTTTTAGGTTGATCCTAATGGCCCAAAATGGCTTGCAGGTGTAGGATGAGATGCAAACTTGAGCTGGAAGGAACTAGAATTTTTCACGAATGCGATCCAGAAATTTCAAATAATTTTGACGTATGCGACCGACATCTTCTGGTTCATCTTCAGCTAGTGCGCGTCTAGTCTCCTCTAACTCTTCTATCAATTCATTGCGCTCACGTTGCCAATGTTTCGTATCGAATAGGGTAATCCAAATACGAGCTGAGTTAACCCAAAGCTGGTCGGATATATTTCTCAGGATGTAATTATTGGCGGCATCATGAAGGATATTTCGCAATTTACGATCTATCTGTGGAACTGCTTTGGGATCGGGTATATCGGAAAGCAGTTTACCTTTTTCGATCAGCTCATCGATTTTGATCAGGTGTTCAGCTGTGATTCTTTCAGCAGCCAGTCGGCCGATCAATGCTTCAATTTCCATGCGCACCAGGTAGGTGTCTTTGATCTGAATGATATCAACTTCAGTTACCATGGCTCCGGTTCGAGGGATGATTCGCACCAGTTCTTCCCACTCCAGCCGATTCAAAATAACGCGTATTGGGGAGCGGCTGACACCAAACTCTTTTCCCAACGATTCTTCATTAAGAATATGGCCGGGCTTATAATCCAAAAATGTGATTCTGTCCTTAATCGTTTGATATATTTGCTGGTTCATTCAGTTACCCAATCTTATGGAAGTATTCTGACAATGGTAGTTCCGCTTTTGCCAAAGAAAACGCAGATGGATACGTCAAAAGTATGTCGTTGAGGCAAGAAACACCAAGGACACTATCCATGTCAACATATATTGCCAAGAGGATAGCAACTTGTACGATATTCTCCGACCTTATTTAGGCCTTGGCGGTTACTATTTTTCCAACAACTTAGATATCTATAGCAAAGGTGTCATTAAAATACTATAGAAATTTTAATGAAATTGTTTGGGGCTTGCTGCAAGCCGCGCATTTGCGCGAGGATGATAAAGTTTTGATACTACCCTGGCGTTAGTGTCACGGTCGCATATTTGGGCAGCGCAAGGAGAGAAAAGATGAAACTTTTACACTTGTTATTAGGATCGATTGCTTCTGTTTTTTCATCGGAGACCCAACATTATACCGAAGATGCAAGAATGGCCCACGATTTGGTTGCTCATAGCAAGGTGGTTATCAACTGCTCCCCCAAAAAGATCTGGCCATATATTCTCGATCAAAAGGACTGGAAAATGGGGCTATCGCTTGTTCACCATGCCGGAGAGAAGGGACAACTCGGAGAAATCCTCGCGGCTATTGACCGCCGTCATCCGCAAGAACCTGTTTTTTTTGTTAAAAACATAGAGATGATTCCAAACCGGCGCCGCACCATGAAACTCTATGAGGCCAGTGCCGGGCCATTGTTGGGCTACGCTATCTTAACGCTGACAAAGCAGCATACAGATAAAACGCTTGTTACCTACGATGTTTACGGTGAGCGGCTCCTACCACTGGACACAGCTTCTGAGATGACGCCGGATGCGTTTAGCAAGCTTCAGGAAGCCTCCTATAAGGACAATAACGAGCGATTTGATAAAGAACTCGAAGCGCTCAAAAACCTTGTTGAAGGCAAGGTGTAGGTGAATGGATGTGGCGATGAGTTCATTTGTGTACGCACTTTGTACACCATTCAGAACATTATTTTGAAAACAACTGTAATTTATCTTTCTTATGTATCGGCATATCGAATATTCGTAGAAGTACGATCAATATGCGCTCTAACTAATTGATGAAAAATTGAATAAATGACGAATAATTAAAATTAAAATTAAAATCAACTTGACATTAAAAATTTTATAGAGTAGTCAGTGAAATACAACAGAAATACAATTCAGGTTTCCTTGATAGGTTAATATAATGGCAGTGGGCTTCAACTGCCTTTCTTCAGTTATTTGAAGGCCGGATTATGGCACTGTATTCAGCTTTCTACTCTCAGCTAAAGTTTGACAGCAAAATAAAATTAGCCATAGACCAATACAGGAGGCGATCCATGTCAACTCATCGCGTATCCAACCCAAGGATTGCCGCCTATGCCACACCAGCGCTTCTTACGGGCATCATTCTATACCCCTTGACCGCAATTCTTCCCACCGTTTATGCCGACATCGCCGGACTGAATTTGGCGCTTATCGGTACGATTCTTTTCATTGGCAGGGTATTCGATGCTGTCACCGACCCCATCATCGGTCATCTTTCAGATATTACCAAATCCCGAATTGGAGCTCGAAAACCCTGGATTCTTGCTGGGCTCGGCTTAGGTATGGTGGCTATCTATTTTCTATTTACGCCGTCACCATCGGTGACCATTTTTTATTTTACCTTTTGGTTTCTATGTGCTTTTTTAGCATTTACCATGATAGATATCCCCCATCGAGCTTGGGGAACAGAAATTTCAAGACATTATGACACACGTTCAAAAATAAGCACTTACCTGGGTGTTTTTGTCAACATCGGTATGCTGACGTTTGCCCTGGTCCCACTTTTACCGGTATTTGCAAAAACCGGCTACACCGTCGAGGTGTTAGGGGCCATGGGTATCGGTGCGATGGTGCTAATTCCCCTCATCGCATGTGTCGCCGTTATTTTTGGTCCAAGCGGCGAAACCATCTCCACGAAGCGGCCCACCATCATGAGTACCTTCAGGGCTATAAAAGGCAACAAACCCTTCTTCTATTTTCTCATGGTATACATCATCAGCGGCTTGGGCTACGGCATGTTTTACGCCCTGAGTTTCTTGTACGCAGATAAATACCTTCAACTTGGGCATCGTTATCCCTGGTTTATCGGTGCCGACGCCATCGCAACCCTTTTGATCATTCCCGTCTGGCTGAAAATCATGATCAAAGTGGGTAAGCACCGGGCCATGGCCATCGGTACCGTGTTGGGTAGCGTATTTCTAATTGCTATTGCTTTTATAAAGCCAGGCGAGTCATCTTTTCTACCATTTTTGATTTTGAATGTTGCCCGCAGTATGGCTGTCGCCTGCCTACATGTCGTTCCCATGGCTATTCTGGGGGATATTGTTGATTACGATCTTTTCAAAACAGGCATCACCCGGACCGCCAATTACTTTTCAGCCTTTGCCCTGTTCGCAAAAATCAATGTCGGTATTGCCGCTGCTTTGGCCTACATTATTCTGGGAGCGATGGGCTACAGAGTTGGTCAAGCCAACACTGAGTCTGCAGTCTTTGGATTGATAATCGTGGCCCTTGTCCTTCCAGCAATTCTACTGATGGGTGGAGGGGGGATCATGTGGTGGTTTCCCATCAACCGCAGACGCCAATCTATCATCCGCCGATGTATTGAAAAACGAGCCGAACGTATGGCCAAACCGACAATAGAAGAAGAAACAGATACCCTGCAACGATAAAGGAGAAGAAGATGAAAAAAAAACACAGCTTTGGGGTTTATTGGTTTGTCATTGGCATCTGCACCTCGATGCTCCTGTTCACCGGCATGGCAGTTGCTCAGGATGAGGAGTCAGGGGAGCTTGTACTCGAGGACACAGTGGTCACAGCCACCAAGACAGGCGAGACCGATCTTCAGGAAACGCCGTTGTCCATTACGGCGTTCGATGAAGAGTCGCTTAAAGATGCGGGCATGTTCCGGCTCAGAGATCTGGGATTGTTTGTCCCAAACACGGAGGTTACCAATACCGCTGGCTTCAGCCAGACCTTTATCCGGGGCGTCGGCAACATAACGGTTGGTCCATTGGGCGGAGAGACCAATGTTTCCTATTATGTGGACGGCGTTTATATTGAAAACGGTGCCGGTTTGACCGGTGATTTTATTGATATTGAACGTATCGAGGTCTTACGTGGGCCCCAAGGCACCCTATACGGCCGCAATGCCAATGGCGGGGCCATTAACTTTATTACAAAGGATCCCGGCAATGAGTTGGAAATGAAAGCTGCTGTTGACCTGGGATCTTTTAACAAGCGACGGTTTGATGGCTCTGTGTCCGGCCCTATTGCAAAAGACAAGGTCATGATGCGCTTGACGGTTTCTGATACGGCGAGGGACGGCTACCTGGAAAATACAGAATCGGGTGAGGAGGACCCCGGGAGTCAGGATTCAACCGGCGTGCGGGCCAAGGTACTGGTAACCCCCAACGATAAACTCGACATAACCTTGTCCGGCGATTATTTTAACAATGAAGGCTCGGGGCCGGCTGTAAAAAAACTTAACGACGGCGGACTAATGGGCGCGGCAGCCGGTTATGAAGTTCCCTCTGATTTCTTTGAGGTGGAACAGAACGAGGGATCCGTGGATGAGACTTCACAAGGTGTTTCGGGTAAGATCGATTTCCAGATGACGGACAGCTTGTCGGTCATTTCCATTACCGGTTATCGGCAATACGAAAAGGACACCGAAAGCGATACCGATGGTACCGGAGAAGAATTGGGATACGTCATATACGAATTGGAGACCGAGCAATTGACGCAGGACCTGCAACTTCTGGGCAAACATGAACGCTTAGATTGGATCGGCGGATTTTTCTATCACCAGGCAGACACCAGTTATTACCAGGAGGCTGTGTTAAATTATTTCGCTCCCGGTTTTACCTCGGGTTCTGAAGGAGATTTGGAAACCAAGTCATGGGCGTTGTATACCAACCTTCGCTATGCAGCCACGGAGACGGTTTCAATGGAAGCCGGTGTCCGCTACAGTGTTGATGAAAAATCACAGGAAATTGAGTTTCTACCGCGCTTTGAGGGTCTGCCGCCGGTTGCAGAACCTGAGGATGTCTCCGATTCTTGGGAATCGTGGACACCCCGGGTGGCAGCAGACTGGCAGCCAAACGAAGATTTTATGCTGTTTGCATCAGTAGCCACTGGATACCGTGCCGGTGATTTCTTTGTGTTTAATCCTGATGACAAAGATGACACCTTAGAACCTGAAAAAGTTACTACCTATGAACTGGGTGTTAAAAAGGACTGGTTTGACAATCGTTTGCGTACCAATGTCACGACCTTTTATTCGGATTACGAAGACATGCAGGTCGTAAGTGGCGATGAAAATGGTTTGTCGGTAACTGAAAACGCATCCTCGGCAGAAATTAAAGGTGTAGAGTTTGAGATGGTGGCCCAACCCATAGCAGGGGCAACCCTTAACGGCTCCATTTCATATCTGGACGCCACCTATGGGGATTACACCCCCAACTCTTTTGCCCTGCCGCCAGTTGGGGAGAGTGCCGATGGCAAGCAGTTATTCGGTGTGCCCAAATGGAAAGCCGCCTTTGGCGCACAGTATGTGTTTGATATGGGCACGGCTGGTTTCCTGACCCTGCGCAGCGATGTGGCTTACAAAGATAAAGTATATTACAGCCCACTTGAAGATTCGACCTTTGAACAAGACGCTTATACAATTGTTAATGCCTTGATTCGTTATGAAACTGCCGACAGCCGCTGGAGCGCGGAACTGTACGGTAAGAATGTGACCAACGAGGAATATTACGAATATATTGTTCCCCAGTTCCCGCCAGACGATGTTTATGGTTCACCGGGTGAGCCGGCAACGTATGGCTTCCGGGTAATATACACATACTAACCAGTAGTATATTGGTTGTATTGGTCTTGCTGTGCTATGTGCTTGCCGAACAGCGGATAGCACAGCAATCCTTTAGGTTTACAGTTGCTAAGTGCCTGCAAAGAGAACCATGGAGACGTGCATGTTTTCCAAAAAGGATGTTGCTGTATACATCGAGAGCAAAAAGGATTTGTTTATCGATGCAAACGATAAAATATGGGCTTATGCTGAGCTTGCCTATACTGAGAAAAAGTCATCCAAACTGCTTTGTAAAATATTGGAAGAAGAAGGCTTCACGGTCGAAATCGGCGTTGGCGGCATTGCCACGGCACTGATTGCCTCCTATGGCCAGGGCAAACCGACGATTGCTATTCTCGGTGAGTATGATGCCTTGCCTGGTTTGAGCCAGGCAAAAGCGGTGGCCTACAAAAAAGAAATTGAAAAGGGCGGTAACGGCCATGGCTGCGGTCACAATTCACTGGGTGTGGGTGCATTGGCAGCCTGTTTCGGGGGCAAAAAATATTTGGCCGAAACGGGTGTCTCCGGAACCATTAAATTCTTTGGATGTCCTGCCGAAGAGAATGGTGATGGCAAGCTATTCATGATTCGAGCCGGCCTTTTTAATGAAGTGGATGCTGCCATTAGCTGGCATTCCGGAACACTCAGCTCAATCATTTCAAATCCCACCATGGCAGTTCTGAGTACCTCTTTCAGATTTTTTGGCAGAAGTGCACATGCAGCCTTTGATCCGCATTCAGGCCGGAGTGCGTTGGACGCCGTTGAGTTGACGAATGTAGGTTGCAATTATCTGCGTGAACACATCATTCCGGATGCGCGTATTCACTATGCCATTACAGATTCGGGCGGTACTGCGGCCAATGTGGTCCCATCAGAGGCCGAAGTGAATTATATGGTTCGGGGCCCTATGATCAGTATGGCCAAGGACGTCTATGAGCGCGTTTGTGACGTGGCCCGTGGTGCAGCCCTGATGACTGGTACCCGGCTTGAAATACGATATCAAGGCGGGCTGTCCCACTATCTGCCCAACCTGGTCCTGGATGAAGTACTATATGCAAACATGGTTGCGATTGGACCGCCCAAGTTCGATCAAGCTGATGAAGCGTTTGCAAAGGAAATCACACATACCTTGACCAAAGACGATTTCAAGACTGAGCTTGACCAATTGATCCGTAGGGGTGTGCCTCAGGCGCAGGCACGCGAACTGATGGCAGACAAGGTGCTGGCGGATTTTATTGTACCCTACCGTCCTTTAGATCAGGTGCACCCGGGATCGTCGGATATGGGTGATGTCAGCCTGGTGGTTCCAACGACAGCGCTCAATGGCGCTACCCTGGCTTTGGGAACGCCGGGGCATTCTTGGCAGACGGTTTCGCAAAGTGCATCTTCAATCGCGCACAAAGGGGTCTTGTTTGCGGGAAAGGTCATGGCTGGCACCGCCATAGACCTTTTTGAGAAACCTGAAATTGTTGAGAAGGCCAAGGTCAGACATCTGACTGATAGGGCCGGCAGCAAATATGTCTGCCCCTTGCCAGAAGGTGCAACACCTGGAAAAAAACGTATCTAAAATATTAAGAGACCCTTAGACCATGAATGACGCCACATCAATAAAATACATGTTGGACAGCGCCTTCGATGCTGAAATTGTACTCAGTGGGAAAAAATACTTGAATTTTTCAGGTTGTGGTTATCTGGGCATGCAGGGTAACTCTGAAGCAATTGCCCACGGATGTGAAGCGTACCATCGGTATGGCACATCGGCAGGTGGCCTTGGCAGAGCTTATAGCGCTTGTTCTTATCCGACTCTGGATGTAGAAGATAAAGCTGCCTCATTTTTTGGTTCCGAAACGGCTGTTTACTTTGCTTCGGGCTACCTTGTCGGCATGGTCGGACTCGCCGGGTTGCAGGAAAGGTTTGACCTCATTTTTTTAGATGACACCGCCCATTTTAGCCTCAAGGATGCGGCCGTATTGACCACCAAACCTTTTTTCACTTTTGCTCATTGTGATGCAGAGGATTTATCACACCAAATAAAAAAAAATATCAAACCGGGGCAACGGCCCCTGGTTATGAGTGATGGTGTCTTTCCCACCTTTGGTGAATTGGCGCCGGTGGCAGCATACTTGGAAGTGGTTGAAAGCTACGATGGTATAATCTTTCTGGATGAAGCCCATTCCGCTGGTGTAACCGGGCCCAATGGGCGGGGTTCATTTGATCATCATCACCTGAAATCAGACCGGATCTATTTTGGTGCGACTCTCAGCAAGGCTTTTGGCTCGCATGGAGCGGTTATTCCGTGCAGTCGGGAACAGCTAAAGTTAATCCGCCAGGAAAGCAATGTGTTGCGAGGGGCAACTTCACCAGCTATTCCCTGTGCTGCGCACGCAGCCAAATCCCTTGGGATCGTAAAAAAGCACCCTGAAATTCGACTGAAATTGGCGCACAACACCCGTCAGCTCAAGGATGCTGTTCGGGACATGGGATTTGATATGAATAAAACAGAGGTACCCATCGTAACCATCGGACTTGGGTCAGAAAAGCGAAATCGCGATCTACACAAGGCATTACTTGCGATGGGCATATTCACGACCCATTCCCATTATATCGGCTCCGGGGATGGCGGTGCACTGCGTCACAGTGTGATGGCCACCCACACCCCGGAGCAAATCAAAATGCTGATTAGCGCGCTAAGAGAATTGGTTTAGATAGCATGGGCCGAGAAGAGGTTTGCAGGCATCAATGAATACGGAACAACTTTATAAATTCGCACAACTGCTCCTGGATGTAGGCATCAACATTCAGGAAAGCCAAAACCTGATTATCCGGGCCGAGGCGATTCACTGGCCGTTTGTGAATATTCTCGAAAAAGCTGCGTATGAAAAGGGGGTTCGCTTTATCCGTTCAGATGTGATTAATCCAATTTCGACGCTTCACCGCCTAACCCAGCAGAAGGAAGTCTATCTTGATTACATACCGCCCTATGAAGATTCTTTCATTCAGACCGTAATCAGCGGGCACTGGAGTTTAATAAAGTTGGACGGCATGACAGAGCCTGACATGTTTGAAAACGTAGACCAGAACCGAAATGCCATATTTCAGAAAGCCCAGCGAAAAATCTTTCAGCCGCTGATGAAAGCTTTTAATTCCGGAGAAAAATCTTGGACCGTATCCTCTCTGCCGACTCCCAAATGGGCAGCCAAAGTGTTAGGTGGCACAGCGGATGAAGCCAATATGGAAGAATTGTGGGAGATTCTCGTTCCGTTTCTACGCCTGGACGAAGCAGATCCGGTGGCTGCATGGCGCAGGCAGGCCGATGTGCTGCAACAACGATGCGACGCTCTAGACCGGGCAGCACTTACATCTCTTCGTTTCAAAGGTCCTGGCACGGATGTGAAGATATTTCTGACCCGACTTTCCAGATGGAAAGGCGGTGCGATGCAATCAGACAGAAATGGTCTGTTTTTTCCGAATTTGCCCACCGAGGAAGTCTTTACCACACCTGATTTCAGAAAAACAGACGGACGCATTGCTATTACAAAACCACTCAAGGTGCTGAACAAAACTGTATCCAATGCACGGTTTGAGTTCAAGAACGGAAAGGTGGTTGCTCACGATGCAGAAAGTGGCAGAGAT
The DNA here is from genome assembly GCA_964633115.1 of uncultured Desulfobacterales bacterium. GTDB lineage: Bacteria > Desulfobacterota > Desulfobacteria > Desulfobacterales > B30-G6 > B30-G6. The sequence goes on from CAZWEO010000087.1 coordinate 10,606, forward strand.
GCACTCGACCAGTTTTTCAAAATGGATCCACAGGCCAGGTACTTGGGTGAGGTAGCGCTGGTGGGTGCTGACTCCCCCATATTTAAAGCAAACAAACTTTTTGACTCGGTCATCTTGGATGAAAACGCGGCCGCGCACATTGCCCTCGGCTATGGATATCCAGCGACATTGAAAGGTGGGACTGACATGACATCAGATGCCCTTTCAAAAGCGGGCTGCAATCAGAGTTTGCTCCATCTGGACTTCATGATCGGATCTTCCCAGATGAATGTGATCGGCTCCACCCATGCCGGCGAGGAAATATCGATTATGGCGGACGGTGTTTTGGTCATATAAGGAGAAGCGATGAAGGAAACGCTCAGCACACCAGTAAAAACACTCACTGACAAGATTTATACCCACCAAAAAAGCGATCAGACGTTGGTAGAAATCGAGCAGGGTTACCTGAAAAATGCCAGGTTGCCGGATCATTCCTTTGAGAGATTTAAAACCAATCGGGCCATCGCAAGACAGTTTGTGGCAGAGATCTCCTCAGTGCGGAATACGACAACTTTTATCCAAGATGAGATTATGCTGGATGTGCTGCAGTATATTTGTGAATCTGACTATCTGGCCATAGATGACCCTCATGCCGAAGATTACTACTGGCTGGGGTTCCAGGTAACGCCTTATAGTTGCTTTTTTCCCAAACTGCATAAGGTCCTGTCAGAGTTTCAGATCAACAGCAAAGGTGATGCGACAGACTATCTGAACCTCCTGGAACAATATCCGACTTATGTTCAGATAATTCGAGAAAGATTCACTGGTCAGGCCGAACACGGAATACGTTTACCCAAAGAAGCAATCACACTTGCGCTGCCCATGCTGGAGCGGTTACGACATGTGGAAGAATATCAGCGACTGTACCTAAATGGAGATCGCCTGAGTCGTTTAGAAAAAGATGCGGAGTACTTCCACAGAAAAGCTCAAGTTGCGGTAGACCGAGTGGTTAAAGAAATTGGTTGCCTGATCGATTGCATGGATGATGAATATCTATCACTTGCACCTCAGGCCGTCGGTCTCAGTCATTATCCCGCTGGGGAGGCTTATTACCGCCTACTTGTGAAACAGCGTACGACCTTGGACATAAGTCCTGAGGAAGTCCATCAGATCGGTTTGCATGAGGTCCAGAAAACAAAAGCCAGAATGAGGCAAATCCGTGAGAGTCTGGGCTATACATTTAGCAGAGCGGAATTTCAAAAGATCATTGATGCTGACCGCCGATTTCGTTGTATTGATGCTGCGGAAGTGGGCGCACGATTAACAGGCTATTTGGATAAAATAAAGCCTGTAATGGACAAATGGTTTAAGGACATGCCTCAAGCAGACTGTGAGGTACAACGGCTGGATCCCAAATTTGAATCGAGTATTACCTTTGGATATTACCTGGAACCCTCTGCTTCAAATCCAAAGGGAGTTTTCTATTATAATGGTGCCAATGAAGTTAAGAAATCTCAGATTGGTGCGGCATCCCTCGTATACCATGAACTTCTTCCGGGACACCATTATCAGGTCAGCAAGGTTTTCGAAGACGACTCCTTGCATAAGTTGAGAAAAAACTTCTTTTTGACCGGTTATCTGGAGGGATGGGCTGAGTACGCGGCTGACCTGGCCGGCGAAATGGGCATGTATGACGACCCTTATGATGAATATGGTCGTTTGATCATGGTTTTGGTTATGGCCAGCAGGCTGGTCGTGGACACGGGTTTAAATGTTCTGGGATGGACACGTGAGGAGGCGGCTGCCTATTTGAAAGAACGGTCCAATTTGACTGACCATATGATATTTACGGAAACACTACGATATGGCTGTGATTTTCCCGCCCAAGCACTTGGCTATCGATTGTGCAGTTTAGAATTTCACAACATGAGGGCCAAGGCCCAACAGATCTTGGGGAAAAAATTCGATATCAGGACATTTCATGATACCCTCCTGAGGCACGGTGTATTACCGCTTAATATCCTGGGAAAGCATGTGGACCGATATATAGAAAAAATGCTGGTTAACCGGCCCGGTTTTCCAGCAAATGATTGCTGAACGGAAACCAAGGAGATCAATTATGCCGCAACATTTTGATTTGCTCATAAAAAACGCAACCATCATAGATGGTAGCGGGCAGGATGCGTTTCCAGGTGATATCGGTATCCAGGAGGACCGAATCACGGCCATGGGTAATCTTGATTCGGCCGAGGGCCAAAAAACGATTGATGCCACAGGCAAAACCGTGACGCCTGGGTTTATCGATCCCCATTCTCACGGAGACATGACCATCTTAGTGTGGCCCCTGGCGGAGGCTTATGTCATGCAAGGGGTTACGACAATTATTGGTGGTAACTGCGGTATAAGCCCGGCACCCACTTCGGAGATTTACTCCTTTTCAGGCTGGGAGTATGAGCTGATGTATGAGCTCGGTCCCGGGTATTTTTCACCAGTATCTTTCATGGTTAAGTTTGCTGATGCCCAGGCGGCCATCCGGAGAAAATATGGGGTTGAGATCGCACCAGCTTCCTTTGGGGATTATCTGGACCGGGTTCAACAGACAGGGATTTCTTTGAACCTCTATCCCGTGGTGGGGCACAATGCCATTCGAATACAAACCATGGGGCTTGATGGCAACCGGCCGGCACGGTCTGATGAGATTGAACGTATGCAGGACATGGTTCGGGATGCCATGGAGAGTGGTGCTTTTGGACTGGGCACTGGTCTAGACTATCCGCCTGGTGGGTTTGCCGAAACAGAGGAAGTTATAGCCTTGGCCAAAGCAGCCGGTGAATATGGTGGTATATATGAATCGCATTTTCGATCTTTTAACCTGTATACCGGTAAGGAAGGTCATGTCAGTGTAATAGACGGCATTCAGGAAGCGTTGCGGATAGGCCGGGAAGCCTCGGTTCGGGTTCAACTTTCCCATATGAGTCCCGGGTACCAGACATCACCCACCGGTTCGAATACCATGGCCAGGGCCGCTGCGTTTGCCACCATTGCTGAAATCGAACTCGGTGCATCCCAGGGTGTGGAGACTGCCTACGATGTACTACCCAACACTGGCGGTGGTGGTTGTATGATCCCGCACCTTGCAGATGTCTTTAGACCGTGGGTGTTGCAGGCCGGTGGTATCGATCAATTTGTCAAAAACTTGGGCGTGACTGATTTTAGAGCTTATCTTAAAAAGAGCATCGAACGGGGTGATTACCCCCAACTGGATCCCAAGCGTTTGCCGACCTGGATGCCGCCGATTGGGGACTGTTATCGCATTACTGAATCGGAGAACACCTACTATGAGGGGCGTCTGCTGTCCGATATCGCCCGGGAAATGGGCACAGGCGTTTTGGAGGCCATGTTCAATCTTATCAAAGCAGATCCTTTCATCAAGAAACGAACGGAGATGGGCAACAACGAGTCGGTCAAAACGTTTTTGAACCACCCCCGGGCCATGCCGAGTTCGGACGGATTCTGCTTTGATCAAACCACCGAAATGGATCTTCCGGCACCATTGAACAAACTGCCCCATCCCAACAATTTTTGCTATGCAGTCAGATATCTGACCGAGTATCCCCAAGAACGACTCGAAGACAACATTCGACAGATGACAGGATTTCCGGCAGAATGGTTCGGCATTAAAGACAGGGGTATTCTTGCCAAAGGTAAATATGCCGATGTGGTCATCTTTGATAATACGGCCCTCAAAACCAATGAAAACCATGTGGAGTCGCGAATTTATCCTGATGGTATCGATTATGTTATTGTCAACGGTGAAATTACACGTGAAAAAAAGACCCATTTGGGAACACGGGCCGGCAAGGTTTTGAGAAGGACAGGCTAATTCTCGTCGGACTTTTGGATATGGAATCAGGCAATGCTTTTGGATGTATTGGCGCCTAAGTACACAGACGCCAGTTATAGCATTGGACAAAAAAACACTAAGGCCTATAAACCAAACTACTTGGAGGAAGATACATGCTAAACTGGGCTGTACACATTTTGGTAATAATCCTGATGTTAATGCCGCTTGCCGCATTGGGCCAATCCTCTACGACCCAAACCCAGCAAAAAGTGAAGGATGCTATCAAAGTAGAATCGGCGGCGCAAAAGAAGTCAGAAGACTGGTCACCGGTCAAGGAGGACCTGGTCAACGAGATCCGCGACTTGCAGACCCGCTTGACCTGGTTGGAGTACCAAAAGGGCAAACATCAGATTTATGTAAAGGGTTTGGAAGACAACGTTGCCAGCCTTGAAGCCAGAAAGCTTGAGGCACGTAAACTACGTGAAAATCTTGAACCTTACTTAGAAGAAGTCGTAGCACGGCTGGCATCCTTCGTCGATCAAGATTTACCCTTTTTGGGACAAGAACGGCAGCAGCGCCTGTTTTTTTTGCAGAACACCTTGAACGATTATCACCTGGATCTTGGTGAGAAGCTGCGTCGTGTGTTCGAAGGCTTGAGCGTGGAGTCCACCTACGGCAGGATGTTTACCGCAACGGATGAAGCCGTGCCCATAGACGGCAGCAATTTGGAAGTGACAGTATTTCGTTTGGGCCGCCTGGCAATGTTCTACCAGACATTGGATGGCGAGACAGTTGGCCGTTGGAATCCGGAATCCGGTTTATGGGAACAGTTGCCCCGCGAATTTAACCGAGAGGTTCGCCGGGCCATCGAGATGGCGCGCAACGAACGCAGTGCCCAGTTAATTCATCTTTATTTAGGAGCGGTCACACCATGAATAAAAACCTTTCAATTAAAATAGTATTATATGTGTTTTGCATCGGTTTAGTTATGCCGGTGGGCTTTGGTTTGAGCGCTGAAGGGTTCAAGCAGGTTGAAAAGCAGATAGACCAGGAGGCGGATCGCACTGCCAAGGATGCCAGCCTGACGCTTGATTTGATCCGCAAAGATGAAAAGACGCTGCGTTCGGAATTGGCTAAAATCAAAGCCCAGATTAAGAAGGAACAGAAAGCCTTAAACAAGCTTAAAGCAACTTTTAAAACGCTGAGCAAAAAGGAACTGAATCTGGAAAAGGAACTGGCCGAGGAGCACAAGGAAGTGGCGGACGTGGAAGGCAGTGTACGCGGGGCCCTGAAAGATGCCGTCTCGATGGTGCGCGACAATGTGATTACAGCCGAAAATCCCCAGCGCAGTCGTGAGTTAGACGCCATGATGGACTCCAAGGGCTTTCCAGGCATGAAAGGTATTCGCTATCTAGTGGATTTATACTTTGAAGAGCTTGCGGCAGGCGGTCAAATTGTGCGCTATGAAGGCGAATTTGTGGGCACTGACGGCAAAATAGTTTCCGGAGAAATTATCCGGGCTGGCCGGTTTACAGCCTATTATCGGTTGACGGATGGCAGTATGGGGTTTTTAAAGCCAGAGCCCAGCGGTGAGCGTTTGGTTGCGATTGCCGGGGAGTTGCCAGTCAAGTCAAAAAGAGCGCTGGAAAATTATTACGACAATCAGGGTACGATACTGCCGATTGACCCCAGCGGTGGTGCCGTATTTGCGCATTTAACCAAAAAAATTGACTGGCTTGAAAAATTGGAACAGGGCGGCATTTTAATGTATCCGATCCTGGGGGTGGCCGGTGTGGCCTTATTGCTCATGCTGGAGCGCTTGTTAATATTGGGGACTACCCGGGCGCATACCGATAAGATCATGAAGCAGCTCAATGCATCGGCATTGGCGGGTAAGTGGGACGAATGCCGAGCGATTTGTACCAAGAAAAAACGGGTTCCCACCTGCAATATGCTGGGCAGTGCCCTGAATCATATTGGTGCAACCCAGGAGGTACTGGAGAACGCCCTTCAGGAGGCGATTTTACGCCAGATGCCCAGGCTGGAAAGATTCTTGCCAACCCTGGGGGTATTGGCGGCCATCGCACCGCTGATGGGATTGCTCGGCACGGTTACGGGTATGATAACCATTTTCAAGGTCATCACGGTGGTGGGCACGGGCGATCCCAGCGTAATGTCGGGCGGTATCTCCGAAGCCTTGCTGACAACCCAGTTCGGTTTGGCTGTGGCCATACCAATTATGATCATTCACCATTTTTTTGAACGGCGGGTGAACAAGATCGTGGGGGACATGGAAGAAAAAGGCACGGCCTTTTCTGTGATATTGCTAAAAACGGGAGCTGTGATTGAAAGTGATCCAGAGATAGAAAGTGAGGCACCGGGTGTTTAACGATATGATGACCAATATTAAGCTTTTGGTCTTATCTAACGAGACGGTCGAAGATGCATTGGTCAAGACGTTGGAGCACCTAGAGACCGGCGGATGGGTGATGCTGCCGTTGATTGTGGTTTCGGTGCTGATGTTTTTGCTGATTGTGATAAAATATCTGGATCTGCGGTTTTTTGCCAAAAGCGACAAGTCGTTTGTGGAAATCATGGAAACCTATAAGGATCCAGGAACCAAAATAGCGTTCTGGCAGCAATCCATACTGGATGATTTTTTAGCCGGGCGAACGTATGACGACAAATTGGACCGTAACCTTATCGACAGTTTGCGGATTCGCCAAGAGGGGTTTTTAGACCGCCACACCAAGATGATTATGATCCTGGCGAGCGTTGCGCCGCTCTTGGGTCTGTTGGGCACCGTGGGGGGGATGATTACTACGTTTGGCGTAATCTCCCAGTTCGGTACGGGTAATGCCAAGGCTTTGGCATCGGGAATATCCGAAGCATTGATCACCACCCAGACAGGACTCATCGTGGCTGTGCCCGGGTTGTTCCTGGCCAACTATCTAAGTCGCAAGTCAGAAAAATATAAGAAGCGGATCCGTCGTTTTTGCCTGGGCCTGCGCCGGTCGCATACTGTGATTTCTAGCGGTTAAAGGTGAATTAAAATGAAAAAATTGATGGGTGGTCGAAGTAGAAGATCAGGTGCTACAGAGTTAAATATGGCCTCCCTGATCGACATGGTCTTCATACTGTTGATCTTTTTCCTGGTGACAACCAGTTTTGTGAAAGAAGCCGGTGTGGAAGTCAAACGTCCGATCGCCTCTTCGGCCGAGACCAAAGAAAAAACCAATATGGTCCTTGCCGTGACCCATGAAGGGACCATATACGCGGAAGGGCGCACCTTGGATATCCGTTCGGTTAGAGGGCACATGGAACGATTTCTGGCGGAAACCCCCAAGGGTTCAGTGGTCATCGCGGCGGATCAGGACAGTCGGACCGGTATCGTCATTCAGGTGTTGGATGCCTGCCGTTTGGCTGGTGTTAAAAATGTGAGTGTTGCCGCCAGGAGACCCCAATGAACACCAAGGCCAGGCCCTGGATCGTGTTTCCCATAGCAATCTTGGCCACGGTCATAATCAATGCCCTATTGTTTGCCGGACTGCCGCTGTTGACTCGTATCAGCGAACGGGAGCGATCGACGGAGTTTGAAGCTCCAATTATGATAGCGCACATCAAACCACCCAAGCCGCCCGAAGAGCGAAAGGAGCGGGTACTCAAAGAAAGAACTTTCAAAAAGATGGACAAACAGAACGCTAAAAAGTCAAATGCTAGGCCCAAGATGAATGTTAATGAATTTGAGTTTGCCACCGATATGGGTGATGGTGGCATCAAATTGAAGATCGGTAAGATGGGCCAAGTTCAGGAGTTTAAATCCGAGGTCCAGAAATTTGAATTTGAGCTTTCCGAGGTGGATTCACATCCAAAAGTCGTACGCAAAGCACCTCCGGTCTATCCTTTTGCTGCCAAGCGCAAAGGCATACGTGGACGGGTTATGATTCGCTGCTTAATCGCCATCGATGGCAAAGCACGTAAATTTGAAATTATTGAATCGATTCCCGAAGGTGTGTTTGATGATGCCTCTATTTCAGCTGTCCAAAAATGGCGTTTTAAGCCCGGGATATTGGGTGGAGAACCGGTACCCACATGGGTTCGGATACCATTTAAGTTTTCTTTGAACTAATTAGACAGGTGTTTGCCTTGAGCCGATCGTTCCGATTTAAATCTATCAATAACAATGGGAAAAAAGACTGTTCTGTTACGATGCCCTATTTTGGACAACGGTTAAAAGTGTTCTTGCTTGCATGTACTTTGATTATGCTGACGTTTCCTCTTGGTGCAGAAGAAACAAACGTAAGCGATTTACCTAAGGAAGCCGTAAAAGCGTTGTACTTGGCCCAAAAGGAACTCAAAAAAAACAATTTTGATTCATCCATCAAAATTCTAACGGATTATATGGCCGCGGCCAAGGAACCGATTCCGCTCCCAGCCTATAAGATGCTAAGTCATGCCTGGTACCAGAAAGGCGATAAAGAGAATACGCGTCAAATATTTAAAAAAGCCTATGACGCATTCCCCGAAAACATTGACATGTTGACAAACTATACCGTGTTAACCTACGAGACGGGGCACTATGTAGAAGCGGGCCAACTATTTGAAAAGCTATTTCTTGCCAAGGGCGGCAGCGATTGGAAGATTTTGTATCAGGCCGCCGGAATTTACTTCCAAGCCGAGGAGTTAGGTGAGGCCAAACGGGTGCTGACTCAACTACTTACCTCCCAGGGTGAACCCGAGGCGCGTTGGTACGAGGATATGATCGCCCTTTGTATTGAACTCCAGCACTGGAAGGAGGCCGAAACCTGGGCCAAAAAATTTTTGGAAAGACAACCTGGTCACGCCAAGTATTGGAGGCTACTGGCGCAGAAGCGTCTGGATCGGGAGGAATATGAATCAGCTGCCAGCGCCTTGGAGATTGCCTACCGATTGGAAGAACCCAAGCCAGGCGAATGGCTGGATCTGTCCGAGCTTTACTTGTACTTAAATGCACCGCTTATGGCACTTCGGCGCATGGAAGTCGCTTATGGGGATGAAATACCTACCAAAAGTAAAATTAGGATGGCCCGCATTTATGCGAGTACCCAGCGTTTCGATAAAGCAATCCAGTATCTGGATGAAGCCTTTAATGAGACACCGTCCGCCGACTTCCTTTTTCTGAAAGGCAGGTTGCTTTACGATGCAATGCGATTCAATGAAGCCATAACGGTGCTCGATCAGTGTGTTCAAATGGATCCAAAATTTGGAGATGCCTATATCCTTGCCGGTTTTGCCGCCTGGAATATTAAAGAATATACAAAGGCTCGCAGCGCCTTTGCCGGGGCCACCATTTTACCTAAATATCGCGCCCAAGCCAATGACGCCGTTTCGGTGCTCGATGACCTGATGGCCGCCATGTCTGAAGAAGCAAAATTGGAATAGTTTAAAGTTTTATCATAAACGCTGGGTGTCCCATCAAACGGCTCACTGCCATGACAGGAAATCTTTGATAACGCCCGAGGATTTACTGATTGAACAGACAACCTTAACGTTGCAGAAAGGGGTGCCATATAACAGTGGAACAGCTATTGGTAGATCGCAGAGATATTGATTTTGTTATTTGGGAACAGCTGAATGGTAAAAAAATTTAAAGAAGGAGCTAGGGAATGACACAACGTCATGAAGCCATCGTCATTGGATCGGGCATTATCGGATGCAGTATAGCTTATGAATTATCCAAAAAAGGCTGGAAAACATTAAACATAGACAAGTTGGAGGCATCCGGTTTTGGGTCAACAGCAAACACATGTGCGGTCACTCGGGTTCATTATTCGACAATAGAGGGCACTGCATTGGCCTATGAAAGCTATAAATACTGGGAAGCTTGGGATGAATATATCGGTGTTGAAGATCCTTCAGGTCTGGCAAAATTGAACAAACGCGGTGTGTTGGTGATTAAAACCACTGCAAATGATCAGCTTAAAAAAGTCAGAAACATGATGGATGAAATCGGAATTGCCTATAAGGACCTGACATTTGATGAAGTAAAAGAGAAATGCCTCATTTTGGACGATACAAGCTATTATCCGCCCCGTCGTCCTGAAGATCCAGAATTCGGCCGGAAAAATGATGTGCCCCTTAAGGGAGCCATCTATTATGAGGAAGGCGGGTATATCTCTGATCCGGTTTTGTCGGTACACAATGTTCAGGTGGCGGCAGAATCCCATGGGGCTGAATTCAAATTCAAAGCACTTGTGAGTAACATAATAAAAGAGAGCAATAAGGTAGTGGGTGTTTCCCTGGAAGATGGTACACGTATTGAAGCACCCGTTGTTATCAATGCCGCAGGGCCACACTCTTTTGTCATTAACCGGATGGCCGACGTTGAGGCGGGAATGAAAATAAAGACCCGGGCACTTCGCCATGAAGTTGCGCACCTGCCTGTACCAGAGGGATTTGACTATGAATCTACCGGATGCCCGAGTTCAGACAGTGATATCGGAGCCTACTGGCGTCCTGAAGTCGGCAATCACATTTTAACGGGCAGTGAAGATCCTGAATGTGATCCAAAAGAATGGATTGAAAACCCTGATGAGTTTAATAGGAACCTTACGGAACAGGCCAGAGCCCAGGCGTTCCGCCTGGCCCAGAGAATACCAACGATGCCGGTTCCCAACCAGATTCAGGGAGTTGTTGACCTGTATGATGTGGCCGATGATTGGATTCCGATCTATGACAAGTCCGACTTGCCGGGATTTTACATGGCTGTCGGCACTTCAGGCAATCAATATAAAAATGCGCCTGTCGTCGGAAAGATGATGGCCGAACTGATCGAGCAGTGTGAAAAAGGCAAGGATCATGATAACGATCCTGTGATTTTCCACCTTGAAAAGACAGATCAAGACATCAATATGAAATTTTTTTCCAGGCTGAGGGAAATCAACGAGGAAAGCAGCTTTTCGGTAGTGGGGTAAAATGTCATCTATTTTTTTGAAGACCCCTTAAGCAAATTCTTTTATTCCAATCCCTCCTTCTGCTCACACCCAGTGAGTTACCTTTTAGTCATAGATAGGGGGCTTTTCTGTATTCTTTGCAAATCTTTTTATCATTTTTTCTTAAATGATTTACAAAAGAAATCTTCATATTTCGAATCTTATGGAAATATAGGTGGTTACATCATGCTCGGCGATCCATCCCAAATAGAGGTTTTGTAACACAGCTTTCGATTTCGTAATGATATTATTCGGTTGACATAATCTGGT
>CAZWEO010000088.1:0-21648 GCA_964633115.1 uncultured Desulfobacterales bacterium
GACATCAAGGGGCCCACGTCCAATGCCAACTCGGTGGGGAAAGTATTGGGCGGCAAAGCCAGGGACGGTCAAGGGGATTGGCTTGACTACCTCAATTGCTTGCCCAACGGCGCCAGCCATACCATGACCTTTAATCCGTCCATGATTAAAGATCCGGAGCATCAACATAAGTTTAAAGCCTTTCTCAAGGGCTATGCTGAAAACGGTGGAACCGCTTTGCAAATCAACATCTTGGACCCGGGCATGCTCAAGCAAGCTCAAAAAGATCCCACAGACTACCGGCATTTGCTGGTACGCATCACCGGCTATAACGCCTACTTTACCACCGTGGGCAGGGAGTTGCAGGATGAGGTGATTGAACGGCTTAGTCATTGCCAATTTTAAATAGAAGGGTTCGAAGATTCAAGATTTCAAACTAATAGCCACAAGCATTAAGCAATTAGCAGCTTAGAGCTTATTGCTCACAGCTTTACATAACCACTAATGCCATCAGATAAAGAAGAAATAGACCCATCCGGCTTAATACTCGAAATCCAACGCATGTCCACCGAAGATGGGCCGGGGTTACGTACAACTGTTTTTTTCAAAGGCTGTAGTTTGGCCTGTGCCTGGTGTCACAATCCTGAAAGCATCTCAATTCATCCCCAGGTCCAATGGATTGGATCCCGCTGTATTGGTTGCCGAACGTGTGTGGATGTCTGTCCTGAGAATGCCGTATCCATATCGCCAAGTGGTGTAACAATTGACCGCAAGCTCTGCAATGGATGTGGTGACTGTGCTGAAGAATGCCCAGCCACAGCCATGGAACTTTTAGGACAACGCTGGCAGCTTTCAGATTTGGTGCATGAAGTCATCAAAGATCGCGTCTATTTTGAAAAATCAGGTGGTGGCGTAACCGTTTCCGGCGGTGAACCCACCCTGCAGGCCGATTTCGTGGTCGCTTTTCTGAAAACTTTGCGCGCCCAAGGCATTCACACAGCCCTGGACACGTGTGGTTTGTGCAGCCCTAAAGTCTTAGAAAAGCTATTGCCCCTTTCTACCGTAGTCCTGTTCGATTTCAAGGAAATCGATGCCCAGCGGCATCGCACCTTTACCGGCAGCGACAACCGCATCATCCTGGAAAACTTGCTGCATGTCAGCCGTTATATCGACAGTCACTTATACCCGGAAGGCCTATGGATTCGAACACCCCTGGTACCCGGTGCAACAGACACGATCGACAATATCAGGGGGATTGGGGAATGGCTTGGCCGCAATTTACCCGGGCAGATCGCACGTTGGGAGCTATGCAGTTTTAACAATCTGTGTAAAGATAAATACACCCGTTTGAGCATGACCTGGCCCTTTCAGGATGCCGAACTGCTAAAATCGGATCAAATTGACAAACTGGTTTTGGTTGCTAAAAGTTCTGGCGTGGACCCTAACATCGTTTATTGGAGCGGTTCTTCAAAACTGGCGGCAGTAAGCACATAGCTATAAGCTGCAAAGAGCAAACTTCCAAGAGCCAAGAGCTAAATATGACTTCACGAAAAGAATTTACCAAGGAAGAAATCAAGACCTTTGCACCGGCCGAGAAGATCGGCCTGGTGGCTTGTACCGATCCAGACGGGCACACTCATATGGCCTTGATTACGAGCATCATGGCTGCCGGTCCCAAACAATTGACCCTGGGACAGTTCTGTACCGGACTTAGCAAGTGGTATATTCAGCTAAATCCGGATGTTGGCTTCTTAATCATGTCCATGGACAAGCGTTTTTGGCGCGGCAAAGCACGCTGGACTCACAAGCGCACCGAAGGACCTGAATATGAAATTTACAACCAACTTCCCATGTTCCGCTATAATACCTATTTTGGCATCAATACCGTTCACTACCTCGACCTCCTGGAAACCGGTGGAGAGGAAAAACTCCCTATGACCAGTATCATTCCGGCAGCCATTCTGACGCGTATCGCCAAAAGCGCCGCTGGAACTGGCAATCCTGATCGTATTCTCAAACCTTTTGCGGAGAAATTGTTTAACCAACTGGATGCGCTTAAATTCTTGGCATTTCAAAATGAGGATGGTTTTCCTAAAATTATCCCCATTATCCAATGTCAGGCTGCTGACAGCCAACGACTGGTTTTTTCATCCTCACCGTTTAAAGACGAACTGCGGCAAGTTGCTGCCAACAGTAAAATAGCTATTTTTGGACTGAACCTGAAAATGCAGTCAGTCTTGGTTCGAGGGGTATTTCAGGGTTTCTCACGCCATTTCGGTACCAGCCTGGGTGTGCTCGACATTGACTGGGTTTATAACTCCATGCCGCCTGGCCATGGACAGATCTACCCTGAGGTTAAACTGGAACCGATAACGGAATTTTAAACATGTAATGAGGAGACAGAAGGCAGGAGGCAGAAGGCAGGAGGCAGGAGGCAGAATACAGGAGTCAGAAGTCAGAATTCAGAAGATAGACCTTTTCCTTTTGGTCAATGGCTCTTAGATGGCTAACAGCAAAGAGCCAAAAGCCAACAGCTGATATACGCCTAATAGCCTAACAGTCTTCAGCCTACAGCCTATTTTTTTAGTTCTGGCTCCTGTCTCCTGACTTCACTATAACTTTTGTATGTCACATTCACCTGATCTGGCACAGTAGTTCAAATATCTATAATAGGGAGAAATGCAAATGTTCGGACATACCGGCCGATTGCTAAAAGTCGATTTGACAAAAAAAATCACAATTGTGGAACAAATCGACCCAGCCATGCTGAAACAATTTACGGGCGGTAGCGCTTTGGCGGCACGTTTGTTTTATGATGCCCGGGGCATGGATGCAGATCCACTATCTCCCGAAAACCCACTGATTGTGATGGCCGGCCCGCTCACCGGAACTACCTTTCCCGGAACCAGCCGCTTTGTCATGTGCGCCCGGTCACCTCTCACAGGCATCTGGGGCGAAGCTGCATCCGGTGGATTTTTTGGAGCTGAACTAAAAAAAGCAAATCTGGATGGAATTATAATTACAGGTCGAGCTGAGAAGCCTACGGTACTATATATTGATTCAGATCAGATCTTCGTTGAAGAGGTCCCTCATCTATGGGGTCAGGATACTTTCGACACCATTGATACTCTCCAAAAAAAATACTCAGGAAAACGGCGTATAAAAACACTTGCCATTGGTCCTGCCGGTGAAAACCTGGTTAAATATGCCGCGGTTTGCAATGACAAAGCCCATTACATCGGCCGAACCGGCATGGGCGCTGTCATGGGCAGCAAATTTCTCAAAGCCATTGTGGTCCGGGGCACTAAACCTGTAGCCATTTCCGACAAAGAAGCCTTTGGTGTCGCCCGGGACACCGCTCTGGCCGCCATTAAGGACTCCATGATATCAGACTCCATGCATGCCCTGGGCACCGCTGCAGCCATGGACATGGGTATGATGACCGGGGACGTTCCCATCAAAAACTGGTCCGTTGGTGTCGATTATGCTTTGGCTGACGCTATTGGTGGTCCCGCCATCAGTGAAAAAATGCTCACAAAGCGTAAAGCGTGCTATGCCTGCCCTATCGGCTGTAAACCCATTGTAAGTGTGCAAACAGATACATTTGAGCTCAAAGAAGTTCCCGGACCTGAATATGAAACCTGCGCCAGCTTCGGATCCATGCTCATGAACGATGATCTGAATGCCATCGCATTTATCAACGAACGTTGCAATCGCTTGGGCATCGACACCATATCCTGTGGGGCCACAATTGCCTTTATCATGGAGATGTTTGATCTTGGGCACCTGACACCTGAAGATACTAACGGGCTGGAGCTGGCTTGGGGAAATATTGCCGCCGCCACAAAACTGGTGGGTAAAATCGCTTATCGAGATGGGTTCGGTGACCGGGCGGCTGAGGGTAGCCTGCGACTGGCCCGGGAAATCGGTCCGCATGCGGTGGACAGTACTGTTACGGTCAAGGGATTGGAGCTTCCCATGCATGATCCCCGGGCCTATCACGGCCAGGGGCTGGCATATATGACCTCCAACCGAGGTGCCTGCCATTTGCAGCACTCGGTACAGGCCATCGAACAAGGTATGGTGGCCTGGCCCGAAGTCGGGTTCGAAGAGGATTATGATGCCACCCAAAGTGTGGGCAAGGCTGCCATGGTCTGCCTAGCCGAGGATGTGGGTCAGATGGCCAATGCCATCTGTCTGTGCCATTTTGTACATTGGGCCATGGGCATGGACCCACTGATGGATGGGCTTATTGCCGTGACTGGCCAAGCCTTTGGCCCTGAAGACTTCCTTGAATCAGGCCGACGAGCCTGGTATCTAAAACGGGCTCTCAACAACCTTATGGGTGTTACCTGCGATGACGATCGCCTCCCACGGCGCATTCTAACTGCCCTTGACGATGGCGGAGCTGCCGGCAGTGTTCCCGACGAGAATCTTATGAAGACGGAATATTATCATGCCAGGGGACTGGACGAAAAAGGTGTGCCCAGAATAGAAGTGCTTGAGGAATTAGGACTAGGTTTTATGAAAGAGAGATTGATAGAAAATTAAAACGCAAAATTGTTTTTTGAGTTTGTTGGGT
The DNA here is from genome assembly GCA_964633115.1 of uncultured Desulfobacterales bacterium. Taxonomy (GTDB): domain Bacteria; phylum Desulfobacterota; class Desulfobacteria; order Desulfobacterales; family B30-G6; genus B30-G6. Next base: position 4,562 of record CAZWEO010000088.1, read on the forward strand.
TTGTTGAGCTTATTGAGTTTAAGGAATTGCAAACCGATCATAGCATTCTTTTTAAACGTGATTGTACCATAAGCTTGGTGCACCCAGAAATCCTGAACCCTACAAACCCAATAAACTCAACGAACCCCAAAGAGGAGGAACTGCGGATGAGCAAACTCGACGTATTCAGTGATGAATGGTGTGCAGCGTGGGAACAAAAAGTAAGGGGCTCTGCTGATTTTGCCGTTTTCAACAAAGGCTGGGAGGGCGATATCGGCTGTGTCATGTATAAAGACCCGGGCGCCAATGTGCCTGAAAACCAGTATCTTTATCTCGATTTTCATGACGGCGTGGTCAACGGCATCCGCATGACGGACCAGCAGACTGCCGAAAATTCCAAATACGTCATTTACGGCGACTATGTCCGCTGGAAACAAGTAGCCAAGAAAGAACTGGATGCCGTCAAGGCTATGATGCAGGGCAAATTGAAGTTAAAGGGCAATCTTCCCTATGTGGTCAAATATATCAAAGGTGTCCAGGAATCGATTCGGTGTTTGACGGAGGTGGATTCCCATTTTCCCGATGAGGAATAGCAAAAACCCATTATAAAATCCTAAATCCGAATATCGAAGCACGAAACAAATTCAAATATCAGATGGTCTAATGATAAAGACGTTATTAACAGCTCAATCTAAAAGGCCTTAGTTTTGGTCATTTGGATTTAATACACTTGGTATTGTTTCGGATTTGAGATTTCGTGCTTCGAATTTAAACGAGGTAATCTTGCTATGACATATGATATGGATCTCAGCTTCAACTACTTGTCCCCCACCAAAGTCATTTTTGGCAACGGTATGCTGTCCGAACTGCCCATGGAAATAACAGCCTTGGGGAGAAAAGCATTCCTGGTAAGTGATGAGGGCCTGGCTACCGCTGGGCTGGTTGATGCAGCTCAGAAAATCATGGGGAACCTGCTGGCCGGCACATTTGCTGAAGTCCCCCAGGACAGTGGTATGGATGTGGTGGATCACGGTGCAGCCCTAGCCATGTCTTCAGGCGCCGATGTGGTCGTGAGCCTCGGGGGCGGCAGTGTCATCGACACCGCCAAAGGTATTAGCATCCTAATGACAGAAGGCGGAAGTATGCGCGATTTTCAGGGAATGCAGATGCTGACCCGACCGCAGACACCACACATTGTCATTCCCACCACGGCAGGAACAGGGTCGGAAGTCACTGCCGGTGCTGTAATCCTGGACAAGCAACAAGGACAAAAAATCATTAACTTTGAAAATCACAACATCCCCAGAGTTGCCATCCTGGATCCGCAATTAACCCAAAAACTCCCCCCTGAACTGACGGCATCCACCGGCATGGACGCCATGACCCATGCAATTGAAAGTTATACGGCCCAGCAGCGCAATCCCATTTCAGACGCGGTAGCCTTGCATGCCATTCGATTAATTGCACACTACCTGCCCCTAACTGTTAAGAATGGCAACGACCTAGTGGCTCGAGGTCAAATGCAGGTGGCCGCTTTATTAGCCGGTTGGGCTTTTTCCAATGCTATGGTGGGATTAGTCCATGCCATGGCCCACTCTTTGGGGGCAGTCTGCCGCTTACCGCATGGCTTGGCCAATGCCATCCTGCTGCCCCATGTCATGGCCTATAATCTCGAAGAAATCCCAGAATTAAGCGCCGATATCGCCCAGGCCCTCGGTGTGGACCTCAGCGGACTTCCTCCCATTGACGCTGGTAAGGCTGGTATTGAGCAAATGAAAAACCTTTTAGCCGCAATTGGATTACCAACCTCCCTTAAATCTGCTGGTGTTGATGAATCGAAATTCGATGCGTGCTCGGAGCTCAGTATGAGTGACGGATCGATTATATATAATGCCAAAATGATTTTTGAACCCGAAGAAGTGCGGCGGATTTATCAGGAAGCGTTTTAATTTCGGTACCGTATTGAAGGTTACCAAATCCATAGGTGGCATTAAAAATGGTAATAAGTTTTTTGGGTTTTTTGAGTATGTTGAGTTTGTTGAGTTTGTGAGTTATTTATATGGCTTCATCCTATCAAATCGATTTAGCTGAAGGCGCTGAAGAATTAGGTCTTCCGGAGATGCTCAAAGACCTAATCGGGCAGAATCTGACAGCGCACCCTGAGAAAGTTGCCGATTTCAATAAGCTGGCTATTCGCATCGGGCTGATGGTCGTGGATGCAGACGTGGCCATCACCCTGGATTTCAACAAAGGACGGCTGATCATCCATGCGGGACTGCTGAGCCCGGTGCACATTAGCGTGACAACCGATTCAGACATCATTATGGCATTGTCTGCTCAAACCATAAAATGGGGTCTGCCCTATTATTTTGACGATACCGGCAAAGAAATCTTGGCTGCCATGAAATCTGGCCGGCTCAAAGCCCAAGGTATGCTATTGCATTTACCCAGCATGATTCGATTTTCACGTGTCATGTCGGTTCAATAAAGCAGTCATTTTAGGGACGTTGTTAAGTTTTAAAGTTATTTTATTCAGATCGGAAATAACTTTAAAACTTAACAACGTCCCTAAAAATGCTCAATATTGACAAAAATTACACATTCATTATCATGTTAATCTGACTATATATTGAAAGGAGATCTAAAATGCGAAGAATTATTGGCATCGGAATCTGTATTTTGATGTTTACGGTCACGTTACAAATAAGCGGCGCGAAACCGGCAAGCGCCGAAGACGGTAAATTCATATTCTCTTCCGTTTCTAACAACACATGGGCTATTGAAAAATCCACTCGTAAGCTCATATTGATTCATTTCGAGGGTCCCAAGGAAACCTGGAAATCAAAACCGATCAGTATCCCGGAAAGTTTTGATTTGAGCCACAGTCGACTCAAGGCGGTTGGAGCCCGCGGTACATCCGTAATTTTATACGATTTGAATGCCGGGCATGTAACCCTCTTTGATGCCAAGGATGACGGCACCATCGTCACATTTGAGACAGTTAACGTTCAAGAAGCAGTTAAATAAACCGTACCTTAAAAGGCGGGTAATCTTAAACTTGATCATGGGGGATTACATCCCCCATCCCCTACATCGCACCCACCCCTGGCATGCGAATCAAAGAATCAGAAAAAAGCATTCGAATTACACACTTTAGGGATGCCTTCCATTATTTACATAGTGAGCTGCATAGTATGGCATAAATTTTGTAGTACACTCTAGTACATCCCACATGATCTAAACTAGGTATCCAATAAAAATAGGAGTCACCCCATGGAACAAGAGTCATCAAGTACACACATGATTCATCCCATGATGTCCGATGTACCCCCGCAGCGAGCCCGCAAAGGCAAAATTGTATCCGCCCAAGAAGCGGTTCAGGTAATTCGCAAGGGCGACACCATCGCAACCGGCGGATTTGTGGGCATCGGTTTTGCCGAAGAGATCGCCATCGCCCTTGAAGATCGCTATATAAAAACCCAAGCCCCCAATGATCTGACCCTCGTATACGCTGCCGGACAAGGCGACGGCGCCGAAAAGGGTCTCAACCATTTAGGGCACACTGGGCTCTTAAAACGCGTTATCGGCGGACATTGGGGACTGGCGCCCAAACTCCAGAAACTGGCCATTGAAAACCAGATCATCGCCTATAACCTGCCCCAGGGTGTCATTTCGCATATGTACCGCGATATCGCCGCCCACAAACCGCGTACCATCACCACGGTTGGCCTGGGAACCTTTGTAGACCCGCGTAACGGCGGTGGTAAGATCAATGAATGCACCACCGAAGATATGGTTGAATTGATTACATTCGATGACAAAGAATACCTGGCCTATAAAAACCTACCCATCAATGTGGCCATAATACGCGGCACCACCGCCGATACCGATGGGAATATCACCATGGAAAAAGAAGCCCTGACATTGGAGTCATTGGCCATTGCCACGGCAGCCAAAAACTCGGGTGGGATTGTCATCGTCCAGGTGGAACGGGTTGCCGAAAGCGGGACCTTAAATGCCCGTCAGGTCAAAATCCCCGGCATTATGGTTGATTGCGTCGTTAAGGCCAAACCCGAAAATCATTGGCAAACCTTTATGACCGAATACGATCCCTCTTTCAGTAGCGAAATCAAAGTACCAGTACAATCCATCGAACCCATGGATATGGGACCGCGCAAAATAATCGCCCGGCGGGCAGCCTTCGAATTGAAGCCCAACAGTGTGGTCAACCTGGGAATCGGTATGCCCGAGGGCATTTCCGTTGTGGCCAACGAAGAAAAAATTCTAGATTTGATCACGCTGACGGCTGAGCCCGGTGTCATTGGCGGTATCCCTGCCGGCGGCCTAAATTTTGGAGCCGCAACCAACACCGAAGCCTTGATCGACCAGCCCTATCAATTCGATTTTTATGATGGCGGTGGCTTGGACATTGCCTTTTTAGGCCTGGCGCAAGCAGATCAATTTGGCAATCTGAACGTAAGCAAATTCGGACCCAAGTTGGCTGGAGCCGGTGGATTTATCAATATCAGCCAAAATGCCAAAAAGGTCATTTTCGTTGGGACCTTTACCGCCGCAGGTTTAAAGGCTTCAGTTTCCGGCGGTAGTTTAAAAATTGAGCAGGAAGGCGCTTTCAAGAAGTTTTTGAAACAGGTTGAACATGTGACTTTCAGTGGCGCCTATGCCCAGTCCAATCAACAGCCAGTACTCTATATCACTGAACGTTGTGTATTTCGTCTCACCCAGCAAGGAATGACCCTGACTGAAATTGCACCCGGAATCGACTTGGAGCAGGATATTTTAGCCCAAATGGATTTTAAACCCGTCATCGCCTCAGATCTTAAATCCATGGATGCGCGTATTTTCCGATCAGAACCCATGAATCTGGCCCCTGATTTGCTAAGCCTCAAACTGGAAGATCGCCTGACCTTTGATGCCCAAGAGAATATTTTCTTCGTCAACTTCGAAGGATATGCTGTCAAAACCCGTCAGGAAATTACCAATATCCAACAAGCTGTGGAAAACGTTGTAAAACCGCTATCCCAGCGGGTTCATACCATCGTAAATTATGACAACTTCTCTATCTTACCTGAACTCGTTGACGAATATACGGAAATGGTTAAATATCTGATGGACAATTTTTATAGTGGTGTAACACGTTATACTACCAGCGCATTCCTTAGAATGAAACTGGGCGATGCGCTCAAAAAGCGCTCGGTTGCGCCGCATATTTATGAAAACAGCGAGGAAGCCAGTCAAGCCCTGAAAAAGCTTTAAAATTATGAGCATTTCAATATTCAGGAAGAATATGCAATGATTAAAAAATATACTCTTTAGCACCGTTTTATCCGACATATGACACTCAGAGTTAAGAAGCTAATTCAGATCTGTAATAGCTTCTGGAGGAGGGGGTTATGAATTTAGGCACAATCTTCACGCGGCACGCACGCTATCGTCCCAATGATTTAGCAGTGGTTTTCCAGGATAAAAGGTTAAGCCACCTGGAACTCAATCAGGAAATTAATCGCCTGGCCAATGCCCTCACTGAGTTAGGGATCAAAAAGGGTGACCATGTGGCCACCGTACTTCCGAACTGTTTGGAATTGCTGGAGACTTACTGGGCCGCTGCCAAAATCGGTGCTGTGGTAGTACCCATGAGTACCTTGCTATTAAAGGGTGCTTTGACTTCTCTGCTCAACGATTCAGACACGCGCCTGGTAATTAGTAATACCCAATTTGCAGGTTTGCTGGATGAGATCAAACCCGATTTGAGCAACATTCCTTCGGACGGCTATATTTTAACGGATTCAGCTGATATGCCGGGGTTCCAAAACTATCAAAATTTAAAAGCCAGCGCCAGCGATCAAGAACCCTTAGGTATTACCATTGAACCGGATGATCTCTTCAACATCATGTACAGTAGCGGTACCACCGGTCTGCCCAAAGGGATTGTGCATACGCATCGCATCCGGATTGCATATGGAACCTCTTTTGCGGCTTCCTTTCGTTTAAAACCGGAAAGCGTTACCATGCATGCCGGTGCGATCGTTTTTAACGGGGCCTTTGTTGATCTGATGCCCACCGTATTTCAAGGCGCTACCTATATACTTCTGCCGCAGTTTGATCCTGAAGATTATATCAACACCATCATCGCAGAAAAGGTTACCCATGTGATGATGGTACCGGCTCAGATTATCGCCATGTTGAACGCACCCAATTTTGATCCCCAGGCCATGCAGTCACTGGAAATGATTCTGACTCTGGGAGCGCCCCTGCACATGGAACACAAAGAACAATTGAACCAGCTGCTACCAGATCGGTTTTATGAACTATATGGATTGACCGAAGGCTTTGTTACCGTGCTTGATAAGCTTGATTACCATCACAAACCCGCATCTGTTGGGACGCCGCCGCCATTATTCGAGATGGTCATCCTGGATGAGCAAAACCAAGAGGTTCCGCCGAATCAGGTGGGTGAAATTTGCGGTCGCGGCCCGATCCTGACCTCCGGCTACTACAAGCGTCCGGATCTGACTGAAAAGGCCATTGTCAATGGGTGGCTGCACTCCGGTGATATGGGCTACGTGGGTGAGGATGGGTTCCTTTATCTGGTGGATCGTAAAAAAGACATGATCATTTCCGGTGGTGTCAATGTCTATCCCCGGGATATTGAGGAGGTGGTGGTCAAGCATTCGGCCGTTAACGAAGCTGCAGTATTTGGCATACCTGATGAACGCTGGGGTGAAACACCGCTGGCCGCAGTGACTCTACTTGAACCTGGTTCGGTGTCGGAAACGGAACTCAAGCAATGGATCAACGAGCATGTGGGGGCCAAATTTCAACGCGTGTCCGCAGTTCTCATCATGGATGATTTTCCCCGCAATGTAGCTGGCAAAACACTCAAGCGTGAAATGCGGGAGAAGTACTGGGAAGGACGTGAATCGAAACTATAGTTATCCATGTATCATTCTTGAAACACTATATTTCAACAATTGGAAGGATGCGTTTTAAAAAAAAGAAGTCAGCTGGCTTCTGACTCCTGTCTCCTGTCTCTTGACTCCTGTCTCCTGACTCCAATTATTTCTTCGTACCTAAATCCTGTCATTCCCTATCCCATACCGTGCCATCTTCTTATACAAAAGTGTTCGATGAATGCCCAGCAAGCGGGCAGCCTGGGCTTTATTGTTACCGGTTTCTTTTAAGGCCGCTTTGATGGCCTCCTCCTCGGCTTTGGCTTTGATGGTTTTGATCCCCTGTTTTGCTCTGACCCCTATGCTACCTAGCCCCCGGTGCAGATAGAATGGCAATTCGGAACGGTGAATTTTGTCGCCTTCCAAGGATGACACGGTTCGTTCCAGTACATTATGGAGTTCGCGTACATTACCGGGCCAATCATGGTTGCGCAAAATCGCTTCCACGTCGTGGGCCACTTTGATGTCCGGTAAAGACAGCTCCGAGGCCAACTGCTTTAGGTTATGACGCACCAGCAGTATGATATCTTTTTTGCGGTCTTTTAATGGCGGAATATTGAGCGGAATGACGTTTAAGCGATAGAACAAATCCTTACGGAATCGCAGCTTTTGGATCATGGATTCCAGGTTCTGGTTGGTGGCGGCAATCAGGCGAAAATTGGAATGAATAACTTTGGTACCGCCGATACGCTCAAATTCGCGATCTTCCAGAACACGTAACAGTTTAGGCTGCATTTCAATGGGCAAATCGCCGATTTCATCCAAAAACAGGGTACCCTGATTCGCCAACTCAATCTTTCCGGGTTTACCGGTTTTCCTGGCCCCGGTAAATGCCCCGCGCTCGTAACCGAACAGCTCGGTTTCCAGCAAGTCTTTGGGTATGGCCGCACAATTGATGCGTACAAAAGGGTACATCTTTCTGGGACTGGCATGATGGATAGCCTGGGCAAATAGTTCTTTGCCGGTGCCGCTGTCACCGGTGATCAGCACGGGAAATTGATTGGCTGTTGCTTTGAGCGCCTCCTTCTTTAGTGATTTAATGGCACGGCTGTTTCCGATGATGCTGTCGAAGGTGTAGCGCGTGGATCGTAAGCTGATCAATTCCTGCTCGTATAGCTTGACCTTGGATTCCAGTACGCTCAGTTTGTTGGCCAATTTGCCCACATCGCGTACATCCTTGAACATCACCTGACCGAATACAGCCACGATTTGTCCGTCGCGCTTGATGGGAATCCGCTGAACCACCATGTTTTGGCCGTTGATATACTGGGAATGATTGATTTCCGGTACACCGGTTTTGGCCACAATATGCATGCGGCTGTTTTCGATTGCTTTTACACAGTGCCGACCTATTTGCTTATTGGGATCCAGGCCTAAAAACTTGCCATAGGGCTCATTGAAATGGGTAATGTAGCCACGGGCATCAGTTATCATGATACCATTATGAATGCTTTCTAAAATGAGTTCGTACATTTCGAGTTCGTTCACAAGGGCAGCTTTATTCATGGATTTAAAATCTCTTTGCATTTTTGACCTCTGTTTATGTATCAATAATGGTGCATGAAGTCTTTTTGATACACTTTTTTAGGTAAAAAGTCGAGTTAAAATCACATCCCAGAACGATTCCGATTATACAACAGCACCTAAAGCATGCAATCCAACCGCTTTGACTTGTTGGCACAATCCTTTTAACAACCGTCACATCTGGCCCCGTATTTGCAGTGCATATCAAGGCCGAGTTATTTCCTACCTGGAGGTAAAGAACATGGACATCCGTGAACCGGATATCAGCATTGATGACATACTTGTCTTGAACGATCCTAATTTTACGACTGAACATGTGTGTATTGTCACGGGTGCCGGATCCGGCATCGGCAGGGCCACCGCCGTGGCTACATCCGCCAATGGGCTGATGGTCGTGGGCTTGGATGTTGACGATGTGGCTGGCAAAGCTACCCAGAAAATGGCCCGCGAAATGGGTGGACAAATGATTTTCATCCAAACCGACCTGACACGCGATGCAGACGTGGAACATGCGGTAGCCGAGGCAGCCAAACTGGGATCCATCAAGTTTGTGGCTAATATTGCCGGTATCCAGCACATCGATGCCATCGACAATTTTCCCATGGAAACCTATGATCACATGCACCGCCTAATGCTGCGGGCGCCGTTTCTAATCTCAAAGCTCACTCTGCCCTATATCCGCAAAAGCGAAAATGGTACCGGCGCCATCGGCAACATGGCTTCGATTCACGCTCACATTTGTACCGTCAATAAGCCAGCTTACAATATTATGAAATTTGGGCTGCGGGCCCTGACCCAGAGTATTGCGGCCGAAGGCGAGGGGCGCATACGATCGTTTACAATCAGTACCGGTTTCGTCAAGACCGGTCTAACTTTGGGACAAATCCCAGCCCAGGCCAAACAACGAGGCATCAGCGAGGAAGAAGTCGTCAGCGATGTAATGATGGGGTTTTCGCGGGTTAAAGAAATGATGGCCCCCATCGAAGTTGGCAATCTATTTGTTTTTGGTTTTTCCCAACATGCCAAGTATTTGATCGGTGGAGACCTGTTGTTAGACGGCGGGATTGTTAAGACCTACGCCCAAAAAAATTAGTGCTAAACTGTTCTTCAGCAATTGTTTTAGCAGAGGAGCCCTACCCTTTGGGGGTTGCCTTAGGGCTTTCCGGAACTGGAGCACCCTATTGCAAAAATGCTGTGGAGGGGATAGAAATTGCCGTCAATGAAGTTAATGCAAGCGGTGGCTTGTTGGGCCGTTACCCCAGCGACTGGGCCGTATTGCTATATGACGCGGTCTATATTCTCAAGCAGGGGGTTGAAAAGGCCGGCAGCATTAACACCGATGCCTTAATTCAATCAATGAAGGGGATGGATGTGGACACCACCCGGGGCCGGTTTTATTTCCGCGAAATCGATAACCAATTGAGCTGCTCAGCCTATTTTGGCAGGGTTACGGATGATCCCAAGTATAGCATCCCCATTTATCACGACTTGATGGAGTTTAAAGGACCGGATATCTGGCGACCCGCAGCGGAGATTGAGGCTGCCAGGAAATAATCTTAACAGCTAGAAAAATTCAATAAATAAAATCATATTTCCTGGCGCCAAATCACAAAATCCAAAATTCAAATAACAAACAAATCCCAAATTACAAATTTTAAAATCGAAACATGATCCTATCCTTTTGGCAGTTAGGTATTGGTTATTGGAATTTATTTGGAATTTGGTGCTTGCTATTTGTAATTTATGTCTATTTAATCTTTAGTACACCAATAAGTTGAATTATAGATTTACATTCTCCTTAATGTTGTTACACAGTTAGTCACCGCCGACCCGCCCACATTAAACACAACACCTGTTTCAGGTTGCCCGTTGCCGGGTGCCACGCCAATGGGTTCACCAATCAACTGTTTATAGGCTAGAGCATGCATGGAGGCTCCCGTTGCCCCCACCGGATGGCCTTTGGATTTTAACCCGCCCGACAAATTGATGGGGCAATCATCTTCTGCGGTGTAGCGACCCTCAATAAAATCCCAGCCACCGCGACCGTCCGCAGACAAACCTAATGCCTCAACACTTAGAATTTGGTTGATGGTAAAGCAATCGTGCACCTCGGCAAAATCCACATCAGCAATGCTGATGCCGGCCTCGTTAAAAGACTGCTGAACCGCCAATTTCCCAGCAATCAACTCGTGCATATTGGGCCTAACATTCTCGGCTAAGCGTTCCGTGGTCATGCCAATGCCTGCAATGGCCACCGCCTGGTCAGAGTTTGCTTTGGCCTCTTCCAGTTGCGTTATGACCAATGCGGCCGCTCCATCTGTCACCAGAGAGCAGTCATGCAGCCTTAAAGGCGGCGCAATCATAGGATTGCTGCCTTTGCCTTCATCCGGAAGATCCAATATGGCTTCAGCCGTGGTCAGGTTCATACGATCCGGGGGACTGCCTTTGCCAAAATGGGCCAAGGGATTATGAATACCATTGCGGTAACACAGAGCCGATACCGATGCCAGCATACGGCGTAGTTCTTCGTCTGAAAAGCCATAATGCGCCTGGTAACCTTTGGCATATTCAGCAAACAAACCCGGAAATGTCATCCCCTGAGAGCCCTCGCTGGGCCAATGTGAGGAACAAGCCAACACATGTGTCATTTCCCGGGTGGGCAACAGGTTCATTTTTTCTACCCCAATGACGAGTACCCTTTTAAAACGACCGGACTCCACGCCATAAATGGCATTGTAAAGTGCCACCGAAGACGATGCACAAGCCCCTTCGGTGCGCGTGGTATGCACAAAGCGTAAATCCTCAGGAGCAACTTCCAGGCCCAGGGGCCCCACATGTTCCTGGTTGAGGAACATGGAAGGTGAGCAGGATCCCATCCAGATACCGTCTATTTCCTTGGGATCCAAACCGGCGTCCTTGATGGCGCCTTGGCCGGCTTCGATGATGAGATCGTAATAGGATTTTGTATCGCTTACCTCACGGGTTTCCCGATTCTTTTCCACAAAAGCCCCAAACTTGGTATTGTACGCGCCAATTATGGCCGTTTTACTCATGATCATTTCTCCTTAGTTAAATTGTTTCATAATCATATGTTTATGAATTTGCCGTGATGGTTTCTACTTATTACCACAATCGATAGAGCGCAGCGATTCCGGACTTCATTATTCAATATTCTTTATTCGAAATTGGACATTCATGTCCATCACTTTGCCGTATCATTAGAACCTGTTTAATCCTCATTAGCAAAGTCGCTATATCAAAAAGGATGTCACCCTCTGGACCCCAGCCTTAGTCCCCCATGTATAAAAAACACATCGCCCGCCAAAGCTTCATTTCGGTAGAGCTCGCATGCCAGAGAGGCAACTTCCTCGGGTTCCACCAAGCGACCGATGGGAACGTCCTTCAGAATTCTATCCAGAGCGTCCTTATTCATACCTTAATAATACCGGCAAACGGGGCAACCAGGTTGATTTGTCCGAATTTGGAAATGGCCTCATCGGCCAGCCGGGCGCAATCAACCTCATCGGTAACATTGCAGACCACGGAGTGTACTTCACCCTCGATTTGTCCGGCTGCCTGGCTAAGTGCCGTTTCATTCACATCCGCAATTACTACCTTCCCACCCTTTAATGCCCAGTACTGGGCACATGCCAACCCGATGCCGCTGGCACCGCCTGTAATTACAGCCACCGAATCCTTAATTTCGAGCATGCCATCCTCCCCTTTACAATTATTGCTGTTTTTGGCAATATGGTGTTACTATCACCAATCGGAATTAATTATCGACAACGACCGGTTTCCTGACTCGACACCTGTTTTGAATGCAATCTTCATGCTAAACTATAGCGCTACCCCCATTGATTGCAAAATTTATTTTATAGTTTAGCGTTTTTTCCAAGAAAAATTCTTTACACCAATCTGTAATGCTGTCTGGTATAATTGTTGCAGCTAAAAATCCATGCGTAGCCGAATACTTCTTTTCTAATTTTAACGGATACGAACACTACTTCATCTCGAGACGCGAAAATAATACCGTAACATAGCCCACGGGCAGCAACCTGCCTGTGTCATATGAGGGGTTACCCATGAAGAAAAAGACCAAGGACCATGACAGTTCAGCGGATGTCATATCGACTTGGATGAAATCCGCCGGTGAATTCTGGGACGGCATGTTCCAGGCCTGGTCTGATATGGCGCCATTTGGCAAGCCTCAGAATAGCACGTCACAGGTCGACCCTGGGAGCCGCACCCAAGCATCTATGAACTCGATCTTAAAAAATTTCCAGGTCTTCTCAAAAGCGATTCTGGAACCCGAAATCATGAGTTCTTTGATGAAAGGAACCGGGGCTATTCCGGATATTCTGCTAAAGTTGGAACAATCTTCATACAGCAGTCTGCTCCAATTGCAGCAAAAATGGATTGAACGGGTTGGCAGGCTTGGAAAATCTAGCGAGGCTTTTAAATTTGAAGACCTCGATGAAAATGCTTTTCGGGCCTGGTCTGACATCTACGAAAAAGAAATCCAGCAGTTTCTCAATATCCCCCAATTGGGGTTGGCACGATTTCACCAGGAAAGAATGAATCGAGCCATAGATAAATATACGATTTTTCAATCCACTTTGGGGGAATTTCTCAGGCTGCTTTATCTGCCGGTTACGCATTCCCTGGCCGCCATGCAAGAAAAAGTGGGTGAGATGGTGGAATCGGAAGCTCTGCCAGAAGATGCCAAAGCCTATTACCAGATGTGGATTAAACTGCTCGAAGGGCACTATATGACTCTGTTTCAGTCCCCTGAGTATATCCAAATGCTTGGCAAAATCCTCCAAAGTATGTCCGAATTTTCCATGGCCAAAAATGCTGTTTTCGAAGATTTGCTTTCGGCCTTCCCCATTCCAAAACAAACAGATATGGATGATCTTTATCAGGAGCTTTATGTTTTGAAAAAGCGCATTAAATTGCTTGAAAAAAAGGAGACTAAATTCAAATAGCTCAAGTATTGGGCGTTTTATATATTACGAGCGTTATACCTGTGAAGGCGGGGCGTGCAGTGAAGCTTTAGTGCTATCCACAAAGCATCGGGCTGCTTACCCTGGATGCCCGCGTGCGTGGACATTAAATAGAAATTACCCCGACGTCATGATTGAGCTAGGTTTCCTCTCTCCTTTTTATGGTCTATTTTATCGGAGAAGTGAGGGATAAAATTAAAACTAGCGACGTAGTCGCGTTTCATAAAATCGTGCAACGATTCTATTAGGGTGAAACCATGAGTCAGCCCAAAGTGCCGGTCGATCTGATTTTGTCAAAACTGGCTGAAGAAGCCCAAAAAGTACAAGAACGCGCGCAGAAAGCATCTGATGTGCTCCTGGAGCCGTTGGACACGCGGATCGCTGCCACCCCTTATGAAGTAGTTTTTCAGGATGATCGCGTCAAACTGAAGCATTACATACCCATTACAGAGACCCAGGTGAAAACACCATTACTGGTTGTGTATGCCTTGATCAACCGGGAGACCATGTTGGATCTGCAGCCGGGCCGAAGCGTGGTAGAAACCTTTTTGTCCCACGGAATCGATCTTTATATGATCGATTGGGGCTATCCGTCCCGAAAAGATAAATTTCTGGGCTTTGACGATCATATCAATGGGTACATGGATACCATGATGGATTTTATTCGCAAAAAACATAATCTAGAGCAGATTAATCTGATGGGAATCTGCATGGGAGGTACCTTTTGTGTAATCTATTCGGCCTTACACCCTGAAAAGGTCAAAAATTTGATTACAACGGTAACACCCACAAATTTCGATACCGATAAAGGCCTGCTGCATATATGGATGAAGGGACTTGATCCCGATCTGTTGGTAAACACCTATGGCAACATATCCGGCGATATTATGAATTTTGGATTTTTACTATTGAATCCGGCCAGGCTTATGCTGGATAAATATGTTGGCTTTTCCGAGCACATGGGAAATAAGAAATTTGTCGAAAATTTTGTGCGCATGGAGAAATGGATATTCGACAGCCCAGATTTACCGGGGGAAGTTTTTCGAAAGTTCATCAAAGACTGTTACCAGAAAAACCTGTTGATCCAAAGTCAGTTGGAAGTTGCCGGGAGACGTGTCGATCTGAAAAATATTACCATGCCGTTAATTAATTTTTATGGTAAGTATGATCACCTGGTACCTCCGGAGGCCTGCGAGTTGTTGACACAGAAGGTCGGCAGTAAAGACGCCAGGGATGTTATTCTGGATACGGGACATATCGGCATCTATGTGAGCTCCAAATGCCAGAAAGAATTTGCCCCCAAAATCGCATCGTGGCTTAAGGAGCGGGACGCACCGAAGAAAACGCAACCAAAGAAAAGGACAACGACCCGGAAACGTACCTCCAAACCGGGGGTGCGCAAAACCAGAATTACCTCACAAGCAAAGAAACAAGTTTAGAGAGCAAGGAGAGAACACATGGCCAAGGTGAAAGATTATTTCAAGACCTTCTGCAAGGTAAGTAAAGCATTTGGGACTACACTTTCCCGAAAAAAACTGTTGGAACTTATTGTTCAAAGTGCTGTGGAAACAATGAATGCCAAAGCCGCCTGCCTGTTTCTGGCGGACGAGGAGAAAGATATCTTTTTTCCGGTGGCCCAGGAGGGACTCTCCGAAAAGTATTTACACGCCTCGCCCATGCAGGCCAAAAGAATTGTCAAAGTCCTATTGAAACAGGGCTACCTCTATATTGAAGATGCGACAACCGACCCTCGCATGGAGCTGCATGAAGAAAAAAAAGCCGAGGGAATTGCCTCGATTCTGGATGTACCGGTCATGGTCAAGGACAAAGCCATCGGCGTCCTGGCCCTGTACACAAATAAAACCCGAAAATTTTCAAAAGGTGAAATTGACTTTTTATTGGCCCTGGCGGACCAGGGCGGTCTCGCCATCGAACGTGCCAGATTAATGCGCCGCATCCAGAAAAATTCTATGCTCTTTCTGGATCTGGCTTCCGACATCAATTCCAGCCTGGATATCAGAAAAATCTTAGATAATTTGACGGTCGATATATGCTCAGCCCTGGGTATGAAAGGAGCCGCCATCCGCCTACTGGACAAAGAAAGCGGCAAATTGGAACTGGTGGCCAGCCATGGACTGAGTGAAGCCTTCCTGAATAAAGGACCGGTTTCTTCCACCAAAAGCGCTGTCGGTGCCTTGAATGGCGAAACCATGATTATTCCCGATGCCACCCGGGATGACCGCATTCAATATCAAAAGGAAATGAAAAAAGAAGGTATCGTTTCCATGATTGTGACCCCGATCAAATCCCGGGAGGAAATCATCGGTGTGCTGCGGTTGTACAGTGGCGTTAAGCGCGATTTTCCTGAAGACGTGGTTACCCTGGTTCAAGCCCTGGCACACCAGGGGGCCCTGGCCATTCAGAATGCCTCTATGTATCTTAAACTTCAGGATGAGAAAAAGGATTTAGAAGAGGATATGTGGAGTCATCGATCCTGGTTCTAACTATTGGTTTCTTGGTTTTTTTCTTCTTTTGGTCGGATGGTCTTTTACTCTATAGATAGGTCAGGATATAACTCTTTTGCACAATCCGGGCAGATACCATGACTGAATTCGGCTTGAGAATGCATTTCGATATAAACTTCAATTCGGTTCCAATAGCCTTTGTCATCACGAATCTTCTTACATGCGGCACAAATCGGTAACAATCCGCTTAGAGTTTGAACCTTGTCTAAAGCCTTTTCGAGATCCAAATTAATTCGATTCAAGGCTTCCATTTTTTCTTCAAGGAGTTGATTGACTTCGTTTAGACGATTTTTTTCATGGTCATGGCTTTCCAGGATCAAGGAAATGATAGAATAAATGACAATTGTTGAGATCAAGAATGCTAAATAAACATCTATGAACCGTTGTTCCAGGCTTGCGTAAGCAATAATTAATTCTGGATAAAAATATTCTAATAAAAAAAGAATACTTATTAGGGGAGAAAAAACAGCCAGGGCCACGATGAATCTGCGCCTTTTTAGAACGACTGTCATGGCCAGCAGCGCCACCATAGAAACAAATGGAGCCGACCCATTGATACCGCCATTATAAAGCCATGTACTTGATAGCAGCACGGTTCCACTGAGGATATATAACCATAGTACCGGCTGATAATTGGCACTTCGTCTGCTTTTAAAATAAAGCCAAAGGAAAATCATCCCCACTAATACGGTGGTCAATGTAGCGTGGATCGGCATATTAATGACTGTATTTAATCCGGCAGCTAGCAGACACCCAAAACCTGTTACCAAACACACACCATTATAGCAGCGATGCTCTATTTCAAAATTTTCTATATTCCCCAAAACTGCATTCTTAAAATGGCTAATCATAACGTCCCCGGTTATTTGGAAAATAAAATGAAGAGATTATACTAACTGAAAAAATAATTATCCTAAGCAAAAGCCAAAGCGGAAACAGGTCGTTAATATGACAATCTCTATAAAAACCCAAACGAGTTCATTTTCGGATCTCAAGCCGTCTTATATATCTATCGGCACTTGCACCAAAAGCTTGAGAAGTTAATCGACGTCTACTGGATTATTGGTTCTTTAGAAGTTGAAGGC
>CAZWEO010000089.1:0-21557 GCA_964633115.1 uncultured Desulfobacterales bacterium
GATATCTGGTTTTCGCTTTTGCCGAAAGGGGAGACAAAATGATCGGCATCTGCAACATCGAGACTTACATCCCCAAAGACCGCCTAAGCAATTTTGAAAGAAAAGACCGTTTCGATGTAAATGATGATTTTATCATCAACAAGTTGGGTATCCATAAGGTATCCCGCAAGGATCCGGAAGATGACACTTCTGATTTATGCTGTCGGGTCTATGACAAGCTAAAACAAAAGACCACCCAATTTGATCCCCAAACCATTGATGTGATCGCAGTTTGCACCCAAAATCCTGATTACAGTTTACCGCATACCGCCGCGATCGTACATGGCAAGTTGGGCTTACCGGAAACCTGCGCCGCCTTCGACATTTCTCTGGGATGCTCCGGTTTTGTATACGGATTAGCGATATTAGAAAGTTTCATGAAAGCATCCAATTTTAAGAATGGGCTGTTATTTACCGCCGATCCGTACTCCAAAATAATCGACCCGGAGGATAAAAGCACATCCCTGCTATTTGGCGATGCAGCCAGTGTCACGTTGGTTGGAGAAAACCCCATATTTGAAAGCGGCAAATTTTCTTTTGGAACCCGGGGCGATGGGTACCCATTTCTGATAAATCGTCATGGAAAGTTGCACATGAATGGTCGTGAAATCTTTAATTTTTCAGCGAGAAAAGTTCCTGAAGATATTAAAAAAGTGCTTGAATTGAACCGCTTGTCGCTTGACCAAATTGATCTTTTTTTACTGCATCAAGGGAGTAAATACATTATTGATTTCATTGTTAAACGGCTGGGTATATCACGCGAAAAAGCCCCCTTTGTTGTCAAAGATTTTGGCAATACCATATCGTCCTCAATACCGATTATGCTTAAAGAAGTCTTGTCTGATGCCCATATAAAAAAGATTGCCATGAGCGGTTTTGGCGTTGGATTATCTTGGGCCAGCGGGGTGCTCGTTCGACCATAAGTAGTATACGCCATAGCCCTCATAAGCCCCAAAATATATCAACCAGTGACTGAAAAGATAACCGAGGAGCGACATATGGAAATGAAGGAATTATTGGATATTATTGCTGATAAAACAACCGGAATTGATGTGTCCCGCCTGGACCCCGATGAGAACCTGGGTGATCAAGGACTGGACTCTCTCGATATCATATCGACGCTGTTTGCAGTCGAAGAACAGTATCAAGTTAAAATAGAGGAGGAAGATATTTCTCAGGGTAAATTGTCCAGCCTGAATGCAATAATAAATTTTATAAATAGCCAGGCTAAATAGATCTGGACATGCCGTCACCGCGCATTTTTATAGGACTTGAAAACATTGCTGGCTATGCCTCCATGCTACAGAAAGGCTTCAGCAAACTGGGTATTAAATCTGATCTCTTTACCCGCGATAATACTAAGTTTGCGTATCATTCTTCTAGTCAAAATCCGATGGTCTCATTACTGCGTTATACTTTCAAGCTATACAGAAAGTTGTACCAGAGTGAATCACAATTTTTAAAAGCCAGCGGTTATGTTATCGATCTTATGGCTCTAACACCATTTTTTATCTACGCACTTTTTAAATATGACGTGTTTATTTTTACCTACAAGGGATGCTTTTATCAGCATTTGGGTTTTATTGATTTGCCCATTCTAAAGTGCTTCCAAAAGAAAATAATTTTTGTTTTCCAAGGTTCCGATGCCCGTCCGCCTTATCTTAACGGCGCGTTCCTGTCCAAAAGAGGAATTATTGGCCCAAATACGTTGAAAACGGATGCCAAGCATTTAAAGGTTTTAAAAAAGCGAACTAAAAAATGGAAAAAGGATATTCTGACAATTGAACGTTACGCGGATGTAATCATTAATAATCCGCCTACCTCCCATTTTCATGAAAAATCGATCATCTCATTCCTACGCATCGGTATACCATATGAAGAAATAAGGCTGCCGCCGTCGGCTCGTTTCAAAGATAATAATGACATCAAAATATTACACAGCCCCAGCAACCCCGCCGCCAAGGGGACTGAAATTATCCGCAAGGCAATTAAATCCTTGAAAGAAAAGGGGCATGCAATCAATTATATTGAACTCATCAATCAACCCAATTCGGTTGTGCTCGAAAATTTGGCCAGATGTGATTTTATTGTTGATCAAGTTTACACAACCAACCCGATGCCAGGTTTTGTAACCGAAGCGGCGGCTTTCGGAAAACCGGCTGTCATTTGTGGTTATTTTCACCATCTGATACATAAGATCCTGCCACCCAATAAAATTCCCCCGAGTCACTATCTCCATCCTGATGAGATCGAAGCGGCCATTGAAACGCTAATTGTCGATAAGGCCTACCGGACCGGACTCGGTCAAAAAGCGAAAGCGTTTCTATTAAAGCACTGGCGCTATGATAAAGTCGCCCAACGCTATTTGAGGTTAATTAACGATGACATCCCGGTGGAATGGCGCTATAACCCGTATGATATCAATTATATTCACGGTGGTTGCATCTCTGAAAAAAATGTCCGGGCCGTCATAAAAGCCCTGGTCCGTGTCTATGGCAAACAAGCTTTGTATCTTTCAGACAAGCCGGAACTGGAAAAACAGTTCTTAAAGTTTATGGATGCGGCCTGATGTCTCTGTTCAAGGATACCTTTTTCTACTCCTTGGCCAAATGGGGACATCGACTCTCCACCATCATTCTGGCGCCATTCATAATTACTTACTTTACGCCGCAGCAGTATGGCTACATGTCATTGATCAATACCTTGGGGGCGTTTTTCGCCATGATCGGTATGCTTGCCATCGTCGATCAAGGTTTGCCCAGATTTTTTATCGACACTGACGACTTGTTTGAAAAGCAAAGTTATGCCTCTACGTCCCTTTTGATTAGCGGTGTGGGCATACTTGTTATGACTGGCATCATTCTGGCCGGATTTCCGTTGATCCCGCTATTTTTCGATGAAATTCAGGCACCGTTTTTGTTTTGTCTGCTAATAGCGCTCGTTAGTCTGGGCCACAGCATGCGGCATATTGGCGGCAACATGCTCAAATGGACTTTTCAGTCTGCACTTTTCACGCGAATAACCCTTTTTCAAGCGCTTACTATTTTATGCCTGACCATTTGCGGGATGCTGGTTTGGAATTGGCGGGCCAATGCGGCCTTACTCATCTCTTCCACGGTCACACTGATTTGTGGTATTTGGGCAATTTCGTACAGCAAGCAATATTTAAAATTTTCTGCTTTTTCCAAACCCAAAAGCAAAGAATTAATCACATATTCCTGGCCACTGCTGGGATTAAACATATTCGCATTTTTCACCCGTTCATTGGATCGTCTGTTTTTAGCCGCACTGACCTCATTGGGAACTGTTGGCATATTTGCCGTGGCATCTGCTGTGGCAAGCTTGTTTGAAACCCTGTTAGCAGGTTTTTTCTTTGCCTGGGGCCCCTTTATCTTATCAACATTCCGAAAACCAAAATCTCCTCAGCTATATGCTGACTTTTTCGGTGTAACCGCCTGCATCGGGTTAATGAGTATCGTGATTTTGGGCTTATGGGGAAGTCCGGTGGTTATGCTGCTTCGCCCGGAAGGAACTTATCTTGAAATTGGGGTTTATATTCCCTGGATTGTTAGCGGCGCCTTGCTCTATTTCCTGGGTGGATACTTTACTCCCGGGCCCAATATCGTTAAAAAAACTTATTGGAAATTTATAGGATTTGTTCTAGCGGCCGCCACCAATGCAATTCTCAACTACCTTCTGATTCCTAAATTGGGCATATTGGGGGCTGGATTGGCCACGACAGTAGCTAGCCTGGTAGCAGCCATCTTCAATATTATTGTTTCAAACCGGTTGTACTATATTCCGCTAAAATGGCAAATTGCCTTTAGCGTAATCCTTTTTTATGCTGCGACTGTCTCCTTTATTCAGCACACCAGCCCTACCTACTTATCACTTTATCTACGATTTTTTGCCACAGTTTGTATGCTGGGTGTGGCGCTACTACTATATCATCGCGATATAAAGGCCTCGGGGATACTCCAAAAAGTATTGAAGTAATATATGAGAGATCTTATTGCATATATATGTTTACAAAGCAGAAAAGAGGGGACAGCTGGCTATGCTCATGTGACTGAAATCATTCGCGGCTTGCAACGACGGAAATGGCGCGTAAAATTATATGAACCCACTTACAGTCGAACAGCACAAGAGCCATCGATCTTGGAAAGGGCATTTAATTTCTTTTGGGTTCAAATCCGTTTTATCCTCAATGCACGCTCCAAACCGGTGGTTGCCTATTTACGTTCCCATTTTGCCTTGCTACCCCTTACGCTATATTGCAAGCTAAGAGGCATTCGCGTCATTCAAGAAATTAATGGCCCCTTTGAAGACCTATTTGTTGCCTGGCCATTTACCAAAAAACTATCCTGGATATTCAACTCGCTTTCCAGAATTCAGTATCGTCTTTCAGATGCAGCCGTCGCTGTTACACCCAACCTGGGAGAGTGGTTTTTAAAACAGGCTGGTATCAAACCGGTTTTCATTATACCCAATGGTGCCAATACCGACATATTCCACCCCCAGGCCGTCTCAACCATTGATTTACCCAAACCATATGTTTTCTTTTTTGGTACCCTTGCGAAGTGGCAGGGTATTGACACAATCCTGGCAGCCGCAAAACACCCCAACTGGCCCACGGGGGTATCTCTGGCAATAGCAGGCGATGGGGTTGAACAAAATAAAGTAACTCATTTCTGCCGTCAACAAGATCACGCGATCTGGTTGAAAAGAATACCATATGAGCAAATTCCAGGTGTTATCACCAAAAGCATGGTGGGCCTGTGCACCAAAAGTGATGTGCAGTCACATTCAAAGACCGGCCTGTTCCCTCTGAAATTGTTTGAAACCCTGGCTTGCGGTGTACCTATCATTGTGACGGATTTTCCGGGCCAGGCTGACTTGGTGCGTCAATATTCCTGTGGTTTGGTGATCGAACCCAATAATGCCGAGTTACTCGCCAATGCCGTCGCTGATATTTTTCAACACCCTAAAAAAAGACAAAAAATGGGCGCCAACGGCGCAAATGCTATTCAACAATACCATTCCTGGGATACCCGGGCCGCTGAAACAGACAAAGCAATACGGAGCTTAATAAACTGAGGAGAAATATATAATGAGAATTTTAATTACAGGTGGGGCCGGCTTCATTGGTTCACATTTGGCTGAAGCGCATTTGAAACAGGGCGACGATGTTTACATTATCGATGATCTCTCAACCGGTTCCATGGAGAACCTGGCCCATCTCGAAAAAAACGAACAATATCAGAAGCGTATTTTCATTCGTATTAATACGATATTAAATCACGAAGCCATGCTGGAGTTGGTGGGCATCTGTGAGCGGGTATACCATTTGGCGGCGGCTGTGGGTGTCCAATATATTCTGGACAATCCCCTGGAATCCATCCGCACCAATATTCAAGGGACCGAACATGTATTGGAGCTGTGCAATAAATTTAAAAAACGGGTGCTGTTAGCATCTACATCGGAAGTATACGGCAAGCATCTGCACGCGCCCCTGGTAGAGTCTGACAATATAATTTATGGCCCCTCCAGCAAATTTCGATGGAGTTATGCCGCCTCCAAGCTCATGGACGAATTTTCGGCCCTCGCTTACCAGCGCACCCATGGTCTGGATGTGGTCATTGCGCGTTTGTTCAACACCGTCGGCCCCCGCCAAACCGGCACCTACGGCATGGTGATTCCCCGATTTGTATCCCAAGCCTTGGCCAACGAACCCATTACCGTTTACGGTGACGGGAAGCAGACGCGTACATTTACCCATGTCAGCGATGTGGTTGATGCCCTCATGAAGCTGATGGCATGTGATCAAGCCATCGGTGAAGTATTCAATATTGGCGGTACTGAAGAAACAACCATTTTGGACCTGGCCGAAAAAATAATCCAAAAAGCCGAATCAAAATCCCAAATTTCCCTGATTCCTTATGAAGAGGCCTTTGAAAAGGACTTTGAAGATATGCAGCGCCGCGTTCCTGGAATCGAAAAAATTCAAAAGGTAATCGGTTTTGATCCCCAGAAAAATTTGGAAGTGATACTTGATGATGTAATTGAAAGCTATAAGGTATAAGCCGCCAGGTTTAAGCCGCCTATCGTTGAATAGTCAAAACAGACTCATTAAAAGCTGATTTGACCCAAGCCCATAGCTTGTAAGCTTCATGACAACTGCTCTTATCGCTTATACCTGATCGCTTACTGCCCAAAAAACATGCCCCCTTATTACTATTTAGTCATATCATTTAGCCTCTGCCTGGTTTTGACTCCGGCGGTTCGCTGGATTGCTATCAAAAACAAGTGGATGGCATCCCCGAGTTCAGATCGCTGGCACAGCAAACCGACCGCCCTTATGGGCGGCATCGCTATTTACATCGGGCTGTCGCTGCCCCTTATCTGGGCGGGCGATTTCACCAGCCTCCTGCCGCTTATTTTGCGCCAAACCGATACTACAATCCTGCCTTCGATTTGCACAATTTTATGGATCGGTAGCACCTTTTTATTCCTATTGGGTTTGGTGGACGATTTTGTCACGATCAAACCGCAAACCAAACTTGTGGCGCAAATATTGGTAGCCTCCTTTGTGACCTTTCTCGGATTCAGGCTACATTGGTTTACATCGCTGACCCTTGACACCATGGTTACCATTGTTTGGGTTGTGGGTCTGACCAACGCATTTAACCTGATCGATAACATGGACGGTCTTTGCACCGGAATTGGTTTGATCGCTGCCGTATGCCTGACATTCCTATTTCAGGTGACTCCCTTTGCAGAAAGTCAGGTTGCGTCCTTTGCACTGGCCGGGGCGCTCAGTGCTTTTCTGATTTATAATTTTAAACCGGCCTCAATTTTTATGGGCGATAGCGGGAGTCTGGTTATCGGCTTTAGCCTCGCTCTGTTAACCCTGCAACATGCCGAAAGTCAGCCGGCCAACACCATAGCTCGTTTTGCGGTTCCACTCCTGGTTATGCTGGTACCCATATTTGACACCGTCTTGGTTTCCTTGATTCGCATCCTGAGCGGACGTAAGGCTTCCATGGGAGGTAAAGATCACACCTCCCATCGTCTGGTGCTCATGGGGCTTAATGAACGCAATGCCGTTTTATTTCTGTATGGCGTGGCCAGTTTATCTGCCATATCCGCAGTCTTTGTGAGCCAGTCGGATCAGTTGACATCCCCGCTTGTAATAACGCCAATTTTTATTTCCCTGTTACTCATGGGTGTCTATCTGTCTCAATTGCGCGTATATCCGGAAAAAGAATTTTCAGTCTTACGCGATAAGTCCTACACACCGATCCTGATTGACATTACCTATAAGCGGCAGCTGCTACTGGTTACACTGGATTTCGGCATGCTCGCATTTGCCTACTATTTATCGTATCGTCTGCGATTTGATTCCAGCGTCTTTGGTAATTATTTCAACATATTTCTAAAATCGCTGCCGGCCATCATCGCTTGCAAGCTGGGTGTGTTTTACCTTCTTGGTATATACCGTTCCATGTGGGGATATTTAAGCACCAGTGACGTATTTCTTTATCTGAAAGCTTCCACCATTGCCTCTTTGTTGAGTGTGGCCGCAGTCACTTTTATTTATCGATTTCAAGATTTTTCCAAAGGTATCATCATCATTGATTGGCTGTTAGCCACCGGATATTTATTGGCAAGTCGAGGATCATTCAGACTATTTTTGGAAACCATTAAACGTAAGAACATAAAAGGTCGTTTGACCCTGATCTACGGCGCTGGTCGGGGTGGTGAAATCCTGCTGCGGGAAATCCTCAACAACGCCAGCATCGGTATCCAACCCATCGGTTTTATCGATGATGATCCACGTAAAAATGGCAAGAAAATTCAAGGTTATCCTGTCTTGGGAAGCTTAAAGGATCTCAAACAAATCTGTCATAAACAGAATGTCGAAGGCGTTATAATATCCTTTCATGCCGATCCTGATGATCACGTTAATGCATTGGCACAAACCTGCCTCGAATTGGAAATACCCTTGAAAAGCTTTAGGATTGATTTAGCGGATATCGTCTAATCCGTAAATTCAAAATACGAATATCGGCATTCGTGCTTCGAGTTTTCTAACCCCAACTTCAACAATCATGGAAACAACCATGCAAGCAAAAACAAAGCAACTGATCAACAAAGGCGTTGTTATTCCCAACCCGGAGAGTGTTGAAATTGGCCTTGATGTTGAGGTGGACAAGATTTCAGGTGATGGGGTGCACATCCATAGTGGGTGTAAGCTCTTTGGTCGTTCTATTCAAATAGGGCCCCAATCGAAACTTGGAACCCAAGCGCCTGTCACCATTCAGGATTGCCAAATAGGCCCACAAGTTGTCCTAAAAGGCGGTTATTTTAAAGCATCGGTTTTTCTGGAAAAATCTAAGGCTGGTAGTGGATCACATGTGAGGGAAGGGTGTATATTTGAAGAAGAGGCCAATATCGCGCATACGGTGGGGCTCAAACAGACTATTCTTTTTCCCTTTGTAACCCTGGGTAGTCTCATAAATTTTTGTGACTGCCTGATGGCAGGAGGCACCAGCCGTAAGAATCATAGTGAGGTCGGCAGTTCCTATATCCATTTCAACTTCACTCCCAATCAAGACAAAGCCACCCCTTCCTTAATTGGTGATGTGGCCAAAGGCGTGATGCTCGATCAAGCGCCCATATTCCTGGGCGGGCAGGGCGGGCTGGTCGGTCCCAGTCGTATCGCTTATGGAACCATTGCCGCTGCCGGCACGATCATACGCAAAGATGTCCTTCACAACAACAGAATGATTATTGAGACGGCTGGAAGAGGTGGCAGCGTCCCTTATGCGGCGGGACGCTATCGGGTTATTAAGCGTATTGTGCACAACAATCTCCTTTATATTGGCAACATGATCGCACTAATTCAATGGTACCAACATGTTCGATCACAATTTACATCCGAACGATTTCCTGATTTCTTATACCAGGCGGGGCAACAAAAACTAAAGCTTATACTGAATGAACGCATTCAACGGCTTTATCAGCTTTCTGAAAAAATGGACCGATCCATTCAGAATTACAAAGAAAAAAAGGATAAATCCGCTAATTCTAAACTGCTCATTCAGCAACAGGAATTGCTTGAAAATAAAGATATACTTTGTGACCGTCTACAGAATTTATCTTCTTTCAGCGGAGATAGGCAACTACGGGATCAATTTTTAAACAATCTGATCAGAAGGATCGATAAAACCAATCAAACCTATGTAACCGCCATCCAATCTTTGGATAGGGACACCAAAACAATGGGTACGAATTGGCTTCAAAATATCGTTGACCATGCACTTCAGGTTGGGTTGGAAATTCTACCAAGTTTAAAGTGATATAAAAAATCCGGAGGATTTTTTATTATGGGTGAACTCTTCGGTACAGACGGCATCCGCGGACACGCCAATCATTATCCCATTACACCGGAAATGGCTGTGCGCGTTGGCAAGGCTGCTGCCGTCTATTTCGGCCGTCATAATAGGCAAGGACGCCCGAGCGTTGTGATTGGAAAGGACACCCGTCTCTCGGGGGATATGATCGAATCTGCCTTGGTGGCGGGTCTTTGCAGTCACGGAGCCGACGTCCTCCTAACCGGTGTCCTACCAACACCGGGAGTCGCCTATTTAACCAGCTATTGTGAAGCTGATGCAGGCATTGTGGTATCGGCTTCCCATAATCCATATTATGATAATGGCATCAAATTCTTTAATGCAAACGGGTATAAACTCAGTGACAGTATTGAACATGAAATCGAGCAGTTAATCCTTGAAACTGACCGCCAGGCATTGGATTTGGCTGATGACGCCTTAGGGTATGTTCGCAATATCGAAGATGCTGGCAAGCGCTACCAGGACTTCCTTATTCAAACGCTTCACGCCACAGCCCGTGATAAGTTCCACCAATTGAAAATCATCATCGACTGTTCTAACGGAGCTACCAGCAAAATTGCGCCGGATCTTTTTAAGGAACTCGGCCTAAATGCTAGTTTCCTAGCTGTATCACCGGATGGCATCAACATCAATGCAGCCTGTGGATCACAGCATCCTGAAAAACTCGCCCAGAAAGTGTTAGATTCCGGTTGTGATATTGGTTTTGCTTTTGATGGCGATGGTGACCGTTTGATTGCTGTTGATGAGCAAGGAACAATTCTTAGCGGCGATCAACTTATCGCCATATTTGCCAAGGATTTACAAGAACATAATAATCTTTTAAATCAAACAGTTGTAACGACTGTCATGAGCAATATGGGTTTAGGTAAAGCGCTAGCTGATATGCAGATTCAACATTTAAAATCGGCCGTGGGGGATCGCTATGTGATGCGGGAAATGCTGGCTTCCGAAGCCGTTTTGGGTGGTGAAGACTCTGGTCACATCATTTTCAAAAACATGCATACTACTGGTGACGGCATGCTGGCGGCTTTGCAATTGGTACGCATTTTGACGTCTTGCCAAACGAAGATATCTGAACTGGCCAAAGCGATGACTGTCTTTCCCCAAACCTTGATAAACGTCAATGTTAAAACCAAGCCACCCATTGTGGAGGTACCCGGCTTAGCTGAAGCAACGAGATTGGTAGAGGAAAAACTCGGCAATCAAGGTCGGGTATTGATTCGCTACTCCGGTACGCAGCCCATGTGTCGTATCATGGTGGAAGCAGCCACCGAAGAGGATGCCAACCAATACTGTGAGCAGTTAGCTAATATAATCAGCCGAGAGATTGGATCATAAAAAACCCTGTGTTCAATCGAACACAGGGTCACAATATTATCGGTCTTTAGCGGCATTACTGCCTGCATAGAAAAACGCAACGATATTAATCGCGATTGCCTATAATCCGTAATAACATTAAAAACAAGTTGATAAAATCCAGGTAGAGGGTCAAAGCACCCATAATCGCGCCTTTCCGAACCGCTGCGGCGCCCACGTCATCCGGTTGTGTCAGGGCCATGGTTTTCAGTTTTTGGGTGTCATAGGCTGTCAGACCCACAAATACGAGCACACCCACATATCCGATGATCATGTGCAAGGCTGAGCTCCGGATAAAAATATTGACCACTGAGGCGATAATGATGCCGATCAGGCCCATGGTCATGAAACCGCCTACGGATGTCAGATCGCGCTTGGTGGTCATGCCGTAAATGCTGCAGGCCGCAAAGGTTGCCGCGCAGACAAAAAAGGTTGAGGTGATGCTTGTTGCTGTATAGACCAAAAATATAAATGAAAGCGTTACGCCATTAAGCGCGGCGTAGAAAACAAATATGGCTGTCGCCGTTGTTGCCCGAATTTTATGAACTCTGGCGCTCAGAAAGAAAACCAGCGCGAGTTCACCGATGATCAGGCCATAAAAAACAATGGCGTTGCCAAATACAATTCGTTGAATCGAAGGGGTATTGGCGACATAAAATGCCACAAATCCGGTCAAAGCTAGACCAATAGCCATCCAATTGTATACACTGCGAATAAAAGAGTTTACCTGAAGTTGGGCTTGGGCTTTTGATAATGCAACCGATCGCATTTCTTCCTCCTGTGGTTGGTTTCGATATTGTGTTGTTTATATGTCGTAAAAACCATTTGTTAATCAAATTCAATATAACAATTCAAAACCCGAATTTCAAGCCACCCATTGAAACATAAACAACATTCGCTTTTTTAACATGAAACCAGAGCAAATTTACCACGAACTGATAGCATTGGCTGAAAAATTCGACATCATCGTCTCAGAACAGAACTTTAGGAGCACCAATATCAAAGCAAAATCTGGTTATTGTATTGTAAAAGGCCAAAAGCACTTCATCATGGATAAGCACTTAAAAATATATGCCAAGATCGAAGTCTTAGCAACATGTCTCAATCAACTTCCGCATGAAGATGTGTTCATTATTCCAGCCCTTAGAGATGTTTTGAATAGAGTGGGCTGATGCAATCTAACTATTCAGAATTATATTTTTTAAAGTTTACATAATATACCTTATCAGACGTTTATGGTTCCTGTAAATAATCAAAGACAAATCCTGAGTGTCTCTGAACTGACCTCACAAATAAAATCCATATTAGAGGATTCATTTTCCTTTATCTGGATTACCGGCGAAATCTCCAATTTCCGCATACCGGTCTCGGGTCATTTCTATTTTTCGCTTAAGGATGCCAATGCTCAAATAAGTACGGTCATGTTCCGAGGCCAGAATGCGCATCTCAAATTCGATCCTGAGGACGGTATGCAAATCAACGGGATCGGTCGGGTCAGCCTTTATGAACCCCGAGGCACCTATCAGATCATTCTGGAATACATGGAACCCAGCGGTATCGGCGCCCTCCAAGTAGCCTTTGAGCAGCTCAAACAAAAGTTAGCCGACGAGGGTCTGTTTGCTGATAAACATAAAAAACCAATTCCATTTTTACCAAATTATATCAGTGTGATAACATCACCAACCGGTTCGGTGATTTACGACATTTTACGGGTGTTGAATCGACGCTTCCCTACGTTATCTGTGGAGATTATCCCAGCAAAAGTTCAAGGTTTAGAAGCCGAACAAGAATTGACAGACGCAATCGACTTGCTTAACAAAAACAATCTTGCCGATGTCGCAATTTTGGCCCGTGGCGGTGGTTCTTTGGAGGATTTACAACCTTTTAACACGGAGGGCCTGGTTCGCAAGATTTTTTCCTCCAAGATACCAATTATAGCCGCCGTTGGCCATGAAACCGATTATACCTTAGCTGATTTTGTCGCTGATTTACGTGCCCCAACACCATCGGCAGCTGCGGAAATGGTTGTACCCGTGAAACAAGATCTCATGCGCCAGTATGCGAACCTGCAAGCTAAACTGGTCAGTACTTTCAGCAACTATCTCCGATTCCATAGAACGTACCTGAGGGAATTCTCCAAACGCCTCATTGACCCACGTAAACGCATTCATGATTTACAATTGAAAACCGACGATTTAACCGGACGCTTAATCCGTGCCGGCCGTCATGAATTGAAACAGCGCCGCGAACATTTGCGCTGGCGTTGGTCTAAACTGCAAACACTCTCACCAGCGGCACACCTTCCTCACATTAATAATAAACTTGAACTTTTAGGTCATAACCTATTGTCATCATATGAAGTATATATCGGAAAAAAAATAACATTAATTCGGGAATATAAATCAAAATTAAACGCACTGAACCCACTAAGCATTCTCAAACGCGGTTACAGTATCACCCGCTTTCACGCCAACAACCAAGTGCTTCGAAATGCCGAAAGTGTTCAGCCTGGAGACCGACTCCAAATTTTGCTCGAATCCGGATCTTTGGAGGCAAAAACGACTAAAGTTCATAAGTAGTCGGGAGTCAAAATCCGGAATCCAGCTCGGAATTATGCATCAAAACCTTATGTCCTCTGGTGTCATCCCCATGAAAATGGGGATCCAGAATAAGCTTCAGGCTATCAGCTGTTCTGGATTCCCTCTTCCGAGGGAATGACGTGGGAGAAGCAGCTGTTCTGTATACTGTATCCTGGATTCTGACTCCTGAATTCTGAATCCTAGTTTGGTTATTGTTGTGCAATGAATTAATATTCATAACAATATGTTAAAAACATTCAAACTTTTGAGGAAATAAAAATGCCCAAGCAGACTTTTGAAAAATCCATTCAACAATTGGAAGAAATTGTCCAAGAGTTGGAATCCGGCGATCTGCCTCTTGAAAAGGCCATGCACCGATTTGAGCAAGGCATCAGGCTTTCCAAGCAGTGTTCCAAAATGCTGGACGAAACCGAGAAAAAAATTTCTATACTTGTTCAAGAAACAGATGGCACTATAACCGAAAAGCCTTTTGCAGATGAAGAGCAGGATGGAACATCATAAAATTCTAAATCCGAATTTGTGCTTCGAATATTAATCATATGGACCTTCAAGCTTATCTCAAATCGCATCAGCAAACCATAAACAACGCCTTGGGTAACCTGTTGCGGGGAGAATCCAATCAGGTCACGCGAATTGTGCAGGCAATGCAATATTCACTATTGGCAGGTGGCAAACGTCTTCGCCCTATTCTGTCGATTGCGACCGCCGAAACACTTCAAGGTGATACTGCAGCATTACTTCCTGCCGCATGCGCTGTTGAAATGATTCACACTTATTCATTGATCCATGATGACCTGCCTGCCATGGACAACGACTTGCTGCGACGTGGGCAGCCTACTGCCCATGTCCAGTTTGATGAAGCCACAGCCATACTTGCTGGTGATGCCTTACTAACCAAGGCTTTTGAAATTTTATCAGGGCCACAAGATGGTAAACCGAAAAATCTTTCGCGATGTTTGCAGGTAATCCACACATTGACCAAGGCCGCCGGATATCAGGGTATGATTCAGGGCCAAATGTTGGATATGGACACTGAGGGGCAACAGCTCGATCTCGAGAGCCTTAAAGAACTGCACAAACTTAAAACCGGGGCATTGATTGAGGCCTCGGTAATTGTTGGTGCCTTATTTGGGGATGCTGACAAAGTGGCCTTAACAGCCTTGCGTTCATACGCCAACCTGATTGGGCTCGCATTTCAAGTTGTTGATGATATACTCAATGTAAGCGGGAATCCAGCCCGACTCGGTAAAGCCGTGGGAACGGATTCTGTTAAAGGAAAGAACACATTTCCCGGACTTTTGGGTTTGGAAAAGGCCCGAATATATGCCCAAGATTTAGTACAAAACGCCTTGATAGCATTAAAAATATTTGATACCCAAGCAGATCCATTGCGTGCCATCGCAACATATATAACTGAACGAGATCACTAAGGCTATAAAATTTAGCCGATGGCAGTTATTGCCATAAAATTTGCAATTAAGGAGCTTTAATCCATTTGAAATTAATTGATAATATTTCATCACCCGAAGATTTGAAACAGCTTTCCAGGAATGAGCTAAAACACCTGTCCGAAGAGATTCGGAAGCGTATCGTCGAAATCGTATCCCGAACCGGCGGCCATCTCGCTTCCAGTTTGGGTGCTGTGGAATTAACCATTGCCCTTCACTATGTATTCGACCTACCTACGGATAAAATTATTTGGGATGTTGGGCATCAGGCCTATGCCCATAAAATAATCACCGGCCGAAATAAACGCTTCCAAACCTTACGACAACTAGGGGGGCTGTCTGGATTTACACGTAAAAACGAGAGCCCCTATGATGCTTTTACGACCGGACATAGCAGCACATCCATTTCCGCGGGGCTTGGAATTGCAACCGCTAAACATCTCAAAAACGAAAAATCAAAAGTGATTGCGGTCATTGGAGATGGCTCCATGACCGCCGGTCAGGCATATGAAGCCCTCAACCAAACAGGTGGTGCCCATAAAGACAAAGATTTGATTGTAATTCTAAATGATAACGAGATGTCCATCTCTAAAAACGTAGGCGCCCTCTCCTCTTTATTAAGCCGCAAGCTCTCTGGCAAGCGTTTACAGGATTTACGCAAGGACTTTGGCGCTTTTCTAAAATCGTTGCCAGGGGTCGGTGATGATATCTATCATTTTGCAAAACGTTCTGAGGATTCATTCAAGACCTTTGTAACGCCGGGTATGTTGTTTGAAGCGTTCAATTTTGAATATTTCGGCCCCATAAACGGTCATAATATCGATCACCTTATCGATATCCTTGAAAATATTCGCTTTCGCGATGAACCGGTACTCCTGCATGTGGCCACAACCAAAGGCAAAGGTTATCTTCCTGCCGAAAAAAATCCGGTCTACTTTCATGGATGCGGGAGTTTCGATGTTGAAACTGGAACCTGTGCACCAACCATTAGCGAAATCTGTTCCTATACCGATGTTTTTGGGAAAACCCTGGTGGAACTGGCAGCTGCGGATCCAAGCATTGTAGCGGTCACAGCCGCAATGCCTGAAGGAACGGGTCTTTCCACATTTTCATTGCAATTTCCAGATCGTTTCTTTGACGTTGGTATTGCCGAACAACATGGGGTTACCTTTGCTGCTGGCCTGGCTTGTGAAGGTTTCAAACCGGTGGTTGCCATTTACTCCACGTTTTTACAACGTGCCTTTGATCAGGTGCTGCACGATGTTTGTATTGAATCACTCCCAGTAGTCTTTGCAATTGATCGCGGTGGTATTGTTGGGGAGGATGGCCCCACCCACCATGGTGTCTTTGACTACGCCTACCTACGTTGTTTGCCCAACATGGTCGTAATGGCGCCCAAAGATGAAAATGAATTGCGTCATATGCTGAAATCAGCCGTATCGCACAATGGCCCCATTGCAATCCGCTATCCGCGTGGTCTTGGGGTCGGCGTTTCTCTTGCCGGCCCCATTGGCGACCTCCCCATCGGAAAAGCTGAGGTCATAGAAAGTGGTGATGATGTGCTGATACTGGCCATAGGCAGCAGTGTCACGGAATCGATTGCCGCCCATGCCCAACTGAAATCCGATGGTATATCGGCAACCCTGGTCAATAGCCGATTTGTCAAACCGCTAGACACGCAGCTGATTGCAGATCTTGCCAGACGCATAAAACGTGTTATTACGGTCGAAGAAAATGTGCTACACGGCGGATTCGGAAGTGCTGTTCTGGAATGTTTTAGTCATCAAAAAATATACGACATCCGCACGCATTGCATTGGGATAGCGGACACCTTTGTTGAGCATGGCTCCCAAAAACAACTGCGATCAGCTCATGGCTTAAATGCCGCTGCAATTGTGACTGCCGCTAAAGAAATACTGGCCGAATAGATACGTGGCACCATGATGTCGTCGGAAAAAAAAAGATTGGATGTTTTGCTTGTCGAACGTAATCTAACACCTTCGCGCCAGCGCGCCCAAGCACTGATTATGGCAGGCAAAGTACTCGTCAACCAGGTACCGAGTACCAAACCGGGTACGCAGGTCAGAATTTCTGACCAAATCAGCTTGAAAAGTAGCGATATACCCTATGTCAGTCGCGGTGGCCTCAAATTAGCTCACGCGCTTGCGGCCTTTGCCCTCAATACCGACGGACGCGTGTGCATGGATGTGGGTGCCTCCACGGGCGGTTTTACGGATTGCTTGCTTCAGGCTGGTGCTGCAAAAGTTTTGGCTGTTGATGTTGGCTATGGTCAACTGGCCTGGAAGTTGCGACAGGATCCGCGGATTGTCATATTAGAGCGTACCAACATTCGCAATTTATCAGTTGAGAAGGTCCCCTTTTCCATAGAGCTGGCAGTTATTGACGTATCCTTTATATCTCTTCGAATCGTACTACCAGCAGTCCAAAAGTTTTTAGTTAAAGATGCACATATCGTGGCATTGATAAAACCGCAATTTGAAGTTGGTAAAAACTTGGTCGGCAAAGGTGGCGTCGTAAGGGATCCCCATTTGCATACAGAAGTGATTCAATCTTTGAAGCAATTTTGCGCAACCAGTGGATTGAATGTTTTGGATCTCACGACGTCACCGATTACAGGTCCCAAAGGCAATAAGGAATTCTTAATACACCTAAAAAATTAACCAATTTACACGATTTTATTTGGTTTGGCTTGATTTTTTAATCCTTTGCATATAAAGGTACTTATTTTTAACCATATTATAGCGTTTCAGATTGTAAGAAAAGAGGAGCACAGATGAGCGCAACATCAGATCAATTGAGAAATATCGCCTTGGTAGCCCATGGAGGTGCGGGGAAAACATCACTTGCTGAGGCGATGCTGTATAAGGCTGGTGTCACCAATCGCATTGGGAGAGTCGAGGATGGCAATACGGTTATGGATTTTGAACCCGAAGAACTCAAGCGCACTTCGAGCATCAGCAGCGGCTTTGGCCAACTCCCTTGGAAGAAGCACTTCATCAACCTTATTGATACACCGGGCGACCAGAATTTTTTTAGTGATACAAAGCTATGTATGCAGGCGGCCGACGCGGCCGTTGTCTTGGTAGATGCAGTCGACGGCGTAAAGGTACAAACTGAGCAAGCTTGGGAATTTGCCACTGATTTCAAATTGCCCTGTGCGATATTTATCAACAAACTTGATCGAGAACGAGCCGATTTTTCAAGAACCCTTCAAGATGCCGTTGATTGTTTTGATCTTAAACTCATCACCCTTCAACTGCCCATCGGCAAGGAAGAAAATTTTAAAGGCATCGTGGATCTCGTCAGCATGAAGGCCTACACTTATGATGAAAATGGGAAAGCAAGTTCAGGAGACATACCACCTGACATGCAGGACCAGGTGGAAGCCGAACGGGAAAAACTGATTGAAGATGTGGCCGAAGCAGATGATGAACTCATCGAACGCTATTTAGAGGGTGAGACGCTCAGCGATGAGGATATCAACACTGCTTTGAGAAAAGGTGTCATCTCACGCACCTTTGTTCCTGTGTTTTGTGGGGCTGCCACTCAAAATGTCGGTGTTGATGTTTGCATGGATGCCATCATCAATTGTTTGCCCTCCCCTGCTGATTTAGGACCCAAAAGCGGCATCGATCCTAAAGATGACAGCGCCATTGAAAGGTTGCCGAACGCGGATGAACCCTTTTCAGCATTCGTCTTTAAAACAATTGCGGATCCATATGCTGGACGGCTGTCCATTTTCAAGGTGGTCTCCGGCACACTGGGTGCCGAGGGCAATTTTTACAATGCCACCAAGGAAGCCAAAGAACGTTTTAACCAACTCTTGACCATATTCGGGAAAGATCAAAAGCCAGCCAAAGGCGCCGGTCCAGGCTCCATTGTGGCGGTCGCCAAACTCAAGGAAACCGTCACCAGTGACACGCTATGCGATGAGGGTCATAAAATCAATTTTCAGTGTGTAGAACCGTTGCCCACTTTGATGTCGTTTGCACTGCAACCAAAATCTAAAGGTGACGAAGACAAAATTTTTAGTTCTATTTCCAAGCTGCTCGAAGAGGATCCCGCACTTAAACTTGATCGCAACCTGGAAACCAAACAGATCCTCCTATCGGGTGCCGGTCAGGTCCATATTGAAGCCACCGTTGAGAAACTAAAACGCAAATATAATGTCGAAGTTAATCTGAGTACTCCTAAAGTCCCCTATAAAGAAACCATTAAAAAGAAAACACGGGCCCAAGGGAAGCACAAAAAACAATCTGGTGGTCATGGACAATACGGTGATTGTTGGATTGATATGGAACCCAAGCCCCGCGGTGCTGGTTTCGAGTTTGTGGATGCCATCGTGGGCGGTGTGATTCCCAGACAATACATTCCGGCCGTAGAAAAGGGTATTATTGAGGCGTCCAGTAAAGGCATTTTAGCCGGATTCCCTTGCGTCGATTTCAGGGTAACCCTCAATGACGGCTCGTTCCATGCGGTGGACTCTTCCGAAATGGCCTTCAAAATCGCCGGTTCCCTGGCCTATAAAAAAGCCACCGAGAGTGCCGCCCCCATACTCCTGGAACCCATTATGAAGGTCACCATCACCACCCCGGATGAATTTATGGGGGATATCATGGGCGACCTGAATGGACGACGCGGGCGGGTTTTGGGAATGGACAGTGCTGGTAAAAATCAAGTCATTAATGCCCAGGTTCCCATGGCCGAGTTTTTGACCTATGCCCCGGATTTAAGATCCATGACCGGCGGTCGTGGTATTTATACCATGGAATTTTCTCATTATGACGAAGTCCCGGCCCAACTAATGGATAAGATAATCGAGGAGGCTACCGCCGAAAAAGAATAAAATCGTGTTCCACGATTTTATATTTCAAAATAAAAGGCGTCCTGGAAGCGTGCTTCCAGGACGCCTTTTTATTTAGGTGATAAAGTAGGGTTCAAGGGTTCTATTGACAGGTTTCAACATCGAACTGCTTTTTGCTTGTAGTTGAATGTTCGATGTTTATTGAATTTAAAACAATTTCAGACTCTTGACCCTGAGCCAACTCAGTTATGGGTAAATACACATCTAGGAAAACAGCGTTGCAGGGGGCATAGCTGTCAAAAGACGAACTTAGCTTTAGATTTCTGCTTTGCAAGGTAGACTTAACTTGACAGTCCAACTCGATGCTATCAGTAATTTAACAAGATTGGTTTTATCTCAATTTATCTGTATTGCGACACGAAGTCGCGTATTTAGACTGTTCAGCGGGGGTGCTACGCTCTAACCCTTGTCTGAACCCAGCGTCCCGTCGCTGCGATCCTATGGAAGCATGCGCTCAAGGTGCATCCTTGACGGGTATGAAGCCTTCCTGACAATGCGCCGAAGTTCGCTTTTCGAACGGTGCGGAAGCCGAGAGGTGGAAGCGCTCCTGGAAGCTCCATCCGGGTGAGGGGTTAGGATAGGACACTATGGTTAACGTAAGTGAACACTCGTAACTGTCGTGAATATTGACAAGCCAAAGGAGCTGGAAGGCTTGAACCAAAAGGTAGGTAGGTGGTTCGGAGGGATTGCAGAACGTCCGACACGGGCAACACTCCCACCGGCAGAGTAGAGTGGACCTAAGGTATTCGTTGTCAGATACGTGGAACGTGGTAACCTCGTGGCTTCGCCCTTAGGGCAGGCTAACCGTAAGGCATGCTGTTGGAGGTACGAGGAGAGAGGATGGAAGAAGCGAAGGTCATTCTGTAATGGGATGAATACGGGTTGTGAGTCTTTGACTCAACAATACCCGGCCCGTAAGGGAGCTGACGTCCATCAGGTGCTTCGTTGCGAGATAATCTGTAGAACTTCTATAGGAGGAAAAGCAAATGAGGACTGCTCAGCAGATCCATGCGTCCTCCCACCATAAGCTTAAATGGAATTCCATAAATTGGAAGAAAGTTAAGAAGAAGGTGAAGGAGCTGCAGATGCGTATCGCAAAGGCCGTTCGGGAAGGAAAGCTACGATTAGCTAAATCTCTTCAGTGGCTTCTGACCCACTCGTTTTACGGTAAACTTCTTGCCATAAGACGCGTTGTTACCAACAAAGGTAAGGCAACCCCGGGGTCTGACGGGGTTGTATGGAACTCATCTAAAAAGAGGATGCAAGCTGTAACCCTGTTAAACCGAA
Source organism: uncultured Desulfobacterales bacterium (assembly GCA_964633115.1). GTDB lineage: Bacteria > Desulfobacterota > Desulfobacteria > Desulfobacterales > B30-G6 > B30-G6. The sequence continues at coordinate 21,032 of CAZWEO010000089.1, forward strand.
GAGGCTACCGCCCATTCCCACTTCGGCGGGTTTACATTAAAAAGAAAAACGGCAAACTTCGACCTCTAAGTATACCCACCATGAGAGATAGAGCCATGCAAGCTTTATATGCCCTTGCATTGGTACCGGTAGCAGAAACGATCGGCGATCCAAATTCGTATGGATTTAGAGATGGTCGATGCTGTGCGGATGCCATCAAACAGTGCTATAATTGTCTTGCAAAACGCCATTCTTCACGATGGGTCCTTGAGGCCGATATCCAAGCCTGCTTTGATAGAATCGATCATGAATGGATGATAGACAATATCCTGACTGATAAGAAGATACTTAGAAGCTGGCTAAACGCCGGCTATGTAGATGGGGGCAAACTCTATCCGACTAAAGCGGGTACACCGCAAGGATCAGTTATATCTCCGGTGCTCGCTAACTTAACCCTGGACGGATTGGAATCTGCGATTAAAAATGCAGTCCCCAAGGACGCCAAGGTTCACATGATCCGGTATGCAGATGACTTTATTGTAACTGG